>JALFNS010000020.1 GCA_022773945.1 Clostridiales bacterium
TTCCATCAATCCTTCTGTTGCAACAATTGAGTTAATTGAAAACCATCCCAGTACGGATATGGTACTTACGACAATAGGTATATAAGCACCTGCAGCACCGAAAGGTGCTCTCGATGTAGCAATACCTGATGTTCCTGTACGAGGACCCATGATTGAAGCCATTCCCAGAACAGCACAACCAAGGAGGTTTCCTATAATTACAGCAAATATCGACTCAACAAATGACAGTCCAAGCGATACAACAAGCACTCCATTAAGAAATACCACGTAGTTTGTGTTTGAACCTATCCACATAGGTGTTAACGATTTTGGCGAGCCCTCTCTTTCGTTGAGAGGAATCGGTCTGATGTCATTTTTTTCTATGTGACCGACACTGTTATTCGGATTCACAAATTCTTTTTTCGCCATAATTAATCCTTTCTAATATTATTCCACAACGGTTGGTATTACGCAGTAATTGTTTGCATCAACAACACCCATGTCAGTTATCTTCCACTTAGGTGATGTTGTCAGCGACAAAAATGCGAGATGCATAAACGGAGCATGAGCTTCACATTCCAGATCGTTGTTTACCATTGCAGTAAGGCTGTTCATTCTTTCTGTAAGTGAGAACGCATCGAATTCGTCTGTCATAAGTCCTGCGATATTGAGCGGAAGTTCGCCGATTACTTCGCCATCCTTTACAACTGCAACTCCGCCCTGCATTTCAATTACATGATTTACGGCAGCCGCCATATCCTCATAATTAGTACCCATTACAATAAGATTGTGAGTATCATGAGAAACTGTTTCCGCAAAGGCACCACACTTCATCTTGAAGCCCTTTACAAATGTCTTACCTATGTTGGCCTGTCCATGTCTTCCTACTACTGCAATCGGAAGAATATCATTTTCTACGTCCGGACATACGTATCCGTCCTTAACATCCATGTTTTCAACAAATGAATCAGTAAGGTTCTGATCGAGAATAAGACCTATGCAGTTTACATTTGCCTTATCGCCTTTGGCCTCAACCATGAGATCTTCCGGTTTAATCGGAGCTCTGTGAACCGAATTCTTAACTGATTCCGGATATGTGTACTCAGGAATGTCGATGAGAAGTTTTCCGTTTTCGGCAACTTTCTTACCTTCGAGGAATACTTCACACACATTCATGTCTTCAAGCTTTCCTTCAATTACTGCCATGTCTGCAAGTTTTCCCGGAGCGATAACGCCCTTGTCATCAAATCCCTGCCATGTAGCTGCATTGATAGTCGCCATCTGAATAGCTTCTACAGGATCCACACCTTCTCTGATTGTTCTTCTGACGATATCATTCATATGACCTGTAGTTACAATATCTTCCGCCAGCATATCGTCTGTTGCCAGAATAGCTCTCCTGGAATCCAGCTTTTCTTCGGTTATTGCTCTGATACATTCAGGCATATTTCTCTGAGTGGAACCTTCTCTCATCAGCATGTAAACACCATATCTGAGCTTTTCTACGGCTTCAGCTTTTGAAGTAGTCTCGTGACATGATATTTCAGTACCACCTGCTATAATGTGAGATGCCAGCTCTTTTCCGAAAAGCTCTGCGGCATTTCCGTCAACCTTGTATCCGTTTTCTCTGGCATATACAGATGAAACAACTGTATCTCTGAATACTTCAGGATTCGATTTATATACCCACTTGGCAGCGGTTACACCCTGAATTTCTCCTATTCCGGAGACGTTGTTGTACGAAAGCATTTCAGGCACCTGTTTCGATGTGATATCAACACCGGCTGTTTCCAGTCCCGGTGAGTCAGGTGTCAGAGCCGGTATTCTGAGATACACATGGTTAGGCAGGTCGTCCAGCTCGTCCGCCATAGCCTTTACGCCAACAGGACCTACTACATTGCCTATTTCATGAGGGTCCGAAATCAGGCATGTTGTTCCTGTCGGAATGGAAATTCTCGAAAACTCACTGGCTGTCAGCATAGCACTCTCGAAGTGCATGTGTGAGTCAATAAGTCCCGGAATTACATACTTGCCTGTTAAATCTTCAACTTCTGTCTTTTCTCCGATAAGCTCTTCACAATCTCCGACCATGAGAACATATTTACCTGAGATTGCAATGTCAGCTGTGTATATTTCACGAGTTATTACATTTACGAATTCAGCATTTTTAAGCACTTTATCCGCATATGTGTTTTCGTCCAGCAGGACATCAATCATATGCTGCCTTTCTCCTGCAAGAGAAAGGCTCTTAACATCTAATTCCTTTCTGCTCATAATTTTCACCTCTTATTATTCATCAGAATCGAGAAGTGCGACTGCACGTATAGGTGAACCTGATCCGTCTGTAATGTTAAGAGGAACACCTACGTAGAGGAATCTCTTGTTTACAACCTGATCGAGATTTGCCATATTCTCTGTATTTGTCATTCCATACTTTCCGCAAATCCAGTGTCCCGAATATTCAGGATCGTCCGGATGGTCAATTGCCGGCGCATCGATACCGATATTTACTACGCCTTTCTTGGCAAGCCATTCTGCACCTGCTTCGCTGAGACCTGCATAATCAGTCTGATATCTATCACCCGTCCATACGCCCAGAGCCGGCATTACTTTAGGTTCTCCCATCGGTTCCTTGTACCATCTGTTGTAGCAGCCTGTGTGCAGAAGCACTATGTCTCCCTTGCCGATTGTCTGTCCTGATTTCTTTTCTGCTTCTTCCAGATCTGCCGGTTCTATGTACTTATCATCAGGAACGCCGGTCAGATCAAGACATACCGCACTGCCGCAGAACATGTTCAAAGGCATTTTGTCGATTGTAGGCCCTTCAGGCAGATATTCCCAGACAGCATCGGAATGAGTTGAGCAATGCTCACTGATCAGAAGGTTTCTAGCTGAGAATGCAACTCTGCTTCCGGTCTTTGCTTTATTAATTTCGTGAGTTTCATTTACCCAGATAAATGTTTTCTGATGTCCCGGCCACAATGAGTTGCCAACATAGATTTCCTGACTTAAATCAATAATTTTTATATTTTTTCCGTCTTTGATACTCATAGTTGTCCTCCTTCTGGTTTCGGAAAATTTTTCCCGAAAAATTTTCCTATATGAATTTTTTTCTACATGTCCATCAGGTGAGTTTCAAGAATCTGTTCCTTGTTGAAGCCTTCAAGCTGCAGATAATATTCGAAAGTTTTAAGTATTGCATCAAGCTTAATAGGTCCTACCAGTTCCGATCCTGTAACGCGTACACCGTAACGTTCAGCTTCCTGCTTACAGAGGTTGAAAACTCTTGCTATCGGAGTGTTCATGCAATCAAACATATTCATTGATACTACAACGCCTTCGTGTTCAGGGAACTTGATTCCAACCGCCCTTATTGTTGAGAAGCCGCCGCTTGGCCCTCTTACTGCCTTTGCGATTTTCTTAGCAATTGATACATCTTCAGTATTGAGGAACACATTGTAAGCTGTCAGTCCGTTTGCTTCACAGGATACGATTGTTCCGCCTGCAGTTTCGCTTAAGAGCCCGTCTTCGCTGTAATCAGGCTTTCTGGAGTTGTATTCATCAGCTCTGCTTTCATCGTCCTTTGCTTCCTTCAGCAGATCTCTCAGACCTTCATACTGACCCTTTCTGATAAACGCAAAGGCTTTTCTTTCTTCGGTTCTGGCGTTCTCGCCTGCAAAGAATACAGGTACCTTAGTTGCTTCATAGAACTCTTTACCGATTTCTTCAGCCAGAGCAGCAGTTTCCTCCAGGGTAATGTTCTTAAACGGGAAAACCGGCAGAGTATCTTCTGCACCTATTCTCGGATGTGAACCCTTCTGCTTGCTCATATCAATAAGTTCCACAGCCTTCTTTCCCAGTTTTACCAGCGCTTCCTTGATCGGTGCCGGTTCACCTATCATCGTCACTACTGTTCTGTTGAAATCAGCTTCCGGTTCAACGCTCACAAGCTTAATGCCCGGAACGCTTCTTACCTCGTCAACAATTTTTTCAACTTTATCCAAATCCCGGCCTTCGCTGAAATTCGGAACTGCCAGTACATACTGTTTTCGTTCCATTTTCTCCTCCTTGCTCTGCATTGTTTGACTTTAGTATGTTAAAGCATGACTTTACCTTATGGTTAGTTATAATGCATCATTCGTGCCAACTTTTGCTTTCCCCGTTTTCAGGCCCCTGTTTACAAAAAAACGCAGAAAAAAGTCCTTGCTTTTATTTTTTTCCATGCTATCATGAAGGTGTTTTAAGTTCCTTACCGGGTAGTCGAGTGCCTGCCGATTCAGACATATGCACTCGGCTGCCACCCCAAGTCTGAATCAATGCAACTCGTGTTTTCCACCCGTTGCATTTAGCTTTTAGGAGGAAATCTATGTATTTTAATTATCTGGAAAAAGCAGATCCTGAGGTAACAGCTTCAATAAAGAGAGAGATAAACCGTCAGGAGACAAAGATCGAGATGATCGCATCAGAGAACTTTGTAAACTATGAAATCATGGAAGCTGCAGGAAGTGCGCTGACAAACAAATACGCAGAAGGATATCCGGGAAAGAGATATTACGGCGGATGCGAATTTGTTGATGAAGTAGAGCAGCTGGCAATTGACAGAGCATGTAAGCTTTTCGGAGCAGATCACGCCAACGTACAGGCACATTCGGGAGCAAACGCCAACACAGCAGTATACCAGGCAGTACTCAATTACGGAGATACAGTGCTTGGAATGGACCTTTCAAACGGAGGACATCTTTCACACGGATCCCCTGTAAACATTTCAGGCAAGTCGTACAATTTCGTAGCCTACGGACTCGGCGAAGAAGAGACAATCGACTATGACAACGTTAGAGAAATGGCCAAGAAGCATAAGCCGAGACTTATCGTGGCAGGAGCCTCAGCATATCCGAGAGCAATAGATTTCAAGACATTCAAGGAAATTGCAGATGAAGTCGGAGCAATCATGATGGTTGACATGGCACACATCGCAGGACTTGTAGCAACAGGACATCACGAGAACCCTGTACCGTATGCAGATATCGTTACAACAACAACACATAAGACACTCAGAGGACCGAGAGGCGGAATGATACTCTGTACGGAAGAGTACAAGAAGGCAATAAACTCCGCGATCTTCCCGGGACTTCAGGGCGGACCTCTTATGCACATAATCGCAGCAAAGGCAGTATGCCTCCACGAGGCAATGCAGCCTGAATTCAAAGAATACCAGCAGCAGGTAATCAACAACGCACAGGCACTGGCGAAGGGCATGAACGATCATGACTTCGAGCTGGTATCGGGAGGAACAGACAACCACCTGATTCTTGTAAAGCTTATCAACAAAGACATTTCGGGAAAGAAGGCCGAGAGACTTCTTGACGAAGCAAACATAACAACGAACAAAAATGCCATTCCGAATGATCCTAGAAAGCCTATGGTAACATCAGGACTTAGAATGGGAACACCGGCAATGACATCAAGAGGATTCAAGGAAGATGACGTGAAGCTTGTAACAGATGCAATATCACTGGTAATCGACAATCCTGAAAACGAAGAGAAGATGGCAGAAGCGAGAGAAATCGTAAAGAGCCTGACAGACAAATATCCTCTTCACAAGAATTTCCCTTATTAATTAACTATCTTGCTATTTAAAGAAAGGATGCATAAAAAATGAAACTGATTGAAATGTCCGTAAACCAATATCTCGAGACACTCATTTCTGATGCTCCGGCACCGGGCGGCGGAAGCGTAAGCGCACTGGCAGGAGCACAAGGAGCTGCACTGATTGCAATGGTTTGCGACCTTACTACAGCAAAGAAAAAATACGAAAGCGACCACGATTTATGCAGAGAAATAAAGGCTGAAGCAACAGCACTTTATGACGAACTACGCAAATCCGTCGACCTTGATACAGATGCGTACAATCTTGTTGCAGACGCATTCAAAATGCCAAAATCCACCGACGAAGAAAAGGCTGCCAGAAAGGCCGCTATCGCTGCCGGAACACTGGAAGCCACAAAGGTTCCGTACAACGTTATGCGCATGGCCGGCAAGGGACTGGATCTGGCAAAGAAACTAAACGGTCATTTCAACACAAACTGTGCCAGCGATTTCGGTGTTGGCGTACTGAACTTCCTGGCATGTATGCAGGGTGCATGGCTAAATGTTAAAATCAACCTTCCGGGAGTAAAAGACGAGGATTTCAAGACAGAATGCACAGAGACATGCTCGTCGCTTATCTCCGAATACGTGAAAACAGCCAACGACCTGTACTCAGAAATCAGCAATTCACTCTGATAAATGTAATAATACCATCTCAAGGCATTATATTGCCGTAAAAGCCTCTGCACATTGCGTGCAGAGGCTTTTTTCTTCGCATTATGCCGGAATATCCCGGTTCAAAGGCTATCTTCTTTCTTTAGCCATCAGCAGTGCCGCCATGGTTTTGGCGTCAGCTATTTCTCCGTTTACAGCCTTTGCATACACTTCATCAAAAGGCAGCTCCAGCACCTCAAGAGCTTCATCTTCGTCAGGCTCCTGTTCTCCTGCCGTAAGCCCTTTCATGAGATATATATGTATTACCTCTTCGGAATATCCGCAGCTCGGATTAACATCTCCCAGATGTGTTACGGACGAAGCACTGTAGCCTGTTTCTTCTTTTAATTCCCTATGAGCTACGGCTACCGGATCTTTTTCACCGGGATCTATTTTACCGGCAGGAATCTCCAGTACGGCTCTGCCGCAGGCGTATCTGTACTGGCGCACCATTATTATCTTATCGTCTTCTGTTACGGCAACCATAGCCACCGCTCCGCCGTGTTCGACAATTTCCCTGTACGCTTGTCCGTTCACAGCAGTTACCAGATCTTTTCTGACACTTAATATTTTGCCCTGATAAATTCTCTCTCCGCTTATTTTTTTCTCTTCAAAAATCACTTTTTCGTGCCTCCCGTCATTTCTATGGATCTGTTTACTGCCGCTTCAAAGGCTTCTCTGACTATTTTCTCAAAATCGTTGTCTATCAGGCTGTTTACCGCCTCAATCGTAGTGCCTCCCGGCGAGCATACGTTAATTCTCAGCTGCTCCGGGCTCTCACTGCTCTGCAAAACCATTTCAGCTGCTCCCAGAACCGATTGAGCCGCAAAGATACGAGCCGCTTCAGCCTCCATGCCTCTTGCTTCCGCAGCTTTTGCCAGGGCGTCAATATACATGTACGTATATGCCGGACTGCTGCCGCTGACACCTATTACACAGTCAATCATGTGTTCCGGAACGACTTCTGCCCTGCCGATTGAATCAAATATGACCTTTACGGCCTCAAGCTCCGATTCGGAAACATACTCACAAGGCGATAATGAAGTCATGGCCTTTCCTACCATGGCAGGAGTATTAGGCATTATTCTGATTATGCCGGTTTTTTCTCCCAGATACTTCTTGATTGCAGCTATGGAGACACCTGCTGCCATAGATACAAACACTTTCCCTTCGGATACTTCCGGGGCTATTTCTTTAAGGAGTTCCTCCATACCCTGAGGCTTCACGCCTATTATCACTATGTCACAGGCTCTTACAAGCTCTCTCGCATCCTGACATACCGTTACCGGTCCGGACAGCTCTGAGACGATTCTATCGCTTCTCTCGCGTGTTCTGTTGCATATGTACAGACTGTTGCCGCCGCTCTTGCCGGAATTCACATAACCTCTCAATATGGCACCGCCCATATTTCCCGTTCCTATAAAACCTATCTTCATACTGCGCTCCTTATTACTTCTTTCACAAGGTGATTTATTTCCCTGTATTTAAGTCCTGATTTGTCCTCTACGACAATAAAACCTTCTTCGCATAGAGGGTATTTCATAAATTTCTCTTCATCGAGTCCTTCAAGTGCACGGATATCCGCTGCGGCAATTCCATTACGTCTCATTACGGGAACCCGTATTCTGAAGCTTTTATCTGCCGAGCAGAATTCTGTTTCCGCACTCATCTCCCCAAACGGAAAACTTCTATATTCCACAGGTTTCCTGTCTTTTCTGACAAGCTGTCTGCCTGATGCAACTATACAGTCCGCATAAATGCGGATTTTCTGTACATTCATCAGGGAGGCTTCAGGATTGCCGGGGTTCACCGGAAATCCAAGACCGTACATTGCCCTGTGAAAATCACATTTTCTCAGCACTTCAGTCAGTCTTGTAAGCTGTCTGACGTCATCATTATTGTGAAGAAGAATCTTACGTTCAAGCTGACCGTCCCCTGTCTTCTCATACATGTTGTACAGTTCAACACTTTCAGCTCCCGAAATTTCATCTTCTCTGTTCATCCAGAAGCCCATGTAGTTTTCGAGAGTTTTCTGCTTAAGATTGGGAACCAGCTTCCTGATTGGAGAATAGCCGTTTACCGCCAGATAAACATCGAGATTATAAGGCATATAAACGTCATCATATCCGTATTTCTTAAGTCTTTTCTCGATAAAAGGTATGTCGAAATGCCTTCCGTTATACGTTACGACAACATCAAGTTCCGAAACCTTATTCATGTATTCATCCAGAGCTTCACCTTCTTCCATCTGGTTTTCGGCCAGCATCTGATACAGCTGTCCTTCCCGGTCATCTGTAATGCAGCCGAGGATGAACTTGTTTCTCTCCGGATTGAGTCCGGTTGTTTCTATATCAAGAACACCTGCTTTCATTCCTCCAAAGTAGAAATTCCACAGTGTGCTCCCGGTTATTTTTTCATTTATTTTTTCACAAATAGTCTTCATGATTTAATTCTATATGATTTTTCAGCACAAAACAAGAGAGACCCTTACGGATCTCTCTTGTTAAAAGGGGTATTGGGATTAGAGATTAATGAGGTTATCAGGGGGATAACCACACTTAAATTGTACCTTGTTTTTATGCAAAATGCAAGGTTTTTTCTCCATTCGACCCAAAATATTTATCCCGTCTTATTTAGCTGTCTCTTCTGCCAGAGCGCTTTCGATGATGTCCAGTCCTGCCTTCATCTGCTCGTCAGTTACGCACAGAGGTGACAGAATTCTGATAACGTTGTTGTAAGTTCCTGCAGCTTCCAGCATGAGGCCCTTGTTCATAGCGTTCTGTACCAGTCTTGATACCAGATCAGCATCCGGTTCCTTAGTTACAGGATCCTTAACGAATTCAACACCCATCATAGCGCCTGTTCCTCTAACATCGCCGATGCAAGGGTACTTCTTCTGCAGCTCTCTGAGTCCGCTTCCGATTACGTCAGCAACGTGCATAGCCTTACCAGGGTAATCGTCTCTTTCCATAACCTCGATAACCTTCAGAGCTGATACTGCTGCCAGAGCGTTAGCACCGTAAGTTCCGCCGATAGTACCAGGGTTAACCTTGTCCATGATTTCCTTTCTTGCTACGATAGCTGAGAGAGGAATTCCGCCTGCGATTGACTTAGCTGTAGTCATGATATCAGGAGCGCATCCTGCATCCTTGAAGTACTGTGATGCGAACATCTTACCTGAACGTGCCCATCCGCACTGTACTTCGTCGCATACCATGAGGATTCCGTGCTCGTCACAGATCTTTCTAACTGCCTTAACCCATTCGATAGGTGCAGGAACGAATCCGCCTTCACCCTGTACAGGCTCGAATACGATAGCTGCGCACTGATCGTAAGGAGTAGCCTCGATGAATACTTCTTCAAGCTTCTTTACATAGTAGTCGATTGCTGCCTGTCCTTCCAGATCTCCAGGAGCTCTGTAGAGGTTAGGGAACTCTGCTCTGTATACGCCGTCAGGGAATGGTCCCATGCCTGCTGCATATGACTTCTTAGCTGTCATTGTCATTGTCAGAGCTGTTCTTCCGTGGAATGCGCCTGTGAATACGATGATGTTAGGTCTTCCTGTGAAGTTCTTGGCAACCTTAACTGCGTTCTCGTCTGCTTCTGATCCGGAGCATACGAAGAATGCCTGCTTCTCGTCTCCCTTAACAGGAGTGATTCTTGCCATCTCCTCAGCCAGCTTAACGTATGGCTCGTGAGTTGTGATGTTGAACATTGAGTGGA
The DNA here is from genome assembly GCA_022773945.1 of Clostridiales bacterium. Taxonomy (GTDB): domain Bacteria; phylum Bacillota; class Clostridia; order Peptostreptococcales; family Anaerovoracaceae; genus Lentihominibacter. The sequence continues at coordinate 10,003 of JALFNS010000020.1, forward strand.
AGTATTTCTCTGACTGTGCCTTTACTGCTTCGATAAGCTCAGGGTGGCTGTATCCGATGTTCAGTACGCCTACGCCTGCAATCCAGTCAAGGAAAATGTTGCCGTCAACGTCTTCGAACATAGCGCCTTCACCTCTTTCGATAACTGCTTTGTAAGCAGTACCGATTGCCTTAGGTGTAGCCTTTGCTCTTCTCTCGATGAGTGCCTGTGCCTTAGGACCCGGCAGCGGAGTAGTGATTTTTGGTAATGCTGTTCTTAATTCTGACATAATTTTCCTCCTTGAAATTTTATGTTGCATTGTTAGCGGTTTAGTCTATATCAAGCTCGGTGAGCTTTCTATACAGTGTTGCTCTGGAAAGGCCCAGCTCTCTGGCCACAACGTCCTTGACCCCGCCGTGCTGCTTCAGCTTCTTCCTGATGATTTCTCTCTCATAGAGCTTCACCTGCACGGACAGCGGCTTGTCCATATGACTGAACTTGACCACTTCCTCTTCGTTTTTGAGAATTCGTGAAGGAACATCCTCCATCGTTATTGTATTGCCGAAAGCCATGTTGATACCGTACTCCACGGCATTCTCCAGCTCTCTCACATTCCCCGGCCAGTCGTAGGATACGTAGAGCTCCTCAACATCCCGGGAAAATCCGGTTATTTTCCTGTTTGCAAAGGCATTGTACTTGTTGAGAAAATGCCTCATGAGAGGGCGTATATCCTCTCTGCGCTCTCTTAGCGGCGGCAGCGTCAGCGACAGCACGTTAAGCTTGTAGTAGAAATCCTCTCTGACCTTCCCTTCTCTGAGAAGCTTGTCCGGGTTCTCCGTCGTGGCGGCGATAATCCTCACATCGGAAGGACTCCCCTCCTGCATGTACTGAAGCAGTCTCACCTGTATGAAGAGAGGTACATCGGCGATTTCATCTATGAACAGAGTTCCGCCTTCGGCCTGCTCAAGCTTGCCTGCTCTTACTCCCTTCTTCCTGCCCGCTCCGGCGTCCTCCATCCCGAAAATTTCACTCTCCAGAAGGTTTTCCGGAATGGCGCTGCAGTTGACTGCCACGAATGGCTTGTCCGCCCTGGCCGACGCATAGTGAATGGCTTTTGCGAACATTTCCTTGCCCGTTCCCTTCTCTCCGGAAATGAGAGCCGCGGAACTTCCTCTGGCGATAAGGAGCGCCTGACGCTTGGCATTCATTATACTCTTGCCCGAACCTATTATATCATTGACGGTATTCTTGACCGTTCTGTTGCTGAAGTTGTATACCAGCTTCTGCGCTTCTTCTATATCTCTGAAGGAGACTACGATTCCCTGAATCTCGTCGCCTTTCATGTACGGTTTAACGGTTATTATGAAGTGATACTGCTCACTTCCCACGCGGAATATCTCTTCATTCTCGGTATATCCTCTGCCCGTCTCCAGCACCTTCATGGCCGGGCTGTTAGGCATAAGCTTGCTTATGTGAGTTCCCACCAGCTCCTTCTTGGTTGTTCTCAGAAGCGTGGCGGCCATTACGTTACAGTGCTTCACATATCCGGACTGATCCAGAGCGAAGATTCCCTCGTGTGCGGTTTCCAGAACCGTGGACATCTCGTCCCTGGATTCCTTCGCATTCTCAAGCGTTTCCTGCTGATCCGCCTTGGCGGCCAGAAGATCCGCCATTCTCTCCACAAAGCCTATCATATTTCTGCCCGTATCGGCGAGAATGGCTCTCTGTTCTTCGTTAAAGGCGACAAGTCCTATGATTCCTATAGTCTTGCCTTTGAGAATTATCGGTGTGCAGATTTCGGCGCACTCGCCGTATACAGTGCCGCCGAAGCCTTTCTCATCGTAGTTTCTGTCAGCCACTGCATCTGCAACGTACTGGGTCTTCCCGGTTCTGAGTGTTCTGGCATAGAGGTAGTTGCCTCCCAGGTTTCCCTGTTCTTCCTTCTCTCCCAGCTTCTCCTGGTATATGCCGGTTCCGCCTACTATATTCAGTTTGTTATCGACTATTTCCACCTCGACCTTGAGCGCGATTCCTATTGCCTCAGCCACCTGCTGGACACTGGTTTCTATGCCTTTCAAGTCTGCCATCGTAACACCCTGCCCATTAAACTTACTTTGCCTGATAATATTCTAACATACTGCCGTCAAAGTCATTAAATGCATTTTCTCATTAATGACACATTTGTGTCTATTTCAAGGTAACTAGTTTGCTATGTTTTTCTTGCTTATTTTGTTGCCGCGCTCTCCTGCTTCCGTTTCCGCTGCTCTCTGATAGCTTCGATTTCTTCAGGAGAAAGTTCTATGGTTTTGTCTTCGGGATCGCTGTCGGATATGGCAGCTCCCAGATTGATTGCCGACTTTTCCAGTTCCTGTATAATGTTATTAATTTTAACAAGCTTCTCCGGTGATGTGCTCTTGTCCATCTTCAGGTTCACACTGTATATGATGTCCTCCAGCCTGCGGCGCACGTCGTAGAGATCCTCCCGGGCTTCGTTAATTTTCTGCTCATCTATTTCATCGGCGATGGCTTCCTCCATGGTTATCACCTTACCTTCGGCAAGATTGAGCTCATATTCCGAGTTGGCCAGCACAGGAGTGACATCCATGCCCGTCTTCTCAGTGAGAGCCTTTGCGAAATCCAGTTTGGACTCCTTCTCTCCGTGAACCAGGAACACTCTTGACGGCTGCTTGCGGAAACCTCTGATCCATGTCATGAGTCCGTCCCTGTCCGCATGTCCCGAGAACCCTTCCAGATTGTGTATCTGAGCGTTGACCTGAATCTTCTCTCCGAAGAGCGTGACCTCCTTCTGTCCCTCTACCAGGGATCTGCCCAGAGTTCCTTCGGCCTGATAGCCTACAAATACTATGCTCGCCCTGCTGTCAAAGAGGTTGTGCTTCAGGTGGTGACGTATCCTTCCGGCTTCGCACATGCCGCTGGCTGAGATTATAACCTTCGGCTCCTTGTCTATGTTCAGCCACTGGGATTCCTCAGTGCTTCTGGTAAACTTCAGCCCCTTGAAATCCAGAGGGTTGTCTCCCCGGCTTATGTACTCCTTGGTCTCCTCGTCAAACACCTGGGCGTTGTTCTTGAAAACCTCCGTGGCTGTGGTTGCCATCGGACTGTCCACGTAAACCTTGATGTTCTCGAAATCCTTCCTATATTCGCTGTCATTGTCGATTACCCGGTTCAGCTCGTAGATAAGTTCCTGGGTTCTGCCTACAGCGAAGGAAGGGATGATGGTATTGCCTCCTCGTTTGGCCGTTTCCCTTATTATGTCCATGAGCTTCTTCACGTCCATGGAGTTCTGAGGGTGAAGCCTGTTGCCGTAGGTCGTCTCCATTATCACATAGTCGGCCTTCTTGATTATAGTCGGGTTTCTGAGGATAGGTCTGTCCATAACTCCCAGGTCGCCGGAGAACACGATTTTGGCAACCTTATCGCCTTCCTTGACCCATATTTCCGTTATTGCCGATCCCAGTATATGTCCCGCATCGTTGAAGACTATGCTCATTTCGTCGTTGAGTTCTACGAGCTGATCGTAAAGAACAGGTTTTACGAATTTCAGCGAGTCCTCCGCATCCTTCTGTGTATAGAGAGGCTCAATCTCCGGTCTCCCCGCTCTCCTGTTCTTCCTGTTCTGCCATTCTGCCTCCTGTTCGTGTATGTGTCCGCTGTCTATCAGCATAACCTTAAGCAGGTCCGCCGTGGCATCGGTACAGTATATTCTGCCCTTGAATCCCTTCTTCACCAGAAGAGGAATTCTGCCGCAGTGGTCTATGTGGGCGTGGCTGAGAATCATGTACTCTATCTCAGAAGGATCGAAGGGAAACTCCTCCAGATTCATTTCCTCCTGGGCCTTGCCTCCCTGAAACTGACCGCAGTCCAGAAGCAGCATATGGTTGTCCGTCTTAATAAGGTGACAGGATCCCGTAACGCCTGTCGTAGCTCCGCAAAACTGAATTTTCATTCCTACCTCCCGATTATCTCCTCAATTAACTCTCTGCCCGAAGGCTTGTTTTCTCCTATCTCAAAGGCTTCACGGCATATTGCCGACGCCTGCTCAAGCTTCTCCTGTGTTCCGGCAAAAACTCTGCAGAGCTCATCACCCGTTTTTACCTCATCGCCCCGTTTCCGGGTCAGGAGTATTCCTGCGCACTTGTCTATGACGTCTTCCTTTTTCTCCCTGCCTGCCCCTGTATGCTGCGACGCCATGCCAATTTTAAGCGCGTCGATTTCTTCTATATATCCGTTGTCTCCGGCTCTGATGCTCTCCGAAAACCTCGCCTCACCCATCAGTAACGGGTTCTCGATTATTCCGCCGTCTCCGCCCTGAGCATCCACGAACTCTCTGAATTTCCCGAGGGCTCTGCCTTCATCAACTGCCGCTCTCGCTCTGGCTTCGGCCTCCTCCGGACTTATATTCAGGCTCATGGATATCATCTCCGACGCCAGTCTCAGAGACAGCTCGTATATATCCGCCGGACCTTCTCCCCTGAGAACATCTATGGCCTCTCTGACTTCCAGGCTGTTGCCCACGGCTCTTCCCAGCGGCTGGTTCATGTCCGTTATCATTGCCATGGTCTTCCTGCCGGCGCTCCTGCCTATATCCACCATGAGTTCCGCCAGCTCCCGGGCATCCTCCACTGTCTTCATGAAGGCTCCGCGCCCCCACTTGACATCGAGAAGTATTCCGTCAGAGCCCGATGCAAGCTTCTTGCTCATTATGCTCGAGGCTATGAGTCCCATGTTCTCAACGGTTGCCGTAACATCTCTCAGCGCGTAAAGCTTCTTGTCGGCCAGAGCTATTGTCTCCGACTGACCTATAACGGCGATGCCTGTGCGATTGACCTGATTAACGAACTCATCTCTCGTGAGCGCCGTCCTGAAACCCGGTACGGATTCCAGCTTGTCCACGGTTCCTCCCGTGAATCCCAGACCTCTGCCGCTCATCTTGGCAACAGGCACTCCGCAGGCCGAAGCTATCGGTGCCACTATAAGTGTGGTCTTGTCGCCCACACCTCCCGTGCTGTGCTTGTCCACCTTGAATCCTGCCACCTGTGACAGATCCGCCACATCCCCGGAATCTCTCATGGCCTTCGTCAGGGCGAAGATTTCCTCCCTGTTCAGGCCCCTAAAATATACCGCCATAAGAAATGCAGCCATCTGATAATCGGGAATCTCACCCGAAACGCAGCCCTCCGTCAGATATCTGATTTCTGCTTCCGACAGGCTTCCCCCGTCTCTTTTTTTCGTGATTATATCCAGAGTGTTCATGGTTATTGTTCCCCCTCCTCCTATATCTGAAGTTTGTCCTTCAGAGCCTCTTCCAAAGTCCTTGAAAAATTAATATTCTCACTTACAGCAGCTTCATTAAGCCAGGATGGGATAGTCAGCGTTTTCTTCACCTTCCTGTTGTCATGCCTTCTTCTGTATTTCGCGAAGTCTATATCTACATATGCCTCAATTTCTTCGTCCGACGCTTCATACCCGGTTGCTCCCGGCTCCGGCAGCATCTCTCCATCGTCCTGCATGGTTATGCCCATCAGTCCGATCAGATCTCTCGCCATATAAATTGCATCTGCAATGCTGTCGCCCTCGGTGTATGCATCAAAATCCGGAATATAAACAGTAAAACCATGAGGCTCATTAACTTCCGTTCTTATAAAAATTTTATACGCTGTCCTCATAGTTTAACTCTCCTTCTGTTTATATAATGCGTGTTTTATACGTATTATTCAAGCCTTTCTGTTGAGTTTTTTCATTTTTCTGCAAATAACAAGCACCTGATTTCAGGTGCTTAGGGTGCTACTTATCTTGATACTGTGTTTAGCAATTCTATTATTCTCTCATCTGTCACAATGTCTGAGAGTCCGCTGAAGTATCCATGATAATCGTGCTGTAATGATACCTCACATCGCTCTGGAAATCAATCACAATGTAATCTCCTAGTCGCAGAATTGTCCATTTACTGAGAATTTCTGGCGAATGGACAATATGCTGTCCATTTTACAGATTCTTTCATGATATGGGCAAATAATAGCAGGATTTTCCCCTTTTAGTCTCATTCTATTAAGAAAAGGACAAGAAAAGGTAATATAAGGAAACTGACATGCCATAAATTGTCCATTCTCAATAACAATTCCACATATGGACAGCGGATTGTCCATAGAGAAATAATTCGACAAAAATGGACAATCTTCTGACAGGAAGAAACCCGATTTCATGGTTCTTGTCAGAGTCAAACTCAACCAAAGCATTAATACTTAAAAATACTGTTCAAGCTGCATCCCAATAGAAAGAGGCTGCGCCTCAACGGTAATGCCCGTTAAAGCAGCAGCCTCTTCCCATAGTGTATAAAAATGATTTTAGAGAATTTCTTAATAACCTCCGAACATGCAGAGCATTACACCGCAGGCAACACCTGAGCCTATAACTCCGGCAACGTTCGGTCCCATGGCATGCATGAGCAGGAAGTTCGTCGGATTTGCCTTCTGACCTTCGACCTGTGATACACGCGCTGCCATAGGCACTGCCGATACTCCCGCAGATCCGATGAGCGGATTGATAGGAGTCTTGGAAAGCACATTCATCAGCTTGGCTATAAGTACACCACCTGCTGTTCCGAAGCAGAATGCCAGAACACCCAGAATAACAATCTTGATGGTATCCCATGTGATGAATGTCTGACCTACTGCAGACGCACCGACGCAGGTTCCCAGAAGTATTACCAGAATATTGGACAGAGCATTGGATGCCGTATCCGAAAGTCTGGCTGTACGTCCGCACTCCTTGAACAGGTTGCCCAGCATGAGCATACCGATAAGCGGTGCCACCGACGGCAGTATGAGTGCTATAACTATGGTAACAGCTATAGGGAAGAGAATCTTCTCCCTCTGAGAAACAGTTCTCAGCTGTTCCATCTTAATCTCTCTCTCCTTCTTAGTAGTCAGCAGCTTCATTATAGGCGGCTGTATTACAGGTACGAGAGCCATGTATGAGTAGGCCGCTACAGCGATAGGTCCCAGCAGATGGTCCGCCAGCTTGCCGGTCAGATATATAGCCGTAGGTCCGTCAGCTCCTCCGATAATTCCTATGGAACCGGCCTCCTGAGCCGTAAATCCCAGAGCAATAGCCGAGAAGAAGGCGAAGAATATACCCAGCTGAGCTGCAGCTCCCATGAGCAGTGACTTCGGGTTGGCAATAAGCGGTCCGAAATCCGTCATGGCACCTACGCCCAAGAATATCAGCGACGGCAATACAGGTTTCAGCAGATAGAATATACTGAATATGCCCGCGTCGGCCAGCTGATTGGAATTGGTAATTCCCTCATGGACCACATCGTTAAGAAATATACCTGTCATAGGCAGGTTGGACAGCAGCATTCCGAAGGCAATCGGAACGAGCAGAAGCGGCTCGAATCCATGCTTGATTGCCAGATAGAGGAACAGCAATGCCACTACAATCATGATTCCGTTCTGATAACCGAAATTGGCAATACCTGTGGAATCCCAGAACTTAAGTAAAGTTTCGCCTATAGCGCCCATAAGTATGCATCTCCTTTTTAAAATAATGACATTCCGGTGCCCCTGCACCGACGATAAAATATTAACACAGTGAATATTTCAATACAAGTTGATTTTCGGAAATATAATGTATACACGAGTGCGTATATTCAAGCCTTCTAGAGCTTCATCGTCAGTCCGATTTTCTGCTTTTCTCTGTCTATTTTAATTATGCGAACCTTGACCGTATCTCCTACGGAAACCACATCCATAGGATGTTTCACGTACTTCCTGCTCAGCTCGGAAATGTGCACCAGCCCGTCATTCTTCACGCCTATATCCACAAAGGCTCCGAAGTCCACGACGTTTCTCACGGTTCCCTCAAGCTCCATTCCAACTTCCAGATCGTCGAAGGATCTCACGTCGTTTCTGAACACAACGGGAGGCGCATCCTCACGAGGGTCTCGGCCCGGTTTCTTCATTTCCTCTATTATATCCGCAACTGTCGGAACTCCTGCGTCCAGATCCGCGGCCAGCTTCTCCACAGCCTTCTTCATGTTTCTCTCAGGCTTGTCCGCCGAAAGCTCGGCCAGAGCGGCCAGGCCTTTGCCCCTTCTGGCAGGCTTCTTCTCTTCTCCGTAGCGTTCCCAGATTCTGTCGTCAATATCCGTGAGAGCTGCCTCTGAATTGAGCTCCGCTCCGCTGTATCCCAGCCTTTCCAGCATGTCCCCGGCAATTCCATAGGATTCCGGATGAACCGCCGTGTTGTCAAGCGGATTGTCCCCTCCTGCTATTCTCATGAATCCGGCACACTGTCCGAAAGTCTTCTCACCAAGTTTAGGAACCTTCTTCAGTTCCTTCCTGTTGTGATAAGGACCGTTCTCCTCCCTGTAGGCGACTATGTTCCTGGCGATTCCCATGTTGATTCCCGCCACGTGGGACAGGAGGGACGGAGATGCTGTGTTCAGGTCCACTCCCACACGGTTTACGCAGTCCTCGACAACATTGTCCAGAGCACCTTCGAGAAGAGTCTGGTTAATATCGTGCTGATACTGCCCGACACCTATGGACTTGGTAGGAATCTTCACCAGCTCAGCCAACGGATCCTGAAGCCTTCTTCCCAGTGACATGGCGCCTCTGACGGTGACATCCAGATCCGGATACTCCTCGGCTGCAAGTTTGGAGGCCGAATACACGGAGGCTCCCGCCTCGTTGACGATGGTGTATCTGATACCTCCGCCCATCTTGCGGATAAACTCGGCCACAACCTCCTCCGTTTCTCTCGAGGCTGTGCCGTTACCTATCACTATGGTATTTATGTCGTACTTCTCAACAAGCTTCTTCAGCGTGACCTCGGTTCCCCTGATATCCTTTCTCGGTTCTGTAGGGAATACGGTGGTATAGGCTCTCAGCCTTCCCGTCTCATCGAGCACCGCAACCTTGCATCCTGTTCTGTATCCCGGGTCAATGCTTATGATTCTCGCACCTCTCACCGGCGGAACCATGAGCAACTTCTCCGTGTTTTTCGCAAAAACCTTAACCGCCGATGCCTCGGCTCTCTCAGTGAGCATGTTCCTGATTTCCCGCTCCACTGAAGGTGCCAGGAGTCTCTTGTATGCATCTTCTACAGTGGCTCTGAGAATTTCCGTCCACGTGGATTTCTCATCGGTTATTACCGATTTACCTATCAGCTCCTCCATCGCCTCACTGTCAACGGTCACCTTGACCTTGAGCTTCTTTTCTTTCTCGCCCCTGTTTATGGCCAGAATTCTGTGATCGGGGATTTTGCTCACGGGCTCACTGTATTCGTAATACATGTCGTATACCGTCTTTTCCTCCGGATCCGCCGCTTCAGTGACAATGCTCCCCTTCTCCAGAGTTCTGTTTCTCACAGCTTCAACTGTCTCCGCATCGTCGGATATCTTCTCGGCTATGATATCGCAGGCTCCCGCGATGGCAGCCTCCGAATCCGCAACGCCTCTTTCCTCTCCAGTGACCTCGTCGGTAAAGGCCTTTGCGGCTTCAGCCGGGTTCTCGCTACCCTGGGCTGATATGATGTCCGCCAGCGGTTCCAGACCTTTCTCTCTGGCCTTGGAGGCGCGGGTAGCCTTCTTCTTCTTAAACGGCTTGTACAGATCCTCCACCCTTCTCAGTATGGTGGCTTCTCTTATCTGATTTTTCAGCTCCTCTGTCAGTTTCCCCTGCTCGTCTATGAGGCGGATGACTTCTTCCTTCCGTTCCTCCAGGTTTCTCAGATAGGTGAGTCTCTCCTCCATGTCTCTGAGTATTGTGTCGCTCAGACCGCCTGTGGCTTCCTTCCTGTAACGTGCAATGAAGGGAATCGTGTTCCCTTCATCAATAAGCTTCACAGTGTCCTCAACCTGATTTCTCCTGATTTTGAATTCCTCTGCGAGTATTTCCGTTATGTTCATGTTAATCCTTCTGCTTCAGTTTCTCGTTAATGAAATAATCAATGTCGCCGTCCATTACCGCCTGAACGTTGCCCACCTCGGCTCCCGTTCTGTGGTCTTTGACCATGGTGTACGGCTGGAAGACGTAAGACCTTATCTGGCTGCCCCAGGTAATCTGGTTGTAGTCTCCCTTCAGTTCGTTGAGAGATTCCTTCTCCTCCTGCTCCTTCAGCTCTATGAGCTTGGACATGAGCATCTTCATGGCGTATTCCCTGTTCTGTATCTGGGATCGCTCATTCTGGCATGTAACCACTATGTGTGTCGGCAGGTGAGTTATTCTGACTGCGGAATCCGTCATATTGACGTGCTGACCGCCTGCACCGCTGGACCTGTAGGTGTCAACGCGTATATCCTCCGGGTTGATTTCCACCGTCTTGTCGTACTCGATTTCAGGTGTGACATCCAGTGATGCGAAGGATGTATGCCTTCGTCCCGAAGAATCAAAAGGCGATATTCTCACAAGCCTGTGTACGCCCTTCTCGTTTTTCAGATAGCCGTAGGCATAATCGCCCTCCACCATGAGAGTGGCACTCTTGATTCCCGCTTCAGTGTCGTCGTTCATTTCCATGATTTTGTACTTGAAGCCTCTCTTCTCGCACCATCTCGTGTACATTCTGAGGAGCATTTCAGCCCAGTCCATGGCCTCCGTTCCGCCGGAACCGGCATGGACGGATATTATGGCATTGTTCTTGTCATACTTGCCGTCAAGAAGGGTTCTGAGCTTGATCCGCTCCACATCCTCCTTCAGAGAATCTGCAGCTTCTCTTGCCTCTTCGGCCATGAGTCCAGCTTCCTCTTCATCGCCGCCCTTCTCGGCTTCCTCGGACATCTCAAGCATTACCTCCAGATCGTCAAGTCTGCCGGTCAGTTCCTCGTATTCCTCCAGATCCGACTCCAGACTCTTCTTGTCCTTCATGACCTTCTGGGCGTTCTCCTGATCGTCCCAGAAGCCGGGAACGGATATCTTCTCATCTATATCGCGAAGATCAGCTCTCATCTTATCAGGATTGAGAGCCTCTCCCGCCTCTGCGAGCTCCCGGCGAAGCGCCGGCATTTCTCCTCTTATTTCATCTGTAAGTATCAATATTATTTCTCCTTATTTAAGGCTGCACATATATTTCATCGTTCTTATCATCTGTGATACGTAACTCATCTCGTTATCGTACCATGCGACAACCTGCACCTCGTACACGGTGTTGCCGCTTCTCTCCACAAGTGTCTGCGTGGCATCAAAGAGGGATCCGTAGGACATTCCTATAACATCGCTTGATACTATAGGCTCCTCCGTATATCCGAAGGATTCATCCGCCGCATTTTTCATGGCCGCGTTTATTCCCTCCAGTGTCACCGTCTCAGTAGAGTCCTTGAGAACCGCTGTGAGAATGGTTATGGAGCCTGTGGCAACAGGCACTCTCTGGGCCGATCCCATGAGCTTGCCCTCGAGCTCCGGAATAACGAGCCCTATAGCCTTGGCTGCACCCGTGCTGTTAGGCACTATGTTCACAGCTCCGGCTCTGGCCCTTCTCAGATTTCCCTTTCTGTGAGGTCCGTCGAGAAGCATCTGGTCTCCCGTATATGCATGAATAGTGGTCATGAAACCTGTTCTTATCTCTCTGTACTCATTGAGAGCTTTGGCCATAGGAGCCAGACAGTTTGTCGTGCATGATGCCGCGGATACTATATCGTCCTCCGGCTTCAGCGTCTCGTGATTGACTCCGTAGACTATGGTAGGCAGGTCGCTGCCCGCCGGTGCGGATATGAGCACCTTCTTCGCGCCGGCCCTGATGTGGGCCGAGGCCTTCTCCCGTGAAGTGAAGAACCCCGTGCACTCCAGCACTATGTCCACATCCAGCTCTCCCCACGGCAGTTCGGCAGGGTCAGGTTCGCTGAACACCTTCACTCTGACTCCGTCCACCTCCAGATAGTCCTCTCCGTATGACACTTCTCTGTCATAGGGTCTCTGGACGCTGTCGTATCTGAGCAGGTATCTGAGCATCTCCGGCGCCGTCAAGTCGTTTATGGCTACAATCTCAACATTTTCTTCTCCGAAAAGTTTCCTGAATGTCAGTCTTCCTATTCTGCCGAATCCGTTAATAGCAATTCTCATGGTTCATCTCCTTTCCCGATTCAAAAGTTACTGATTTCTGCCGCAGCAGTGCTTGTACTTCTTCCCGCTTCCGCAAGGACACGGGTCGTTTCTGCCGATTTTCGGCGCCTCACGTCTCACCGTCTCCTGCTTGTGCTCTCTCTGAGGAACCGCAGCCTGAGCCGGCGCCTGACGCATGTCCACATTTCCGCCTGCAGCCTTTGCGCGTGCCGCCTGTTCTCTCATCTCACTGTCATCGAAATCATCCTTTCTGGACACGCCGGCACCTATAACGTTCTTTCTCTCGGTTGATGTGGTCACCGTTACGTTATAGCAGAACTTGACGAAATCCTCCTGTATGGAAGATATCATAAGCTCGAACATTGAGAATCCCTCATGGGCATATGCCGCAGCCGGATCCTGTCCGCCCAGTCCTCTCAGACCGATTCCGCTCTTCAGCTGATCCATGGCGTCGATGTGATCCATCCATTTGTTGTCCACTACGCGAAGAAGAATCATGCGCTCAACCTCGCGGAGTCTGTCCACGCCGATTTCCTTCTCCTTCTCGTCATATAACTCGCTGAATTCCTCGTAGAGTCCGTTCTTGAGGGATTCCTCGTCCATATCGGCCAGATCTTCCTTATCGAACTCGAGAGGCCTGAATTTATTCGTGAACTTGCAAAGGCCTTTGTTCATGGTCTCGAAGTCCCACTCCTCAGGATACTTGGAGGCCACAACTATCGGATCCACAACCTCGTCGATGAGCTTCTTCATCATCATATCCAGATCCTCGCGCAGATTCTCACCGAAGAGGACTTTCTTACGCTCGCTGTATATGATTTCACGCTGCTTGTTCATTACGTTGTCGTACTGGAGAACGTATTTTCTGATTCCGAAGTTCCTGCCCTCAACCTTCTTCTGGGCGTTCTCTATCTGCTTGGTTATCATCTTGGCCTCTATGGCCTCGTCCTCGGCAACACCCAGCTTGGTGACGATGTTCTGCATTCTGTCACCGCCGAAGAGTCGCATGAGTTCGTCCTCCATGGAGATGCAGAACTGTGTCTGTCCCGGGTCTCCCTGACGTCCGGAACGACCTCTAAGCTGGTTGTCTATACGTCTTGACTCATGTCTCTCCGTACCGATAATGCAAAGTCCGCCCAGCTCTCTGACTCTCTCCTGCTCAGGTTTTCTCTCGGCCTTGGCTTCCTCCAGAAGTCTTCTGAAGTCCTCTCTGGCCTTGAGAAGCTCAGGATCCTCGCTCTTCATGAAGCTCGTGGCGAAGGCAATCTGCTCATCGTCATAACCAAGCTTCTCCATTTCCTTCTTGGCCTCGAACTCCGGGTTTCCTCCCAGAATGATGTCCGTTCCTCTACCGGCCATGTTTGTGGCTATGGTGATGGCGCCTTCTCTGCCCGCCTCGGCTATTATCTGGGCTTCCTTCTCGTGATGCTTGGCGTTAAGTATGTTGAAGTTCTTTATTCCTCTCTTCCTGAGCAGGTCGGCTATCAGCTCTGACTTCTCGATGGATATTGTTCCCACGAGAACAGGCTGCCCCGTCTTGTGGGCTTCCTCAACTCTGTCGGCGATAGCCTTGTACTTGCCTCTCTCCGTGGCGTACACAGCATCCTGCAGGTCCTCTCTTATTACAGGCTTGTTCGTAGGAATCACCACAACGTCCATGTTGTATATATCCGTGAACTCGCTTTCCTCCGTCTTGGCCGTACCTGTCATTCCCGCCAGCTTGCCGTACATTCTGAAGTAGTTCTGAAGCGTAATTGTGGCCAGAGTCTTCGACTCGGAACGCACGAGAACGCCTTCCTTGGCTTCTATCGCCTGATGGAGTCCGTCGCTGTAGCGTCTGCCGAACATCATACGTCCGGTGAACTCATCAACTATGATTACCTCACCGTCTCTGACAACGTAGTCCACGTCTCTCTTCATCATGTTACGGGCTTTGAGGGCCTGCATAACGTGATGGTTGACCTCCATGTTCTCAGGATCGGAGAAGTTGTCTATCTTGAAGTATGCCTCGCACTTCTCAACACCCTCATCTGTGAGCGCTATCTGCTCATCCTTCTCCTCAATTGTGAAGTCAGTATCCTTGACCAGTCCTCTGACGAAGCTGTCGGCACGCTTGTACATGTCAGTGGACTTGTCGCCTCTTCCCGATATTATGAGCGGTGTTCTGGCCTCATCTATGAGTATGGAGTCCACCTCGTCTATGATGGCGTAATTGAGCTCTCTCTGCATCATCTGCTCACGGTAGGTCACCATATTGTCTCTCAGATAATCGAAGCCGTACTCATTGTTTGTGCCGTAGGTTATGTCGGCTCTGTAGGCTGCTCTTCTCTCCTCCTCGCTTATCCCGTGTATAACGCATCCCACGGTGAGTCCCAGGAAGGTATAGAGCTTGCCCATCCACTCCATATCTCTCTTGGCCAGATAGTCGTTGACGGTTACAACGTGGACGCCCTTTCCCTCCAGGGCGTTAAGGTAAGCGGCCAGTGTTGCCACCAGAGTTTTACCTTCACCTGTCTTCATCTCGGCGATTCTTCCCTGGTGAAGGACGATTCCGCCTATTACCTGAACGTAGAAGTGTTTCATTCCCAGTGATCTCCAGGCTCCCTCTCTGCATACCGCAAAGGCTTCAGGGAGTATGTCGTCCAGGGTTTCACCCTCACTCAGTCTGGTTCTGAACTCTGCCGTCTTGCCGCGGAGCTCTTCATCACTGAGCTTCTGCATGTCCTCATCGAGGGCCATTACCTTATCGGCAATCTTGGAGACCTTCTTTATCTCCTTCTCGTTAAGATCGCCGAAGATTTTTTCCATTAAACTCATTTTTTATCCTCTCTTCTCTCGTCTGTATCCGATTTATCCTTATCATGAATTTCCTCAAGGGCCAGGTTGATTTCCAGGGCCTTTCTTTCATCCGCCTTGGTAACCCTGACCTTGATTACTC
>JALFNS010000010.1 GCA_022773945.1 Clostridiales bacterium
CCGTCTCTTACCAGTCTGACTGATTCATTACGGACAACCTTGCCGTCTGTTACATATGCACCGCCGACAACACCCACTCCCGGTACCTTGAAGGTAGTTCTGATTTCAACAGTTCCCAGAACAACTTCGCGATATTCGGGATCGAGCATGCCCTTCATGGCTGCTTCGATATCATCGATTATGTTGTATATTACGTTGTAAGTTCTTATCTGTATTCCGTCACGTTCGGCCATTGAGCTTACAGTGATGCTCGGTCTGACATTGAATCCGATAATGATGGATCCGGAAGTTCCCGCGAGCATTACGTCAGATTCGTTTATGGCGCCTACGCCTGTATGAACGATGTTGACCTTGACCTCATCGTTGTTGAGCTTCTCCAGTGAGGTTACTATGGCACCTACTGAGCCCTGAACGTCCGCCTTGACGATAAGATTGAGCTCCTTGACCTCTCCCTCCTGAATCTGGTTGAAGAGTTCCTCCAGTGTGGTGCTGGAATTACGTGCCATTATCTCCTGACGCAGCTTCTGCTGTCTGTTGTATGCTATCTCCTTGGCCTGACTCGATTTCTTGACTGCATTAAACACGTCACCGGCCTGAGGTACATCCGAAAGACCGAGTATCTCCACGGCCGTGGCAGGACCTGCCTTCTTGAGCTTCTCGCCCTTCTGATTTGACATGAGTCTTATTTTACCTGCACACGTTCCGGCAACTATACTCATATCAGACTTGAGTGTTCCGTTTGTTATAAGTATTGATGCCACAGGACCCTTGGCCTTGTCCAGTCTTGCTTCAAGCACAGTTCCCATGGCCAGTCTGTTAGGGTTGGCCTTAAGCTCGAGAACCTCCGCCTGGAGAAGAATCATCTCCAGCAGATTTCTGATACCGTCCCCGGTCTTGGCCGATACAGGAACGCATATAACGTCTCCGCCCCAATCCTCGACGAGAACTCCGTGCTCAGCCAGATCCTTCTTGACGATATCAGGATTTGCTCCCGGTTTATCCATCTTGTTGATGGCAACGATAATAGGAACACCTGCCGCCTTGGCATGGCTTATGGATTCCACCGTCTGCGGCTTTACCGAGTCGTCGGCAGCAACAACCAGTACGGCTATATCCGTGGTCTTGGCTCCGCGGGCACGCATCGCCGTGAAGGCCTCATGTCCCGGAGTATCCAGGAACACGATCTTCTGTCCGTTAATCTCAACTTCCGAAGCACCTATATGCTGAGTGATTCCGCCGGACTCGCCTGCAGTCACATTGGTGTTTCTTATGGCATCCAGGAGGGATGTCTTACCGTGGTCAACGTGACCCATAACGGTGATGATAGGCGGACGAGGTTTGAGATCCTCCTCCTTGTCCTCGAAGGTTTCGATTCCTTCCTCCTCCTGATATGTCTCCTCTTCATCTACAGAACCTATGGCAATCTGAATTCCCATCTCGTCGGCGAGAAGCTGTACCATGTCCTCGTCCAGATTCTGGTTCT
Organism: Clostridiales bacterium; assembly: GCA_022773945.1. Taxonomy (GTDB): domain Bacteria; phylum Bacillota; class Clostridia; order Peptostreptococcales; family Anaerovoracaceae; genus Lentihominibacter. The sequence goes on from JALFNS010000010.1 coordinate 1,484, forward strand.
GGTTTGCTATTACACCCATCTTCATAAGTGTCATGATTATCTGGGAAAGCGACGTCTTTGTCTGTTCCGCAAATCCTGCAACAGTAATCGGAACATTTATCAGGGTAGTACCTGTAGGCAGCATTTCCTCAGGTGCCGGCTCTTCAACCTTAGGCTTATTCTGGTGCTTCTTCTTCCTTGTCTGCTTCTCCAGACTTCTAGGTTCCGCCTTGCCTTGCTTCTTGCCTCTTTCGAGCTTGGAGAACTTGTCCTGTTCTCTGTCTTTATCTTTCTTTTTCTTGCCTCTTGAGGATGTCTTTTCTGAATGTTCCGGCTGCGCGTTCTGTACCTGTTCACTATCGCGCCTGCGGGACGGACGTGACTGTCTGTCGGAGGAATTAACAGACTTCTTTTCTCTTTCCGCAGCCTTCTTCTTTCTCTCTTCTTCAGCTTTCTTGGCAGCAGCCTTCTTCTCCGCCTCTTCCCGGCGGACGTCCTCTGCCTTTTTGACAACTTTAAGAGTGGTCCTTGGTCTTCTGTCCAGTGACTTCTTCGGTTCCGGCTCCTTGCGGACTTCCGGTTCTTTCTTCACTTCCGGTTCACTCTTAACTGCCCTTTCCGGCTTGACTTCAGGCTGTCCTTCCTTCTCTCTGGCAATTCTCTCTTCCAGCATAGCCTTTGAAACCTTAGGTTTAGGCTGTCCTGCAGGCTTCTTGCGATTTGCCACTTCTTCCGAAACCACCGGTTTCCCTGTCGGAGCTTTCGCCGCAGGAGCACTTTCGCTGCGTGCAGGTGCCGCCGCTCTCGTCGTCTTCCTGATTTCAGGAAGCTTCACATTTGCCGCACGCACTGTAACCTTAGGCTCTCCGTCCTTCTTATCCTCGTGACTCTTTCTGGCCTTGCTTCTTCTGGCAACCTTAGTCTCCTGTCTGGCACTGCCTCTTGTTATAGTGTTCCGCACAGAAGCGGCATCTATGTTTGAAATCTCGTCGCTGATTTCAGCGGCATGAATTCCCATAGATTTTGCCTTCTCAAGCACTTCATCAGCCGGCAGCTTAAGCTCTGCCGCTAAATCCAATATCTTCATACGCACTTCCTCCTTTAACGTTTCCCGCATTCATCCTCAATAGCTTTCAGTATCGTTTCGGCGAAGTTGTCATCGAGAATACCGAATACACTTCTTCCCTGTCCCCCTGTTGCCCGGGACATTTCATCAATGCTTCCGTATTTCACATGCTTCACCTTGTACCGTCTTATTTCCTTCATGATTTTTTTCTCGCTTCCCGGCGATATGTCTTCTGCCAGAATCATGAGTCTGACCTTGCCCCTGCCCATGTTGAAGGTGCAGGTATTCACGCCGGAAACCAGGTTTCCCGATTTTTTCGCAAAACCCATATATGTGAGAACCTTACTCCGCATATTCCATCAGCTCCTGAAATATTGCATCCTCTTCCTCGGGACTGATGTCCACGCCGAAATTTCTCTGAAGAGCCTTCTTCTTCCTGGCCAGCTTCATACATTCCCCGTTTCTGCACAGATACACGCCTCTTCCCTTGGCCCTGCCCGTAGGATCCACAGATATTACGCCCTCATAACAGGCTACTCTGATAAGATTCCCCTTCGGCATTGATTCCATACAGCCTATGCATCTTCGCATGGGAACGCGTTTACTCTTCGCATTCTTCGTAGTCTTCATCATCTTCACCGTCATATTCTTCAGCCTCCGCGCCTCCGAAATACTGGCTGTGGCTCTTGATATCTATCTTCCATCCGCAAAGTCTGGCTGCCAGTCGCACATTCTGTCCTTCCTTGCCTATTGCCAGCGAAAGCTGATAATCCGGAACCACTACTGTGGCCGCCTTTTCCTCTTCGTCTATAATGACCTCTTCAACCTTGGCCGGACTGAGGACATTGCTTATGAGCACTGCCGGATCATCATCCCAGGTTGTTATATCAATTTTCTCTCCCCAGAGTTCGTCGACGATATTCTTTACTCTGCTGCCGCCGGTTCCCACACATGCTCCTACCGGATCCACATCATCATACTCAGTGTAAACGGCAATCTTGGTTCTGGAGCCTGCCTCTCTGGCTATGCTCTTGATTTCAACGATTCCTTCGTCGATTTCAGGAACCTCCAGTTCGAAGAGTCTCTCAACAAATCCGGGATGTGTTCTGCTGAGGAACACCTGAGGTCCCTTGTTGCTCTTTCTCACATCCATTATATAGGCTTTTATCCTGTCATTTACCCTGTATCTCTCACCGGGAGCTCTTTCTCCTGCCACAAGGATTCCTTCTGTGTTACCTATGTTGACGAAGAGCGTCTCATTGCTGATTCTCTGAACAACACCCGTAATCAGATCTCCCTGTCTGCTGATGAAATTATCAAACACCAGTCCGCGCTCAGCCTCTCTGATTCGCTGAACGACCACCTGCTTGGCTGTCTGAGCCGCAATACGGCCGAAATCCTTAGGAGTAACCTGATACTCGACTATATCGCCGACCTGATATCTCGGATCTATCTCGAGAGCTTCCTCAATGGATATCTCGGTAAATTCATCCTCAACTTCCTCGACCACATTCTTCTGCATGAGAACGTCAACTCTTCCGCTTTCTTCATCTATATCAACTCTCACATTCTGTGCAGTCCCGTAGTTTTTCTTGTATGCGGATATAAGCGCAGACTCGATTGCATCAATAAGCATCTCCTTGGGAATTCCTTTTTCCTTCACCAGATCATTGATTGCATTCATAAACTCATTCATTATTTTTTCCTCCGTTTTAGAAAATACAAAGCCTTCTATGTGATCAGAATATAACCGCCAGCCGTGCCTTCGCTATATCCTTGCGTCTGAGCACCCATTCTCTGTCCTCAGTCTTAACAGTAACTTCATCCTCACTCTCCGTCTTCTCATCCGGCAGGTATGAAGTGAGAACACCTTCGAAATTCTTGATTCCGTCAATACCTCTGTAAAGCCTGATTTCAACATGGCTGCCTATGTAACTTGTGAAATGCTCCCTTCTTGTCAGAGCCCTGTCCATTCCCGGCGAGCTGACCTCCAGATAATAGTTCTGTTCCACAGGATCAGCCTCATCCAGCTTCTCGGACAGAAATCTGCTCACCTTCTCGCAGTCCTCAGTTCCTATATAGACCTGTTCCCGGCCTTCCTCAGGCGTGCCGTAGCCTTCGAAGTCAATGTATACCCTGAGGAACCAGTCCCTGCCCTCTTTAATGAATTCGCTGCTGTAAAGAACATATCCTTCCTGCTTCAGAAAATCCGAAAGAATTTCCTCAACCATGTCTGTAATTTTCTTTCCGGCCATTTTTCCCTCTTCACAATAATTAAGAGTGAGCCGGCCGCTCACTCTTGAAGTAACAATCTATTAACTTTGATTATATTATCACACAATTCCCTATATTTCAAGGGTTTTATTGATTTTATGCCTTTTACAGCAGATCTCTGATGCCTTCCCACACATTGATTGCCACCTGCGGATCGTTCATCGTGTATATATGAATTCCTTCTGCACCGTTTTCTATCAGCTCACGGCACTGTCTTACCGCATATTCAATTCCCGCCTTGTAAAGACCTTCACTGTCATGTTCGTAGCGAGCTATCATCTCCGTAAACCTGTGAGGCAGGCTTGCTCCCGAAAGCTGAACCGTTTTCTCTATCTGGCTTGCCTTGACTATAGGCATTATCCCTGCAGATACGGGAACCGTGATGCCCGCGTCTCTCAGGTTGTCGGTAAACCCGTAGAAACACCTGTTGTCGAAGAAGAGCTGAGTGATAAGAACTCTGACACCTGCACCTATCTTGTATTTAAGGTTCTGAATGTCAGCCTCACGGCTCGGGCTCTCGTAGTGACCCTCCGGATAGCATGCTCCCAGAATTTCCAGGTCGTCGCTGCATTTTCTCTGTATCTCTATCGCCAGCTCATTGGCATGGGAAAATTCCCTCTTGATATCCTCCCCCGGAACTATATCGCCTCTGAGAGCCATAACATTCTCGATATCCGAATCCCGGAACCGTTCAATCATAACCTTTACGTCTTCCCGGGTGGAATTGATGCAGGTCAGATGAGCTACGGTTTCAATTCCGTAACGCTTCTTGATATTGGCAGCAATCTCACATGTTGAATTGTCTGCGATATTACCGCCTGCTCCGTATGTCACACTTATGAAGTCAGGCTCGGTTACGGCCAGCTTCTCCACAGCGGTGTATATGGAGTTCATATTCTTCTTTCTCTTGGGAGGGAAAACCTCCAGAGAAAATACAGGTTTCCCCGCCTTCTTCTTTTCTTCAAATATCTCAGGTATCTTCATTTTGCCTCCATTATTGAAAACTCATCTTCAATGATGTATCATACATAGCATGAAAGACTTTAACAAATACTTCGATCATACCCTTCTGCGGCCCGATGCCACAGAAGGAGACATTGCAATACTCTGTGAGGAAGCATGTCAGTACGACTTCGCTTCCGTATGTGTCAACGGCTGCTTTGTCAGAGAAGCATACAGACTGACTCGCTCTCTGAACAGAAGCCTGGGCTCAACCGTGAAGGTCTGTGCAGTTGCCGGTTTCCCTCTGGGAGCCTCTTCGACCTCAGTTAAGGTTTTCGAAGCGGACCGTGCTGTCGGTGACGGCGCATCCGAAATCGATGTTGTAATGAACATCGGTGAGGCACTCACAGGCAGATGGGATTCCGTGGAGAACGAAATCAGATCCATCGCCGAAATATGCCATGACGGTGATGCCTTACTTAAGGTTATACTGGAAACCTGTCTTCTTGATGATTCTCAGATTGCCGAGGCATGCGCCAGAGCCACCATGGCCGGTGCCGATTTCGTCAAGACCTCAACAGGTTTCGCCACGCCTCCCGAAGGAATTTTCCCCGGTGCCACTGTGCACCATGTTAAACTTATGAGAAAATCCTCCGGCGGCAAGGTCAGCATCAAAGCCTCCGGAGGAATACGCTCTCTTCACAAAGCCCTCTCTCTCATAGAAGCAGGTGCCGACAGGCTGGGCTGCAGCTCGTCAGTCAGCATTATGAGAGAATACGAAGCTTCCCAATTGTAGCCTTTGCTAGCAGATCCTCGGAAGGCCCTCTCCGTACAGTACATCGAATCTTCTCGTTGCGCCCAGACGCGTTCTTATGTATGTGCCTGTGCCTTCCGTAAACCTGCCGATAACGGCCGCATCCCTTCCGTGGGGTGCTTTTTTTACAGCCGCGAGAGCCTTATCGGCTTCTTCTGCGGGAACCACGGCTATCATCTTGCCCTCGTTGCCCATATAGAGAGGATCCAGTCCCAGAATGTCGGCGAAGCCTCTCACCTGAGAGTTTACCGGAATACTCTCCTCTTCAAGCTCTATTCTGCAGTTCGAGCTCTCGGATATTTCGTTGAGAACGGTTCCCAGCCCGCCTCTTGTAACATCTCTCATTGCTCTCACATCTATTCCCTCTTCGAAGAGATTCTCCACTATATCATTGAGGGCGGCACAGTCGCTGGTGATGTCGTTCTCTATCTCCATTCTGTGGCTGAGTATGCACGCATGGTGGTCTCCCAGATTTCCCGAGCAGATAATCACATCTCCCGGTCTGCAGTTGCCTCCGCTCACATTTCTTCCCTCGGGAACAATTCCGATCCCCGTGGTGTTTATGTACATTCCGCCGTTGCCTTCAACAACCTTGGTATCTCCTGCCACGATAATAACTCCCGCTTCCCGGGCCTGTGCGGCCATCGATGCCACAACCCTGTCCAGAAGCTCCGTATCCAGTCCCTCTTCAAGGATGAATCCGCATGTCAGATACTTCGGTTCAGCACCCATCATCAGGAGATCGTTGACAGTTCCGCAGACACACAGCTTGCCTATATCTCCGCCTTTGAACTCGAGGGGAGTAACGACGAAGGAGTCCGTGCTGCAGGCTATCCTGCTGCCGTCTCCGGGAACTTCCAGAACGGCCGCATCCTCCATTTTATCCAGAACACTGTTGGCAAAATGCTTGCCGAATATGTCGCCCATAAGCTGTGCGGAGCTTTTGCCTCCGCTCCCGTGAGCCATCGTTATCTTCATTCCCTGTTCTCCTCTCTAAAATTTATTTCTGTACCAGATTCCGCAGGAACCCTCCGAAGACACCATGCACGGGCCGAAAGGATCCACCGGTGTGCACTTCACACCGAACATCGGACACTGATCCGGATTGATTCTTCCTGTAATAACTGCTCCGCAGCAGCATTCCGCAGGCAGTTCCATATCCTCGTAGAGCATGCTGCTTCCTCCGTCATAGACGGAATACTCATCTCGTATATAAAGACCGGAGTCCTCTATGACTCCCAGCCCTCTCCACATGGCCGGTCCCGGTCTGAAAACCTCGTCGAGGACCTGAAGAGCCCTGCTGTTGCCGTCCTCACGGACAGCATTTCTGTACAGATTCTCAGCCTGACTCTCTCCCGTCTCAATCTGCTTCACGATTCTGTATATTGTTGCCAGTATGTGCTCCGCCTCGAAACCTGAAACCACGAAAGGTTTCTTATACTTCTCCGCCAGTGCATCATAGACGTGACGTCCCGTAATAACGCTCACATGTCCCGGACATATGAAGCCGTCAATATCCTGCTGATTCTCGCAGATCCAGCTGATGGCAGGAATTGCCGTCTTGAGAGCCGTCACCAGACGAATGTTCTCTATGCCCTGTTCAGCCGCGGCCTTAATCACCAGACCGTAAGCCGGAGCCGTCGTCTCGAAGCCTACCGCCGCTATGACATAGGTCGTGTCCGGATCGGCCTTTGCTTTATCCAGAGCCTCGAAAGGCGAATACATCACCGTTATGCGGGCGCCTCCCGCCTTGTTCTCGGACAGACTGCCTCCGGTTCCCGGAACCTTCATCATGTCTCCGAAGGTCAGAAGCTCATGTCCCGGCTTGTGCGCGTACTCTACACACTTGTCAATATATGCCGTGGGAGTTACACACACAGGACATCCCGGACCGGAAATCAGCTTGATGTCCGGTGATATGAGATCACGTATGCCGCTCTTGAAAATAGCCGCGGTATGTGTTCCGCACACCTCCATAAGCTTGAGCTCTCTGCCTCTGTACCCTCTCAGGTATTCAATTATCTCACTGATATTCATTGGCTTCTCCCCGCTCAGGCCTCAAGCTCCGCAATGTCCGAGAAGAGATCTATTATCTCCTGCGCGGCATCCTTCTCCATTACCTCTATGGCACAGCCCGCATGGACCAGAACATACTGTCCCACCTCAGGCTGAACCAGACCTATATTTACCTTAACCGTATTCCCGTTGAAATCAACTGTTGCTGTGCTGCCGTCTATTTCGGTAACACACCCCGGTACTGCTACACACATTGTTTCTTCCTCCTATACCTCTTCCTCCGGAAGCTTGCAGATGTCAACCCATCCCGAAGCCTTCGAATATCTCTCGATTTCCTCGCATGTCAGTTCTATCGCACTGTTGCTGCTTCCGCATGCGGGGAATACCGTCTCGAATCTTCTGAGAGACTCGTCGCAGTATACATCCACATCATCCCTCTCTATCGCAAAGGCACATACACCGCCTATGGCGTGACCCGTATACTCCACAACCTCATCCGGTTTGAGCATCTTGGCCTTGAAACCGAACTGGTCCTTGAACTTCCTGTTGTTTATCCTGCCGTCGCCGGCCATCTGAACGAGAATCGCCCCCTTGCCCTCAGGCTTGAGGAATGACATGGTCTTGCATATTCTGGCACCTTCAACGCCCACAGCCTCTGCCGCCAGATCGACGGTGGCGCTGGACACGTCGAATTCCATGATACGGTCCTCGATTCCGAACTGTCTGAAATACTCTTTTACCTTATCTATAGCCATATTCACCTCGCGAAAATATAATAAATTCCATACATAATAGATTTTAACACGGCAGTCAAGATTCGTACAGTAATTATACAGAATATTTTTTATGCTTAATTGTTGCAATCTACAAATTTTCTATTATATAATGGTTACGCTAGACCAAATAAGAAAGAAGGATTTAAGATATGCCTATAACGGAACTGCTGGAGAGAAATGCCAGAGAATTTCCCTATGACATAAGTCTTGTGGAAATCAATCCGGAGGAAGAAGCCTCCGCTCGCCGCACATGGAAGGAATTCAATCTTATTGAATCAAATCCCCACGAATACGGCAGGAAGGAGATGACCTGGAAGGAATTTGATGTCAAAGCCAACAGATTCGCCAATCTTCTCCTGACAAGAGGCGTCAAGAAGGGCGACAAGATTGCCATACTCATGATGAACTGTCTTGACTGGCTTCCTGTATATTTCGGAATTCTCAAGACCGGCGCCCTGGCCGTACCTCTCAATTTCAGATATACTGCAGATGAAATCAGCTACTGCCTCGACAAAGCCGACTGCAGCGGACTGGTTTTCGGTCCCGAATTCACCGGACGTATAGAGAGCATCTGCGACAGCATACCTAAGGTGCGCACTCTCCTCTATGTGGGAGAAGACTGCCCAACCTTTGCCGACAGCTACGATCAGTACATCAAATACTGTTCGGACAGTGCTCCCGACATAAAACTCACGGAGGATGACTTCGCCGCAATCTATTTCTCATCGGGAACGACGGGATTCCCCAAGGCCATACTCCACAAGCACAGGAGCCTGAGTCATTCGGCAAAATGTGAGCAGAACCATCACCATCAGACGAAGAACGACGTATTCCTCTGCATACCTCCTCTCTATCACACGGGAGCGAAGATGCACTGGTTCGGCAGTCTCTTCTCAGGAAGCAAGGCTGTAATACTCAAGGGCACCAAGCCGGAACACATACTCAGAGCAGTTTCTGAAGAGAGATGCACCATCGTATGGCTTCTCGTGCCGTGGGCACAGGACATTCTGGATGCTATAGAGAGCGGTCGAATCAATCTCAGGGATTATCACCTGGATCAGTGGCATCTGATGCATATAGGAGCTCAGCCTGTACCGCCTAGCCTTATCAAGAGATGGAAGGAAGTCTTCCCTCATCATCTCTACGATACAAACTACGGACTTTCGGAATCAATAGGACCGGGATGCGTTCATCTGGGTGTTGAGAACATCCACAAGGTCGGCGCCATAGGCAAGGCCGGATACGGCTGGGAAACACGCATTGTCGATTCTTCAAGAAACGATGTGGCCCCGGGCACTGTGGGAGAACTGGCAGTTAGAGGTCCCGGCGTCATGACCTGCTACTACAACGACCCTGAAGCCACAGACGAGGTTCTGGGTGACGGATGGCTCTATACCGGTGACATGGCAGAGGAAGACGAGGACGGCTTCATCTATCTCGTTGACAGGAAGAAGGACGTTATAATATCGGGAGGCGAGAATCTGTATCCTGTACAGATAGAAGACTTCCTGAGGAAGCATGACGATATCAATGACGTTGCCGTCATCGGACTGCCGGATCAGAGACTGGGCGAAATAGCAGCAGCCATCATACAGCTCAAGGAAGGTCACAGCTGCACAGAAGAGGACATCAACAGCTACTGCATGGCTCTTCCTAGATACAAACGCCCTCGCAAGATAATCTTCGCAGAAGTTCCGAGAAACCCTACAGGCAAAATCGAGAAACCGAAGCTGCGCCGCATGTACAATGCAGAAGGAATCGTAGCCAAGGAAGTTGAAAAGAATAACTGAACAAAGAATCGGCCGCCACTTTTAGTGGCGGCCTGTTTGGTGCGGCAATGATTACTCTTCCTCCCAGAAGAGCTCGTCCAGCGTCTTGCCCAGCTGTCTGCATATTGCCCGGCAGAGCTTTATCGTAGGATTGTAATCGCCCTTTTCGATACTGTTGATTGTCTGTCTTGAAACCCCTACCGCTTCGGCCAGTGCCTGCTGAGACATATCACAGGCAGCACGAGCGGCCTTTAGTCTCAGATTTTTCACTGCATTTCCTCCTCGCCTTCCCTATTATCGATTCTTAATCTGATGAGCGATACAAGTCCGATTATGATAACCATACCGGCGCAAACCATGCATCCTATGCCTGTTTCGCTACCCGTATCAGCCTTGAGATTCATGATTCCTATGACGGCACATAGGAGCCCTATCACTATAAGCAGAACAGCCCATTTTATGTAGCTCTGATTGATTGGGAAATATGCTTCCTTCCAAATGCAGTATACCGCATATATAACTACTGAAATGCCGACACCGATTATCATCATCACATATCCGCCAAGACCGGTATCAAAAGTCATGTCCACAACTCCCATAATGAGATTGTATGCCAGCAGTGTGTAGAACGCTATCTTACATGCCACGCCCTGCTCCCTCTCCTGTCTCTCGTCGTAGACTGCCTTTTCCTTAAAGAGCTTCTTTTTTACTATGATTCCCCCTATGGCAACTATCGCTATACCACAAAGAAATCCGATTCCGTAAGCAATACTCATTTTTCTTTCCTCCCTTGTTACTATATGAGAGAGTATAACGTTAACTTTACATATTATCAAGTATATTTGACAATATGTTTGTAATATTTTCCATCACTTGCTTAGTCTTTAGTTTAGTTCCACATTTTGCACAATAGTGAGTGCTTTAATTTCAGTGGTCTATTTCAGCATATGCTGCTGTCTCACCGACATCCCATAATCTGAAACCCATACCATTGAAAAAGGCCGCCGCTAAAGCGACAGCCCAATCAGTCAAAGTATTAAAATTGATTTCTATCCCCAATACCCTCCGAAGAGTATGAGCAGATATATGGTGGCTAGTACGATAGACATTATCATCATAGGTGCTCCAACCTTGAGGAAGTCCATGAAGGTTATAGGATATCCTTTTCTGTTCGATATGCCTGTTAGAACAACATTCGCAGATGCTCCGATTATCGTTCCGTTGCCGCCGAAGCATGCTCCGATGGAGACAGCCCACCAGAGAGGCCATACATCTATTCCCTCGGACTGCATTGTCATAATCAGAGGTATAAGAGTTGCCACGAACGGAATATTGTCCAGAACAGCCGAACAAAGTGCCGATACCCAGAGAATTACTATCATGAGAATTACATAGTGTGTTCCCGTGGCGCTTATCATGGCATCAGCCAGCATTCTGATCAGACCCACCTTCTCAAGGCCTCCAACCACAACGAAGAGGAAGGCGAAGAACACAATCGTCGGCCATTCAACATCGTGAACGGTTTCCTCCACATCCTGTCTGCCTATCATTATCATTATTGCTGCGCAGGAGAGCGCGATAATGCTTGTCTTGAGCTCCAGTGTATCGTGAAGAATGAAAGCAGTGGCTACAACAAGTATCATAACTATACTCTTGATAAACAGAGCGTGATCCTTGATTTCCGCTTTCTCGTCCATCTGACATACCAGCTCCATTTTCTCAGGTGAAACCGAGAGTCTCTTGCCGTAGAGAATCCTGAATCCGAGTACAGTGGCAATCATTACGATAACCACGATAGGCCCGTCATATATCACAAACTGCAGGAAGCTTATGTCTGCTGCGCTTCCCAGCATTATATTAGGAGGATCGCCTATGAGTGTGGCCGTTCCGCCCACATTTGACGATATAATCTGAGTCATAAGGTACGGCACCGGGTTCAGCTCAAGTGTCTTGCATATACTGAAGGTCATCGGACCTATGAGCAGAACCGTTGTTACGTTATCAAGGAACGCCGAAAGCACCGCAGTGATAATCATGAAGTACACCATTATCCTCCATGGATTACCCTTGGCGAGTTTCGCAGCCTTTACCGCCAGAAATTCGAAGATACCCGAATTCTTGACAACAGCCACGAACATCATCATTCCCAGAAGCACCCCTATGGTGTTGAAATCAATAAAGTCCAGAGCTTCACCCGGTTCCAGAATGCCAAGCAGTACCAGAAGCATGGCACCTATGAGAGCACAGGCGGCACGGTGGAGTTTTTCGGAAACGATGACGGCTATTACAGCAACGAAGATTACAAGCGCTATAATTTGTGATGCAGTCATTTTCTTACCTCCCAAATCAAAACTAGTCAGTACTTCCCTAAATACCCTTTGTCTATTATTATCCCTCTTTAAAAATAAATGAGCAAGCCCTTTTTGGACCTGCTCATATACTAATATTCTGTCTAGCACTTTAGTTGTATCCGTTTATCCCCAGTATCCGCCGAAAAGTATCAGGAGATATCCCGTTGCCAGGAGCACGGTGAGAATCATCATAGGAGCTCCAACCTTCAGGAACTCGACGAAGGTTATAGGATATCCCTTGCGTCCGGATATTCCCGTGAGAACAACGTTGGCGGATGCGCCGATTATTGTTCCGTTGCCGCCGAAGCATGCTCCCAGAGATACAGCCCACCAGAGAGGCCATACGTCTATTCCCTCAGCCTGCATCGTGGTGATTAGAGGTATAAGCGTAGCTACGAACGGTATATTGTCCAGTATCGCCGAGCATATTGCCGATACCCAGAGGATTACTATCATGAGAATCACATAGTGTGTTCCCGTAGCCTTAATCATCTCGTCGGCCAGCATTTCTATGAGGCCCACCTTCTCAAGACCGCCTACAACTACGAATAGGAATGCGAAGAAGACTATCGTCGGCCACTCAACATCATGCACCGTCTCCTCAACATCCTGTCTGCCTATCATTATCATGATAGCCGCACATGAGAGAGCAATGATACTTGTCTTCAGCTCCAGAGTGTCATGAAGGATGAAGGCAAGCGCAACGAAGATGATCATTACGATACTCTTGATAAACAGCACCCTGTCCTTGATTTCAGCCTTCTCGTCCATCTGGCATACAAGCTCCATTTTCTCCGGTGAAACCGACAGGTTCTTTCCGTATATGAACTTGAATGCGAATATGATGGCAATCATACATATCACAACTATAGGACCATCGTATATTATGAACTGCAGGAAGGATATTCCCGTAGCACTTCCTATCATAATGTTAGGAGGGTCTCCTATAAGAGTTGCCGTTCCTCCCACATTGGAGGCCATAATCTGCGTCATGATGAAAGGTACCGGATTTATATCCAGAGCCTTACATATACTGAATGTCATCGGGCCTATGAGCAGAACTGTCGTAACATTGTCAAGAAATGCCGAAAGCACCGCAGTGATTATCATGAAGTAAACCATGATTTTCCACGGATTTCCTTTGGCGATTTTAGCGGACTTAACCGCCAGATATTCGAAAATACCCGAATTCTTGATTACCGCCACGAACATCATCATTCCCAGCAGAACGCCAATTGTGTTGAAGTCGATGAAGCCAAGAGCCTCTATAGGCTCGAGTATTCCCAGCAGAACCAGAAGCATGGCACCTATGAGAGCACAGGCGGCACGGTGGAGCTTCTCGGAAACGATTACTGCTATCACAGCAACAAATATGGCTAGAGCAATTATCTGTGTTGTAGTCATATTTTGTCCTCCTACCTAACCAAACTGAAATTGTATACAGCACACAGTATCTCACATTTCCGCCCTGCTGTCAACAAAATCAGAATTTTTTGTCAAAATCATCGAAGTCGTCAAAGTCGTCAGGTCTGCTTATATATGTAGTTTCTCTTTCGGCTCTCTGCCGTACTTCTTTCGGTTCTCTCTCCGGGAAGTAATCCCGAATCACACTTCTTTTCTTTTTCTGAGGACTCCATTCATCCCGGTACTCGTCCCTGCCGTATCTGTCATCTCTGTATCCCAAATCGTCATATCCGCCGTAACCGTCGTAACCCTGAGGACCGTAGCCCTGCTGCATGTTTCGTCTCTGGGCCTCATAATACCTACGCTCCTCACGGAGGCGCTGCTCCTCTCTGCGCAGTCGTTCCTCCGCTTCTTCAAGCCGGGCCTTCTTTTTCCGTTTCCGGCTCACCTTGAAGCATATGGATACAACAATTATCGCCACTATAAGCAGCAGAGCCAGCAGGCCCAGCATCATAACCTTGTTGGTGAGATCCTCGATCTGCTGCGCCTGATAATCGCTGAAAGCTTCAAGCTCCGCAATTTTCTGCCGGAAAAATTCTCTCAGACTCTGTGTATATGTGCTTATCAGATAACCTATATCAAGTGTTGACTCGCTGTCCATTTCACCCTCCTAATCTTCAAACCTCAATTCCTCGGGAACCATGCTTCCTCCGGTAGCCCAGAACACATGTGTTCCCTTCGCCGCCATCTCCCTGTACTCTTCGGATTCAGCAACTCCCTTTATCCCCGGGAATGCGGCACATGCAGACGGCTCAATGTATATATCCTCAAGCTTCAGAAGATTCTCGGCCAGAGGAATGAGCTGTCCGTCATCAACGGTGAAGGCTCCTTCGAGAAGAGTCTCCATTATATTGCTTACAAGAGGCGACGGTCTGCCTACAGCCAGTCCGTCCGCATTGGTCCTGCCGTCTATTCCCACATCGCGACAGCTGATTTTCTCATGTTCACCTGTAATCAGACCCAGCGTCATACATGGAGCATGTGTAGGCTCAGCGAAGAAGCAGTGAATATGCTCACCGAACATCTTTTTCAGCCCGTAGGTGACACCGCCGGGAGCACCGCCGACGCCGCAAGGCAGATATACAAACACAGGATTCTCCTCTGACGGCACTATATTCTCCCTCTCGAACTGGCCGCGTATTCTCTCCGCCGCCACTGCATAGCCGCAGAAAAGGTCTCTGGAGCTCTCATCGTCCACGAAATGGCATTTCGGATCTGCAGCTGCAGCCTTGCGTCCTTCGGCAACAGCCTTCTGGTAATCATCCGGATATTCAACAACCGTTACGCCTTTGCTCCTCAGCATATCCTTCTTCCACTGTCTGGCGTCCGCCGACATGTGGACGGTCACATCGAATCCCAGTTTGGCGCTGATTATGCCTATGGACAGCCCCAGATTGCCCGTGGAACCGACTGCCACCTTGTACCCGGAGAATACCTTTCTGAACTCGTCACTGTCTATTATGCTGTAATCATCCCCTTCTTTGAGAAGACCTTCATCCATGGCGATTTTTTCTGCCAGCTTCAGTATTTCATAGATACCGCCTCTTGCCTTGACCGATCCCGATACAGCCAGATGACTGTCGCATTTCAGGTAGACTTTGCCCGGCACCTCAATGTCGTACCTGGCCTCCAGGTACTTCTTCATGTCCGGTATTTCCTTCAGAGGTGATTCTATTATTCCTCCCGTCGCGGCAGTCTCAGGAAACGCCTTGAGAATGTAGGGCGCGAAACGCTTAAGTCTGTCGGAAGCGTCTCTGACCATGTCCTCCGTAATCAGATCACCGTTGTATTCTCCCGTATAACTGTCATTTATCCAGAATATCTCTCTGTAGTTCTTCATCTGTTCCACATAGCTGCTCTTCATCATTCACACTCCTTATTTCCGGATTTACGTGATATCACATAATATGGCAATGCCACGCACAGGGTACCGCCGATAATGTTACCCAGGGCTGCCACAAAAATATTATAAAAGTATCCTGCCAGTGTCAGTTCTCCTCCGGTCTGCACCAGCAGAGACGTTGTAAGAAGAGTCATGTTGGCAATACTGTGTTCGAAACCTGTCGTCACAAAGGCGAAGAGGCACCAGAAAATCATTATCAGCTTACCTGCTTCGCTCTTGCATCTGAAACCGCACCAGACTGCCAGACACACCAGCATGTTACAGAGTACGGCCCTGCATATAAGCTGAACAGGATCGAGCGATGCCTTCATAACCGCGGACTGAACCATGAATTCTCCCACAGCTCCGTCGGCAAGTCCGGTGCAGCTGTATATGAGAGACAGCAGCACAGCTCCTGCCCAGTTGCCCGCGAAGCATATCGCCCATAGGCATATCATGCGGGACACCTTGATTCTTCTCTCAATGACGCCGGCAAGCATAACCATGTTGTTACCGGTGAAAAGCTCCGCTCCCGCCATAACCACAAGGCTCAGTGCGACACCGAAGGAAAGTCCCATAACAATTTTGGTGCATGAAGCCCCGTCAAGACAGGCTCCCGCCGTGAACGCCAGCAGAATCCCGAATCCTATGAATGCTCCCGCCATAACCGAGGCCGCCACATACCCGCCGGGATTTTTTCTTAAAAACCCGGTCTTGCTCTCGGCAGCCCCGCACATCAACTCAAACTCGTCACTGAACATATTGCCTCCTTGTTATTCATCCATCAGACCTCCCTTGATAAGTCTGTCAACCATCCTGTAATCTCCCATGAGCCACAGTATATCACCTTTTCTTATTATTGTATCTATATCCGGGCTGACTATAGGCAGATTTCCTCGCTCAATGCCTATAATTGTTCCCTTGTAGCGCATGCGTATATCGCTGTTCTTTATGCTTTTGCGTATATACGGTGAACGGCTCTTTATCTCAATAGGAACGCACATTAGCTGATCCCTCTCAGGAACATTATGGAACACCTGAGAATATATATAATCCTTGAGAATCATATCGTCGGTATCCGTGTACTGGATGCAGTCGTCATCCTCCAGAAGAATGGTGCAGGCATCCACCTCGTTCCAGGTTCCCATCATCTGCATTATATCACCGGATTTTACCACAAAATCCGCAGGCGGCAGATTTATGTACTGCCCGTCCCTTATAATTCTGATTATGGTAACCACGAAGGTCTTTCTCGACGTGAAGTCGTATATGGTCTCATTGTAATCCGCATCGGTGACCTCGAATTCTATAACATAAAGTGATTCATCCAGCCATCTGTGGCTGTCATTCAGCTTTCGTTCCCGCTTCTTCCTGTCCAGAATGTTCTGGGCAAAGTTTGAAGTAAACCTTCTCTCCATATCCATGGTAACACCATTCAGCCAGCTGGACCTGGTCACCGGTACGATTGCCACCAGTGCGGCCGCGAAGAGAATCAGGAAAGGTATCCTGAAAACTTCCCGTATCACCAGTGCCATGAAACAGGCAGCAATGAGTATCCTGATAATTTTCAGCGTGATGAGCGGCAGGTGATTGGATCTGTGTTTTACCCACAGCTTCACGAAATGCGCATTCTTCGTCGTGTGCATGAAATTGGCGAAAGGCAGCATTATCACAATCATTATAAGTGCCGAAAGTATTCCGGCTGCCATATCCGAAGCCATCACTCCGCGCAGAGCAGGCATCAGGAACCTCGTTCCCACCCAGTACACAGCGAACATGATGAGTGAGCACACTCCGGTTCTCACCGCCACGTTCTTTATATACATGTTCCAGTCGTGATCTTTCACCCTGCTGCTCTGGCTTTCGGAAGTATTCTTGCGAATCGATATCTTGACTCTCTCCGGCAGCTTCTTTTCGAGAAGACTGTAAACCTTTTCTCCGCTCTTGACCATTACAGGCGTTGCGAAGGAAGTTATTACAGATACACACACTATTATCGGATAGAGGAAGTCGCTTATGACACCCAGACTCATGCCCATGGTTGCTATGATAAAGGAGAATTCTCCTATCTGCACCATGCTGAAACCGCCTCTGATGGCCGTCTGCAGAGACTGTCCCGAGAGGATGATTCCCGCCGTGGAGAATATGAGCTGACCTATTATAACCGTCAGGCTTATTACTATTATCGGCACTATGTATTCCACCAGAAGCACCGGATCGATAAGCATGCCCACGGAAACGAAGAACACTGCTCCGAAGAGATCCTTGACCGGTCCCACCAGATGCTCTATCCGTTCCACGAAGCCTGTGCTGGCGAGAATAGAACCTGCGAGGAATGCCCCCAGTGCCGACGAAAAACCTATGAGATTGGCAATCATCACCATTACAAGACAGAATGCGATTGAAATAATCACCAGGATTTCGTCGGTAAAGAGCTTGCCGATTTTCTTGAAAATGCTGGGAACAAGATATATTCCCGCGATGAGCCACACGGCGAGGTATACAACCATGAGTCCCAGATTTCCTACCAGCTCCCATCCGGAAACGCTCTGTCCCACAGATATTGCCGGCAGAACTATGAGCATGAAAATTCCCGCTATATCCTCTATGATAAGCGCTCCCAGAATCAGCTGGGCGAATTTCTCCTCCTTCAGTTTATACTCCTCATATGTCTTGAGTATTATCATCGTTGAGGAAATCGAAACCATTCCGCCCAGGAAAATGCAGTCGAACTTGTCCCATCCGAGGAAATATCCGACTCCTGTTCCAAGCAAAATCATGGCGGACATGACGGTTGCCACCACGGTAAAGGCACTGCCTCCCACCTTGGCCAGCTTGATGAAGCTGAACTCCAGCCCCAGACCGAACATAAGAAATATTACGCCTATATCGGCCCATGTTACTATATCCTCACTGGATATAACGGTTGGCAGATATACGAAATTCGGGCTTATTAAAAAGCCCGAAATAATATAGCCGAGTACTACCGGCTGTTTTATTTTCCTGAAGATTACCGTGACTATGCCGGCCACGGACAGTATCAGAGTAAGGTCGACTATGAGAGTCTCCAGATGCATTTAACCCCTCCTCATATTCTGAATTATTTTCTTATATTATACTATATATGTGATGGTTTTGTAATCAAATCGGCGAGCTTTCTTATGTCCTCACCGAAACTTCCTTCCAATATAATCTCATTTATTTCCCCTCTGACTATTCCCGGGTTCTCTCCCACGCGAAAATCTCCGTCCCCTTCGCAGTTTTCACCTTTAACCTTGTTCACTACCCTTATGATCTTCTCCTCGCGCCCGTCCCTGGCCATAGGTATGACATGATTTCTGTACTGTTCCTCTCTGGCAGTGACCGGTAGCCTTCCCGACACACACAGTATCCTGTCCGCGAGTCTTCCCGCCGCGATAGCCGCTTCCGTGACACAGGTTCCCATATCCACAATTATCACATCATATCTGCCGCTGTCGGCAATTGATGCTATGAGTCTCTGCATGTCACGTTCCTTCAGGGAGCAGAGAGGATTCATTCCCCTGGTAGGCGCAAAGGCCTCAATCCCGTAGCTGTCCCTGACGATATAGCTGTCAAGAAAGGGAATATCCCCGCTGTTTTCTTCGGGAAGTATTCCACTGCCCTTCTCTCTGAGAAGCCTGTAAAGATACTCGGCCGTTGTCCTGCAGCCCTCCGCCCGCTGAAAATACATACCTGTTGATTCCATAGGTTCAAGGCTGATGTACATGACCTTGCTGTCTCTGAATCTGCACATCTCCTGTCCCAGTGCCAGAGCCAGGGTCGTGCATCCGCAACCTCCCTCCCATGATGAAACCCCGTACACTCCGATTGAATCCTTACGGATGTTAACCGCCTTCCGCCCTGTCAGAGTGGTGTATATATCAAAGATGGCAGATACGGTCACATGAGCCGGACTGTATTTGTACAGAGCGAATTTCTTACCCTTTCGATCCTTCTCCGTTTCCGAAATTTTGTCCGTAAGCCATACTATATTATCGCCGTATATGCTCTCGCCTTCCCTGTCTGCCCACAGAACCAGATCATATTGTCTGTAATAGGGGCCTTTGCCCCTGAATTCCACCCATTCCTTAACAAACTGCCTGCTGTCTGTCACTCTTATGGCGAAATCCCTGTATTCATTGACCAGT
The DNA here is from genome assembly GCA_022773945.1 of Clostridiales bacterium. Classification (GTDB taxonomy): domain Bacteria; phylum Bacillota; class Clostridia; order Peptostreptococcales; family Anaerovoracaceae; genus Lentihominibacter. The sequence goes on from JALFNS010000010.1 coordinate 20,986, forward strand.
CCCGAGCTCAGCGCTCTGGCATATTCCATGTCCGTCGACACAATTGCTAAAGTAATAGTCTCCATAATTGCCTCCTTCTGGAAAATATTGTATATTAAATGGAATATTTTGTCAATGATATGAAGTCTCAACTGTGATATACTCTAACCATGGAGAACATAAGATTGAATGAAGACGGCAGCGGCATCATCATTCTCGATCAGAGCCTGCTGCCGGGAGAAGAAAAGTACATAGAGCTTAAGACTCCCGAGGAGTTTTATGAGGCCATAAGGACTTTGCAGGTGAGAGGCGCCCCGGCTATAGGCATATTCGCGGCCTTTGCCATGGCCGTTATCGCCGGCAGAGAGGCTGAACCGAAATCCATACGGAGCTGCTGCGGGGCTTCTCTGACCTCCGACGAAACCTTCATGAATACGATGAAGAAGTTTGGAGACTACCTGAAGTCCTCGAGGCCTACCGCCGTTAATCTGGCCTGGGCGGTGGACAGAATTATTCATGCCGTCAGGATCCGCATTCAGCAGGCACGCCGTGAAGACCCTCTCAGGCCGGATGCCAACGCAGGTGCACGCGTACTGGCTGAAACTGTTCTGAAAGAGGCTGAGGCCATAAGAAATGAAGATATTGAAATGTGTCTCAGCATTTCCCGCCACGGGCTGAGTCTGCTCAGTGACGGCGACGGAATACTGACCCACTGCAACGCCGGACCTCTGGCAACATCCCGCTACGGAACAGCCCTGGGACCGATCATTCTCGGGACGGAACAGGGCATGAAATTTCACGTTTTCGCAGACGAGACCCGCCCCCTTCTTCAGGGCGCCAGACTTACAACTTACGAGCTTATGAAGGCAGGTGCGGACGTCACCCTTATCTGCGACAACATGGCTTCCATAGTCATGAGCCGGGGCCTTGTCAACGCATGCTTCGTAGGCTGTGACCGGATAGCCGCCAACGGAGATACGGCCAATAAAATAGGAACCTCCGGCGTGGCCATACTGGCCGGGCATTACGGAATTCCATTCTACGTTCTCGGACCGACATCCACTGTGGATCTCAGTTGTCCCGACGGCAGCCGGATACCGATTGAAGAGAGAAATCCGGAGGAAATAGTTTCGAAGTATTATGACCGTCCCGTTGCCCCGGAAGGAGTTAAATGCTTTAACCCGGCCTTCGACGTTACACCGGCCGGACTCATTACAGCCATAATAACGGAAAAAGGCATCCTGAAACCTCCTTATACGGATAGTCTCAGAGATGCCCTGAAGTAGTTCAAGTCTAGGATTTTTTCTTCATTCTAGGCAGACCTATGCACATGATGACAGCGAATATTATCAGGTAATAAATCACCGCCGTTCCGTGAGAGAAGCAGGCCGCAATCATCATGAACACCGAACCGCAGAGAGCTACAGCCGGCATGAAAAATCTTTTGAAAGTCGGCAGCTCTTTTTCTTTTGCCATGAGTGAGATGAATATTGGAATATACATGGCATAAATCGTTATTATCGGCAGTTCCGATGTGTCGAAACAGAATGGTCCGAACCACGGTTCCGTCAGGTTTGCTCCGTAGAAGTACAGGAGCCACCAGCCCGCCACGAGAAGGCTGAATACAGCTGCATTGGTAGGCATATTCGTCACCGGATCCACCTGTGACATCATCTTCGGGTTGTAGCCTTCACCTCTGACCGCCAGTGAATAGAAGCCCCTGACATTGCCAACCATGAGTCCGTTGAGAACTCCGTAGCAGGAAATTACGATGAGCACGAACACTCCCGTTCCCGCGAATCTGGAGAAGAGCGCCTGATAAGCCAGTTTGGCTCCCGTCTCTCCTCCTGCCATCATAGTGGCATTGTCCACTGCACCTGACAGGCCTATGTAATACACGATGTAGATAAATACGATTATAAGGGTTCCCATGAAGAGCGCCCTCGGCAGATTCTTCTTGGAATCCTTGATTTCAGAATTGATTGATGTTGCCACAATCCAGCCTTCGTATGCGAAAGCCGTGGCACATACAGCCGTGAAGAGAGCCGGTCCTGCAGGCATGGCATCCTCCACCCTGTAAGCGAAGTTCTCCGCCGTCAGACCGCTTCTTAGTCCTGAAACTGTTCCTACGACAGCCATCAGAATCAGCGGTATGAACTTGATTACCGTGGTGGCAACCTGCACCTTGCCGGCGATTACCGGGCTCAGCGTATTGCTGACGAAAGCCAGTATGAGCAGGAAACCCGCTATCACCATGCACTGTCCTCCTGTAATATCCCATCCGATGAGAACACAGAAGTATCTGGCCGTTACCCATGCCAGAACCGATACCAGTGTAGGATAGTAGATTACCGCCATGAACCATCCGACAATATAGCCGTATTTAGGTCCCAGAGCCTGCTCCGCATAATCCACAATACCGTTACACTTCTCATACTTGGACGCCATGGTTCCGAACACATATGCACAGGAAACCATGATGACTCCTCCTATGAGCCACGCCCAGATTCCAAGCGACGTTCTTCCTCCCGTACAGAGAAGTATCTTCTCCGCCTTGAAGAAAACGCCGGATCCCACAACGATGCCCACAACCATACAGATGGCCGTGAAAAGCCCGTATCGCTTATTCAATTGATTCTCCATAAAACACTCCTTACACACTATTAAACCCCTGTAGCCCCCTTCAGTCCTATAATTATTACATTGTACTTGACAGGTGTCAATTACTTTTAGTATATTATCGGATATAATTGTTCATTAATTCAGTAAGGGGTTATTTATGTTTTCATGGCTTTTTAATACACTTGCAGGCAAAATCCTGTGCACCTTCGCCGTTTCAATGGTTCCTGTGATAGAGCTGCGAGGAGCGCTTCCCATAGGAGTGGGAATGGGTCTAGACCCCCTTCTCTCGCTCATCGTCAGCATCATAGGCAACATGGTTCCCGTACCCTTCATAATACTGTTCATAAGGAAAATACTTGACTGGATGAAGAGATTCCCCGGGTTTGCCAGAATAGCCGCTAAAATAGAAAATAAAGCCCTCAAGCATGAGGGCAAAATAAGAAAATATGAAACTATAGGGCTCTTCATTCTGGTAGCCATTCCTCTCCCGGGTACAGGTGCCTGGACGGGCTCTCTCGTGGCGGCACTGTTCGATATACGCCTTAAGACAGCCGTTCCTGTAATCCTGGCGGGAGTTATAACAGCCGGCCTCATCGTATTCTTTATCACATACGGTGTGACATTAATCGTGTAGCACCTGCCACTTGATGAAGGCGAAGCATGTAATCTCGCTTCCACGCAGTATCAGTCCTTTTCCGCGTTTGTCACTGTAAGGAATCAGATTATCCTCTATGTATTTCTCAAGCTTCCTCTCCTGCTCATCATTGAGAGCGGTCGGGAAGCTCTCTCTGTTTATACGGAGACATTCTTCAAATGAACTGTACATTTTCGGTCTGAAATGGGAGTAGATATAATCCAGAGCAGGTCTCCTGCCCATTGCAAGCAGCATGTTGAGGATATACTCGAAAATTCCCGGATTAACCCCTTCGTATCCTATCGCCCGTGCAATTTCAGGCTCGTAGGCGAATTCGCCGTGAGTCCACAGTCCCAAACAGACTTCTCTCCTTGCCACCGACTCCAGCTTCAGCATCGCCTCGCGGGGAGCCAGACCCATGAGCGATCTGGATGATACTGCCACATCGCATACAGGAAGATTCCTGCTTCCCCAGTCCTCACGCCAGTCGAGAGTCAGAGCTTCTATCCTGTCTTCAACGCCGTCCTCCCGGGCGCCTTCCATTAGAGTGTCCAGCATCCCCCGGGAAAAATCAGCGCATATAATTTTATGGCCTTTCTCCGCGAAAGGAATTGACAGCACTCCGCTACCGCAGCCCATGTCAAATATCACATCATCCTTTCTCGGATTCATGAGCTCATAAAACCTTTCCGGGTAGTCGTCCTTCTGACCCTTTCCCGGTTTTTTCCTGAACCGCGGTGCATATTCATCCCAGTAGGATGAATCTGAGCTGTGTCCTGTTTTGCTCTGAACGCGTTCCCATTCACCGGCCCAGAAGCTGCTGTCCATCTTCATAAAATTACCTCCGTTGAAAAAAAGCGTATCATCCGAAGATGATACGCTTCAGTGACTGATTAAATCAACATCTTATCTGTTTGCAATTGCTGCCTGAGCCGCTGCCAGTCTGGCAATCGGTACTCTGAACGGCGAACAGGATACGTACTGAAGTCCCACTCTGTGGCAGAAATCGATGGATTTAGGATCTCCGCCGTGTTCTCCGCAGATTCCCAGCTTGATGTTAGGTCTGGTTTCCTTACCCAGCTCAACACCCATCTTAACCAGCTTGCCTATTCCGGCCTGGTCCAGACTCTGGAACGGATCTTCCTCGAAGATTCCCTTATCCTTGTACTCCTTGATTATGTTTCCTGTATCGTCTCTGGAGAAGCCGAAGCCCATCTGAGTCAGGTCATTCGTACCGAAGGAGAAGAATTCAGCTTCCTCGGCAATCTCATCGGCTGTGAGAGCAGCTCTAGGAACCTCTATCATGGTACCTACCATGTATTCAAGCTTCTCGCCTTCACGCTCGAATACCTTCTCTACCGTTTCAACAACAGTCTTCTTGACGTCAGCCAGCTCCTTCTTGCTTCCTACGAGAGGAATCATGATTTCAGGAACTATGTTGTATCCCTTTTCTCTGTGAACTTCAATTGCAGCTGTCATAATAGCCTCAGCCTGCATTCTGGCGATTTCAGGGTATGTAACGGCAAGTCTGCAGCCTCTGTGTCCCAGCATAGGGTTGAACTCGTGAAGCTCCTCAGCCTTCTTGGCCAGCTTCTCGTACGGCTTGCCGATCTGCTCAGCCAGTTCGTGAAGCTCTTCATCAGTGTGAGGAATGAACTCGTGGAGAGGCGGGTCGAGGAGTCTGATAGTTACAGGTCTCTCTTCCATAACCTCATATATTCCCTTGAAGTCGCCCTTCTGGTAAGGAAGCAGGAAGCTGAGCGCCTCTTCTCTCTCCTCAACAGTATCTGCCATAATCATTCTTCTGATTGCCGGAATTCTCTCTTCCTCGAAGAACATGTGCTCAGTTCTGCAAAGGCCGATGCCCTCTGCTCCGAACTCAACAGCCTGTCTGGCGTCTCTAGGGTTATCAGCGTTGGTTCTTACCTTGAGCGTTCTGATTTCGTCAGCCCAGCTCATAATAGTTCCGAAGTCTCCCGAAAGTTCAGGCGGTACAGTCTTAACTTCGCCCTTGAGCACTTCGCCTGTGCCTCCGTCCAGTGAGATGTAGTCTCCCTCAACGAAGGTGTATTCTCCTATTGTAAGCTTCTTGCCCGCTTCATCAACCTTAATCTCCGAGCATCCTGATACGCAGCACTTGCCCATGCCTCTGGCAACTACAGCAGCGTGTGATGTCATACCGCCTCTGGCAGTCAGTATACCTTCAGCCGCCACCATTCCGGCCAGATCCTCAGGTGAAGTTTCCAGTCTTACGAGAATTACCTTTTCCCCGTTGGCAGCAGCTGCTTCAGCATCTGCTGCGTTGAAGTATATCTTTCCGCAGGCTGCTCCCGGTGATGCAGGGAGTCCCTTTGTCATCTTCTCCGCCTTCTTCAGCTCATCAGCGTCAAATGCAGGGTGGAGAAGCTGGTCTATCATAGCCGGCTCTATTCTCGTTATAGCTGTTTCCTTGTCGATAAGGCCCTCCGACTCCATGTCAACGGCAATCTTAACTGCGGAATTGGCAGTTCTCTTACCGTTTCTGGTCTGGAGCATGAAGAGCTTGCCTCTCTCAACTGTGAACTCCATGTCCTGCATGTCCGTGTAGTGGTTCTCGAGAACGCCTGCAATCTTAACGAAGTCATCATATACCTGCGGGAATGCCTCAGCCATCTCTGCTATAGGCTGCGGTGTTCTGATTCCTGCTACTACGTCCTCACCCTGTGCGTTTACGAGGAACTCTCCGAATATAGCCTTTTCTCCGTTTACCGGTGATCTCGTAAAGGCTACGCCTGTTCCGGATGTATCTCCCATGTTACCGAATACCATGGACTGCACATTAACTGCTGTTCCTATATCATCAGGGATCTCGTTGAGCTGTCTGTAGAGGATAGCTCTCTCTGTATTCCATGATCTGAATACAGCCTTGATTGCCTCCATGAGCTGTTCCTTAGGGTCCTGAGGGAAATCAGTTCCAATCTCTTTTCTGTAGAGTTCCTTATAACCATCAATTACAGCCTTCAGATCGTCAACGTCAAGGTCAACGTCGAACTCAACGCCCTTGAATTCCTTTCTTCCGTCAAATATCTCATCATACTTGCTCTTGGAAATTCCCATTACAACGTCGCCGAACATCTGCATGAATCTTCTGTAGCTGTCGTATGCGAATCTAGGATTTTCGGTAAGAGCAGAAAGACCTTCTACTGTCTCATCGTTAAGTCCCAGGTTAAGAATGGTATCCATCATTCCCGGCATGGAAATCTTAGCTCCTGAACGAACGGACACGAGCAGCGGATTGGAAGCGTCACCGAATTTTTTCTCCGTAACGTTCTCCAGATCTGCCAGCTTGGCATAAATATCATCCACGATATCCTGACCGATTGTCTGGCCCTCTTCGTAATATCTGGTGCATGCCTCTGTAGTTACAGTGAATCCGAAAGGTACGGGAAGACCGATTTTGGTCATCTCTGCCAGGTTGGCACCCTTTCCTCCCAGAAGGTCCCTCATGTCCTTGGAGCCTTCGTTAAATGAATACACAAATTTCTTCATCTTTCTCTCCTTTAAAATACAAGTCTTTCTTCTATGTAACTTCTTATCTTATCTATGGAAATTCTTACCTGTTCCATCGAGTCTCTGTCTCTGACAGTCACGCATCCGTCTTCAGCCGTATCGAAATCAACACATATGCAGAACGGTGTTCCTATCTCATCCTCTCTTCTGTACCTCTTGCCTATGGATCCGGCAGCGTCGTAATCCACTCTGAAGTACTTCTGCAGTTCTTCATATACAGGCATTGCCTGCTCCTCAAGCTTCTTGCTGAGAGGGAGCACGGCAGCCTTGAACGGTGCCAGTGCCGGATGGAGTCTGAGAACCTTTCTCACATCCTCCTTGCCCTTGGCATCTGTCAGCACTTCCTCGTCATAGGCATCTGTGAGGAAGGCCAGAAGCATTCTCTCAACACCTACAGAAGGTTCTATGCAGTAAGGCACATACTTCTCATTGGTTTCAGGATCCAGATAGCTCATGTCCTGACCCGAATGATTCTGATGAGCCATAAGGTCAAAGTCTGTTCTGGATGCAACACCCCACAGTTCGCCCCATCCGAACGGGAAGAGGTATTCTATATCCGTGGTGGCGTTACTGTAGTGTGAGAGCTCCTCCTTCTCGTGATCTCTCAATCTTACATTTTCCTTCTTTATGCCCAGTGACAGGAGGAAATTGTAGCAGTAGTTCTTCCAGTAGTCGAACCACTCCAGCTCCGTTCCCGGCTTGCAGAAGAACTCAAGCTCCATCTGCTCGAACTCTCTCGTTCTGAAGATAAAGTTTCCTGGAGTAATCTCATTTCTGAAGGATTTTCCCACCTGAGCTATTCCGAAAGGAATTTTCTTCCTGGCAGTTCTCTGCACGTTCTTGAAGTTAACGAATATGCCCTGAGCCGTTTCAGGTCTGAGATAAATTTCGGCTCCGGATCCTTCCGTTACTCCCTGGAAGGTTTTGAACATCAGATTGAACTGTCTGATTCCCGTGAAATCCGCCTTGCCGCAATCAGGACACACTATGCCTTTCTCTGCGATGAATTCCTCGAGCTTCTCGTTTGACCATCCGTCCACCTGAACGTCGGTAATACCGTTTTCCTTGAGATATCCTTCAATAAGATGATCGGCTCTGAACCTTGACTTGCAGGCTTTGCAGTCAATGAGGGGATCCGAAAACCCTCCCACGTGTCCCGATGCCACCCATGTTTCGGGATTCATAAGAATCGCCGCATCGAGACCTACATTGTACTTTGATTCCTGAACGAACTTCCGTCTCCAGGCATCCTTAACATTGTTCTTGAGCTCAACGCCCAGCGGACCGTAGTCCCAGGTATTGGCCAGACCGCCGTATATCTCCGAACCCGGAAATATGAAACCGCGATTCTTAGCCAGAGCCGTAATTTTCTCCATCGTGACTTCTGTCATTTTACTTTTCGTCTTCCTCCGCCTTTTCTTCTGGTTCAACTTCAACTTCAACTTCTATATTTTCTTCCTCTTCGAGGATTTCCTCGGCCAGGTCACTCATATCGATGTCGCTCACGTCAGGACGAACCTTCTCAACGACTTCCTCCGCCTTGTTCTTTATGGCTTCCGCAGTCTCGCTCACAACTTCCTTGGCCTTGCCTACGATCTCCGCATCAGAGGCTTTATCCTTAATTATCTCAACCTTGTCTCTCGCCTTGTCGGCAAGCTCACTGTCCTTGGCCTTGTTTATGTATTCCTTGCCTTTATTGACAGCCTTTTCCAGCGCGTCGCTGTCCTTGGCCTTCTCATAGTATTTGATGCTTGTATTCTTGATGCTTTCTGCCGCATCATTACCCTTCTCAACCGCTGTCTGGATAGTATCGCTCACTGCATCGCTCACATCGATTATAGTTCCGTCATCCTTCACAACTTCTACAGTGCATTTGAATCCGAATGCAGCCACTATAGCCACTACAGATGCCAGCGGCGCTATGCATATTCCCACGATTCCCGCATTTACCGGAACATTGAGTATGAGCTCTGAATCACGCTTCACATGTATTTTTGATACATTTCCCTTCTTGATAAGGTTCTTCAGGCTTGAGAAGAGCGCCTGACCCTTTTCTCCGAACCCTCTGCCTTTTGACCCGGCATTCACAGTCTCCTCTATGGCTATGATGGCATCGACAACACTGCCGTCCGCCTCTTCAAGAGCCTTCTTAGCCTCAGCATAGGTCACTCCGGTTCTGTCTTTAACCAGTTCAATCTTTTCTAAAGTGATTTCCATAGGGCTACCTCCTTTTAGCATCATATAAGCTTCTCACTTTTAATATTGGAAGCATTCAGATGGTATTCCGAATACTCTCTTATTATCTTCTGCAGCTCCAACCCCGTTTTCTCGTTTAAAGCTATATTCTCCAGTTTTTTTAATGGATTTGCCGCAAAGTACTTTAATATATTGATTATATCAAATTTAACATGGTGAATCAATGAATTGATTTCTTTTGCACATTCCGGGCAGACCATTCCTCCCGTTTCCGTGCTGAAACCCCATCTGTCCACGGGATTCTCCTCCCCGGGAGGACACCCGCAGGCTGCACATCTGTCAAGGCTGGGAAACACCCCCGCCTCCACAAGGACCTTTGTCTGATATGCCAGAACCAGAGTTCCTATGCCTCTGTCTCTCTTCTCAAGTTCCCTGAAAAAATCCAGCAGAAGTGAGAATATGCCCTGTGCCGGCAGCTCCTCCGGCAGAATCTTCTCTGTGAATTCCAGCACATAGGCTCCGTACATGTATTTGTCGACATCCTCGCCTATGGCATAGTGACTCCTTATAACCTCCGCCGAGTCAAGATTGTACATGTCCCTGTTTTTGAACAGTCTGTACCTTCCCAGCGTGAAGGGCTGGAGAGCCAGAGTGCTCCTTCGTCCTCTGTCGTTGAGGCCGGTTCCCGCACTTATCTTGCCTTTATCACGCGTGAAGAGGTGAATTATCTTCCTGCCGTATGAAGTTTTAACCTGTTTGAGAACAATTCCCTCTGTTTCAATCCTCATTACTCTTTGTAACCGAAATTACTGAGCGCTATATCGCTGTCTCTCCAGTTTTCTCTCACCTTGACCCAGGTCTGCAGGAATACTCTCGTTCCCACAAGAGCTTCGATTTCCTCTCTCGCACTCTTGCCTATTCCCTTCAGCTTCCTGCCACCCTTGCCTATTATCATTCCCTTGTGGGACTTCTTCTCACAGTAGATTACCGCGGAAATTCTGGTTACATTCTCCTCCTCAACGTACTCTTCTATCTCAACGGCCACTCCGTGAGGAACTTCGTCTCTCAGATAGAGGAGAATTTTCTCTCTGATAATCTCACTGACTATAAATCTGAGCGGATTCTCAGTGACGATGTCCGGAGGGAAGTACATAGGACCTTCCTCCATAAACTCCGCACATGTCGATATGACGCGGTCAATATTGACGCCTTCCGTAGCCGATGTTCCCAGTATCTCCCTGAACATGCCCGTCTCGTCATATTCCTCGTATATTGAACGGAACTCATCCGGGCTCATTGTGTCGGTTTTGTTTATTACCAGCACCACAGGTGTCTCCACCTTTTTCAGCATTTCCAGTATGTATCTGTCCCCGGGGCCTTTGCTCATTGAACCGTCCACGATGAAGAGAATCAGATCCACATCATCGAAAGTGCCCGTGGCCATTTCCGTCATATACTCTCCCAGCTTGTTTCTCGGCTTGTGGATTCCCGGAGTGTCCACGAATATCATCTGGAGCTCATCCTCCGTGTATATTCCGCGTATTGTATTTCTCGTCGTCTGAGGCTTGTCGGTGGTTATAGCCACCTTCTCACCCAGAACAGCATTCATTAACGTGGACTTGCCCACATTCGGGCGGCCCACTATGGCGATAAATCCTGATTTCATCTCCTTATTTCCATTTCCTCCATGACTTTTTCTTCAGCACTGCGCATGACGCGCCTGTCCTCATCCTCAATATGGTCATAACCCAGAAGGTGAAGCATGCTGTGCGTGAAGAGGTAGACAGTCTCCCTCTCTCTCGAATGTCCGAATTCCTGCGCCTGACTCTCCACCTTGTCCATACATATCACCACATCACCCAGAAGATAGGGAGCGGCATCGTCTATATCCTCCGGATCCTCGTACATGGGAAAAGACAGAACATCCGTGACCTTGTCCACACCTCTGTACTGACCGTTAAGCTCCTTTATCTCCTTAGGTCCCACGAAGCTGAGGCTTATCTCCGCCTTATCGCTGTCAAGCTCTTCGCCTTCCAGACAGAGACGGGCGGCCGCCTTCAGCAGCTCCATGAGCTCATGGGAAACAGGGACATCCTCGTTCATGTATATATTCATTCCTTATCCTCCACAGGCGGATGTGCCTTGTAATAATCATCGTAGGCGCTGATAACCTTCTTCACAAGTCTGTGTCGCACCACGTCCACATCCTTCAGTTTGCAGAATCCGATTTCATCCACTCTTCCGAGCACGCGTTCAGCTTCAATAAGGCCGGACCGCTTGCCGCGAGGCAGATCTATCTGAGTCACGTCTCCCGTAACTACAACCTTGGAGCCGAATCCCATTCTCGTCAGAAACATCTTCATCTGCTCGGGTGTCGTATTCTGGGCTTCGTCCAGAATTATGAAGGAGTTGTCCAGTGTGCGCCCTCTCATGTATGCCAGAGGGACCACCTCTATGGTCTCCTTCTCCTTGAGACGAACCGCGCTCTCCCTGCCCAGAACATCGTAGAGTGCGTCATAGAGAGGTCTCAGGTAAGGATCCACCTTCTCCTGAAGATCTCCCGGCAGGAATCCCAGACGCTCGCCCGCTTCAACAGCGGGGCGTGCCAGTATTATCTTCTTGACCTCACGGTTTTTGAGGGCATTCACAGCCATGGCGACGGCAATATATGTTTTGCCCGTTCCCGCCGGACCTATGCCGAACACTATTTCTTTATCTCTTATCGCCTGCACATATTTTCTCTGTCCCAGAGTCTTGGCCTTAAGCGGCTTGCCCTCATGGGTGAAGCATATGAGATCCCGGCCTCCCGACCCTTCGGTCTGCTCCTTGTAGGAAACGCCGTTTTCCTTGAGATCCGTAATATATCCTATCTTCTGATCGTCCAATTTCTCTCCTTTACCGAGCACATACATCATCTCATCAATTATGGACTCCGCCTCCGTGGCTCTGTCTCCCTTGAGTACCAGTCCGTTGTCTCTCTGTATTATATCAACGTTCAGTGACTCCTCGATACGCCTGAGGTTTTTGTCCATCGTCCCGAAAAGCTCCTGTCTGTCGATTTCGGGAGCCACCTCCATCTCTCTCAGTTTACTGCTGCTCATTATACTTGTCTATTATCCTCTCTGCGACGCGGATTCCGTCCACCGCCGCCGACATTATGCCTCCCGCGTATCCCGGACCCTCTCCGGCCGGATATATGCCGCTGACCGAGGCTTCCATATTCTCATTTCTGCATATTCTCACAGGTGACGAGCTTCTGCTCTCTACAGCCTGAAGGAGACTGTCATCCCTGTCGAATCCCTCCAGCTTTCTCCCCAGATGAGGCATTGCTTCCAGTATCGCCTCCGTGGCGAAACCCGGCAGACTCATTCTCACCGGATTGTCATCTGTATCGTCCCGGAATTCTCCGTAGGTGGACTCTCCGCCTGTCGCAAAGGCCAGAGCCTCATACTTCCTCTGGAATTCTATTCCCGCCAGGGGATCGTCGCTTCCGAAATCCTCACATCTCACATCCACCAGAAGTCCGCTGTTGGCGTATCCGCTGTCCCTTCTGCTGTTGCTCATACCGTTTGTGACACGTCCACCCGGCTCTGTGGAGGCATCGATAACCTCTCCTCCCGGGCACATGCAGAATGTGTACACGCCTCTACCGTTCTCACATCGGTGATTCAGCTTGTAGTCCGCCGCGCCCAGATACTTCGCCAGTTCTGCATCGCCGTACTGGGCTCTGTTAATCATATCCTGGGAATGCGTGATTCTCACTCCTATCGAGAACGGCTTCTGCTCCATTTCTATGCCTTTGTCCTTCAGCATGTGAAAGGTGTCTCTGGCGCTGTGACCCACGGCCAGTATCAGCTCTTCAGTCTCCATTCTCTCGCTGCACCCTGTCAGATTGTCCCTCACAAGGATACCCGTCAGTCTGCCCTCGCTGATAAACAGGTCATCCAGTCTCCTTGAGAAAAGTATCTCTCCGCCCAGCTCTTCGACACGCATCCTTATGTTTTTAACTATCTCCCTGAGCCGGTCCGTTCCCACATGCGGCTTGTTTTTATATGCTATTTTCTCGTCGGCTCCGGCCCTAATCAATTCCTCAGTAACCTTGAGCTTCCTGATATCTCTCGTTCCCGTAGTCAGTTTACCGTCAGAAAACGTTCCTGCCCCTCCTTCTCCGAACTGAACGTTTGATTCCGGATTCAGCCTGCCGCCCTGCCAGAAGCTTCGTACATCCTCCACTCTCTCATCGACGGCTTTGCCTCTCTCCAGTACAATCGGCCTGAGTCCGGCCTCCGCCAGTATGAGCGCCGCGAACATACCGCAGGGACCGAAACCTGCTATGACAGGCCTTCCGCCCTTCTTACCCTTCAAGGACTCAACAGGCCTGTACTTCCTGACTGATGCCTCAGGCAGAGGAAGCCTGTCTGCATCGGAGTTTTTCCCTCTGCAGGCGAATTCAACCGTGTATACAACCTTCACGTCAGGCTTCTTTCGCGCGTCCACCGACTCTTTTATTATCCTGATATCCTCGGCGTGATAGTCTCCGTGAATACCCTTCCGTGCGAGAGCCCGTCCGAGCTCCCGGTCAACAGCCGTCTCGAGCGGTTTCATGCCCGCCGGTCCCGACACTATCTCCTGCGGATTGAGTTTTATCTGTTCCAGTCTGTATCTCATAATAGAATTAAGTCTTCGTTTATGGCCTTTGCGGCTCTGATTCCCGTCTCCCATGCATTCTGCAGATTGTAGCCGCCGCATGGTCCCTGTATATCCAGTATTTCTCCGGCCAGGTAGAATCCCGGCACCAGCTTCGATTCCATGGTGCTCATGCTGACATCATCCGTGCTGACGCCTCCGCCGGTGCACTGGGCCTCCTTCCAGCCCCGCACTCCGCTCACGGCGAAGAGCAGATTCTTTATGTTCATTCCCTCTGTCAGCTCCGCCAGCTCCGCTGTCAGTATGCCGAAGGAGCTCTCCCTTGATGACACCTCCGATTCAGAGAAATCCGGCGCCAGATCCACGGCAATTTCATATCTGGACATGGCATCTCTGAAATTTTCTCCGGCTTCTGTTCTTATATACGGAGTCAGATTGAATACGCATATTCCCGACAGACCGTATCCGGTAAACTGGAGTTCACCTGTTTCACAGGCATCCGTCACAGGCATGCCGTCCCTGAGGAGCTTAACAGCAGCTTTTGCTCTGATTCCCTTTACGGACGCGAAATCGAATTTCTCGCCTCGACGGTTCTTCTCACTACACTCGACGCCGCATAAAATCGGGTAAAGCTTTCCCACCTTGTGACCCAGCGCCGCGGCCATGGAATAACCGTCTCCCGTCGTGCCGTAGCACGGGCCCGCCTTGCCTCCGGCGGCCAGTATAACCCTGCCGGCTTCAAGCGTCGCGCCTCCGGAACACTCCACCGTGAAATGATTTCCTGAGGGGATTACAGCCTCTGCCGCGGTTTCGAAATAAAAATCCGCTTTATCCGATATGCCCCTCTCCAGTATCCCGACTACATCGGAAGCCCGCTGGGAATAAGGGTAGTAGCGTCCCTCCCCGTCCATGAACATCTTCAGTCCGAGAGATTCAAAAAAATCCATGGTCAGCTGTTTATCCTCGCAGGCATCATTAGTCATATTACAACGACCTCCTCCTGTAGCGAGAATCTTGCGTCCAGGGATTCTGTTCTTCTCGATAATGCATACACTGAGAGCATCGTCGAGAGAAGCTGCCGCGGCAAGACCCGCAGCGCCTCCTCCTATTATACAAACATCGTATCTCATCTGTTCTTTCTGCCCGGTGAGCTCATATCCTCAACAGCAACGGTCTCGATAAATTCCTTCTCCTTGTCCTCGACCATTCTGTTGATAAGTCTCTCCTTGACCGCCTCACGGCTTTCGTCCACTTCATCGTTGATGGCAACACCCGGTGTTCTGAAGTCGCCCTTCCTGTATATCTTGACGTAGGTGCTTCTCTTGTGAGGCATGTTGATTCCCAGCTCCAGAGAATTGATGCCCTGCACTATCATGAATGCACCCAGAATTACCATCAGCGGCAGCCATGAAAGGAACGGGTTGATGAACCCGACAATGCCCACAACGGTAGTCACGATGCCTGTTATGAACGCACCTCTGAAATTGACAGGTTTTTTCTCTCTGTTTATATGGGTTGAAGCTTCAATACGAAGTATTCCCGACACGAGCACCCACATTCCGAAGACCATAGGTATAGCCGAGTCAACCACAAGCTGGTTGAAGAGAACCATCACACCCAGAAGAAGAGTGATGACAGCATCGGTAAAAACCCATCCGTTGTTGTCGCCCCTGTTGTATGTTCCTCTCTCCACAAAATAGGAAATTGTATGTATAAGCCCGCATACCATCATCACAGTGCCCACTATGAAAGCCATTGTGAGGAATGTCTGCCCTCTGTTGATGAAGCAGAACACACCTGTGGCCACCATGAGAATACCGCTGGCAATAGTAAGACCTCTCATTACGAGTTTCTACCTCCCTCTAGCATATATCGTCAAACTGTCTCGTCTGGAATCCGTCGTCCTCCGGCTCACTGATCTTCTTCTCGACGGTAAGCCTGACAGCCAGCGCCAGAAGACCTGTGAATATGAACATCACCCTGAGAACCGAATTTACACTTCTTAATACCTTAGCCATTTTTTATCCCCTTTGTATTATTGATAATCATTCAGAAACATATCGTAAATTATAACACAAAAAATACCCCAATGAAACATGTTCACGGGGTATTTTGCACCTGTATCAGGTTGTATCCCTGTCCTACTCAGCCAGATATCTGTCTATGGAATCCGCAGCAACCTTGCCTGCACCCATGGCCTTTATTACCGTGGCGGCTCCCGTTACGGCATCTCCGCCGGCGAATATTCCCTCACGGTTTGTGGCAGCCGAATCATCCGTTCCGATTCCGCCCTTTCTGTTGGCCTCCAGCTTATCTGTGGTGTCAAGAATAAGCGTGTTGAGCTTGGTTCCTATCGACATTATAACCATATCAACAGGAATCTCGAAGTTGGAACCCTCGATTTCTATAGGTCTTCTTCTGCCCGAAGCATCAGGCTCGCCCAGTTCCATCTCCACGCATTCTATAGCTCTCACATTGCCGTTCTCATCTCCCAGAATCTGAACAGGGTTGTTGAGCAGCTTGAATATTATGCCTTCCTCGATAGCATGGTGAACCTCCTCCGCTCTTGCCGGCAGCTCCTCCATACTTCTTCTGTAGATTACGTATACTTCCTTAGCTCCCATTCTCTTGGCGCATCTTGCTGCGTCCATGGCAACGTTGCCTCCTCCCACGATGGCGATTCTGTCACCGTGCATTATAGGAGTATCGTATTCAGGCAGGTAGGCTTTCATCAGGTTGATTCTAGTCAGATACTCGTTTGCCGAGCATACTCCGATGTAGTTCTCACCCGGAATACTCATGAATGAAGGCAGTCCTGCACCTGTTCCGATAAATACGGACTCGAATCCCTCTTCCTGCATGAGTTCATCTACGGTTATCGCTCTTCCCACTACAGCATCGGTCACGAACTTTACGCCCTTGGCCTCCAGTTTGGAAACCTCTGCCGCAACTATCTCCTTAGGGAGTCTGAACTGAGGGATACCGTAAACCAGTACGCCGCCCGTCTTGTGAAGCGCCTCATAAACCGTAACCTCGTAGCCTTTGTTCACCAGATCTCCGGCGCATGCCAGTCCTGCAGGTCCGGCTCCGATTACAGCAACCTTGTGACCGTTTGTCTCAACCGGCTTAATCTCCTCGTCGCCGTAGTGCTCGGCATGCCAGTCTGCAACGAATCTCTCCAGTCTTCCTATGGCAACGGATTCGCCCTTCTCGCAGCGAACGCATCTGCCCTGGCACTGATTTTCCTGAGGGCATACTCTGCCACAGATGGCAGGCAGTGATGAATCCTCTGAAATAATGCGATAGGCTTCCTCGAATTCGCCTATTGCCACCTGAGCGATGAAGTCAGGGATCTTGATATTAACGGGACATCCGGAAACACACGGCTTCTTGCGGCAATTCAGGCATCTCATGGCCTCTCTCACCGCCATCTCCTCTGTATATCCTTCTGCAACCTCCAGGAAGTTTTTATTGCGAACATCAGGTACCTGTTCCGGCATCGGGTTCTGATTATTTACCAGATTAATCATTGTAACGAACACCTCCTGTCAATCTGCACACGTGAGCTCTGTCTTCAGCCTCCTGATCCTTGTAGTAATTGGATCTCTTGATGAGGTCGTCCCAGTCCACAAGTGAACCGTCAAACTCAGGGCCGTCAACACATACGAACTTGTCTTCTCCGCCGATCTTGCATCTGCAGCCGCCGCACATTCCTGTTCCGTCAATCATGTATGCCGTCAGGGATGCGATGGAGTGAATGCCGTAATCCGACGCCATCTTGCATGTGAATTTCATCATCATAGGAGGTCCCACAGCTACGATTTCATCGTATTCCCTGCCTGACTCGATGAGCTCCTTGAGCTTGTCTGTGGTGAATCCCTTCTCGCCGTATGAGCCATCATCCGTCATCATGTAGAGATTGTCAACACCGGCTCTGAACTCATCCTCCAGAATAACCAGATCCTTGCTCTTGTATCCGCAGATCATATCCACTTCAACGCCATGGTCGTGCATTCCGCATGCCAGCGGGTACGCCAGTGCATTACCCGTACCTCCGCCGACAACGCAAACTCTCTTCAGTCCGTCCATTTCCGTCGGCTTGCCGAGAGGTCCCACAACATCCTGAAGGTAATCTCCCTCCTGAAGCTGTGACATGAGCATTGTGGTTCTGCCTACTGCGGCGAAAATCAGATCGATTGTTCCCGCTTCCGAATCGTGTCCGGCCATGGTGAGAGGAATCCTCTCACCGTATTCGTCTGTAATCAGTATTACGAACTGTCCCGGCCTGGCCTTCCGAGCTACGAGAGGAGCCTCGATAACAAGCCAGAACATATTGTCGTTCAACTGTCTTCTTTTAACTACCTTAAACATTCAATTCGCTCCTTTCTCCTAGTTCTTGTCCAGGCTCTTCTTCTGTTCAACCAGCTTCCTGTATCTGTCAGCCGCAAAGGCCTCAGCCTCAGTGAAGAGCTTCTCTGCTCTTTCAGGGTCCTTCAGCTTCAGGGAGTTGTATCTCACTTCGCCCATGAGGAAGTCCTGATATCCTTCTGTCGGAGGAGCACTGTCAACTGACAGCGGGTTCTTCTTCTCGGCAACAGCTGCAGGATTGTATCTGAGGAGGTTCCAGTAACCTGCCCTTACCGCATCCTTCATCTCCAGCATTGCCTTGTTCATTCCCTTCTTGACTCCGTGGTTGATACATGGAGCATAGCATATTATCAGTGACGGTCCGTCATATGCCTCTGCCTCTCTTATTGCCTTGAGAGTCTGGGCAGGGTTTGCGCCCATGGCAACCTGAGCCACATATACGTAACCGTATGCGATGGCTATCTGTGCCAGGTTCTTCTTGGTTACAGCCTTACCTGCCGCAGCGAACTGTGCCACGGCTCCTATAGGTGTTGCCTTGGAGGACTGTCCGCCTGTATTTGAATATACTTCCGTATCGAATACGAGAACGTTAACATTCTCGCCTGATGCCAGCACGTGATCCAGTCCGCCGTAGCCGATGTCGTATGCCCATCCGTCACCGCCGAATATCCACATTGACGGCTTAGGAAGCATGTCCTTGTTCTCCACAACGTATACTGCATCTTCGTCGGCGCTGCCTTCACATACCTTGACAAGCTCATCTCCCATCTTGCCTGCGCAGTCTGAGCAGTCCATGTTGTCCAGCCATGCCTTCGCTGCATCTGCGAATTCAACCTTCTCTGCCAGTCTCTCTACGACGTGCTGCATTTCAGTTCTTCTGGCCTTCATGGCAACCGCCATTCCCAGACCGAACTCAGCATTATCCTCGAAGAGGGAGTTTGCCCATGCAGGGCCCTTGCCCTCGCTGTTAACCGTGTATGGTGAGGACGGTGCGCTCAGTCCCCATATTGACGAACAGCCTGTAGCGTTGGCTATGAACATTCTGTCACCGAAGAGCTGAGTAACCAGCTTGGCATACGGAGTCTCTCCGCATCCCGGGCATGCCCCCGAGAACTCGAGAAGCGGCTGAAGGAACTGTGACTTCCTTACGGATTCGTCGCTGCCCATCTCCGGCTTGCTGCCCACAACGTGGAACAGGTGATCGAAATCCGCCTGAGCCGCATCCTGGTTGCTCTCTCCGTCAACCATCTCCAGGGCCTTCTTCCTGGCAGGACACACATCAGCGCAGGATCCGCATCCCGTACAGTCAAGAGCACTGACTCCGATGGCGAAGAATTTGCTCTCGTCATCCTTGAACGGTACCGATATTCCTTCATATGCTTCAGCCTCATCCTTATCCAGAATGAAAGGTCTTATTACAGCGTGAGGACATACATATGAACACCAGTTGCACTGCATGCACCTGGATGCATCCCATGCAGGAATGTCAACTGCGATGCCTCTCTTCTCAAAGGCTGCGGTTCCCGAAGGAACCATTCCGTTCTCGAGGCCCTTGAAGGCTGATACGGGAACATCGTCTCCGTACATGCCGTTGGTCGGCTTGAGCACGTTGTTTATGTAATCAGTGTGAAGCTTGTCTCTGCCCTCTGCCAGAGTCTTAGGGATATCTCCCTCCGCATCTGCCCATGAAGCAGGTACTTCAACCTTGTGAACGCTCTCTATACCTGCGTCTACTGCCGCACAGTTCATATCAACGATGTTCTGGCCTTTGCGTCCGTAGGTCTTCTTGATAGCGTCCTTCATGTACTGTCTGGCCTCTTCTATCGGCAGAATTCCCGCCAGCTTGAAGAATGCAGCCTGCAGTACCGAATTCGTTCTGTTTCTCAGTCCCAGCTCTCTGGCGATGGTTACCGCATCACATGTATAGAAGTTGATGTCGTTCTGAGCGATATATCTCTTGACATTGCCCGGCAGCTTCTCGTCCAGCTCTTCATCCTTCCAAGGACAGTTGAGGAGGAAGGTTCCGCCCTTCTTGATATCCTCTACCATGTAATATCTGTAGAGATACGTATCCTTGTGGCAGGCAACGAAGTCAGCCTGCTTAACGTAATATGTCGATCTTATCGGCTCATCTCCGAATCTCAGGTGGGAGATTGTAACTCCGCCCGATTTCTTGGAGTCGTACTGGAAGTATGCCTGAGCATACTTGTCAGTGTTGTCGCCTATAATCTTAACGCTGTTCTTGTTGGCTCCCACAGTACCGTCGGCGCCAAGTCCCCAGAACTTGCATGCCACTACGCTCTTAGGAGCAACATCAGGGTTCTCGCTTCCTCTTATGGACAGGTTTGTCACATCGTCCTCTATCGAGAGTGTGAACTCCTCCTTAGGGGAATCAGACCAGAGATTCTCGTAAACTGCCAGAACGTCGCCCGGCTGTACGTCCTTCGAACCCAGTCCGTATCTTCCTCTGGCAATGAATCTGTCTTCAAATTCTGTTCCCTTGAGGGCTGCCACAACGTCCAGATAGAGAGGTTCGCCCAGTGAACCCGGCTCCTTGGTTCTGTCGAGAACAGCAATCTTCTTAACGGTTGAAGGTATCTCAGCCACGAAGTGCTTTGCCGAGAACGGTCTGTAGAGTCTTACCGAAAGAACTCCCACCTTGCGGCCTTTGCCGTTGAGGTAGTCGCAGACTTCCTCGGCGCAGTCACATACGGAACCCATAGCGATTATGATTTCCTCCGCATCAGGAGCACCGTAGAACTCATACGGCTTGTACGGCGTTTCTCTCTCCACTCTCTCGTTTACTCTGTTCATGCAGTCGATGATCACATCAACCTGCTCTTCATAATTCTTGTTACATGCTTCTCTGTGCTGGAAGAATGTCTCAGGCTGCTCTGCAGATCCCAGAGCGTGAGGATGGTTAGGATTCAGAGCATTGGCCTTGAATCTCTTAACAGCATCCATATCCAGCATATCCTTCAGATCCTCATAGTCCCATGTATAGATTTTCTGCTGTTCATGGGATGTTCTGAAGCCGTCGAAGAAGTGAAGCACAGGAACCTTGCCCTCTATTGCGGACATGTGTGCCACTGCGGCCAGATCCATAACCTCCTGAGGAGATCTTGATGCCAGCATTGCGAAGCCTGTCTGTCTGCACGCCATAACATCCGAATGGTCTCCGAAAATGTTCAGGGCATGTGTCGAAATCGCTCTGGCTGCCACGTGTATAACCGTAGGAGTCTCCTCAGCGGCCAGCTTGTACATATTAGGTATCATGAGGAGAAGTCCCTGTGATGCCGTGAATGTGGATGTGAGCGCTCCTGCCGTAACAGCTCCGTGAACCGCACCTGCAGCTCCGCCTTCAGACTCCATCTCGACAACTTTGACTTCTTCCCCGAATATGTTCTTCCTGTTCACCGATGCCCATGCATCCACGTTTTCGGCCATTACAGATGATGGTGTGATAGGATAGATTGCTGCAACTTCCGAGAAGGCATATGCAACATGTGCAGCAGCTGTGTTGCCGTCCATTGTTTTTCTAGCTCTCACTTTTCTATCTCCTTTCATCTTTCTCAGCTTTAAGTGCTTCTCTCTGTATGTAGTTGTACTCCGGAACCGGTCTCTCCTTGATAAGTCCTCTGGAGCATACATATGAACATACTCCGCAGTTGAGGCACTTCTCATGGTCGATGTCCGGATGTCCGTCAACCATCTCTATAGCATCGTTAGGGCAGTTGTCGGCGCAGTCTCCGCATCCGATACAGCCCATACCGCACACTTCCATTCTTCTCTCAGGATCCGCCTCCGACTCGCATGCAGCCTGCTTGACACCGATGTAAGGAACCATGGTGATCTTGTTTCTCGGACATGCTCTCATGCAGTCCCCGCAACCTACGCACTTGTCCGGATCCACGCTTGCCACTCCGTACTGATTGGAGATGGCATCATATCTGCAGGCGCTGACACAGTCTCCCAGACCTACACAGCTGTACTCGCAAACATCCATGGAATCCAGATCCAGGTGAGCCTTCACAACGTCGCCGCAGCTCTCGTATCCTGCCTTCTTCAGCTTGAAGCTTCCCCATGAACCGCCGGTGCATCTCACCAGAGCCACTTCCTCCTTGGCTTTAGTCAGATCATGGAGAGTATCAACAATTATCTTCTTACGACATTTAACGGTACATGTAACGCAGCCTTCACACTTGCTGTAGTCAATAGCTGCGAATCTGCCGTCAACCTTGTCTCCCATAACCATGGTTATGGCATCCTTAGGGCATGCCAGTGCACAGTCTCCGCATCCGATACATCCGTATCCGCAAAGGCTGAGAGTCTTCTTCTCATCGTCTCTCGAAGAGCACGGAATGAAGTTTGTAGCATCCTTAGGAATCATTTCGATTATTTCCTGGATACAGCCCGACAGACATGCTTCACATCCGGTGCACTTGTCTCTGTCAATGATCACGTTGCCGTCTTCCAGCTTCATGGCATCAAACTTGCATCTCTCGATACAGCTGCCTATTCCTATGCAGCCGTAGGAGCACTCGTCTCTGCTGAAGCCGGCAGCCTTAGCCGCATCGCAGCTCTCACATCCGGCCAGACGCTCCTTGCCGGCAGCGCTGCCTGCACACTTGACAAAGGCAACTTTCTCCTCCACTTCTACCGGTTCCACACCCATGATTTCCGCAATCGCCGCCACTGCTGCTGTATTCGCCGCAGGACACAGAATGATGCTGCCTCCCTCCGCTATAGCCTCCGCACAGGCTGCGCAGGTCGGATAGCCGCATCCGCCGAATCCACCACAGTCAACACCCGGCAGCAGCGCGAGAATGCGCTTAGCTGTTTCCTGAACCATAGTCATTCTTTTACCTCCATTGTCTGATAAATATCTGTATTTTGTATACATTATTGAACATTTTTTATCAAACGGCAGATTTTTGTTATTTATTTAACAATAATTAATCCCTCCGTTTGACAAGTCAATTTTAACACTTTCGACGGCTCAGTCAACGAATTTACAAATAAAATCATGTTCTTTTTTTTGAGCAAAAGAACATGATTTTCGATTATTTCGTTATTTATTTAACAGTCTTTCATAGCACATATTGCACCCCCTGCTGCTGCCTTTGCAGTAGGAGCAGGCTGACCCGGGATGCCGGTAGCTTTCATTCACCGAAAACACTATGCCCGCGCAGGATTTCTCCGGCATCAGCAGACTCCTGTCAGCAAGCGACACTCCGGCCGCATCGAAGTCCGTCAGGCCGGCGATAACACGGATTTCAGACACATCCATACCATAAAAGCCGGGGCCGAAGCTGCGGCTCACAGGGCAGTCTCCGGACATCTTCTCAAGAAGAAGCTCCCTCACCGCATCTGTAAATGCGGTTCCCCATATATCCTCGTAAACCTGTCTCAGAACGCTTCCTCCCTCTTCGGACGTGAACCCGCTCGTAGCCGCGAACACCCACAGTCCTCTGATGCTGTCGCTTCCGATTTTACCAAAGGCTTCGCATGTGAGAATCTCTCCGTCCACTTCCAGCTCCCGGCCGTTCAGTTCGAAGTCACTGTAATATGTGTACGCCGCCGCCGGCTTCATTTCCGGAAGGATCTCTCCGAGAACAAGGCGGGCTTCCTCTCTCATGCTGCAGTATTTCTCGCCTTCACGATCCAGTCCTGCTTCCTTAATAAATATTTCTTCGGCACGCTGAGCGCAAAGGCTAATATCCGGTACGAAACGCAAAGTCCTGTTCATGCAACCTCCTAAAAACCCAGACATTCAATGTACAGCGCCTGAAATTCCGGATCGTCGGCCGGCTCCAGATGCTCCGTCCTCTCAGCCAGATTCTCCATCCTCTCAAGCTGAGTCTCCGACAGCAGCGCCATGGCTGTCCCTGCCGAAGCGGCATTCCCCGCGGTAATTATCTTATCCGGGTTCACATCGGGAAGCAGTCCCGTCCTTACCGCACTCTCTCCGTCTATGTAGCTTCCGAAGGATCCGGCTACTATAACACGGTCCAGTTCCTCTGCGGTCCTGCCCGCCGATTTGAGGAGCAGCCTGTATGCCGCCTGAATGGCGCCTTTGGTGTACTGAAATTCTCTGATGTCCTTCTGAGTCAGGGCTATATCAGCCCTGCCCTCTCTGGCAAGTACAATGAAATGCCGCCCGGATTCTCCGGACACCATTCTCTCTGCCAGCTCCGCCGGTTCAATCTCCTCCGCCGGTACCAGCCTGCCGCTTTTCTCCAGAACTCCGGCATCCAGCATGGCGGCAGCAGCATCTATAAGCCCTGAACCGCAGATTCCCGCAGCCGGGCTTCCTCCCACAGTTGAGAAAACCACATCGCCGTCACGAATGGCGACTTTCTCTATAGCCCCCGCTTCGGCCCGCATTCCGCAGCTTATCGATGCGCCCTCGAATGCAGGTCCCGCCGCGGCCGAACATGCGCGGAGCCTTCCCTTGTCCGCCAGTATCAGCTCCCCGTTAGTTCCTATGTCAATATATAGAGTCAGTCCTTCAATCTTGTCGATTCCGGCAGCCGCCGCTCCTGCTGTGATATCGCCGCCCACATGGCCGCCGATTCCCGGAATGAGAATCACCTTACCATCCGGATTCATATCAATTCCCGAATCCGCGCCCTTCATCCTGCAGGTGCCCTCATAGGCGGGGCTGAAGGGTGCATGAGCCAGTGAGGCTACCGGATATCCTGCGAATATATGGGACATGGTCGTATTGCCGCAGAGGGCGGCTGCGGTCACTTCGCCGGCGTCCACCCCGGCCTCACGGCAGAGGCTTTCAAGCATTCCGTTTATGCCGTCCAGAAGCTCCTCCCTCAGCAGTCGCTCCTCATCCTCACCGCGGCAGCAGAAGCTTATTCTGGATATAACGTCTCCGCCGTGAATTCTCTGCGGATTCGGAGCTCCTCCTGCAGCCAGACACTCTCCCGTCCCGAGATCATATATCATTCCGGCCAGAGTCGTTGTTCCTATATCAAATACCGCACCCGCACCTGATCCGGCGTCTATAGCGAACTCTTCAAACCGGGTCAGGAGACCGGCCTTCCTTCTTCCTGCTTCTCCGTCATTTCCTGTGCCGCCGCATCTGCCGCAGCTGCTGCAGTCTCCCGTACATCTGAACATTAAAAATTCCCTTTCTCATATAATTCACGAACCGGCTGCTGCACACACTGCAACCGCCGGTTCACTTAATTCCATATAAACACTATCCGGCCGGGCTACTTCCTGAAAGTCAGCCACACTCCCGAATATCCCAGTCTTATCGTCTTTTCATCAAGGATCTTGTACCTGAGACGGCACTCCTTGTTTATGACCCAGCACGAAGGCGGATCGAAATCCGCATCATCGCACGAAAGCTCCAGGATTCCAATCTTGCCCGTATCGTCTCCCTTCATCGTGCCTGATATTCCCGGGTTCCCTGCTTCAGCATCATAGAGGCTGAAAGCTCCGTCCTCATCTATTCTCAATTCATAAAATCCCGTTTCCGTCACCTGATCCGAGGCCATGTCGTCACACTGCCATTCTCCAATCAGTCTCTCGGGCACCGCCGGCCCTCCGCAGGCGGTCATCAGAACAGCTGCCATAAGCAGCATAATCGCCACAGGCAGAACAATTCCTCTTCGTCTCGCTTTTCCCGACCTCTTCATAATTAATATCCTCCGAACAAAATGATGATTTTTTCTAATTGTACCATATTCGGAGAACTTAATCTATAAAACTATGGGCGAAAGCCACGGCACGCGCCTCCTTGCCCTCATCCATGAATGGCTCCTTCAGATTCCTGTGCCGTTCAGCCAGCATTCCAGCATATTCCATGCCGCAGTGACGGCAGAAGCGTTTCATCATCTCCTCGTAGAGATCCGCACCCTTCTCCACCGGATATCCGCAGGTGGTTATAACTGCCAGCTTCTTCCCCCTGAGAAGAGCCGGTCCGTGGGGATCGTCCCCGTAATACTTGCACGATGAATACACCAGCCTGTCAAGCACCGCCTTCACAGGCGCCGGTGCCGACCAGAGATATACAGGTGCCGCCACCACGATAAGCTCGCTGTCCGCAGCAGCTTCAAGCAAAGGCCCCATGTCATCATCGACGGCACAGCATATATGCTCCTTGTCCTTCTGACATTCCAGGCACACCCTGCATCCTGCTATATTCTTCTCATATACATCAAAGTATTCAATGTCCGCTCCTGCATCTGCCAGTTTGTCCATAAAAGGTCTGAGCAGCGATGCCGTATTTCCTTTCTTTCTCGGACTTCCGAAAATAACCGTTACCTTCACGCTTCCTCCCTTTCTTTGTCTGCTTATAGAACAGGAGTCACAACTGACAGGACAAACTCCCACAGCCGGACTCCATTATCTATTAACCGTATATATCAACCCCTTGATGGAGTGATAGTAGCATTTAAGAACACACTGTGCCGCAACTTGTCATTTTTGACAGGCTGGTTGTCATTTTTGGTTCTGCTGTACATTGTACAGTACCAGCTCGGCAGTGAAGGTTCCCTGTTCTCTGCGGGCCTCGAAGGCTCCTCCCAGCTTTTGCACACACATTCGCACATTGGCAAGACCCATTCCGTGCTTGCCTGAATCCTTCTTTGTGGTTCTGAATATTCCCTTCTTTGAATCCTGTTCAACACAAGGGTTCTCTATTCGCACGCAGAGCATGCCGTCAACGTACTTGATTCCCGCGAATATACGTCTGTCATCCTCCACAACCCGCGCTGCCGCTTCTATGGCATTGTCCAGAAGATTTCCCAATATGGTTATGCTCATCTCATAGTCAAGATTCATCCCTGCCGGTATTGAAATGTCCGTGTCCACACGGATGTTTTCGGCGAAAGCTTCGCTGATTTTGAAGTTGAGTATTCCGTCTATAACCGAATTGCCCGTGGATATCACTCTCTCCGGACTCTCCATCCTCACATTGAGTCCGCGAAGCACCTCTTTAATGCCTTCACTGTCATCTCTGTCAGCGAAATATCCCAGCATGTTCAGATTGTTTCTTACATCATGGCGGAAGCTCCGCAGACTGTTCTGCATCTCCTCCATTTCCATGAAGTGATCCGCCTGAATATGGATCTGCTGTTCCATGAGAACCTTTCTCTTGAACTCAGACTGCTTCTTTTCGAATTCACCGTATATGTAGAAAAGGAGCACTCCCATTATTATCAGCGCCACGTTTTCAGTTATCCCCACATAGTTGACCAGACGGTTTATCTCCGCATCGGTCATAGAAGGTGTTACATACAGTCTCATGCTGATATTTGATATGAGCATTATAAGCGGCATTATCATGAGAACGGCGGCATTCTTCGCTGACATTCTGAAGGTTTCTTCCCTCTTCTCAGCCATATGGGAGATGAGAAGTATAAGAAGACAGTAACCTATGTGGCCCGCTGCGGCCAGTGAATTTCTCACCCACTCCTCCGCGACCTGATAGTCCACCTCCCAGAAAATGAATGACCAGGATATGCTTATGGCCAGAAGAGTAAAAGAGAGCAGAAACTTCTTGGAAAAATTCTTCTCAAAAAACGGCATTATGTACATTATGCCTACCGCTTCCGCTACAAGCATGTCATACAGATTAGCAGAAGGCCACAGTGCGCCGTAAAAAGCGACAGCTATGAAAAAGAGAATCCAGGGAATCTTCTTCGCCCGCTTCATGGGGCCGAACATTTTACTGACTCCGTAAACAAGAACAAAACAGTCAATAACCCCGTAACACCACAGATAAACAATATCTCTCATTGATTATACCCCGCTCTTCCAGAGCATATATTTCATATGCTCCCCCTGAACACTGTCTCTGTATGACCTGCTCACAGGCAGAACCGTCCCGTCTGACAGCATTATATCTGTCACATTAACCTTTCGTATTGCATCCATGTTGACTATATATGAAGCATGGATGCGGAGAAAAATACTTTTGTCAAGCTCCTCGCAGACATTATTGATCTTCCCGTAGAATTCCGACTCCCCGTTCTTCGTTTTTATGCAGACTTTGCGTCCCCTTCCCTCGAAATAGAGAATATCGTCGCAGGAAATCTGATGGGTGCATTTGCCTTCCTTGAAGAAATAATACTTCCTGCAGGTGCGCATGTATTCCATGCACTCTCCCGTCACCTTCCTGACCTGATCCTCAGTGAAAGGTTTCTCCATAAACCGGAAGGGCAGGCACTCGAAAACCTTGTAAACATGCTCTCTGTGCTGAGTCATGAATACAATAAGAGCGCTTTCATCTTTCTTTCTGATTTCACCTGCCAGCTGTACGCCATCGGTACTGCCGATTTCTATATCCAGGAAATATACACTCGCCTTACCGCCTGAATCCATCCATGTGCGAATGCTCTCTCCCGAGGTAAAGACCTCCGTCTCCACCTCGGGGAGCTTCATATCCAGAATGGTTTCTTCCACAAGTGATGCTGTTTTTCTGTCGTCGTCACAAATTACTATGAGCATTCTCTTTCTCTACAGCAGGGCAAGGATGTCATCCTTAGGCATTGCGCCTACAGCCTTATTGGCAATTTCGCCCTTCTTCATAACTACCAGTGTAGGTATGCTTGTAACTCCGAACTGCGCGGCCAGAGCCTGCTGCTCGTCTATATTGATTTTTCCCACCTTGATGTCCGGGCGTTCTGCCGCTATCTCCTCGAGAACCGGACCCACCATCCGGCAGGGACCGCACCATGATGCCCAGAAATCCAGAAGCACAGGTTTCTCGGAGTCCATAACCTCAATAAGAAAATTCTCTTCGCTGATATTAATAGTCGACATTTCCAATCCTCCTTATTTTTTCCTACAGCTTAATTATACCTTAATGGGATATTTATTCACAAGAATATCAAACTGAAAAAGCAGGATTTCCGTTTCAGCTTCACACTTTCCGGAAAGCTTGCCTTCCTGGGAGGAGTCCAGCTCTGCGCGGGAACACTCTTTCAGGCCATGGGCAAGCCGGCACTGGCAACCCTCGTGTCACTCGGCAAGCAGGTTATCTTTTACGTTCCCGCCATGCTGATTCTGGCGTCTTTAATAGGTATTGACGGAATACTGTGGGCAGGTCCGATTTCCGAGTTTCTGGCCTTCGTACTTGGCGGCGGGCTGATGATCAGGGAAATCAGACGGCTGGACCGCCATACCACCGTTTCTTCGTAAACAGATAGCACAGCGGCAGTATATACATGTACACGGCAAAAGGCAGTGCATGGAAATCCACCCCGAAGAAGGACAGAGGCACCGAGCATCCTATGCTCCACGGTATGAAACAGCCTATGAGAATTACCGAATTCTCCATATCGATGGCAAGCTCCTGCTTAGATGCGCCGCCGTCCTCATAAGGTTTTCTCAGCAGGTCCGCACACATGAGTGTCGCTATGGTCTGGTTGCAGAACACGGCCGCCGACCCTATGCTGAGCAGGAGCATCATGGAATATCTGCCTATCCTGCTGCAGCCTTTGCTTATCTTATCCTGAAGACTCGACAGCATGCCGGTTCCGTTGAATATACCGGAATAGGTGCATGAAATCAGCAGTATCATGACGATTTCCAGCATGGATACGAGTCCGCCTCCGTTAAGCAGACTGCCCAGACCGCTGCCTTCCGCCTCATATCCCATAATGCATATGCGCAGCACCTCAGGCAGTGCAACTCCCTGCACAAGCCATGCTGTCATTATGCCGCTGAGGATGCTGAGCCCCATGGATATGAGGACGCTGACCTTGAGAAGAGGCAGGAGAAGCATGAGGACTGCCGGCAGAAACGACCATAGAGAAAGGCGGAATTCCTTCTCAAAGGATGCGAGCAGACTGTCGTCCACCTGCGAAATCGGGTGTGTGATCGAGATACCCAGGTATATCAGGGTGCACAAAAGCAGCGGAAGCAGTCCCGTCCGCATCATCATCTTCACATTGTCGAATATCTTCGTACCCGTAACCGCTGCCACCATGTTGGCGCTGGATGAAACAGGAGAACACCTGTCGCCGAAATAGATTCCCGACATGATAACCCCGGCGGTAAGAACGGGATCCACACCTCCGCTCCTGGCCAGAGTCATGAAAATCACGCCCACCGTTCCCGCTACGCCGAAGGATGTGCCTATGGCGTAGCTGAGCAGGCATGACAAAAGAAATGCGATTATCAGGAAAAACGGCGGCGTTATTATCCTGATACCGTAGTAGACAAAAATCGTTATGGTTCCCGACACGCGCCACACCGCCGTCAGGAACCCTATAACGCACATTACTTCAATTACTATGAGTGATTCCTTCGCGCCGCCGGCACCCATCCCGGCAAGCTCTCTGATACCGTAGCCCCGCTTCAGCCCCACTACTGTGAAGGCTGCGAGACCGACCAGGAGAGCTATGACCATAGAAAAGTCTTTAATGAGTGCGGCCAGCATCACTACCATAAATATTGCAAAAGCTATAAGCAGATCCATAATTCACCCTATAACCTGTCCGAGTACGCCCTGAAAGTTCTCTCGTCGAAGAGAACCCACTTGATCACGTCCAGTTTACCCGGGTTATTCTCCGCGAAAGACCCGGCAGTTCTGACTGCAATCTCCGCCGCCTCCCGAAGAGGGAAATTGTATATTCCCGTGGAAATTGAAGGGAATGCTATGGTTCTGATTCCGTTATCCACGGCTAGCTGCAGACATGAACGGTAGCAGGACTCCAGCAGTTCTCTTTCTCTGTGGTCCCCGCCTCTCCATATTGGTCCCGGAGTATGTATCACATATTCGCAGGGAAGCCTGTATGCCTTCGTAATCTTAGCCTCTCCCGTGTTGCACCCGTTGAGAAGCCTGCATTCCTCCAGAAGCTCCGGACCCGCCGCACGATGAATGGCCCCGTCTACGCCGCCTCCTCCCAGCAGGCTTGTGTTCGCCGCATTGACTATGGCCTGAACCTTCTGATTATCTGTTATATCCCCTTTTACCGCTGTTATCAGTGTGCTGTTCATGATATTATCCTCCTTCTCCTAATTATAGGAGAGCTTCGGACAATTATCAAACACTTATCTGTTCTTTATAACTCTGTTGAGTATGTATACTGTCATTATTCCTGTCAGAGAAGCCACGAGCAGCATGATGCAGAGAAGGAGGTCTGTTCCGTCTCCGGTCTGAGTGCCTTCGGCATCCGGCGGATTCTTGTCAGGCTTCTCCTTATCGTCGGTCACGCCCGGCTCCGGCTCCTCAGGCTTCAATGTGTTCGTAATCTTATACCCCTCAGTCTGGCTTCCCGTTACCTCTGAAATGTACCCCTTGACAATTATCTCACGCACACTGTATTCGTAGAGATTACCGGCCGCGTCGGCAGCAGGCAGATTGGTAAATGTGAGTGCCCACTTACCTTCATCATCAGGTTTTATTGTCTCGAAGCCTACACATACCGCTTCCGAGCTGCTACCCTCAGTGTTGCGATAGAGTTCCACTGTAATTATCTCCGGTCTCTGAGACTCTTCATCTTCAGCCCATTCCTTCGTAACATCAAGGCTCGTCGTATCACTTTCTCCCCCTATAAAAGTCCCGTTGGAGCCTATTCCGCCGCCTCTGGTAACAGAAGTGTTTCCTGTAATCCACACCTTGGCCAGTGCCTTGGTGTTCTCATCTCCCACTTCGTCAGTATGGAGTCTGATTTCCTCTCCCTTGTTTGCGTCCAGAGTACCCTCCAGCTTGTTCAGAGGAACCTCTTCTCCATTATCGTCCTTATAGTGGCACGGCACTCCGCCAAGCATTGTGTTTGCGATTGAATAACTCGGGTTTCCGCTGTGGTTGCCCATGTTGTTGCTCGACAATATATAGAGATCTGCGGCGCCGTCTGCCTTGTTGCCATAAAATGCATTACCGTTCGTCAGATATATCTCAGTTTCCGAAACGGGACAACCCGCATAACCGCCGCCTTCCATAGCGGCTGTATTTTCGGTTATTACTGCGTTGGTCAGATAGACCTCCCCGTTACTGAAGTTCGTGAATGTGTTAGGATAACCGTTAACATATATGCCTCCCCCGCCGAAGGCACTGTTGCCATTACCCGTTCCCGTCATCTTGTTGTTCGTAATATATCCGCCGGATATGGTCGCCGTATTCTTATGACTGCTCAAATTGGCCTGCACGAATATGCCTCCGCCGGAAGCCCCCGCTTCGTTGCCGTCTATTCTGCCTCCTGTCATCTCCAGAATTTCCGAGCCGTTTGTGGCCATGTCCGGTCCTATGGATATTCCGCCGCCGCGCTCGTCGGAAATGTTGTTTCTTATGATGGCGTCACCGCTTATTTTAACCAGATTTTCACCGACACTTCCGGACCATGTGCAGATTCCTCCGCCTGAAGCTTTTACCGAGCCCTCCTTCTCATCTACGGCACGATTTTCCTCTATAATGCCTCCGCTCATATTGAAGGTTGCATTGCCGCTGAGATACACTCCGCCGCCCCAGGTGGCCACGTTGCCCGCAATCCTGCCGCCTGTCATGTTGACCGTGCCGCCGGAGGAAATGTATATTCCTCCACCTGAAGGTATTCCGCCGCTGCTGACAGTGTTGTTCCGGAGCACCGCGCCATCCTTGATATTCAAAGTTCCCGACACCTGCACAAGGGCGCTTCCTGTCGACAAGGTCTCCGAATTACCGTCTATGGTAATGTCAGACAGGGCCGCTCCGCTGCCCGTTGCTCTGAAGAGATACCCTGTGAAGGTTTCGCCGCGCTTCACTATGGCATTCGTTCCTTTCAGAGATAATTCATCGGAGAAGGTAACTGTCCCTGTTACATATATGGTGGTAATCTCGCTGTTTGCTTCAGCCAGCTCTTTAGCCTTCCCGAAGGTTTTAACAGCTGTGTCTTTCGTCTCCCCTGTATTGGCGTCATTGCCCTTTGATCCGTTAAGGTATACAGCCTGCACACTGCCGCTGTCATCGGCAAGCACAGGTATTGCAGATACGCTAAATACCATGACGACTGCCATCAGAATCATCATGGCCTTGTTTCTCAGTTTCATGATATAATCCCTTCCTTCTCGATAACCAGTAACTCAGGAATCCGCTTCGCCGGATTCTTCTTCTCCTCCGATAGCGATAATCGCTTCGCCCGACAGGGCTTGTTCAATCGTTATAATCATAGTTACTGTCCTCCATGATATAGGGGGATTTTATCACACTGCTCCGATAATTTATCACTCGCGACACGAAATGACCCGTTCACGACACGAACGGGTCCTTCTTCACTTCCATTACGCTCTTTACTCTCTATCGTTTTCCCCACTTCATCAAGCATTTTATGATTATAGCAATGACGGTCACAGTTATTGCTATAACAGCGATACATACAATTATGCTTATTATTGGTGCACTCATACTATCCCCTCCTTTAGTCTAACGACTTCCAGTAATGCTTAACTTTTATCTTTTTATTAGCACTATCCTTTTTCAAATACTGAATTCCTGTTCTTTCTCTTAAATCGTAGGTTCTTATAATTCCTTTTGCATTCATCGTCTCGGAGAGGATTTTATCATAATTTTCCGATAATTTATCACCCGCGACATGAAATGACCCCTTCGCGACACGAACGGGTCATTGAGTCTCTAAATTATTACCACCTCGCCCGTATGCTCAAGGCCGTAGCCTCCCAGCTTCTCCACTCTCTCTGCAAACTCCCTGCTTCCGAGAATATCAATAAACGCCTTAATATGAGGCAGCTCCAGATACTTCCGGGGCAGAGCGAAATCATATTCCTCGGGACCGACCGGTATGAAATCAAGGTCCATGGCCTTTGCGGCAGACAGAACTCCCATGCCCGCATCGGCACCGTCACTTGCCACAGCTGCTGCCACCGCCATATGTGTGGCCATCTCACGATCGTAACCATTGATACTCTTCTCCGGAATTCCCAGCTGCTTCAGCCTGTAATCGAAGAGCACCCGTGTGCCCGCACCTCTCTGCCGGTTCACGTAGCGCACATTCTCCGCTGCCAGATCAGCAAGCCCGGTGATCCCCAGAGGGTTACCCTTCTTCACCATAATGCCCTGAATTCTCTGAACACCCTTGATCAGCGCCATAGGCTCACTGAACATGCGCTTCAGATATGGCACGTTGTACTCTCCTGTCTCTTCCTCGAGCAGATGAATCGGTGACATATGCGCTTCTCCCCGCTTAAGTGCCATGAGGCCGCCCATGCTGCCCACATGGGTACTGGAAACAAACATGCTGCTGTATCTAGTCGGCATTATGTCCGCCATAACATCGAGAATCAGATCGTGGCTTCCTATTACCACCACCGTGTTCTCAATCTCGCTTTTGCTTCTGTACAGCTCGATGTCAACAATGTCACCCGCTTCGACGCCTTCACTGTTCTGCTCGATAACGCAAAACCCATCGGCTCTCACCAGTGACATAGCGGCTCCTGCGCCTCTGGCCAGTGGTGCGGCAACGAACTTATCTCCTACCTTCCCGACCTTCACGCGGACATACTCCTTGTGCTTCAAACTTGATACCAGTCGTCTTGAAATGTGGGCCTGCACGCTCTCGTGAGACTTGCCGGAACTTCCGGACATCATCTGAATAACCGGCTCGACGAAATTCTCGAAACCGATATAAGCGGACACCGGATATCCCGGAAGTCCTATAACAGGCTTGTCGTTGACCAGTGCCAGTATCACCGGCTTGCCCGGCTTGATGGCCACTCCGTGAACCAGCACCTCGCCCAGCTCTCTGAGCACATGCACCGTATAGTCCTCCGTACCCGCACTGGATCCTGCATTGATGATTACCATATCGTAATTCCTGACAGCTTCCGATACTTTCGCCTTTATCTGCTCATAATCGTCAATAATCGGCGGGAATCTGTGTCCGATTCCGCCGGCGTCAGTCACCATATTCTCGAACATTCTCGAGTTTGACTCTATGATGCTTCCCTCCTCCGGTTCATCCTCCGGCTCGATTATTTCCGTTCCCGTAGGGAATATGGCGACCTCAGGCCTTCTGACCACTTCGATTTCGAGTATCCCGGCGGAAAGCAGCACACCTACATCTATGGCTCTGATTCTGTGTCCGCCGGGCAGAATCATTTCTCCAGCCACGATATCCTCACCCACAGTTCTTATATGCTGCCAGGAATTAGCCGAAGCTGTAATCCTGACACCTTCTTCCGTCTCAACTATATCTTCTGCCATAATCACAGCATCATATGGAGGGTGTATGGGGTCTCCCGTATCAACAACCAGGTACTGTTCTTCCGTAAGCGTGACGGGACTCGTTTCCGATGCGTTGTCCGTGTCCGCAGCTCTCACTGCAATTCCGTCCATGGCCGAAGCGTTGAAAAGCGGCGAACTGTATCTTGCATAAACCGCCTTTGCCGTTATTCTGTTGAGGCTGTCCGTAACTTTAATTACTTCATGTCTGACCGTAATCTTCTCGCGTACCGCTTCCAGATACTTCGCTCTCGCCTCTTCCACAGGTATTGTATTCAGATATAGATTTCTCTTTTTACTCATATTAATCCTTTCAGAACAGTATTACTTCAACTGTGTCGCCTTCGTTGATTCCTTCTCTGTTCACACCTATCATAGTGTATCCGTCAGCCCGGGTCAGTGTCGTCATCAGAGCCGATTTGCCGTGCAAAGGCCGCGCGCTGTAGGTTCCTCCCGGCTCCTTCTCCAGCTTGACCATCTGACATGTTGTTCTGCCTCCCGCCGCCGGTACATTCTCCGTGATAACCGCAGGCACGCTCAAAGGCTCCTTCTGTCCCGTCAGCTTCCTGTGAAGCCATCCTATAAGCAGCTCGAATACCATGAGTGCCGCCGCCGGATGTCCCGGCAGACCCGCCAGTATGGTCTGACTTTCACCGTCATAGCCCAGTATTGTAGGCTTGCCCGGTTTCAGGGCAATTCCGTGGGTGAAGACTCCACCGTGGGACAGTCTGTCAATCACACGGGCCGTGTGATCCTTGTCTCCCTGGGAGCTTCCTCCCGAAACCAGGACAACATCACTGGTTTTAAAAGCTTCCTCAACAGCCTTCTCCAGCAGATTTTCCTCATCCTTTATAACCGCAGTGCTTACCGTCTCAAAGCCTTTGCCCGCTGTCGCAGCCAGGAGGGAATATGTATTGATGTCTCTGACTTGTCCCGGCTCCGGCTTCACATCCGCTGCCACCAGTTCATCTCCAGTTGATATTATGCTGACCTTCCACGGGGCGAATACTTCCGGCATGTGAACCCCGGACGATGCCAGCACTCCGGCCTCACGGGCGGTTATCCGTGTTCCTTTCTCCATGATAACCTGACCTGCAGATACGTCCTCTCCTGCGGCAACCATGTTGCGCCCGGGAGAAACAGAATCGTATACGGCGATGCTGTTTTCATCGAATTTTTCGCAGTACTCTATCATTACCATGGCATCGGCGCCTTCCGGCAGCATACCGCCCGTAGGCACATAGGCGGCCTGTCCCGGCTCAATCTTTTTCTCCGGCGCTTCTCCCATGGCAACTGTCTCAACCACCTTGAGAAAAACAGGTATGCTGTCTCCTGCTCCCTGAGTATCCGCCGCTCTCACTGCATAACCATCTACAGTGGACTTGCGAAAACCCGGTATGTTATCTTCCGACCTCACGTCACGTGCCAGTATTCTGCCGAAGCTCTCCTTCAGTGAAACCTTCTCCGCAGCGGGACTCTTCCCGGAAGCCGCGGACAGAAGCTTCTCTCTTGCTTCATCCAGCGTGTCTACATTCAGTAATTTCATATTGTCCTCGATTCCTTGTATTGTTACTCTGTATCTATTATACCAAAACACTCCCCGACAGACACAATCTATCGGGGAGCATCTCAAATTCGTTATGTTCGCCTCAGAATAACTGTCCCGGCAGCTTCAGTTTTTCCTTATAAGGGAATTCTCTGTCGAAGGCTTCAGCTTCCGCCTCATCAACCATATAGCCTGCCGGAGGTGCATATTCTCCGGTAACGCCATCCAGATATCCCGGTATAAGTTCCCTGCACAGAAAGAAAGATGCATCTTCTCCTTCAGGAAGGCCATGATAGCGAATGCCGTATTCACCGGCATATGTGAAGCCGCTCCTGCCGTAAAAGTCTATGTTACCCTCGAAGCAGAGAGCACCGCATCCCAGCTCCCGGGCCTTCTCCAGCGAATAGTCCAGAAGCATCTTGCCGTAGCCCTTTCTCTTAAGCTCCGGAGTTATGCATATAGGTCCCATAGTCATGATAGGAATCTCTCCGCCATCGTCTGAGGCTATATTGGCTCTCATGAACATATTCTGTCCGATAATTTTCCCGTCAAGCAGCATGACAAAATCAAGCTCGCTGACGAAGGCAGAATCGTTTCTGAGCCGGTTGATAACGTAATGTTCGAGACATCCGGGACGATACACGTTCCAGAAGCTCTCGCGAATCAGGTTTTCGACTTCCCTGTATTCCTCTTTTCTCTCTAATCTTATAGTAATGTTATTTTCATTCATTGTTTTTCCTCC
Organism: Clostridiales bacterium; assembly: GCA_022773945.1. GTDB lineage: Bacteria > Bacillota > Clostridia > Peptostreptococcales > Anaerovoracaceae > Lentihominibacter. Next base: position 58,454 of record JALFNS010000010.1, read on the forward strand.
TGAATATTGTTAACTTCAACTGCATTTCTGCGGGAGGTCCGTTCTCCTGTCACAAACCTCCCGGTTATGCGACAAGCTCCGATTTGTTGTACTTGATCAAAAAGCACTCTCCTTCATTTGTTCATACTCATTCAGTTCCGCCGTTATTTCGCACCTTGATTGTATGATACTATCCTTTTAGAATCAATACTTATTTCAGTGAAGAGGTGAAAAGGTCGAAGCCGTGCCTTCTTCCTGCGATTTCTGACAAAATCCTTTCCCTCACAAATTTTTTGTCAGACTCTGTAACTAAGCTAAGGGATTTTCTGACAAGAACCGCGGAACCGGAATATACTTTGTCAGAAAATCTGACCTGCGTAAGCGTTGAAAGCTAAATCGCGAGAGAGTTAGGCAGAATCTGCTCTGTTGCCCTCCTCTGTTCTGACAAAGCATCCTCTTATCAGTAGAATCTTGTCAGAATTCAGCAAAACCTGAACCGGGACTCTGACAAGAAGGGTAGCGATTTTGTTGTTTTTGTCAGAAATTGAAGTGGCCTATGTATATATCATTTATCATGCACCCGACTGCCGCTTCAAGGTCCCGACGGCAGCTTTCCGTAATCTCCTCAAATCTCCCGGATCCGTCAGATGCCGGGTAAACCTTCCTGATTCCCACATCATTCAGGCGACGGCGGGCTTCCGTGGTTTTCATCTCATCCGAGATGCATCCGACCACCGCCACTGCCGGCACGCCCCGAGCTGCAGCCCTTCTTCCGACACCGCTGGCCACCTTTCCCATAAGACTTTGCATGTCCAGACGGCCTTCGCCGGTGATTACCAGATCGCATCCCTCAAGTAGCTCGTCGAATTCCATAATATCAAGAATGTAATCGATGCCTTTCTTCAGCTCCGCCCCCAGGAAGGCGCATGCACCGGCACCCATACCTCCGGCGGCACCGCCTCCTCTTATGCAGGAAATATCGATTTTCATCTCCCGGAGCACTGTATCGGCGAAAACCCGAAGGTTTCTGTCCAGAAGCTCAACCTGCTTCTCGTCGGCACCTTTCTGGGGCGCGAAAACATATGCCGCACCATTCTCGCCGTAGAGGGGATTGTCGATGTCGCACATACAGCTGATTTCAATGCCGGCGAGCTTTCTCTCCGTAACGCTGTTGTCAATTCTCACTATTTCATCCAGGCTCTCTCCTGTCGGCATGAAGGCTTCCCCCTGTTCATTGTAGAACACGGTGCCCAGGGCCGCCGCCATTCCCGTACCCGCGTCATTGGTGCAGCTGCCTCCAAGACCTATGAGAATCTTCCCGCATCCTGAGGATACCGCATGATCTATGAGCTGCCCCACACCATAGGTTGACGAGGTCATAGGATCACGAAGGTTATTTGTCACCATACCGGCAGCAGCCGCCATCTCTATCACAGCAAAGTCTCCGAACCTGCCGTAGCCGCTCTCAATCTCCCAGCCAAAGGCATCCTGAACGCTGACCTTGATTCTTTCTCCATTCATTCCGTGAAGAAAGCAACTGAGTGTCCCCTCGCCGCCGTCGGCGACGGGAAGAGTTACGAACCTGCACTCAGGGAAGGCTTCGGATAACAGTCGGTATTCTATATTACACACTTCTTCGGAACTCATTGTTCCCTTGAAGGAATCGGGAATAATAATACACTTTTTCATAGCTACTTAATTATATCATATTTTGCGACCCACCGGCAGGCGTGCTCGTAGAACACAGCTGCGGCATCCGAAAGAAGCCCGCGGCTGCGACAGGCTATGCCCAGATCCCTGTACCCCGGCGGATTAATCGGGAGGGACACGATTCTCCTGTCAAATCCCTGCAGCATCATCACAGACATGAGGCTGACGCCCAGGCCCTGTTCCACCATTGCTATCACCGCGTGGTCGTCACTCTCCACGAAACGCGCATCAAGTGTGATCCTGTTCTGCTCCAGGATTGCGGTGATTTCATCCTCAACTCCCTCGTTCAGTGCTATGTAAGGCAGCTGTGACAGCTCGGCTATGTCGAATTCATCCATATCCGCATGGCTGTCCTTCTCTGATACAATCGCCACTATAGGGTCCCTGTACAGAAACTCGGCCTCAAGCTCCGGTGCAGTGGGATATGCCACAAAACCCACATCAACTCGCCCGTCGGCAATCCAACTGACAATCTGAGCATCGGTGCCGTGGAGGAGCTCAAATCTGATTCCCGGATAACTCTGCCGGAATGATTCAATCATTCCCGGAAGCCACTGGGCGGAGACGCTGTTGAATGTCCCTACTCTTATAAGCCCCTCCCTCAATCCGTTTATTTCGTCGATTCTCTCCATCAGCCTTCTCTGGTCATGGAGAACGGTTCTGACATAGGGCAGCAGCAGTTCGCCTTCGGTTGTCGGTTTCACACCGCTGCGTCCTCTTGTCAGCAGCTTTACACCCCATTGCTCCTCCAGTGCATTCAGAGCTCTGGTCAGTCCCGACTGTGTATATCCCAGTTCCTCGGCAGCCTTCGTCATCGTGCCGGCTTCGACCGCCTTGACAAAGGCCTCGTATTGCGAAAGGTTCATGCCTGTCCTCCTTATTGCATGACAAATAATCATATAAATCATGATAAACTTGCTGTTTTCGAATCTTAGTTTATATTCTATACTTTAGATATATAACAGGTCAAATATTTTCAACGGAGGATAATAGTATGTTTACAAAAGCAATCACAAAAAAACCATGTCGAGCTCTCATAGAAGGCATCACCACCGCTCAGTTTGTAGAGCCCGGTGACAAGCCTGTATATGAGCTTGCTGCAGCACAGCACGACAAGTATGTTGAGATTCTAGAGTCGCTCGGACTCGAAGTACTGGACCTCGATGCCGATGAAAGATATCCGGACTCCTGCTTCACTGAAGACCCGGCAGTTGTTATGGAGCGCTGTGCCGTAATCACCAATCCGGCCAGAGATTCACGTAACGGTGAAAAGGAAGAGATCCTTCCCGCTATCCGTAAATTCTACTCGGACGATCAGATATTCCACATTGAAGCTCCCGGAACAATGGAAGGCGGAGATGTAATGCGTGTGGGCGATCACTTCTACGTTGGTCAGAGCGACAGAACAAATGCTGAAGGTGCCCGCCAGTTCAACGAAATCGTAACGAAATTCGGCTACACTTCATCAACTGTTCCTGTGACCGAAGGTCTGCACCTTAAGGATTTTGCGATATACCTGGAGAACAATAACATGCTCGTTACTGAAACCGTGGATAAACTGGATGCATTCAAGGACTTCAACCGTTTCGTAATCGATCCGGATGAGCTCTACGCCATCAACAGCCTGTACATCAACGGAACCGTGCTCGTCCCTGAAGGATATCCGAAAACACTGAAGATAATTGAGGATCTGGGATATCCGGTTAAGCTTGTGGACACAAGTGAATTCAAGAAAATCGACGGCAGCCTCACCTGCCTGTCACTGAGATTCTAACCGATACACGGAGGTGTTCTATGACAGGCAAAAGCCGCAGAGGTGACAATCAGAAACTCAAGATGCTCTATCTCGCGAAAATCTTTTTTGAGGAGACTGACGATGAGCATTATCTTACCATGCCGCAGATTATCGACAAGCTGGCTTCCTGCGGTGTGAACGCCGATCGCAAAACTCTTTATCTCGATTTCGAGGAACTCAGACGCTTCGGCCTTGATATCATCTCCTTCAAGGAAGGTCGAGAATGCTTCTATCATCTCGGGAGCCGGGATTTCGAGCTGGCGGAGCTGAAGCTCCTGGTGGATTCGGTGCAGGCAGCCAAGTTTATTACCGATAAAAAATCCAAGGAACTGATCAAGAAGCTTGAATCTCTGGTCAGCAAGCATGAGGGCAAACAGCTTCAGCGGCAGGTTGTCATCTCCGGCCGCATCAAAACCATGAACGAGAGCATCTACTACAACGTGGATAAGCTGCATGAGGCTATCGGTGCAGATGCCCAAATTCGTTTCAGATACTATCAGTGGAATGTCAGGAAAGAAATGGAGCTCCGCAGAGACGGTGCATGGTATCAGGTCAGTCCATGGAGCCTCATGTGGGATGATGAGAATTATTATCTTGTTGCCTACGATGCCGAAGATCATAAAATCAAGCATTACCGTGTAGACAAGATGCTTCAGATTTCCGTCACAGACACACGGCGAGAAGGCAAAGAAGCTTACAGAGGTTTCGACGTTCCCCGTTACACCAAAAGCCTCTTCGGTATGTACGGCGGCGAAGAAACCAAGGTCACTCTCGAAGCAGAGAATTCCATGGTAGGCATAATGATTGACCGCTTCGGCAAGGATATATTCATAACCCCGGTGAATGAGAATCACTTCCAGACCGTTGTGAACGTGGCCGTCAGCAATCAGTTCCTAGGCTGGATAATGGCACTGGGCGACGGTGTTAAGATTATCTCGCCGGCTTCTGTTGTGGAACAGATGAAGCGGGAGATCAGGCGCCTCGCCAAGCAGTACGAATAAAGCAAACGAATCGAATCGAATACGTTTCAAAGTCCGTTTTTTGGTACAGATATTCCTCTATACTTTAATCATCAGATGAAGGAGAGGATGGTGTATCATGGAACGGATTTTCTTTACAATTACAGGGACAAGGTATCATTATGGTCATGAATTTTTAGAACCGAAAATGACCGTCAAACTGGTCAAAGAACCGGACAATGAATATGACAAGGAGGCTATTAAAGTTGAACTCGAAGGCCTGGGACATATAGGCTATGTAGCCAACAGTCCTCATACTGTAACCGGTGAAAGCTACAGCGCAGGCCGTCTCTACGACAAAATCGGCGACACCGCAGAAGGAACGGTTCTCTATGTCCTCCCGGACAGTGTTATATGCTATATCGGGGAGCAAACCGAATAGTATTAATACAAAAATGGGCTGCGGCTTAATGCTGCAGCCCTTTCCTGTTATTCATCGATGCATTTCTCAAAACGATCCAGCACTTCCAGTATCTCCTTAGGAAGTCTGTTTCGGCACTCCTGCTTTATATCATCGGGCACGCCGTAGAATGCTTCCGCAATACTGCCCGCTATACATGTAAGCGTATCACAGTCACCTCCCAGAGATACGGCTGTTCTGATTACATCTTCGAAGTCAGTTCCCTCCAGAAATGCCGTAATCGCTTCAGGAACAGTCTCCTGGCAGGATTCCACGTGATAGTAATCCGGTCTGATTTCATCACAGGTTCTGGAGAGGTCATACCCGAACTCATTCACAATGTAATCCCTGATTTCATCTTTGCTTCCGCCGTTTCTGGCTATATAGATTGCCGCCGCCGTGGATTCGGCGCCTTTTATCCCTTCCAGATGATTGTGTGTGACCTCCGCGGAAAGTCCGGCATATTTTCTGGTCTCCTCCATTGTTTCGTAGAGCCAGCCCGCTGCTGATACTCTCATGGCGGAGCCGTTACCGAAGCTTCCGTAAGGCTGAGGATTTTCTTCGTCAAGCCAGCCTATGAACCTTCCGCCATATCCTGCATACGGATATTTGTGTCCCCATCGCTGCATGCAGGAAACCACAGCCGCTCTGACTTCATCATCCGTCCCGCCGGCGGTATCCATAAGAGCCTCAGCCACTGCTATCGTCATAACCGTATCATCGGTAAACTCCGATTCCCTTATGAACAGCGGGAAATCCTTACTCTTATCACCTCTGTCGAATTCATAAGGCGCACCGATCATATCACCTAAAATCGCTCCGTACATATTCGTCCCTCCTAATTCTTCAGACTCTGCATCGGGGCCGGAATCCTGCCGCCTCTGTGAATCATAACTTCTGAGGATTTGCTGTTTATTTTCATTATCGGTCCCTTGCCCAGAAGGCCTCCGAAGTCGAGCATTTCGCCTTCCTTGTGTCCTATGGCCGGGATGACTCTGACAGCTGTGGTCTTGGAGTTAACCATGCCTATAGCCGCTTCATCAGCAATTATTGCTGATATCGTCTCAGCAGGCGTCTCGCCGGGAAGCACTATCATATCAAGACCCACTGAGCATACGGCAGTCATGGCCTCCAGCTTTTCGAGAGAAAGTGTGCCCTCTGCTGCAGCATTGATCATGCCTGCATCTTCCGAAACAGGAATGAATGCGCCCGACAGACCGCCTACCGTTGAGGATGCCATTACGCCGCCTTTTTTAACTGCATCGTTGAGCATTGCCAGTGCCGCAGTTGTACCGTGAGTACCGCACTGTTCCAGGCCGATTTCTTCAAGAATATATGCTACTGAATCACCTATCGCAGGAGTAGGCGCCAGTGAAAGGTCGATTATGCCGAAAGGCACTCCGAGCATTGCAGATGCTTCCGTGCCGACCAGCTGCCCCATTCTTGTGATTTTGAACGCTGTCTTCTTGATGAGATCGGCAACCTGATTGAGGGGGGCATCCTTCGGCAGCTTGGCAAGAGCCGATCTGACTACACCCGGGCCTGACACGCCGACGTTAATTACACAGTCCGGTTCACCGACACCGTGGAATGCGCCTGCCATGAAGGGATTGTCCTCGGGAGCATTGCAGAACACCACAAGCTTAGCCGGCCCCATGCACTGATTGTCTCTGGTGAGCTCAGCTGCTTCCTTAACCTTCTCACCCATGAGCTTGACGGCATCCATGTTGATGCCTGCCTTGGTGGATCCAACATTTACAGATGAGCATACAAGGTCTGTCTCTGCGAGCGCTCTCGGAATAGCCTCTATCAGTTCTCTGTCTCCTGCGGAGAAGCCCTTTTGAACCAGGGCCGAGAAACCGCCGATAAAATTCACACCTATGTCCTTGGCCACTCTGTCCAGAGTGTGGGCATACTTGACCGGATCTCCTCCTGATACTGCCACCAGCATGGAGATTGGTGTTACTGATACTCTCTTGTTGACTATTGGAATTCCGTATTTCTTCTCTATTGCCTCGCCTGTGCTGACAAGGTTTTTCGCTTTGCTGTAGATTTTGCTGTAAACCTTCTCGCAGGATCTGTCTATGTCGGAATCAGCACAGTCCAGAAGGGAAATTCCCATGGTAATGGTTCTGATATCCAGGTCTTCTTCCTGAATCATTTTGATTGTTTCGAGAATGTCATGTGTGTTAATCATAAGCTTTCACCTCCAAAACTAAATTCTGTGCATGGAGTTGAAAATGTCCTCGTGCATCACGTGAACCGTCATACCCGGAACCTTAGCTGAAATCGCTTTCTTAAGCTCATCGATTGTGATTTCCATCTTATCTATTCCAACCAGCATAATGAGACAGAAATAATCGTCCAGTATTGACTGGGTTACTTCGTCTACACTTACACTGTTCTCGGCACATGCTGTGCTCACATTGGCAAGAATTCCTATATCGTCTTTACCTACTACTGTTACTACTGCTCTCATGATTTTATTTCTCCTTGCTTTTTATTACAGTTTATCAAAATATAGAAGGAATTAACAGATGATGTTACAATTAAAAACATAGCAAGTTGTTTTTTAAATTGTCACGAAAGGGGTAATCGATGAATTTCTTTTTGATTTTCGCGTTCTTGTTTTTCATAGGGAGTTGTCTGGGTTGGTGCGCTGAGCTGTTATTCAGAAGATTCATCTCTTCTGCCAATACTCAGAGGAAATGGATAAACCCCGGATTTCTCGTTGGCCCGTATCTGCCGCTGTACGGATTTGGTCTTTGGGGAATGTTTGCCATGTCCTGCTGCATCATGGAGCTGGAGACAGATAACATGTTCCTGAATATTCTGATGGTGTTCATAATAATGGCTGCTGCAATGACCCTGATTGAATACATTGCGGGAATGATATTCATAAAGGGAATGAAAGTCAAGCTTTGGGATTACACCAAGGAGAAGCTGAACGTCAAGGGGATAATCTGTCCCAAGTTTACTGCCATATGGGGAGTGCTGGGCACGTTCTATTATTTTACAATCAATACACACGTTATCGACTGGGTACTGTGGCTGTCAGACCATCTGACATTTTCATTCTTTATCGGAATGTTCTTCGGAGTGTTCGCAACAGACCTCGGTTACTCATTTCACCTGTCATCCAAAATACGAAGTTTCGCTGCAGAGAAGGAGCTTGTTATCAAATATGAAGAACTCAAGGATTTCATCAGGGAGAGAAGAGAAGAACTGGAGGAAAAGCACAGATTTCTGCTGGCCTTTCATACAGAGAGACCTATCAGAGAGCATCTTGAGAAATTCATTGAGCATTCAATAGAACACCGCAAGCAGATGAGAGGAACGCAAGGCAAAGCATGATTCCTCCAAAGAAAAAAAGAGCTGGTAATGCGAAAGAGCCACGGTTGTCAATGCGAACAGCCGTGGCCTTTTCTATTAGCTGTAAATCAATTCGCTCAGTACTACTTCTTCACCACGATGGTCAGCATAACCAGATCTTCCTCTCCTGTATTGATGATGGAATGCTCTGATCCTTTCGGGCAGATGTGCATGACTCCGGGCATCAGGGATTCCTCTATACCGTCGCAGTACGCTTTGCCTGTTCCCTTTATCACATAGTTCAAGTCATCACCGGAATCCTGCATGTGCGCACCAATGCTGCCACCCGGATGGATTGCAGTAGGAATGATTCTATAGGAATCATCATTATACATACGTGCGCTCATAGTGCCGGTTCCCTTATTCATTCCCGGAAATGTCATAGAATCTATATCATTGAAATCAATTCTCATTTTAATTACCTCATTTCTCGGCGCTAACTCAATTACTTTCTTTGCTCTTCGCCTATCGGCTCGTCCTCGCTAAGAGGCTGCAGCACTCAACATGCTTCGTCCCGGGGAAGTTGTCGAATGGTTTCACCGATACCGTTTCGTATCCGTAGTACTGCATGTAATAGAGATTTTCAACCAGGGTCTTCGGGTTGCATGATATGTAGACTATCCGGTCCACTCCGTAGCTGATAATCTTATCCATGGCGTCTGTGCTCATGCCAACTCTCGGCGGGTCAACGACTATGACTTCCGGTCTGTCCTCTATGCTCTTCAGCACTTCGAAACAGTCCCCGGCGATGAACCGGCAATTGTCTATGCCGTTAAGCTCCGCAGCCGCCTTCGCTCCTTCGATGGCGGACTCCACTATGTCAACACCGATAACCTCAGAGGCTTTGCGGGCAAGTACCTGACTTATGGTTCCCGTGCCGCAGTATAGATCGAAGGCCTTCTTGTTCTCGAAGTCGTCTATGAGCCCCAGTGCGTAGCTGTAGAGCTTCTCGACAGCGTCCACATTCGTCTGGAAGAAGGCGAAGGCATTGACTCTGAACTCCAGGCCGAGAATCTCCTCCCTGTAGTAATCACGCCCCTCGAGCACGCGAAGCTCATCGCAGTAGACAGCATCCGAAAGTCTGTCGTTTATGGTTCTGAGAACACCCACAACCTCATGCTCCAGAGGCAGGCGCCTTATCATGTCCACGAAGGCGTCCTCATCAAATCCTTCTTCTGAAGTGGTTACTATGTTTATCAGAATCTCATTCGTCCTCACTCCCCGTCTGATTACCAGATTTCTCATGAGTCCGGTGTGTCTCTTCTTGTGATAGTGGCGATATCCGCGTTCTCTGACGAAATCCAGAACGCCTCTGAGTATCAGGTTGAAATCCTCATGCACCAGCTGGCACTCATCAACTGTGACTATGGACATGAAATGCTTTTTTCTGTGCATTCCCAGAGTAGTCTCCCCGTCCTTCTCCATATCACCGAAGGTGTACTCCATCTTGTTTCTGTAGGCGTATCTCTCAGGTGCCGGTTCAATGTCAAGAAGTCTGGCTGTATCCATCCCCTTCTTCTCCATGAGAGCCCTGACCTCTCCGTATTTGTTCGCCAGCTGCTCCTCGTAGGCAACTCCCTGATAGCTGCATCCGCCGCAGAGCTCTCTGTCCCTGCAAAGGCCCATATCCTTAAAATTTCCCATATGAATCGTAAAACTCCTTTTTGTATTCGGTAAATCTGTCTTCCTCTATTGACTTCCTTATTTCCTCCATGGTCTTCACCAGGAAGTGAAGATTGTGATTTGTCATGAGCATTGACGAGAGAATCTCGTCGCTCTTGAAGAGGTGTCTCAGGTAAGCCTTCGAATAGTTCCTGCAGGTGTAGCAGTCGCAATCCGGATCAAGCGGCGAGAAATCCCTGGCATAGGCTGCATTCTTGATGTTGACGCGCCCTCTGGATGTCATTGCCATTCCGTGGCGCGCGATTCTCGTCGGCAGTACGCAGTCGAACATATCGATTCCCCTCTCAACGCCTTCGAAGAGACAGTCCGGGCTTCCGACACCCATGAGGTATCTCGGCTTGTTTTCAGGCAAAAGCTCCACGCACTCGTCGAGGATGTCATACATGAGCTCCTTAGGCTCGCCCACGCTCAGCCCTCCGATTGAATAACCGGGCAGATCCATATCCACTATGGCCTTTGCGCTCTCCTTTCGCAAATCCTTATACATGCCGCCCTGCATGATTCCGAAGAGCGACTGATTGTTTCCCTCTTCATGCTCCCGGCAGTATTCCTCGTGATATGCGCGGCATCTCTCCAGCCATCTGTTTGTCCTCTCCAGAGAGTTTCTGACATACTCCCTGTCCGCCGGATACGGAGCGCACTCGTCAAATGCCATCATTATGTCGGAACCGAGAGCATGCTGGATTTCTATGGACTTCTCCGGCGATATCATGTGCTTCGAACCGTCAATATGCGATCTGAAGGACACGCCTTCCTCTGTTATCTTTCTCATGGCACCCAGGCTGAAGACCTGGAATCCGCCGCTGTCGGTGAGTATGGCCTTGTTCCAGTTCATGAACTTGTGGAGACCGCCAGCCTCCTTCACTATGTCGTGACCGGGTCTCAGATAGAGATGATAGGTGTTACTCAGTATTATCTCCGCACCAAGCTCCTCCACCTGCTCCGGCCTCATGGCCTTGACCGTGGCCGCAGTTCCGACCGGCATGAAAACGGGAGTCTCTATGGTCCCGTGAGGCGTTGTCAGCCTGCCCCTGCGGGCTCCTGTTCTGCTGTCCTTCTTAATCAGTTCGTAGGTTACTGTCCCCATCTTGTCCTCCCTATTCTATAAACATGGCGTCACCGTATGAGAAAAACCTGTATTTCTTCTCCACGGCTTCCCTGTAGATATCAAGAATCTTCTCTCTGTCATAAAGCGCCGAAACAAGCATTATCAGCGTTGATTTCGGCAGATGGAAGTTCGTAATCAGACTGTTGACTATCTTCCACTCATATCCCGGATAAATGAATATTCCCGTGCTTCCCGGTCCCGCTTTCACCTGATATACGCCTGATTCCTCGTCAAAATATGCAGCGCTCTCGAGTGTTCTTGTGGATGTCGTTCCCACGGAAATAATCCGTCGGCCCTCTCGCACTGCTCTGTTGATTGATTCCGCGGCCTCTTCGCTTATGGAATACTCCTCGAAGTGCATGGAGTGGTCCTCCACATTCTCCACCTTAACAGGACGGAAGGTTCCTATTCCCACATGCAAAGTCACAAAGGCCTTCTCCACGCCCTTCTCTTCTGCCTTTGCGAGAAGCTCCTCCGTGAAGTGCAGCCCTGCTGTAGGCGCCGCCACGGATCCCTCCTCTCTGCTGTAAACCGTCTGGTACCGCTCCTTGTCCTCTTCCTCGGAAGGTCGCTCTATATACGGCGGCAGCGGCATACTGCCGATTTCCTCCAGGCGCTCCATGAAAATGCCTTCACAGGTAAAATCAACGATACGCGTTCCGTCGGGACCGTAGTCCGCAATATCCGCCGTGAGCAGAGGCTCACCTCTCTCGTCTTCTCCGAAGAATACTCTGTCTCCCGGTTTGAGCCGTCTGCCCGGGCGAACCATCGTCTCCCACCGGTCCCCTTCGATTCTCTTGATAAGCAGAAACTCGACCGCGGCCCCCGTGGATTTCCGCCCGTAAATTCTGGCGGGTATGACGCGTGAGTCATTCATGACAAGAAGATCGCCTTTGTTAAGATATTCGAGTATATCGCAGAAGTGTCTGTGCTCTGTGCTGCCTCTGTCTCTATGTACAACAAGAAGCCTGGAGCTGTCTCTTTTCTCTGCAGGCTTCTGTGCTATAAGTTCTTCCGGTAACGTGTAATCGAAATCGTCTATTTTCATCTTATTCTCCTAAATGCAAAACTCTGACAAACAGGCTCTGTACATTATACGGTATTTCTCCTCTCACTGCAAATTATTCCCGTCCCCCGTTTACAAACACTTGTTCGATATGGTATAC
>JALFNS010000043.1 GCA_022773945.1 Clostridiales bacterium
CTCCAAGGTTGCGGGACAGGCGAACGTATTTATCTTCCCTGACATCAATGCAGGAAACATCGGATACAAGATTGCTCAGAGACTGGGAGGCTTCGATGCCTACGGACCTATACTCCAGGGACTCAATGCCCCGATAAACGACCTCTCGAGAGGGTGCAACGCAGAGGAAGTTTACACAATGGCCATCATCACTGCAGCACTTAAGTAAGCTGACACTTTAGAACATCAGAGGAGCTACGGCTCCTCTTTTTGTGGGATTATGAAACAGATTAACATACTTGAGGGACCTCTGCTCAGGAACATACTGCTGTTCGCTCTGCCGCTGGCGGCGAGCAGCGCCCTGCAGCAGCTTTTTAACGCCACGGATATCGCCGTGGTGGGCCGGTTCGCGGGAAGCGCCGCCATGGCTGCCGTAGGAAGCAACGGTCCCGTAATCAACTTAATAGTCAATATATTCGTGGGGCTCTCCGTAGGTGCCAACGTGGTAATAGCCAACTGCATAGGCCAGCGCCGCATGGATCGTGTGAGAAAGGCGGTGGACACCACACTGATAATAGCCCTGGCGGGAGGAGTTTTCGTGGCAGTGCTGGGTTTCTTCATATCCAGACCTCTGCTTCATCTCATGGGTGCACCGGACAATGTAATTGACATGGCCACGCTCTATCTTAAGATATACTTCGCGGGAATGCCATTCATGATGATGTACAATTTCTGTGCATCGATTTTGAGGAGCAAAGGCGATACGAAGCGCCCTCTCATTTGTCTGGTGGTTTCAGGCATAGTAAATGTGGGGCTCAATCTGCTCTTCGTGGCTCTGTTCAAGATGGGCGTTGCCGGAGTCGGAATAGCCACCGTCACAGCCAATGGAGTGAGCTGCGGCATGATACTCTGCTTCCTGGCCCGTGAGGAGGAAGCATTCAGAATAAGGCTGCGCGGTATTAAAATTCATAAGGAGCAGCTTGTGAGAATCGCTCGCATAGGAGTGCCGGCAGGCGTGCAGGGAATGGTTTTCTCCCTGTCAAACGTGATCATACAGTCGGCCATAAACGGATTCGGCTCCGACTGCATTGCGGGAAGCGCGGCGGCGATAAACTTCGAGTATTTCTCATACTTCATAGTTAATGCCTTTGCACAGGCGGCGGTAACCTTCACCGGGCAGAACTACGGTGCCGGCAATATGAAGCGGTGCAGGCAGGTGTGGAGAAAATGCCTGACTGCCGGAGCGCTGGCCACGGCTGCAGTGAACCTGGCGTTTTACGGAGGAAGATATTTTCTCGTGGGACTTTTCACAGAGGAACCTGCCGTTATGGAATGGGCATTCATAAGAATGACTCATGTGCTTCTGTTCCAGTTCATTGCCAATTCCTATGAGGTGACAGCCTCATCAATGAGAGGACTGGGGCATTCTCTTCTTCCTACAGTACTCACGGTGTTCGGATCCTGCGTTCTGAGGATAGTGTGGATATTCACCGTTTGCCGGAGCTATACATCCTTCGAGACACTGATGAACATATATCCGATTTCATGGGTGATAACGGGAACCGCAGTGATTACCGCCTATCTGATAATCAGGCGAAAAGAGGAGAGTAATTGACGGTTTAACCGGCCCTGTGTTAAAATCATCATGGTGCGCCCCGGCGCGGTAACTAAGAATTCAAAGGAGAAAATATAAATGTCAGATGTTCTGGTAAGACAGTTGTTCAGAGAAACAGAAAAGTTCGCAGACGAGGAGATTACGGTCAGAGGATGGGTCAGAACCAACAGAGGTTCCAACAAGTTCGGGTTCATCGAGCTCAACGACGGATCCTTCTTCAAGTCTCTGCAGATTGTCTATGAGGCGGATGCCCTGGACAATTTCCGTGAGGTGTCCAAGGTTCCTATTTCCGCAGCCCTCAAGGTTACGGGCAAATTTGTCCTCACACCTGATGCCAAGCAGCCTTTCGAGCTCAAGGCAAAGGCCGTAGAGGTGGAAGCGGACGCGGATGCTGATTATCCGCTCCAGAAGAAGAGACATTCCATGGAATTTCTCCGTGAGATAGCTCATCTGAGACCTAGATCGAACACTTTCGCGGCTGTATTCAGAGTCAGATCCGTGACGGCTTATGCCATTCACAAGTTCTTCCAGGAGAGGAACTTCGTATACGCACATACACCTATAATCACGGCCAGCGACTGCGAGGGTGCAGGTGAGATGTTCCAGGTTACTACTCTGGACATGGAGAATCCGCCAAGAAACGAAGACGGAAGCATAGATTACACCAAGGATTTCTTCGGCAAGAGAGCCAACCTGACGGTAAGCGGCCAGCTTAACGGAGAAACTTTCGCTCTGGCATTCAGAGATATATACACATTCGGTCCTACCTTCAGAGCCGAGAACTCCTACACGGCAAGACATGCCTCCGAGTTCTGGATGGTTGAGCCTGAGATGGCTTTCTGCGATCTTGAAGGTGATATGAGAGTTGCCGAGGAGATGATCAAGTATGTTATCAATTATGTTCTTGAAGAGTGCCCTGAGGAGATGGAGTTCTTCAACAAGTTCATCGACAAAGAACTTCTCAGCAGACTCGATAACATCGTTTCTTCGGACTTTGCGCGTATAACATACACGGAAGCCGTGGACATACTTCAGAAATCCGGAGAGGATTTCCAGTACCCTGTTGAATGGGGCATAGACCTCCAGACGGAGCATGAAAGATACATCACGGAGAAGGTGTACAAGAAGCCTGTGTTCGTAACCGATTATCCTAAGGATATCAAGGCCTTCTATATGAGACTCAACGACGACGGCAAGACAGTTGCCGCTTGCGACCTCCTCGTTCCGGGAGTCGGCGAGATTATCGGAGGATCACAGAGAGAAGAGCGTTATGATGTCCTCAAGGAGAGAATCGAGGAAATGGGCATGACCGAGGAGGATTACAGCTGGTACATGGATCTGAGAAAGTACGGCGGAGTCAAGCATGCCGGATTCGGACTGGGATTCGAGAGAATCATCATGTACATGACGGGCATGAGCAATATCCGTGACGTGCTGCCGTTCCCTAGAACGCCAAAATCAGCTGAGTTTTAAGGAGCAATGATATGAGGAGAATTCTGCTTACCATAGGGATTTCGGTCCTTTTGATTGTCGGGTTTACCGCATGCGGCAGCGACGAGAAATCGGAAGACGCTCCGGTAATCGGCACGTGCACCATAACCGTTGAGGAATTTTGCGAGGAGAAGGAGATGGATCTTCATGAGGGAGATACTGTCTACGACATTCTTCAGGCAACCGGTGCGGAGATAGTCGATTCCGATACAGGTACCGGCAAGGCCATTGAGTCGATTAACGGCCTTGAGAACGGAAGCCGGGGCGATATGAGCGGCTGGATGTACACTGTTAACGGTAAATCCCCCATGGATTACAGCGACAAGTTTGAAGTCAGCGACGGAGACAGTATTGTCTGGGAATTCGCGGAGGACATGTAGCTGTTGACAATCAAAACCATTAGATATATCATAACCATAGAATTGAATATTTCCAGCTCAGACATATCGGAAGCCGGTTGAATTCCGGCACTGTGTCTCAGCAACCGTGATATCTACGAAGGAGCATGTACCGCGCAGCTGCGCGGTCGGTCACTGGATAAACTCCGGGAAGGCGCTTCAGTAGGAAGGCATTTTAACAGATGCCGAAGGATTAAGTCGGTAGACCTGTCTGAGTTTCAAGTTAGTCTTCTGAGGTAGGACGGCGGTTATTTTTCATATGACGTAACACGTGCACTCGGATAGAGTGCATTTTTGTTTAGAATTCGCAGTTCTGTCCTTGGATGAAAATTGCCTTTTCATCCGCAGGTGCAGATAGGCAGTGCCGACAGGCCGCTTATCTGTCCTGCTATCCTTAAAGACGGTGGAAATGTCGAGAAAAAGTGAAGGAGGAAAGAAACGTGAAAAAAAGAATTAGCAAATCGATTGCTGTACTCATGTGTCTTCTGACGGCTGTGGCATTCATGCCTGTAGTCTCATTCGGAGCAGATGAGACTGAGTCCGATGCTGCGCCTGCACAGACCCAGCAGGAGGCAGTTCAGGAAGAGAACGCTGATATGCCGGCGGCTGAGGACGAGTCCGAGGCAGCTTCAGCTATGGAAGTTACCCCTCAGGAGGCTGAAGGTGATGAAGAAACAAAACCTGCAGACCCAGTTGATATTACAGTAACGGTAAACAACCGGGGAATCCTCGCAAAGGCTAAAGACGGCAGCGCCATGGCATACAAGGAAGTACATGTAACGGATGCTGACGGTGACGGTCATATTACAGTTGATGATGCTCTCGTGGCTACCCATGATGCGTACTATACGGATGGTAAAAATGGGTATGAAACATCTACCAGCCATGAATATGGTATGAGTGTAACAAAGCTTTGGGGCGTATCTACGAACAACACTTTGTTCTTCGTAAATGGTAAGGGTATCTCTACAGGTGTAGGTGATGACGATGTTAAGAGTGGAGATTCTCTCTATGCGTCAGTTAATGCAGATAATAAGTATTATGCCGACTGGTATACTTATTTCAATAAGAGCAGCATAGAAGTTTGCCCTAGCGAGCAGCTCACCCTCAGTCTTAAGGGCTTCCAGGGAATGTCAGGAGGAGATGCAAAGGCAGTTCCTGGTGTTGAAATAGGAATCTGGAAGGACGAAAGCTTCACACAGATAGGTGAGACTGTTACAAATGAAGACGGAACTGCTAGATTTTCAATTGAGGACAAAGGAACATATA
>JALFNS010000047.1 GCA_022773945.1 Clostridiales bacterium
TCTTCCGATCGGTATCATGGAGTCGATGGCCTTGATTCCTGTCTGCAGTGGTTCGTTTACCGACTTTCTCTGCAGCACTCCCGGTGCCGGACTCTCTATCGGTCTCTTCTCTGTGGTGTTGATAGGTCCCTTACCGTCAAGAGGCTGTCCCAGAGCATTTACTACTCTTCCTATCATAGCTTCGCCTACAGGTACCTCTACTACCGCTCCTGTCGGCTTAACTATATCGCCTTCCTTGATCTCACGGTCTGAGCCGAGTATTACAACACCTACGTTATCTTCCTCCAGGTTCTGTGCCATGCCGTATGTGTCCTCGCCGAAGAGCAGCAGTTCTCCCGCCATGCAGTTCTCGAGTCCGTATACTCTGGCTATACCGTCACCAACCTGAATTACAGTACCGAAATCAGAAATATCCAGCTTATCCTGGTAATTTTTTATCTGTTCTTTAATGACCGAGCTAATTTCTTCTGGTCTTAAATTCATTTCTGTTCCTCCCTGCTGCTAGTGTTTTTTCAGACTGCTAGCCATGTCCTCAAACTTCTTCTTGTAGGATATGTCAATAATCTTGCCTTCCACAAGAACCTTGACTCCCGCAATAAGACGAGGATCTATCTTGTTTGTCAACCTGACGCCTGTGCGGAGAAGATCTGATGTCTTCTCTTCAATCTGAGCAAGTCTCTCGTCACTGAGCTCTTCGACGGAATATACAACTCCGTATACCTTGCCGTCCTCCTTCTCTACGAGATGTCTGTAGGCCTTGATGATTCCCTCATAGTTCACGGTTCTTCTCTTGTCCACGAGTATATAGAGGAAATTGAGAAGCTCTGTGCATATTCTTCCTTCGAATATGTTCTTCAGAACCCCCTTCTTCTCGATTGCCGACAGACCCGGATAATTGATGAAGGACTGAAGGTCCGGCTCTTTTTTGAGTATATCAAGCACACCCATTCCTTCTTCAAGAATCAGTTCTTCCTTGCCCGTCTCTCTGGCAGCCTGCCAGAGAGCCTCACCGTAGGTTCTTTCGACTGTCAGTTCAGCCATTGCTAATTCTGCCATTGTGAATTCCTCGCGTTTCTGATCACTCTGTCAACAATAGCATCCTGGCCTGTTTTCTCGATTTCTCCGCCGACAATCTGTTCAGCGGCGAGAAGTGCCAGTTCGGCAATCTCGTCACGAAGATCTTCGATTGCCTTATCCTTTTCCTGTTCAATGGTTTTTTCGGCCTTTGCGATAATCGCTGCCGCCTCGTCATGAGCCTCCTGCACGATCTGTGCGGAACGTTCGTCTGCCTTCTGCTTGGCCACTCTGAGAATCTCTCTCGCTTCATCTTCAGCGTTGGAGATTCTTCTCGTGTATGCAGCCAGCTTGGCGTCAGCCTTCCTGCTGACAGCGTCCGCCTGATCGAACTGGTCTCTTATTCTCTGCTTTCTGCTTTCGAGAGCTCCCAGAAAAGGCTTGTATATGAACTTTGCCAGGACTCCCACGAGAATGAGGAAGTTAACCATTGCGAAAATTATTTCCTTCAGGTCTATTCCTAAAGCTTCAAGCATAATTTAATGCCTCCCTGCCTTTACCGTCGTGTTACCTTACATCTTAGCCAGAAGCATGAATGCCAGTACCAGGCCGTAGATAGTCAGTGCTTCCATGAATGCGAATGCCAGAATCATGTTAGTAC
The DNA here is from genome assembly GCA_022773945.1 of Clostridiales bacterium. Classification (GTDB taxonomy): domain Bacteria; phylum Bacillota; class Clostridia; order Peptostreptococcales; family Anaerovoracaceae; genus Lentihominibacter. The sequence continues at coordinate 1,676 of JALFNS010000047.1, forward strand.
GCAGCTCGCCCATTACCTCAGGCTGACGTGACATACTTTCCATTGCGTTGGCACCTACCTTACCCATTCCCAGAGCAGGGCCGATTGTTGAAATGCTGATAGTGATTGCTACTGCCAGTGCGATTAATCCTGTTGTCATTTTCTTTTTCTCCTTTCAGAATTAATGATTCAATTTGATTTGATATAAATAACTAAAATTACTGACTGTGTTTAGAGGTGTTCCTTCTCGCAGGCCTCTCCGATGTAGATGGCCGTCAGGAGGGAGAATACCAGCGCCTGTATGAGTGCCAGTATAACTATGAGGAACTGCATGATTACCGGAAGTCCGATCGGGCAAAGTCCGCTGAGCACGTGTACAACCTCTTCATCTCCGAAGGTGTTTCCGTAAAGTCGAAATGCCAGCGATATAGGCTTGGCCAGTTCGTCTATTATCATGAGCGGCAGGAGGAAGAAGAACGGCTGTATCATCCTCTTGTATGTGCCCATGCCGTGATGCTCTCTGATACCTATTATCTGAACCAGTATGATGGTCAGTATAGCGAATCCCGCCGTGAAGTTAAGACTGCTCGTAGGAGCCTGGAATCCGTCGGCAACTCCTGCCAGCGGCAGAAGTCCGGTGTAGTTGCATATGAGTATGTATATGAAGAGCGTTCCAACCAGAGGGAAGTATCTCTTGCAGAGATGCTCTCCCATGAGGCCGTTGAAGAAGTTGTGCAGCTTCTCTATGCCCATTTCTATCATGTTCTGAACGCCCTCAGGTATCTCCTTGAGATTTCTGCTGACGATGACCGAAGCTATGATAATCAGAATTGTAAGCACACTGCTGGTTATCATCGGGTCGCTCATTCCTATTGAGTGCAGCTTTTCTATCATAACTATTTCTTCTCCTTGACGTGTTCCATTATCTCTCCTACAGGGGCGAGTTTGCCCGACAGGCTGAGACCCACGGCGGTAGCCAGTATAGCTGCCATGAAGTTAAAGGACATCAGATTCCTGAATAAGAAAACAAAAAGAAGCGTAACTACATTTATGGCATAACCAATGCCCATATGAAGATACAACGCTCCCATGGTAAGTTCCTTGTCTGATTTAATTATTCTTTTCCAAAGGCATGCATATTTGATGTATCCAACGAGAAATCCGTATGCAAGCCCCGCCAATGCTCCTTCTACAACAGGCGCCACAATAACCACCAATCTTCCGGGTACTTTAACTTGTGATAGCAAAATTGTACACTATAAAGGGAATTTCTTCAATATTACCCCTCCTAGAGAGCATCTGGATATGTACTTTTCAGCAAGACAGTACCAAAGTCTGTCAATTTAGATTTTGAAACCGCAAATTAGTTATTTCAGCTTTTGTCCGACAAACCCCCGATAACATTCTTAAGCCACTTCCTGCTGAAGAATCTGAAGGTGAGAATGATGCTTTTAACCAGTGCCTCAAGCTTGACTCCCAGCACCGCCAGATACACCGGCCAGTGAAGCAGGAGGGCAGTTGTGAAGGCAACGGGCACGCCTATGCACCACACGGTTCCCACCTCCGTAAACATGGCAAACTTGGTATCTCCTCCGCATCTGAGCACACCTGTCACCAGAGTGCCTCCGTAAACCTCAAGCCAGAGCGTCGCCGCATAGACCATGAGAACCTTCCATGCCATGGAGGCTCCCTCCGGTGTGAATTCGAAGAGACTCAATATAGGTTTCCCGAAGAGGAAGGTGAACACTCCCATCACAGCTCCCACCACGAGGGCCAGCTTCAGGAGCTTCTTCGTCATGTCGTAGGCTTCATCCTTCTTCCCTTCTCCCAGTTTCTGTCCCACGAGTATGAGAACAGCATCTCCTATACTGAAGGCGGCCATGGAGAAGAGGTTGTTTATTGTGTTGCAGGCCTGGAATGCGGCTCCCGCCGTTACGCTTATACGCGCGTAGGCCGCCACGTACATGGACGTCCCCAGACCCCACATGGTCTCGTTGATTGTCGTTGGCACGGCGTTTCTGACGATTCTTCCCGCCAGCTCACGGCTGCATGAAGCAAAGTCCCTCACCGGTCCCTTCACCGGATTCTTTCTCGCGAACACGAAGAGAAGTATCAGCGTCAGTTCAATCGTTCTGGAACATACCGTCGCCAGGGCCGCACCCTGCACTCCCAGCTCGGGAAGTCCCAGCTTGCCGTATATCAAGGCATAGTTCAGTACCGTGTTGACGCAGAGCGCCGCCACACTTGCCATGAGCGGCTGGGTCGTCTGCTGTGTCGCCCTCAGAGATACGGTGAGAGGCTGAGTCACAGCCACCATGAGAAAGCATGGCGCCCCGGTCCGCAGGTATTCGGCTCCCAGCTCTATAACCTGAGGATAACTCGTGAAAACCCGGATAATCTTCTCCGGGAAAATCACCGAGCCCAGGAAGAACAGTATCGCGAAGCCCATGCACACAGCCACGGTGAAGCCCGCCGTCCTGCGCACGTTCACCATGTCCCTCACGCCGAAAAACTGCGATATGAAGGTTGCCGCGCCACCGCAAAATCCGTAGACCAGCATCCAGTACACAAAAAAGACCTGCACAGCAACCCCTACGGAGTTGAGTGCAGTTTCTCCCAGTCCGCCGATCATGAGATTGTCCACCAGGTTCAGACTTGAACCTATAAGACTTTGCAGGGCGATAGGACCGGCAACCATGCCGACCTGCTTGTACATCTCTCTGCTGCTATTTTCGTTTATCCTCATCCCGAGGTTCTCTCCCTATTCTCTTGCCTCTGACATTAACCTTATTATTGCCTGTATCCGTGAGCACAACGCCCACAAGTATTATGGCGATGGCCGCCAGACCGAAGCACTCGACCATGAGCTCGCGGCTGTACATTACCGCCATTATTCCCAGAATTCCACTTATGCAGTACATGAGCAGCACGGCGCGCCTCTGTCCGAACCCCGCCTTCATTATGCGGTGATGCAGGTGCTCCTTGTCCGCCGTTCCTATGGACTGTCTGCGCATGACCCTCCTGACTATGGCCATGATGGTGTCGAATATAGGCAGTCCCAGAACTATGGCTGGGATGGCCACAACAACCACAGCCGCGCTCTTGACCGTTCCCAGAATGGACATGGCCGCTATGGCGAAACCGAGAAGCTGTGAGCCTCCGTCACCCATGAAGATCCTGGCCGGATGGAAGTTGTATGGCAGGAAGCCCAGTGCGGCTCCTGCGATTACCATCATCCCCACCGTCGGAACGTAGTGTCCGTGAATGAAGGCCACGAAACCTATGCAAAGTGCCGATATGGCCGATATCCCCGCCGCCAGGCCGTCCAGGCCGTCTATAAGGTTTACCGCATTGGTTATGGCGATGAGCCAGAGCACGGTCATTATATAGCAGGCAACCTCGCCGAAGACCATGTTGCCCTCGCCGAAGTAGTTGGTTATGAAAGGTATCCTCAGTCCCATGGCGAAACTCACCGAGGCGCAGAAAATCTGACCCAGCAGCTTGACCAGCGGTCTCAGGTTCTTAAGGTCGTCAATCGCGCCCAGCACATATATCATGGCACAGCCCACCATGACCGGCACCATGCCCCTGTCCTCTCTGGCGAAGACGAGGAGTCCGACCATTATACCCGCGAAAATGGCGATTCCGCCGAACCTGGGCATTGGCTTGTTGTGCACTCTTCTGTTGTCCTTAGGTATATCCATGGCCCCTATTCTCGGTGCGAGCCATATGGCGAAGGGCGTCATCACCGCCGCCACTGCTCCCGCCACAAAAAACGGAGCCCACAGATCAAAACTGGTTCCTGTCAATAGTTTTTCTCCCGATTATTCATTGCTGTCCAGCATAACGATGCGCAGTCCCGCTTCCTGAAGAATCTCCACTGAGAGCTCATCAGGATATCCTTCGCTGACCACGATTCTCTCTATACCGGCATTGATTATCATTTTGGCGCAGATCACGCATGGCTGATGGGTCACATAGATTGTTCCACCTTCGACGCTCTGTCCCAGCGTCGCCGCCTGAATTATGGCGTTCTGCTCCGCGTGAAGCGCCCTGCAGAGCTCATGCTTCTCCCCCGAAGGAACTCCCAGCTGCTGTCTCAGGCAGCCTTCCTCTCTGTCTCCGCAGTGGCGTATTCCTCTCGGCGCGCCGTTATAGCCCGTCGCTATAATATGTCTGTCCTTGACTATAACAGCACCCACCTGACGTCTGAGGCAGGTGGAACGCTTGGCCGTAACATAGGCCATCTCCATGAAATATTCGTCCCAGCTCGGTCTCTTTTCCATAGTTCTTCCTCCGAAGTCAATAAAACACCTCCGCCAGATACAGCCCGAAAGGCGGGGCCGTATGGCCCGCCCGGGTTCTGTCACAGGCGGCTGTGATATCGATTATACGCTCCGGCTCCAGTGCGCCGCGCCCCGCTTCAACCAGGGTTCCTGTCATAATGCGCACCATATTGTAAAGAAAGCCGTCGCCTTTAACACGGAACTCTATGATTCCGTCTTCTGTCCTTTCAACATGCGCAGAATAAATCTCCCGCACGGTGGTCTGCCTGGGATTGCCTCCCGAAGCCTCGAAGGACTTGAAATCCTTCTTCCCCACAAGATATGAGGCAGCCCTGTCCATGGCCTCCACATCAAGCTTCTCCTTCACGTGATATATGTAGTTCCTCTCGAATACGGCACCCTCTCCCGGCCCGCCGTCTCTGATTCTGTACACATACTCCTTACCCTTCGCATCGAAACGGGCATGGAACTCCTCCGGCATCTCCCGCACTTCCAGAATACGCACGGGCGCGATGTTAAAGGAATTCTTCTCCCTGCTGCAGAGTG
>JALFNS010000027.1 GCA_022773945.1 Clostridiales bacterium
TTCATCCATGAATGAGCTCATGAGCCTTCTGGTTTCGGGAAGATATACGGCATCTGCCGTGCGCCGCATGCTGGCGAACATTCTCGTAGGTGTGAGGAGCAGTGACGCGGACCGTATACTTGCCGAGGACAGGAGCGCCGCTTCATATCTGAGAGTGCTGTCTGCAGGCCGGCGAGGCAGAGAGTATCTCAAAATCCTCAAGAAACGGGAGGATGCTCCGCCACACATTACGAATGTGAACAGGTTTACGGAGAAGGGTACCGCGGCGGCTGACCTGCTGGAAATCGACATACGTGCTGCGGATATGTACAACCTGATCTCGGGGCGGGATATAGTGAAATCTTCAGACATGGTGAGAAAACCCTATATTGAACTGGACAGGTAATTGGTTTATAATAACATGTGGTTCTGCTTCGGGCAGATAAGAGAATACAAGGAGGTAGTCAAATGAAAGTATTAGTTATAAACTGTGGAAGCTCCTCACTGAAATATCAGGTTCTTGATATGACTAATGAGGTTCTCCTCTGCAAGGGTCTCGTTGAGAGAATAGGCATGGAAGGCTCCGTCATCACTCATGAGAAGATTGGAATGGATGACAAGTTCAAGCTCATAACTCCTATGGAAGATCATAAGGATGCCATATCCAAGGTTCTGGATGCTATCGTGGATGACGAGCACGGTGTTGTTAAGGATCTTAAGGAAATCGGAGCTGTAGGACACAGAGTCGTACACGCAGGTGAGAAATTCGCACAGTCGGTTCTCATTACAGATGCGGTAATCAAGGCTCTGGAGGAGTGCGTTCCTCTCGCACCGCTTCACAATCCGCCTAACCTCTACGGTATCGCAGCATGTCAGGAACTGATGCCGGGAACACCGATGGTAGCCGTATTTGACACAGCATTTCATCAGACAATGCCTCCTGAATCATATATTTACGCTATCCCGTACGAGTTCTACGAGAAGCACGGCATAAGAAGATACGGATTCCACGGAACATCCCACAAGTATGTTGCGCAGAGAGCATCGGAGATGCTCAATGTCAACCTTGACGATCTCAAGCTCATCACATGCCACCTGGGCAACGGAGCATCCGTATCCGCCATCAAGAGAGGCGTATGTATCGATACATCCATGGGATTCACTCCGCTGGAGGGTCTGGTAATGGGAACTAGATCGGGAGATATCGACCCGGCCATCGTTACATACATGAGAGAGGTTGAAAACCTGGATCAGGGTGTTGCCAATGAAATCCTCAACAAGAAGTCCGGCGTACTGGGAATATCCGGAGTATCCAGCGACTTCAGAGACCTTGAGAGAGCCGTTGAGGAAGGTAACGAAAGAGCACTTCTGGCCCTGAAGGTATTCGCACACAAGGTAAGATTCTATATCGGAGCGTACATTGCAGAGATGAACGGTTGCGACGCCATCGTATTCACTGCCGGTGTAGGTGAGAACGATATGGGTATGAGAGACATTATCTGTAACGACCTGGGCAACCTGGGCATCAAGCTGGACGTTGTCAAGAACAGAGTAAGAGGCAAGGAGTCCATAATCTCCAGAGAGGATTCCAAGGTTAAGATTCTCCTCATCCCGACAAACGAAGAGCTCATGATCGCCAGAGATACCTACAATATTGTAACGGGAAAGATGAAATAAATACTTGACAAGGCACCTTGCCGGAGGGTATAATTTCAACGTTGCGATTATGCACGCGTATCAAGAAAGTTAATGTTTCCCAAGGAGGTGTAGATATATGGCAGTACCTAAGAGAAAAACTTCGAAGGCTAAGACTCATCAGAGAAAAGCAGCTAACATGAAGATGAAGGCACCGGGCGTTTCAATCTGTCCTCAGTGCCACGAGCCTAAGCTTCCTCACAGAGTATGCCCTAACTGTAACTACTATGACGGTAGAAACATCGTAGAAGAGGCATAATTACCGAGAAGTTGAGAGCATCACGCAAGTGGTGCTCTTTTTTTGTGCTGTTAATAATTATTAATAATCCTGCTGCGGGAATATTAATATTTATGTTTTAGAATAGCATTATACGGGAGGTGATTATGAGCAGATATCTTTCATTCATATATCTGTACTGCAGAGCTTCAGGGAAGAAGCTGGCGGTACTGACGCTGCTTATTCCTCTCTGTCTGGCTGCAGTGCGGGCCCTGCAGGGAGACTTCGGGGGAATACTGCCGGTTCTCGTAATTATGGCGGCATTTTTCGGTTTTTTAAGTCTGCTTCTCAGGTCTCTTAAGGGCGGCAGGGCAATCGCCATAACCGGATTCACTGTGAGAAGGCTTATGATATCACCACTGGGCGCCTATTTCACCATACTGGTATTCTGCCTGGCAATAGTGATTGTCTTCTGGGCGGCTGCCGTGACATCTCTCCTTATTATAGGAAGGTTGACCGTTGAAGGTGGGGGAAGTTCAGAGGCGAACACACTTCTGACACTTATGATTCTTCGAACCGATTTGGGGCATGCCCTGATACCTGTGGGGCATGGATACGTCCTGGTGTTCAATATCCTGGTGACCGTGGCTCTCGCAGGAGAGTGCGCCAGAAGCTGCTATCTGGGCTGGCACAACGGCAGACAATCGGCCGGAATGCTTCTCATACTGGCAGCTATGTTCTATGTCTGGTGCTGCAGACCCGGTGACAGTTTCATTTCTCTGGCAATTATGTTCACAGCCCTCTACAGTGCCTGTATCATAGGCGATGTCATATTCAGGGAGAAACGGCCTAAGGGCGACTTCTTCGTCGTGAACAGATACACGGGAATCCTGGATATGGACAGTGAGGATTTCAGTGAGGATGTGCGACTCGAAGTCAACAGCCTTGTAACGCCGGTGTGCGGCCGCAGTGAGATTTCTTTCAGGCAAAGGCTTATGCCCCCGGGTATAAATATGGAGAAGGCGAACTATCTCCTGGCGGGAGGAATTGCTCTGGGTTTTGCGGAGAACCTCTTGTTTTTCGGAAGGTTTATGATTAACCTGCAGGAAATAAGAATCAGCGGCAGCGGATACATGGCATATTTCAATAGTCTCATGGAGTATTCCTGCCTGGGATATGCGGGAGCCATGCTTCTGGTGCCGGTTTTGCAGGCTTACTGGAATTACTGCTATTACAATAAGGAGACGAAGAGTGTATATGTGATGAAACGCCTGCCTGACAGGAGCCTCTACAGCCGCAGTATATGGGCTGTGCCTGTACTGGAGGCCATGATAATATGTGCCGTCATGCTGGCAAACGCAGCTGCTGATTTTCTCATATACCTGATTGTTACGCCGGATACAGCTCTAAGACCTGATTACCTGTATCATATACTGCCATTCACAGGAGGCTGATGAAATGATCGAAATGAGAAATGTTACTAAGAAGTACAAGGATAAGGTGGCACTTAAGAATTGCAGTCTGCAGCTTCCGGAGGGGCAGATAATCGGTCTCTTTGGAGCTAATGGGGCCGGCAAGAGCTCTCTGATGAAGTGTATCATGGGATATATACGGTTCGAAGGTGAGATAAGAATTGACGGTGAGAAAATAAACAGGCGAAACGTTCATCGCCTTGCTTTCGCCACGGGAGACCACTCCTTCTTTCCCGCGGTTACCGCTGAAGATCACAGACTGTTCTACAAGACTCAGTTTCCCATGTTTAACGAGAAGCGCTATGAGGCTCTAATGGAATTCTTCTGCCTTCCCGAGAATAAGAAGATAAGCGAGTTCAGCCTGGGAATGCAGAATCAGTTCGAGGTTATACTGGCCATGAGTCAGGGTGCGGACTACATAATTATGGATGAACCCTTCGCCGGAAACGACGTGTTCAACAGGGAGGACTTCTATGAGGTTCTCATGAGAGCGGTGGATGAGAAGGAGACGATTATAATATCGACTCACCTCATCGAGGAGATAGCCGACTATATCGACAGGGCGATACTCATAAGGGACGGAGAGATAATCGACGATCTGAGTGTCAGCGAGATAGAGTCTTCCGGCAGAGAGCTTATAGACATAGTCAAGGAGAAGTACGATTACAGGGCAGATCGCATTAACAGGGCGGTAAGCCGCATGAGGTGAAGCTATGAAAAAGTCACTGATAATACCTGCCGGGGTGCTTGCTGTTTCGCTTCTCGCTCTTGTCGGCGGATTCCTCTTCATTGGAAGGTATGCAGCCGAAGTGACGCCGGAGGAGGAAACAATATACGGAGATTACGACGCCGCTGCGGGACTTAAGGTTGAATTCAGACTTGATTCGGGACAGGACCTTCATTGGAGGATAGGCTATGATTATACCGGTGGCAACAGCAGCACGGAATTCATCAGAGGAGAGCTTGCCTGCGAGAAGCCGGTGAATCCATATAAGCTTGTGAATTTATCCGGGTCGGAGAATTACAGAATCAAACTGGGCAGTAGGACTTATACTCCTGACGATGAGGAGCTGCATGAAGCGCTGTCGACGATTTTGCCGGCCTCCGGCGCCGATTGCCTGGTAGCAATCCAGGAGGAGAATGCAGCCTCAGGCTATTCGGACTGCAGGAACAGGCTTCTGATTCTCTCAGAAGACAAGATATACGAGCTTCCTGTTAAGGTTACTCTATCCGCGGCAATGGTGAGCAAAGGCAAAAAGAGCTGGCTCGTCCCTGATCCGGTGCCTCTGGGTAAAGAGCTCAGCATGGCCTATTCGCCTGATGAAGGCGGGGAATATGTGGGAATGAGCCTTTCACCGGATCACAGCAGGATAGCTCTCTTCTCTGTTAGAGACGGTAACACTTATCTGGAGCTTGTGGACGCCGGCAAGTTCGTCAGAGTTGAGAGCTTCATGCTGTTTCCCGCTGCTGAAGAGATGAAATACGTCTGGGGAGACGATGGCTGCCTCGCAGCCGGAAACAGCGATAACAGACTCTTTCTCATGTCCGGAGACGGGGAAACGGTATACTCCGGTGAAGGCGGCGAGGGATTCTACGATGAGTTTTTCGGTGACGCTGTCGATGTCAGACAGAATTACGAGGGAGACCGGCTCTGCAATATGTGCCTCGGACTTGCAGCTGCATCATGGGAGGAGCATGTTGCTCTGATTCAGAATCCTGCCGCGGCCGGGGGAAGGAGCCCTGAGATAGAGTGTGCCGTTTTTGGCAGGGAAGGTGTTGTCTACAGGGGAATTCTCAGAAGCAGCATCAGCACTTCAGGAGTATTCCCGGTGCAGGAGGAAAATTCTCTGCTTTATGAGCCTTAGATTATATAGTATGATATAGCCATGAAAAAGATACTTGTAGTGGAAGATGATAAGGATATAAGAGAAGGTACGGCAATCCTGCTGAGAAGTGAGGGATATGAAGTTCTGGAGGCGGAGACGGGCAGTGATGCGCTCCGTCTGCTTGACGAGGATGTTTCTCTGGTTATTCTTGATATCATGCTTCCGGATATCTCAGGGATTCAGGTATGTGAGAGCATGCGCAGCGTGTCCTTCGTTCCCATACTCTTCCTCACGGCCAGATCGCTGGAATCCGACAAGCTGATAGGCCTTCTGGCGGGCGGGGATGATTATCTGACCAAACCATTCTCCTTCGCAGAGCTTCTGGGACGAGTCAAGGCGCTTATCAGAAGATACAGCGAATACAATTCCGGAGGCGGAATCGCGGTGAATAATGAAGATGACCACGTCAGCAGGGGAGGTATCAGACTCAATCGCCTGTCAAATGAGGTTTTTGTCGACGGCAGAGAGGTGATGCTCACAGAGCTGGAATACAAAATCCTGAAGCTTCTGATGGAATACCCCGGCAAGGTGTTTTCGGCTGAGAACATATACGAGAGCGTATGGGAGGAACCGTACTTTCACAGCTGTAACGGCACTGTTGTGGTACATATCAGGAAACTCAGGGTGAAACTGGGAAATCCGGAATATATTAAAACCGTATGGGGGAAGGGTTACAGTTTTGGCAAGTGACAGGAAGAGAAAAACTCTGACGGGACAGCACATCAGGTGTTTCGCAATCGCTCTGTGCGCCGGGCTTATGGCTTTTGCGCTGGTATATTTCACAGGAACCCGTCTGGCTGAGAAAGTTCTGGTCGACAGGCAGAGTTTCTCCCGGGAGGATGTGGAATACGTGACTGAATTTGCTGACTATGTTAAGGAGGAAAAGGTCACTCCCTACGATGTCCTCAAGCTGAACGAGTGGGTGGATGTACGCGATGCCTTCAGAATGGAGATAAGAGACGGAGATAAGCTTCTGTTTCAGTATTTCGGAAGCAATCCTGTGGGGGCTCTTAACAATGTGAAGCCGTCCTGGATGTCCGGGCCCTATTCCGTTGAGTTTGCAGATGGGGTGTACAGTGTGTATCTGTGGCGAAAGTCCCACACCGGGATATATATGTTTATTATCGTCACCGGGATTTTTGCTGCATGCGGGGTTTTCATTGCTGCAAGCCTGGCCGGGATTCAGGGCCGTATCAGTTACATAACATGCCTCAGCAGAGAGATGGAGATTATGGGAAGCGGCGATCTGGACCGGGAGATTACCGTACGCGGTAACGATGAACTTACCTATCTGGCCGAGAATCTGGAGGAGATGCGCGTGGCACTGAAGCATCACACGGAGGAGGAAGCAAGGCTGAGAGAGGAAAACAACCAGATAGTATCCCGTCTTTCACACGATATCAGAACGCCGCTGACATCAATGATGCTCTATATCGATCTTATAAGAGAAGGCAGATACGGCAGTGATGAAGACAGGGACCGCTATATCGACAAGGTCTACGGCAGTGCAGAGAGACTGGCGTATCTGGCGGAGGATCTTCACAGACAGGTGAAAGGCTTTCCGCAGATAGGTGAAGAGGAATGCAGTATCGGCGGAGACGAAGTGACGAAGGTGCTGGACAGTGCCGTTGAAAACCTCGGGCTCTTCGGATTTGATGTAGATTATTCATCTGACTGTACTGTGAGAGGCGGTGAGGCAGTTGCTGTGAGCAGCAGGAATTTCGCCCGAATTGTTGATAACATCACTTCCAATATTATCAGGCACGGAGACAGGCAGGAGACTGTTAACATTGCCGTGGAGCACCGGGAGGCGGAAGTGCTGATCGTCTTCGAAAACAGTGCGAAGGCTGCCGCATCCGGCTACACGAAGGAAGGTACCGGACTTGGTACTGTGCGCCGGCTTGTTGAAGCCGGCGGTGGCCGGGTTGAGTACACAGCAGGAGAAAGATTCCGGGTTGAGATAAGATTCGGGGCGGCAGGAGATGAAAGCGTATAAAAAAGGACCGTCGCACGAGCGGCAGTCCTTTTTGTAATTCTTATCTGTTTCCGATTAGTCCGGAAGTGTTTCCAGAAGCTTCTCCGCAATCTGCACTGCGTTGGTAGCGGCGCCTTTGCGGATGTTGTCTGCGACAACCCAGATGTTGAGACCGTTGTCAACGGAGAAGTCTCTCCTGATACGGCCGATGTACACCTCGTCTGTTCCGGCTGCATCTCTGGCGAGAGGGTAAACGTTGTTCTTGACGTCATCCTGAACCACGATGCCCGGGAAGTTTCTGAACAGTTCAACCACATCCTCCAGCTCGAATGGCTTGAGCAGCTCCACGTTTATGGATTCGCTGTGTGAGTCGAATACAGGAACTCTGACGGTGGTAGCGGTAACCTTGATGGAATCATCACCGAGAATTTTGTGTGTCTCGTTGATCATCTTCATCTCTTCTTTGGTGTATCCGTTGTCCATGAACACATCGATGTGAGGGAGACAGTTGCCTGCTATTGGATGAGCATAGGCCTGAAGCTCCGCGTCATTACCCGCAAGACCATTTTTCAGATCGTTTATTCCCTTGACTCCCGAGCCGGATACAGCCTGATAAGTGGAGTATACGACTCTCTTGATTCCGTACTTGTCATGGAGCGGCTTTAGTGCCACCATGGCCTGAATCGTCGAGCAGTTAGGGTTAGCAATAATTCCCTTGTTCCAGCTGATATCCTGAGGATTGACTTCAGGAACAACAAGAGGAACGTCCTTTTCCATTCTCCACTGGCTGCTGTTGTCAACAACGGTAACACCGTGTGCAGCAGCTATAGGTGCGAATTTGGCGCTGGTGCCGCCGCCTGCAGAGAAAAGAGCAATGTCTATAGGTTTATCAAAGGAGTGTTCGGTCAACTCTTCCACCACATAATCCTTGCCTTTGAAGGTTAATGTTTTGCCTGCGGATTTGGCAGACGCCATCATGTAAATATTCTCAAAAGGGAAATTTCTCTCTTCGAGAACCTTCAGGAAGGTAGTTCCAACAACCCCGGTTGCTCCAACTACTGCGATGTTCGGTTTTCTCTTCATAAGTATTTGACCTCCTTTTTCTACGGCAAAGTCCGCAACCGCTGCGGCAGAGCCGTTAATTACATACGTAAACAATTATACAGCCATTAATGTTAATAATCAAGGAGCTAAGATATTAAAAACACCGCTCATTTATGTTATAATGCACTTTGAGACTAAATCAGAAAAAACCATGAAAGGGGAAACAAATGACATATTTTCAGGCGATAATTCTGGGACTTATACAGGGACTGGCGGAGTTTCTGCCCATAAGCAGCTCGGGACATCTGGCGCTGCTCCAGTACTTCTTCGGCATCAATGGGGAACAGGTTCTGCCATTCGCAGTACTGCTGCATCTGGGTACACTGATCTCTGTATTCATAATATACTGGAAGGACATAGCGGAGCTTCTGGTTGAGCTTTGCAGAGTGTTTAAGGATATATTCACAGGCAAAGGCCTCAGGATTAATGCGAATCCAACCCGGCGCCTCGGCTTCATGATCATAGTGGCCACAATACCGACTGCCATAATGGGCCTTCTCTTCAACGACTTCTTCAACAGCCTCTACCTTAACATAACAGCGGTGGCGGCAGGACTTATTCTCACGGGAATAATCCTCATAGTGGCCGAGAAGATGAGCACAGGCAAGAAGGATGTTACGGAGATGAAGTTCAGACATGCGGTTTTCGTGGGAATAATGCAGGGTATAGCAATCTGCCCGGGAATATCACGTTCGGGATCCACGCTCTTCGGCAGTCTGCTCTCGGGACTGGACAGGAAGTTCGCAGTTAAATTCGTATTTCTCGTATCAATTCCGTCCATTCTGGGATCTGTGGTAATGGAAGCGCCGGATGCTTTCGCCCAGGGCATGGACATGGCACTGCTGGGACCGGTAATCGCAGGTGTTGTCGTGGCGGCAATATCGGGAATAGCAGCAATCAAGTGGATGATCAAGGTGGTATCAGACAAGAGTCTTTTCGGATTCACAGTATACGTATGGCTCGTGGCCATAGCAGTACTCGGCTACGTGCTTATAGGAGCATAATATTAAATGGCACAGGCAAAGACTAAAGCAAAATCCAATAAATCAAATAAAGCAAAATCCGGCAGATCGGGATCGGGCAAGGTTGAGAAAAATGTCAGGAAGCGCGAGGACATGCTGGAAGCCAAGGCAATAATTCGTGACGAGATAATAGGAGTTATCCTGGTCGCCGTCGGAGTATTCTTCATCGTCGCCCTGCAGACGAAGGCTGCGGGAGTTGTGGGAGACGGGCTTTCAAGCTTCCTCAAGGGAGTCTTCGGTTTCGCGGCATACCTGATACCCTACAGCATCATGGTCTACGGCATACTGCTGTTTATAAGGAAGACCATCCACACAGGCATCAAGTCAGCCGTATATCTGATTGTTATTTATCTCATGATTGCACTGATTAACGGCGGACGGTTTGTGGATACGGCCGTGAAGCCGGGACTGAAGTCCCTGTCAGAGATGTACAGAGACGGCATAGCCCTTAAGGGCGGCGGAGTCTTCGGCCAGTGGGCATCAGAGTGGATTGCGGATCTGGTGGGACTGCCGGGGCTCTATATATTCGCCTTCGTGGTCATATTCATCTTCATCATTCTTCTTGTGAACACACCTGTGTCCAGATTCTTCGAGAATGTGAAGGCGGCCCGGAAGAGAAGAGAAATCGAGAAGGAAGAGAGAGCTAAGGTCAAGGCTGAAGAAGAGAAGGAGCGGAACCTGCGTATGCAGATGGAGCTGGAGAACTCCCGGCAGGCAGACAATGCTCCGCTCACAGAAGGGCAGCAGAAAATTATGGACTACGTGACCGAGAACGTGGTCAAGGAATACAACCCGGAGAAAACCAAGAAGAAGGAGAAGAAGGCAAAGGCAAAAAAGGAGAAGAAGCCTGAGATGACAGTGGCCGAATACGTGCCGTCATCGCCGGAGGGAGCTCCCGAGAAGCTGACGAGAAGCCAGGCTGCGGAGAGCAGGCTTGAAGCATCCGACTTCAACAGCACCACAACAGGGGAAAGCTACACATTCCCGCCGATCGATCTTCTCTCAAAACCTGATAACAGAGGCAGCGGCGAGAGCGCAGCAGTTATAAGAGCCAGAGCCGCCAAGCTGGAGGAGACACTGAGAAACTTCAACATCGGAGCCAAGGTTACCAATGTAGAACAGGGGCCGGCTGTTACCAGATATGAAATTCACCCGGACAGCGGCGTCAAGGTCAACACAATCAAGAATCTCCAGAACGACATAGCCCTCAATATGGAAGCCAAGAGTCTGAGAATGGAGGCGCCTATTCCGGGCAAGGCGGCAGTGGGCATAGAGATAGAGAACGAGCACATCAACACGGTAACCGTCAGAGAGATAATAGAATCCGACGAGTTCAGAAACGCACCGTCGAAGATTTCCTTCGCCGTGGGCAGAGACATAGCAGGCAAGGCCATCGTGGCGGACCTGAAGGCAATGCCTCATATGCTCATAGCGGGATCCACAGGATCGGGCAAATCCGTGTGTGTCAACAGCATAATAACCAGCATACTCTACAAGGCCAGACCTGATGAGGTGAAGCTGGTTCTCATTGACCCGAAGGTAGTGGAACTGAGCAACTACAACGGCATACCTCATCTTCTCATACCGGTTGTTACAGACCCTGCCAAGGCAGCAGGAGCTCTCAACTGGGCAGTGGGAGAAATGGAGGAACGCTACAAGAAGTTCGCTGAGGAAGGAGTCAGAGGACTGACGGGCTACAACAGCCTTATAGAGAAAAAGAACGAGGAGACCCTGAGAAAGGCAGGCAAGGATGACCCTGTATGCCTGCAGGCGAAGATGCCGCAGATTGTTATAATCATCGACGAGCTGGCTGACCTGATGATGGCATCCTCCAAGCAGGTTGAGGAATCCATATGCCGGCTGGCTCAGAAGGCCAGAGCGGCGGGAATGCATCTTATAGTGGCTACCCAGAGACCGTCCGTGGACGTTATCACAGGACTGATCAAAGCCAACATACCGTCGCGAATAGCCTTTGCGGTGGCATCGCAGGTTGACTCGAAGACCATACTGGACATGGTCGGCGCGGAGAAGCTGGTGGGCAAGGGAGACATGCTCTTCAGCCCGCTGGGAGCCGGCAAGCCGAAGAGGATACAGGGAACCTTCATATCAGACAGGGAGGTTGCCCAGGTGATCGAGTTCGTCAAGTCTCAGGCAAAGGCTGATGAAACCGCTGAAGCGGATGTTCTCGACAGGATAGCCAGGGCCAACATGCCCGACGCCGAGAGAGGTGACAGAGAGGATGAGGACGAGCTCCTGCCGGAAGCCGTGGAGCTTGTGGTGGACGCAGGTCAGGCCTCGGTGTCAATGCTCCAGAGAAGATTCCGCATAGGCTACAACAGGGCGGCGAGAATAATAGATATGCTCGAGGCCAGACAGATAATAGGACCTTCGGAGGGAAGCAAGCCGAGACAGGTGCTTGTGACCAGGGAGGATCTGGAACTTATGAACGAGGCGAGTGAAGAATGAAACTGTATATAGAAACACTTGGCTGTCCGAAGAACTTCAACGATTCGGAAGGCGCGGCCGGAATATGGGAAAAGGCCGGCATGGAGGTCACGGACAGACTTGAGGATGCGGATGTCATAATGGTAAACACCTGCGGCTTCATAAACGATGCCAAGAAGGAATCCATAGACACCATATTCGACATGATAAGATTTGCCGACGAAGAGGGAGCCTGCGGCAGGCGTCCCCTTCTGGCGGTGAGCGGCTGTCTCAGCCAGAGATACTCTGATGAGCTGGCAGAGGAGATGCCCGAGGTTGACCTCTTCCTGGGAGTCAACGAGTACGAGAGACTGCCCGAGCTTGTGAGAAAGCTACGCGACGGCGAAGGGGAAAGAGTGGTGAAGGGCGCATGCCCGGAATACTTCCCCGAGTTCAGCGCCAGGAAGCTGGAGGAAGGAGCCTATTCGTCAACGCTTCGGATTGCGGAGGGCTGTAACAACAGGTGCGCCTATTGCGTGATTCCCAGCATCAGGGGAAGCTACAGAAGCAGATCTATGGAAAATATAACTGCCGAAGCGGAGAAGATGGCCGCGGCGGGAGTGAAGGAGATAATTCTCATAGCCCAGGACGTTACGGAGTACGGGCGCGATCTGTACGGAGAACTGAAGCTTCCGGAGCTCCTCAGAAGACTTTGCAGGATTGAGGGTATCAGATGGATAAGGCTCATGTACTGCTACGAGGATAAGATAAGCGACGAGCTTATAGAAGTCATGGCAGAGGAAGAGAAAATCTGCAATTACATCGACATCCCGCTGCAGCACATATCCGACAACGTGCTTCGGGGCATGCACCGCAGGTCCACGAGCAAAAGCATAAGGGAGACGATCGGGCGCCTGAGAAAGGCGATGCCTGACATACATATAAGAACAACCTTTATAACGGGCTTCCCGGGCGAGACGGAAGAGGATTTCGAGGAGCTTGCGGATTTTGCGGAGGAGGCGCGCTTCGAACGACTGGGAGTGTTTGCCTACTCCAGAGAAGAAGGTACGGAGGCCGGCGAGCGGGAGGACCAGATAGACGAGGAAGTCAAGGCGGAGAGAGCCGACTGCATAATGAGACTTCAGCTTGACATCTCACGTGAGGTGAACGAGGAGAAGGTGGGAAGCATCATGGAGGTTCTCGTTGAAAGTGTTGATGAGGACGGCTGCTACGTGGGACGAACGGTCTACGATGCGCCGGAAATCGACGGCACCGTCATATTCACAGGCCGTCGCGGCAACCTGAAACCGGGAGATTTCACCAGGGTTAAAATCACAGATGCATTTGATTACGATCTGACAGGAGAAGAGATATGAATTTACCGAACAAACTGACGATAGGAAGAGTTATAGCTGTGCCGTTCTTCGTGGCGGCCTACATGCTGGGTTACTACATTGTGGCGCTGGTGCTTTTCGTGGCGGCCTCGTTCACCGACATGCTTGACGGCAAGATCGCCCGCAGCCGCGGTCTGGTTACCAACTTCGGCAAGATAATGGATCCTCTGGCCGACAAGATACTCGTATACTCGGCATTCTGCCTTATGACGGCAGGAGGCATAGTTCCCGGCTGGATGTTCATAATCATACTTGCCAGAGAGTTCGCGGTATCGGGAATGAGAACGGTTGCGGCCAGCGAAGGCATAGTGATCGCTGCCGGAATGAGCGGCAAAATGAAGACAGTATTCCAGATGATTGCCGTGCCTGTGCTCATACTGGCACTGGCACTGCCTCAGTTCGGATTCATAATGATTGCGGGACAGGTTTTCCTCTGGATAGCCTTGGTGTTTACGGTGATTTCCGGAGTTGAATACATAGTGCGTAACAGAGAAGTTTTTTCGATGGAGAACAAGAATAAATGAGAGCGACAATTTTGAGTGTGGGAACCGAGATTCTCATGGGACAGATAACGAACACAAACACGGTATACCTTTCGGGGGCTTTGAACTCCATGGGCATAGACGTGATGTACCACTACACGGTAGGAGACAATCCGGAGAGGCTGGCGGAGATTATACGCATGGCCTTCGGAGACTGCGATCTGGTGATAACCACCGGAGGGCTGGGACCTACGCAGGATGATATGACCAAGGAAATCGCCTGTCAGGTTATGGATGATGAGCTGGTGATGCATCCGGAAATTCTGGAGTCCATCAGGGAGAGAATGACAGGCTTCAGAATCAAGGAAATGACTCCCAACAACATGAAGCAGGCGGAGATGCCGAGCAGAGCCGTCATATTCCGCAACAGCTGCGGAACGGCGCCGGGCTTCGCACTGGAGAACAGGGAGGGAACCAAGGCCATAGCCTGTATGCCGGGGCCTCCGGGAGAGATGAAGACCATGTTCGAGAAGAGCGTGGCTCCGTGGCTGGCATCGAAATCCGAAGGCGTGATCTTTTTCAGAGAGCTGAGATGCTTCGGCATAGGAGAATCCGAGCTTGAGACCAGGCTTCTGCCGCTCATAAACGGGCAGACGGATCCGACCATAGCAACCTACGCCAAGGAGAGCGAATGCTCAGTGAGAGTGGCATCAAAGAGGAAGACGAGCGAGGAGGCTGAAGCGGCCGTCGAGGAAATGACAGGCAAAGTCTGTGATATTGTTGGCGAATACGTATACAGCAAAGACAACGAGGAGTTGCCTCTTGTCGTTGTGAAGCGGCTGAAGGAGAAGGGGCTTACAATCGCCTCGGCGGAGAGCTGCACCGGCGGCATGTTCGCATCGGCTGTTACGGACATACCGGGAGCTTCCGAGGTTTTCCATGCAGGCTACGTTACCTACAGTAACGAAGCCAAGATGAGAGATCTGGGTGTTAAGAAGGAAACTCTGGAGAAGCACGGCGCCGTGAGCCGGGAGACGGCCCTCGAAATGGCCGAAGGCGTCAGGAAGAGAAGCGGAAGCGACATCGGTATTTCCGTTACGGGAGTTGCCGGACCGGGAGAGAGTGAAGCCAAACCGGCGGGACTGGCATATATAGGATTCTCCTACGGAGACAAGCTGCTCTGCCGGGAGATCAAGCGCAGAATGAATGACAGAGGCAGGAACAGGAAATACTCCGTGATGAGCATGTTTGACATGGTGCTGAGGAATATATAGGCCTATTTCGGAGTGATATGGGCTCGGGCTCGATTTTTGTCCAAATTCATTGAAATCTTACAATATGGACAAAATACTGCCCATTTCTTTAAATCATACAGTAAATGGACAATTAAAGGTGGAAGTAAACCCATATATTTCTAATTATTGTCCATTGCTTAAAAATGAAGACAAAATGGACAAATATCCGTGAGGTTTTTGTCCGTTTCAGGATTATATCTCACGAAAGGACAAAATACTGCCCATTTCGCTCATTCCTCTCACATTTGGACAATCTTATATGAAGTTCAATTCTTGACAAAAGAAATTCACATGATATACTGTAAAAAAATGGAAGTTGACAAGAGGGGCGAAAGAGGGTATTATTGAGTTAAGAACAAACGTTCACACGGAGGTAAAAATGGCTATTAAAAATGAACCTGTCAGAGGGAAGCAGATTCCTGCTAAGGAAGAGAGAGACAAGGCGCTTGCCAGCGCCATGGCACAGATAGAGAAACAGTTCGGCAAGGGCGCCGTTATGAAGCTTGGCGACGATGCGGCCATGATGAATATTGAGGCTATATCCACAGGATCCATAAGCCTCGATCTGGCAACAGGCATCGGCGGAGTTCCGAGAGGGAGAATTGTGGAGATATACGGTCCTGAATCATCAGGTAAGACGACACTGACCCTTCATATAATAGCAGAGGCTCAGAAGGACGGAGGCAGAGCAGCATTTATAGATGCTGAGCACGCTCTGGATCCCGAATATGCCCGCAATCTGGGCGTGGATGTGGATGAACTCCTCGTTTCCCAGCCGGATTACGGTGAGCAGGCACTGGAGATAGCAGAGATGCTTGTCAGAAGCGGAGCTATAGACATTATAGTCGTCGACTCTGTAGCAGCACTGGTTCCTAAGAACGAGATTGACGGAGCCATGGGAGAATCAGCAGTGGGACTCCAGGCCAGACTCATGTCACAGGCTCTCAGGAAACTGGCAGGAATAATAAACAAGACCAACACTACAATAATCTTCATCAACCAGCTGAGAGAGAAGATAGGCGTTATGTTCGGCAATCCTGAGACTACCACAGGAGGCAGAGCGCTGAAATTCTTCTCGTCCATGAGAATAGATGTTCGTAAGGTGGACACTATCAAATCAGGAGATCAGGTTCTCGGTAACAGAACGAGAGCCAAGATTGTGAAGAACAAGGTTGCGCCTCCTTTCAAGCAGGTTGAGTTCGATATAATGTACGGTAAGGGAATCTCCAGATCGGGAGATGTACTCGACTGTGCAGTTGAAGGCGGTATAGTGGATAAGGCCGGCTCCTGGTACAGCTACGGCGGTGAGAGAATAGGACAGGGCCGTGAGAACGTCAAGGACTATCTGGAATCCAATCCGGCAGTACTCAGCGAAATAGAAGACATGCTTCTGGAGAAGATGCGCGAGGACAGGGAGAAGGCTCGCAGCAAACAGGAAGGGGAGCTGGTAGTCGATGAAGACGGAGTGGTTATTGAGGAATAAATGTAATAAAATCCTTTACAAATACCCGCATTTAATGTACAATTATCGGGTATGAGCCGCACGAACAGGGCTATTTAAAGTCGCCACTAAGGTCGACTGCCCCATTAGGCGAGACTGGATAGAGGAGGATAGAAAGAGAATGTACGCAATTATTGAAACAGGCGGAAAACAGTACAGAGTACAGAACGGTGACCAGATCAGAGTTGAGAAATTAAACGTTGAGGACGGTCAGCAGGTTGTATTTGACAAGGTGCTGGTAGCAGGCGAAGGTGCTGATGTTAAAATCGGAACCCCTTATGTTGAAGGCATGACAGTTGAAGGTAAGGCTATCGAGACAGGTAAGGGCGACAAGGTTGTAATCTTCAAGTACAAGGCCAAGAAGGACTACAGGAAGAAGCAGGGACACAGACAGCCGTACACACTGGTTGAGATTACAGCAATCGGTGACGAGAAGGCTCCGGCAGCTCCTGCTGCAGCTGAGGAAGCTCCTGCAGAGGAACCTAAGAAGCACAAGTCACTCAAGTCGATGAAGAAGGCTGAGCTCGTTGCGTTCGCAGCTGAGCAGGGCATCGAAATTGATGAGAAGGCAACTAACGCTGTTATGATCGAGACAATCGAAGCAGCAATGAACAAGTAATTAAACCCTGAATTGAAATATACAAGGAGGTGTCTTATACATGGCAAGTAAGAAAGGTGTAGGTAGCTCGAAGAACGGTCGTGATTCCGAATCGAAACGTCTTGGCGTTAAGACAGGAAACGGTGAATTCGTAAGTGCCGGCAGCATTCTTGTTAGACAGAGAGGAACTAAATTCCACCCGGGCAACAATGTCGGCAAGGGCGGAGATGATACTTTATTTGCAATGATTGACGGAGCTGTCAAGTTCGAGAGAGCCGGCAAGAAGAGAAAGCAGGTAAGTGTATATCCTAAAGAAGCGTAAATTTTTCGAGCCCCTATGTTATAGGGGCTCTATTTATAGGTGAATGAAATGTTCGTAGACAGAGCGAAAATCACAATTAAATCCGGTAAGGGCGGAGACGGAGCCGTAACCTTCAGGCATGACCCCTTCGTTCCCGATGGCGGTCCTGACGGAGGAGACGGGGGCAAAGGCGGCGACATAGTATTCCTGGCTGATGAGAATCTGAGGACCTTGATGGATTTCAGATACAGAAGGAAGTATGAAGCCGAGTCCGGTCAGAACGGTATGAAGAAGAAACGCTACGGCAAGAGCGGAGAGGACCTTGTTATCAAAGTTCCCGTGGGAACCATGGTTTTTGATGAAGAGACGGGCAAACTCATGATGGATATGACGAAGCACGGCGATTCCTTCGTGGCGGCCAAGGGAGGCAGAGGCGGCAGAGGAAATGCCAAGTTTGCCACGCCTACAAGACAGGCGCCCAACTTCGGTGAGGCGGGAGGCTTCGCCAAGGAGCGTACCGTTATACTGGAGATGAAGCTTATAGCCGATGCGGGACTGGTCGGTTTTCCTAATGTGGGCAAATCCACGCTTCTGTCCATGGCCACAAGCGCCAGACCGAAGATTGCCAACTATCACTTCACAACCATAGATCCCAACCTGGGCGTTGTTCAGATGTATGACGACAGCTTCGTCATGGCGGACATCGCAGGAATAATCGAGGGGGCTCATGAGGGAGCCGGTCTGGGACATTACTTCCTCAAGCACATAGAACGCACCAAGGTTCTTATTCATGTTGTGGATGTTTCGGGAAGTGAAGGCAGAAATCCTATAGAGGATTTTGACAAGATTCTCAGCGAGCTGGAGAAGTACAACAGCAGACTCATGAAGAAGCCTCAGATTGTGGCAGCCAACAAGGTTGATATACTGGGATGCTTCGATGAGGAGGATCTGGAGATATGTGACGAGTATCTGACCTTCAGAGAATATGCGGAGAGTCGCGGATATAAGGTTTATCCTATGGCGGCCGCATCAGGCTTCGGAGTGGATGCCATACTCAAGGCTGCATACGAGATCCTTGAAGATATACGTAACAACCCGCCTGAGGAAGAGGAGGAGTACGAGCACTTCGACTTTATGATGGATGACTACGATCCTGATTACAGGAAGGTATTTGTCGATTACGACGAGAAGGAGGATGTGTACACCCTCTACGGCAGACAGCTGGAGAAAATCTTCAATTCAACCAACTTCAACGACTACGGCTCTAAGAGATATCTGTTCAAATACATAGAATCAAGCGGAGCCTATGAGAAGCTTCAGGAGATGGGCATTGAAGACGGAGACATAATCAGGCTCTTCGAGATGGAATTTGAATACTATGATGAGGACTACAACTACGAATATGAC
>JALFNS010000042.1 GCA_022773945.1 Clostridiales bacterium
CAGGAGAGCGCAAAGGCCGGAATCAGCTATATAAGATCTGTGGCCGGCAAGCTCGGAATCGAAGAGGACTTCTACGAGAAGTACGATCTGCACATACATATACCGGAGGGTGCAACGCCTAAGGACGGTCCTTCGGCAGGTGTAACAATGTGCACGGCCGTAATATCCACGCTCACGGGAATACCTGTGAGAAAGGATGTAGCCATGACAGGTGAGATTACCCTCAGAGGCAAGGTTCTGCCTGTGGGCGGAATTCGCGAGAAGGTTATGGCCGCTCACAGAGCGGGTATCAGGAAGGTACTCATACCTGCCGAAAACGAGCCGGATATACAGGATATACCTGAAGCAGTAAGAGATGAAATGGAATTTGTGCTTCTCAACAATGTTGAGGATGCGCTTAAACAGGTGCTGATAAAATGAGAGTGAAGAATTCCCAGCTTGAATGCGTCGCAGTAAGACCTAACCAGTACCCTGCCGCGGACATAGTCGAGATTGCCTTCGCGGGGAGATCCAATGTAGGTAAATCCTCGCTCCTGAATCTCATCACCGGGAGGAAGAAGCTGGCCAGAGTAAGCGGAAGCCCGGGCAAGACCAGGACTATCAACTTTTACCTTATCAACGGAGAATTCCGTATAGTGGACCTGCCGGGATACGGATATGCCAAAGTGAGCAAATCCATGTCCGAGAGCTGGGGCAGGATGATGGAAGACTATCTGGAAAACAGGCCTAATCTGGCAATGGTCATCCAGCTGGTGGACATACGTCACGATCCTTCGAAGCAGGACGTGGAGATGTACGAATATCTTAAACATTTCGGACTGGCCGGAATCGTAGTTGCGACAAAAGCGGACAAGATATCATCAAATCAGAAACAGAAGAACATAAGCAGAATAAGAAAAGTCCTCGGAATGGAGGACAGATACCCGGTTATTCCCGTTTCAGCCCTGAAACGCACAGGGCAGGAAAAACTCCTGGAGGAAATCGAAAATGCAATTCTTGAGTTTCAAAGTGCTGGCGAGCAGAATTAAAGCAATAAGATTCATGATGGCGGACAAGAGCGTCCCTAAGAGAAAGAAACTTCTCGTAATCGGAGGGATAGTCTATCTTTTCCTGCCTATAGATCTGATACCTGCCCTCGTATTCCCATTCTCACTTATAGATGATGTGGTGGTGTGGGCCCTCATTCTCTGGTATCTCAGCAGCGAGCTGGACAAATACTGGATGGGTGAGAAGACGAAGGATTTTTCGAAACGATATAAGAGCGACAAGGTTGTCGATGACGTTGAATTTGAAGTGATGGATGAAGAAGAACAGGAGAAGAAATAATGCATACGGAAACAATCGGCACTGTGATGATAACACAGGAGGAAATCAATGCTAAGGCAGCCGAGATAGGCAGACGGATTACTGAGGATTTTGCGGGAGAAGAGGTGGTTCTCGTGGGTATTCTCAGAGGCGCTGTTCTGTGGATGGCTGACATAATGAAGAACGTCAATCTCGATATGGTTATCGACTTCATGGCTGTCAGCAGCTACGGTGCGTCGACTAAATCCTCGGGAATCGTCAAGATCAACAAGGACCTTGATACTGACATCGAGGGCAAAAATGTAATCATCGTTGAGGATATTGTGGATTCGGGAGTTACTCTCAATTATCTCAAGGGATATTTCGAGAGCAGAGGGGCTAAGGTGATTAAAATATGCGCACTCCTTGACAAGCCTGAGGGCCGCAGGGTGGATATAGACGTGGACTATAAGGGTTTCACGGTCGATAACAGATTCATCGTCGGCTATGGTCTTGATTTCGATCAGAAATACAGAAATCTCCCTTATATCACATGGCTGAAGGAAGAGTAGTATGGGAAGTAAACTTAAGGGTATATGGAAACTGCTGTTTGGGCGAACGACGATCTTTGTCATTCTCGTTCTCGCCCAGGCAGTACTGCTTTTTGGCGGGTTTGCCATTATAGACAAGAACATACTCATACTCAACCAGTTGGTGGGTATTCTGTCAGTTATTATACTGTTTTATCTGCTGAACACGAGCATGAATTCAAGCTTCAAGCTCATGTGGATAATACTGATTATAGCAACTCCTCTCATAGGGGTGCCTTTTTATATTTTCACCAAGCTCCAGCCGGGAACAAGATACATATCTAAACGGGTGTCCGATATTATCGAGGAGCAGGACAGATATCTGGTGCCTGCCGAGAATGTAACCCGGGAGCTGATGACGGAAGGAAGCAAGGAATACGGAATATTCAAGTACATCTATGAGGAAGGCAAGTATCCCACCTATGACGACACGGGAGTCAAGTACTTTCCCCTGGGAGAGGACAAGTTCAGGGAACTGGTCGTACAGCTTGAGAAGGCTGAGAAATTCATATTCCTAGAGTATTTCATAATTGACAAAGGCGAAATGTGGGATACGGTTCTCGATATACTCAAGAGGAAGGTTAAGGAAGGCGTGGAGGTGCGCCTCATGTACGACGGCACATGCATGATGTCACTGCTGCCGCGAAAGTATCCGAAGGAGATGGAGGAACTGGGAATAAGCTGCAAAGTCTTCTCGCCGATGAAGCCGTTTCTGACAACGCATCAGAACAACAGAGATCACAGGAAGATTCTTGTGATTGACGGACAGGTCGCCTTCACGGGCGGCATAAATCTTGCCGATGAGTACATCAACAAGAGGGAGAGATTCGGCCACTGGAAGGATACGGCAATAATGGTGAGCGGTCGTGCCGTTGACAGTTTCACACTCATGTTCCTTCAGATGTGGAACATAGATAATCCCGAGGGAGAGGACTACGGCAGGTATGTGGCGTGCAGACAGCTCCCTCGTGACGATAAGGAACTGAGACTCGGCGGATATGTGGCTCCTTACGGAGACAGCCCCTTCGACAACGAAGAGGTGGGCAAGAAGGTCTATCTTGATATACTCAACAGAGCCGATGACTACGTGCACATAATGACTCCTTACCTGATTCTGGATGAGGAGATGATGAACGCACTCATATTCTCGGCGCAGAGAGGAATTGACGTCAAGATAATAGTGCCTCATATTCCGGACAAGAAGTATGCCTACTATCTGGGCCGCACATATTTCAAGCAGCTCATCAAAGGCGGCGTCAAGATTTATGAGTACACTCCGGGATTCGTCCACGCCAAGGTGTTCACCAGCGATGACGAGAAGGCTGTCGTGGGAACGATAAACCTGGATTTCAGGAGCCTCTTCCTTCATTTCGAGTGCGGTGCCTACATATGGAAGAACGCCGTTGTCGGTGATATAGAAAAAGACTTCGGAGAGACACTCGGCAAGTGCCGCAGAATCACTCTCAAGGACTGCGAGGAGTATAATCCTGTCTGCAAGTTCTTCGGCATGGTGCTGAGGCTTGTGGCTCCGTTAATGTAGTCAGATAACATAACCTATGGAGGTATGATATGCTGTTTAAGAACGCAGGAATACTGGACGGCGAGCTGAATTACAGAGAGAATCAGTTTCTGGCCGTAGAGGGCGACCGTATCGTATATATAGGAGACCGCAGACCGGAGGGAGACTTCGGCTGTGAGAGAGACTGTAGCGGCAGGCTTCTCATGAGCGGCTTCTACAATGCCCATGCCCATTCTCCCATGTCACTCATGAGAGGATACGGGGAGAACATGTCTCTGAACGACTGGCTCTTCACCAGAATTTTTCCTTTCGAGGACAAGCTCGACGGCAATGCGGTATACTGGGGAACCATGCTTGCCATGGCAGAATCCCTGAAGTACGGGGTAGTATCCACAAGTGACATGTATTACTTCTGCGAGGATATGGCCCGTGCCGTTGATGAGTCAGGTGCAAAGGCCAATATCTCAAGATCGGTCACCAATCCGTCAGGCCAGGATCCGGAGAAGCTCGTGAGCATCCGGGAGGCTGAGGATTTCTACAGAAAATTTCACAACAGTGCAGGGGGCAGGGTTAAGGTGGATATGAGCCTTCACGGCGAATACACCTCGGACCGTCCCACAGCGGAGCTTCTGGGACAGCTGACACGCAGTCTGGGAGATACGGTTATGCACGTTCACGTCTCTGAAACCGAGTCGGAACACAGGGAGTGCATAGCCAGACACGGAATGACACCTGCCGCATATCTTGAGTCGGCAGGCATATTCAGCGTGCCGTCAATAGCGGCTCACTGTGTCTGGGCTACTGACGATGACCTGGAGATTTTCAGAAGAAACGGGGTCACTGTTGCCGCCAATCCTACGAGCAATATGAAGCTGGCCAGCGGAATACTTGATTCGGCCAATGTGCTGAAGAAGGGTGTCAGGCTGGCTCTGGGAACCGACAGTGTGGCCAGCAACAACAATCTGAGCATGTTTGAAGAGATGAAGCTGCTTCTGGTGGGCAGCAAGATAGCCGCGGGAAATCCTGAGGGTGTCTCTCCGGGCGATGCGCTCCGGGCCGCTACAGCAGGAGGCGCCCGTGCACAGGGAAGAGACGACTGCGGCAGTCTCAGAGTGGGAAACAGAGCGGATCTCATACTTGTGGATATTTCGCAGCCCAATATGCATCCTGTTCACAGTATCATCAACAACATGGTGTATTCTTGTTCCGACGGAAACATTGAGATGACAATGGTCGACGGCAGAATTCTCTACGACAGAGGGGAATACACGACCATAGATATAGAGAAAACCGTTTACGAAGCAGAGAAAGCCACGAAAGGAATACTAAGCAGACTTTGATATGACGAAGAAATCACTTGTTAAAAGTGCGGCCATTCTCAGTGCCGCAGGACTGATAGTCAAACTTCTGGGGGCATGTTTCAGAATCCCTCTGGCCAACTGGATAGGCAATGAAGGCATGGCAAACTATTCGCCTGCCTATCAGCTGTATGCCTTTCTCCTGGTTATCGCCACGGCGGGCATACCTGTAGCAATTTCACGTATGGTTGCCGAGAGAAACGCTGTGGGGAGATACAGAGAAGCGGAGAGAGTTTTCAAACTGTCCAGGGATCTTATGTTTGTTATAGGTGCCGCAGGTTTCGTGATCCTCTTCTTCTTTGCCGAGGGAATCGCAGAGCTGATCAGCAATCCGGGTGCGGCTCTGAGCATGAAGACGACGGCGCCGGCCCTGCTCATAGTGCCTGTTATGTCGGCATACAGAGGATACTTTCAGGGCATGCAGGACATGACTCCTACAGCGGTGTCACAGATAGCAGAGCAGCTGTTCAGAGTGTTTATAGGGCTTCTGCTGGCGTGGATGTGCATCAATGCGGGACTGATGTCAGGACTGGAGTACAATGTATATGAGAGAGGAGCCGCAGGAGCATGCTTCGGTGCATCTGCGGGAGCCGTGGGCGGAATCGGCGCCATAATGATAATCTATCTGGGACGGCGCAAAGCCATTAAGAGAAACATTGCCCTTGATGATGTCAGCACGGGAGAGTCGGCAGGCAGCATACTCAAGAAGGTTATTGCCATCGCCATTCCTGTCAGCATAGGCTCGTCCATAATGCCCGTAGTTAACCTGACAGACGGTGCCATAGTGGTTTCGAGACTTATGAGCGGAGGTTACACTCAGGAGATGGCCAAGGGACTTTACGGCGATCTTTCGGGTTTTGCACAGCCTATAATATCTTTCCCTCAGGTGTTTATGCAGGCCATCGTCATAAGCATCGTGCCTATGGTGGCGGCAGCCAACAGGATAGGTGACAGGGATGAGCTCCACAGGAACTCAGTAATGGGAATAAGGCTGGCTGCAGTAATAGCTATTCCGTGTGCAGCCGGACTGATAGCACTGGCAGAACCGGTACTCCTGCTGCTCTACCCTACACAGGCGGCCAGTGCAGCATCTGCGGCGCCTTGTCTGCAGATACTTGCCGTAGGCTTCGTGTTCTCAGGCTTCGCAACCGCCATGACGGGAATACTTCAGGGAATAGGCAAGCAGAACTATCCGGTTACCAATCTGGCGATAGGTGTTGTTCTCAAAATCATAGCCACCTGGGTTCTCACGTCGATACCGGGACTGAATATCAGAGGAGCTGCAGTGGGAACGGCTCTGGCCTTTGCGGTGGCTGCGGTACTCGATTATATATGCGTCAGGAAGTTCACGGGAGTGAAGGTGCCTATGGGCAATACGGTGGTAAAGCCGCTTGTATCCTCACTCGTTATGGGGATTGCCGTCTATCTGGTTTACAGGGGACTTATGGCTTTGTCGGGTCATAACAGCATATCGGTCCTCGTTTCAATACTCGCGGGAGTGTGCATTTATGCGGTTATGATTATCAGAACTCACGCTATAGACAGGGAAGAGCTCATGAATATGCCTAAGGCTTCCGTTCTGGTGAAAATCATTGACAGACTTAAGCTCTGGTAGCGGATAATGCTTGACAAAACATTTGAAAGATGGGAAAATAATTGGCGTAGCAAGAGGGCTTGCACCTGAATGATGAGATTACTTTAAGTGATTTAATTAAGGAGGATTTATAAATGAATAAGGCTGAATTAGTAGCTGCAGTTGCAGAAAAGACAGGTTCAACTAAAAAAGACGCTGAAGTGGCAGTTAATGCTTTCGTATCATGCGTTGAAGGTGCTCTTGTCAAGGGCGAAAAGGTACAGCTGATAGGATTCGGAACTTTCGAGGTACGTGAGAGAAAGGCAAGACAGGGAAGAAACCCTAGAAAGCCTGGCGAGGTTATCAAGATTGAAGCTTCCAAGGCTCCTGTATTCAAGGCCGGTAAAGCTCTCAAGGATGCAGTAAACAAATAGGAATGATTTGACGGGCGGCCTTGCTGCCCGTTATTTATATTGATGATATGAGAATTGACAAGTTTTTAAAGAACAGCAGAATAATCAAGAGAAGAACCGTGGCCAAGGAAGCGTGTGAACAGGGCAGAATCGAGCTGAACGGCAGGCCGGCCAAACCGGGTGCCGAGGTGAGCGTGGGAGACACCATCCATGTGACCTTCGGTAACGGTAGCCTTACCGTCAGGGTTGAGAAGCTCACGGAGTCCTGCCGCAAGGAAGACGCCGCCGAAATGTATACTGTGCTTCAGTAGAGGATGAAACAGATGAGAAAAAAAGGCAGACTTCCTATTATGGTGGGCGTCTGCATTTCGCTTATATTAATACTGAACGCTTTTCTTTTCTTCGGGTTGATGAAGGATGATGAGAGAAGCGGCGAAAGCTCGGAAGCAAAGGCCGCAGTGTCTGAAATCGAGCCTGTTACTGTGCGTCTGGGGAGTGCGGGAGACATAATCCTCCACAAGCCTTTTATCGAGTCTTCCGTGTACAGGAGTGACGGTGAATACGATTACAGCCCATGCTTCGAGAGCATCAGTGATGTCTACGAGAGTTACGATTTCATGACTGTGAATCTGGAGACGACGCTGGCAGGTGAGGAGGCAGGATACAGAGGGTATCCGGTATTCAATTCCCCTGACAGAATAGCAGAGAATCTCAAAAACAGCGGAGTGGACATGTTCCTTCTGGCGAACAATCACATATATGACAGCGGCAAGGCGGGCTTCCTGCGAACTGTGAATTATCTCACCGATGAAGGATACCTCAGCACAGGTATTCGCGGATCGGAGGACGAGCTGCCTTATGTGATCAAAGACATCGGAAGTATAAGCGTAGGCTTCATTAACTACACATATGAGACACCTTATTCCGGAGGCAAGGCGGTAAATGCCAATCCGGTCGATGACAGCGTGGCCGATCTTCTTAATTCATTCGATCCTTCGAACACTGACGGATTCTACGATGAAATCGAGAAGCGTCTTAAAGAGATGAGAGAGAAAGGGGCGGAGTTCATTGTGTTCTATCCTCACTGGGGGAATGAATACGAGCTGGAACCATGTGAGTATCAGAAGAAGATGGCTTCAAGACTTTGCGAGATGGGAGTCGATGTCATAATCGGCAGTCACCCGCACGTGGTTCAGCCGGCTGAGCTGCTGGAATCCGGGGACGGCACACGAAGCACGCTGTGCGTTTACTCCATGGGCAACCAGATCTCTAATCAGAGGAGAGAGTATATGCCTATGATGTCTGACGGCCACACGGAGGACGGACTCATAGTGGGGCTTGAGATAACGAGAGACGAGAAGGGGCACGTCAGCCTGACCCATGTGGAATATATCCCCACATGGGTGGAGAGAGGCTCCGACGGCGTTCATCGCATAATACCTGCGGATGATTCCGGTGCCACCGGTGAGGTGAAGGCATCACGGGACAGGACTTTGAAGATTGTTGACAGTTATGGAGATATGAAACTGTAAAATAAGGGGGCTGTCGCTCGGTGCGGCAGCCCCTTTTCGGATGTTATTCTGTTGCTGGTTGTTTAAGCTGTTTTAAGTGATATTCCAGGTATTCTGATAACGACCTTGTTCCATATTACAGGAATGAGAACCACCTGTATCACGAACATTACGACGCATTTGAGGATTCTCGTAGGCAGCAGTGCCCAGAAGCCCTGACCCATGAGAATCATAAGCCAGACAGTATCCAGTATCAGGTTAAGCACTCCTGACACCAGCAGGTTCGGGAGCAGGGAACTCTTGATGGTTACCGGACGGTTGTGATAGAAGAGCCCGTATACTATACCTGTGAGAAAAGCCGTAACTGTGAATCCCGGGAAGAAGGTTCCCGTCGGGAATATCAGCATGCCGAGAACGTCGGCTATGGCGTATCCGGCGGCGGCCCACAGAGGTCCGTACATGATTCCCATAATGGCGCAGGGAACGAATCCGAAGCCGATTCGCAGAATCGGTGTGTTGATTGAACAGAAACGTGTTAGAATCACACTGATGGTGATAAGAATGGCCATGATAACAAGGCGCTGTGTTTTTGTGTTTTGTTGCATTAAAAAAACTCCTTTCTCGTAGTGACTACACTAAGAGTTAGAAGTTATTGACTAATTCTTGTGTAGTAGCGGACGCGACATTGCACCGCGGTAAAAACCTTCGTTCATGAGCAACATCCCATCTCATGACACTTGACGCACAATATCTACTCTACGCAGTGGATATGCTATCACATAGTTAATCGGAAAGCAATACTTTATTATCTTTCTCAAAGGCCGCAAAAACAGCTCTGAAAAAACTGCAAAAAAAGTGAAAAAAGCTGTTGACAATGTGTAGCAGGAGTAATATAATAAAAAAGCTCGCGGAAAGCGAGTGCGGGATGCGAAAGCATCGCGAACATTGAAAACTTCATAGTGTAGAAATTTGAGTCAAAACAAAGATTCAAAGAGAAACTGTACACAACCTGAAAAGGAAGAGTATAAAGTTTCCGACAATTTCTAACCAAACAGTAATTCAGGATATGAATTAGAAGCGCAAGCGAGAATTGAGTTAAGAAATCAGACTTTAACTGCTGAG
>JALFNS010000045.1 GCA_022773945.1 Clostridiales bacterium
TGTACTTGTCCATTAATTTCAGCACTCCTTTTCACCTCCGATACGAGTATATCTCGTATCGGCAATATTTGTCTTGGAGTGGACCCTTTTTCAATCAGATTTCTCGAATTAATGGCCCCTTTTTAAATTAGCATATACAATTTCCTTGGCTTTCTTGTACAGTACCGCTTGAAACATATCGGAATGCTTTGAAAGAACTGAAAGCGCATGGTAGGCTTTCGGGTTTTATTACGGATTAAGAATATTTAACCAATTTATACGGTTTACAGAATTTACCTGTACAAAATATATAAGGGGGGGGGTAAAATGAATGAATTCAAATGGCTATATCAATAGAAGATTATGAGACTAAGCTTCAACTAAACGAATTAGGAGGGAATTATGAAGAAGGAGAGCAAGCTGATTGCGGTGATTCTAGCGCTCGTAATGGTTGTCGGAATGACCTCGGGCACATTTGCCGCGACAGATGCAGATGTTCAGTCGGATAGCAACGTGGAAAAGTCAAAGGTAGCTACAGAACTGAACGAAAATGATGAAACAACGGTGACGTTGAAAATCGGAGCCGGTCAGAAACAAACAGTATCTGACGTAGTATTTGCATTAGATTATTCTACCAGCTCTTATGTAAGAGACCAAGCGTTGAAAATGCTGGATGAGCTTTTAAAACAGGCAGAGAATCACAAAATTAAAGTTGGAATTGTTAATTTCTATTCTAAGGCAGATGTAAAAATGGGATTAACGGAGCTTACTTCTGAGAGTTATAAAGATATGGTAGACAAGATTGCCAAAACTGATCAGGATGGCGGAACAAATATGCCTGATGGGCTTAATAAAGCTTATGAAATGCTGAAGGCCGATGGTGATGTTGCTGATGGATCAAAGCATGTTGTACTTGTATCGGATGGCTTGACATATCAGTGGGGGAACAATCCTGAAAAAGGCGTATATACGTTAACCAATATTGAGAGTCTTCAAGAACAGGGCAAGGCTTGTGATCCTGTGGACACAGTCATGTATGGATATTATAAAAACAGTTTTGCTGTGTTTAAGAAGGATGTAAGCGACGGAATGCTGATTCCGGGAACAGACAAGTATAAATCTAGCAATACAGAAGAGAAAGTTTCAAACACTCTGAAGTATGAAGTAGA
The DNA here is from genome assembly GCA_022773945.1 of Clostridiales bacterium. GTDB lineage: Bacteria > Bacillota > Clostridia > Peptostreptococcales > Anaerovoracaceae > Lentihominibacter. The sequence goes on from JALFNS010000045.1 coordinate 1,149, forward strand.
TTATGGTGATGCAACTAATGTTATACCGGCAGAGCAAGTTAGTAACACAGTAACAACATTTGAAGTCTCTGCAGTAAAGTCTGCTGAATTATGGCAGCAGATGAAAGGCAAAGGATACAATCTGTATGTCTTTGGCGATAGACGTCAGGAAGCAAAAGGCTATATACATGGATTATCGTTCATGAAGAGCCTTTCGATAATAAGCGGAGAAAAGAGTTATAAAACATTTCTGGATGCTGAAGGAGTTGAGGGCCTGTTTGACAATGTAAAAAGCAGCATTCTTTATGATATAGCCGCAGGAACAGTGACAGATGTAATCGGTAAGGATTTTGATTTGATAGGACTGAATACATTTAAACTGGTGGTCGGCGATAAAGAGATGAAGGCGACTGTAGATGAGAATAACAATGCAGTATATTTCGGAGATGCCGACGAAAACAATAAGTATCCATATGTTGTGAAATATACGGCAGGTGAGAATGAACAATTCGTGTGGGAGATTAATGTTCCGGTTGAAACGGCAAAATCAATACAGCTTAGCTATGGTTTGAAGCTGGTTAATAAAGCTAAGGATCCTGGAACTTATGAGACCGATACCAACGAAATAGCAGTGCTAGAGTATACATCATCAAATGGAACCACGGGCCATGAAGAATTCAACAAGCCGACGGTATCCTATACCGTAGCCGCCGGACAGGAAGGCGTTGATGATCCGACAGATGCTGCAGACATCACAGATGAGGAGGCCGCAGCAGAAGACGCTGTTAAGACCGGTGACACCCTCAGCATGATGATGCTGATAGCTCTCATACTGGCAATGGTAGGCGGAGCTGTAGTTCTGATTACGAGAAAGCGCAGAAGCATTTAAGTATATCAGATTGTAAATGAATTGAAGAATGTATTAACTATAGGGACTGTCGCACTAAGCGATGGTCTCTTTCTTTAGTGCATGAAACGCGACACATGTCTCGGGATATTAGCAGCAGGTCATTACTTGCATAGCAGAGAGAGTTGCGGCCGCTTACGCAGGAGCAGCCGTAACCGTGTGAGGGCGCGAGCCTGAGCGCCGTGGTGAGAAGTGCGGGGTCTTCCCGCATTCGAACAGGCGGGCGGCGAGAGACGAACTTACGGTTACCTGCGACGAGGACCTGGGCCGCAACTCTCTCTGCTATGCGGTATATGAGTTGCTGCTAATATCCAGGAACAAGTGTCGCGTTTTATGCGCTTAAAATTCGTTTAGGAACAACCCTCAGGAGAGCTCCTTGTGATATAAAGTAATGGTTATGAAAAAGGTGAGAACAATAATCGTTATAATCGTACTGGTGTTGCTCATCGGAGGCGTCACCGGCTTTATCATTGTCGACAGAATGTCGGAGGCCACGTACAGCAACAACACCTACGGCAAGACCATAGACAGGTTCTACAAGGAGGCCGAGGGGAGTCTGGACGGTGTATATATCGGGTCCAGCGCCGCATACAGATACTGGAACGCGCCTAAGGCATACGAGGATTACGGCATGGCGGTTTACTGCATGGGAACCTACGTGCAGCCGATTACGCTGGCGAGTTATCTCCTGAAGGAAGCGGATAAACACCAGAGCAATCTCAAGTTCGCAGTGGTGGAACTGCGAAATATAGCCAAACCCCCGGAATCCTACGATGACAACAATCTGAAGCTTGTCACCGATGCCATGCCTTATTCCCTCAACAGAGCCGCAGCTATCAGGTATTACGTTGAATACTGCGAGAAGATCGGGGCAGAAATTGACACAGATATATGGGACTACTACCTGCCAATGCTGAGGGAACGCGGCGAGTGGGCTAAGACCTTCACCGCCGACAGCCTGGAGGACTACACCTATGACAGCGAGAACGTGTTCAAAGGCTTCACTCCTGCGAAGGCGGACACGGCTGAGTATTTTGAAGACAAAGGAGAGATAAGCCACAGAGAGCCTCTGACAGCCGAGCAGAAGGAGCTGCTCAGCGATCTGGCGGATACGGCGAAAGAGATGGATTTCGAGGGGATCTTCGTCCTGGCGCCGACCCATACGGGGCAGGTGCAGAACGGCACCATGAATTCCGCCTGCGACTATATGGAGAGCAAAGGCTGCACGGTGCTGAATTTCAATCTGGAGCCTTTGCGCGGGGAACTGGGCATGAACTGGGCGACAGACTTCTATAACAGGCGGCACGTGACGATTACCGGCGCGGACAGGTACACGGAGTATCTGAGTGCGTACCTGGCGGACAATTTCGATCTGGAGGACCACCGGGGCGAGGAAGGCTACGAGAGCTGGGACGCGGCAGTGGAGAAGATGAAAGAATATTTGTTCTTGAACACGGGTTCCTGAGCGGGTATAATATACCTATGAGAGAGGAACTTATGAGAAAACTTCAGATACTGGCGGACAGCGCCAAGTATGATGTGTCATGCTCCAGCAGCGGATCTTCCAGGAAGAGCAGCGGCGGTCTGGGCAATGCCCATGCTGCCGGGATTTGCCATTCCTGGGCTTCCGACGGCAGGTGCATCTCCCTTCTTAAGGTTCTTTTCACCAACAAATGCGCCTACGACTGCGAGTACTGCGTCAACAGGCGGAGCAACGATTTCCCCAGAGCCTCCTTTGAGCCGGAGGAGCTAGCGGAGCTCACCATGGAATTCTACAGAAGAAACTATATCGAAGGACTTTTCCTGAGTGCGGCCGTGGAGAAATCACCGGACTACACGGGGGAGAGGATTTTAAGGTGTCTCGATATACTGAGGAACACCTATGCCTTCGGAGGATATATACACGCGAAGATAATCCCGGGAATGTCCCGGGAACTTGTTTTTGGGATCGGTCTTCTGGCGGACAGAGTCAGCGTCAACATAGAGATGCCCTCCTCGAAGAGTCTGGAGGCATTCGCGCCGCAGAAGAAGCCGGCGGCCATATTCGCGCCTATGAAGCAGATAACCAACACTCTTATAGAGCGAAAGGCACTGAAAGGACCGGGAAACATGTTCCGGGGCGAGGATCTCAACAGCGCGTCCGGTCTGATAGGAGGCAGCGGGAATATGCTTCCGGCCCGGGCGGACAGAGCCAAGGAAGTGTTCGCTCCTGCGGGGCAGACCACCCAGATGATAGTCGGAGCCGGCGGGGAGTCGGACAGGAGCATCCTCACGACCAGCGAGAATCTCTATAAGACCTTTAAGATGAAGCGCGTGTACTATTCGGCCTACGTTCCCGTTGTGGACTCGCCGATTCTGCCGGGGCGGGGCACACCGCCGCCGCTGAAGCGGGAGCATCGTATTTATCAGGCGGACTGGCTTCTCAGGTTCTACGGGTTCAAGGTTGACGAACTTTTCGGGGCTGAGGATACGGAGCTTGATCCGGATCTGGACCCGAAGGTCATATGGGCCATAAGACACCTGGATGAGTTTCCGGTGGAGGTGAACACGGCATCCCCGGAAATGCTTTTGCGAATTCCGGGAATCGGGGAGATATCGGCCAGGCGAATTATCAGGCAGAGACGTCATGCGGCCGTCAGGTACGACGACCTGAAGAAGATGGGCGTCGTTCTGAAGCGGGCACGGTATTTCATACTGTGCTGCGGCAGGTATTACGGCGAGGCGGACTTCGAGCCGGACAGGATAAGAAGCGCTCTGCTGGGGCAGGAGCAGGGAGTTCAGCTGAGCATATTCGACAGACAGGAGGAACAGCACAATGACAGACTACCTCTATGACGGCAGCTTCCCCGGACTCCTGACCTGCGTCTACGAGCATTACTACGGCGACAGAGCCTCGGGAATATATACGAAAGAGAACTACCAGCAGACGCTCCTCAACACCTTTCGCGTCGTGGAGACGGACGAGGAGAAGGCGAATCGCGTGGCCGCGGCTGTTGAGAAGAAGATATCGGGACGGGCTCTCAGATCGGCATACAGAGCCTGGCTGTCCTCGGTGCCCGGCAGGGAGATGATTATTCTCAACTATCTGGTTCTCGGATTTCGCAAAGGCCCGTCGGTGGATTCCCTCCGGGGAGAAGAAGCCGTGTTCGCCCTGCAGTCAATTCTCAAGAAAATATCTGTGGAGAAGGAGCGCATGCTTCAGTTCGTCCGCTTCTCTGAGATGGGCTCTCCGGGCCATGAGATTCTATATGCGGAGGTGGAGCCGGCCCATGACGTGCTCGAACTTATAGGGGATCACTTCGCTGACAGATTTTCTACAGAAGCCTTTATCATACGGGATGTGGAGAGGAACAAAGCCATAGTCTCCGCCGGAGGCAGCTGGTACATGGCAGAGGATTTCTCACCTGACAAACTGCCTGAATTTACAGGTGAGGAAGAGGAATTCAGACGGCTGTGGCGCACCTACTACGACCACATCGGAATCAGCGAGAGGAGGAACGAGGCCCTCAGGCGGAAGTTCATGCCTCTGCGCTATGCCCGCCATCTGACGGAGCTTCAGGGCTGATAAGTTTTTAACGCGGGTCAAAAACTTTATTTAAACAGAGTCTTGTGGTAGAATCAGAACCATGAATATATTAGTAGCAAATGATGACGGAATCAATTCAACAGGAATCGCCCGGCTGGTCAGTGCCCTGCACAGGGAAGGCGGTGCCCGTGTTTTCGTGTGCGCTCCGGAGGGGCAGCGCAGCGCGGCAAGTCACTCCATCACCATGAGGAAGCCCGTCAGGGTAAGAGAAGTGGATTTTGCGGATGCGGAGATGGCTTTTGCCACATCGGGAACACCGGCCGACTGCGTCAAGCTGGGAATGATGCTCATGGAGAAGCGCGGTGTCAGAATCGACGCGGTGTTTTCGGGCATCAATCACGGGGCAAATCTCGGGACGGATATAATATATTCGGGCACGGTGGCTGCGGCTTTCGAGGGAAATATATGCGGAGTTCCTGCTGTGGCCGTATCCGTGGACAGACACGAGGCGACGCATTTCGATTATGCCTGCACTCTGGCGGTGGAGGCGCTGAAGAAGGCTGTTCCTCATATGGACAACAACCTGATGCTGAACATCAACACGCCGGATCTGCCGGCGGAGGAGATTAAGGGAGTTCTCTGCGTGCCGGTGGGAATCAGAGATTACGGCGAGGATCTGACCTGTCTGGGAGAAGAGGACGGCTGTCAGGTGTACCGGTACGGCGGAGAGCCGGTAATCTTCGATGGAGAACCGACTGACTCCGATGCGTTGGCCGTGCAGGAGAATTACGCGAGTATAACACCTCTCCGCAGGAACTTCACCTGCAGGGAGACTCTTGATACATTGAAACAATGGAGGATAGGTAAATGATCAGTAGAGATGACACATTAGCTGTATTTATCGATTTTCAGGAAAAGCTCATGCCTGCAATGTCGCGCAGGGAGGAGCTGGAGGACAAGACGGTCAGGCTGGCTGAGGGACTGAAGGTTCTGGAGGTTCCTCACATTGTTACCCAGCAGTACACGAAGGGTATTGGAGAAACCGTCGAGTCCGTGGCGGCGGCTATCGGCGAATTCGAGGCCATAGACAAGACATGCTTCGGATGCATGGGACATGTGGATTTCGTCAACAGCCTGGAGCTGTCGGGAAGGAAGAATATTATCGTCTGCGGTATAGAGGCTCACATATGTGTGCAGCAGACTGTTGAACAGCTTCTGGCTGAGGGCTTTTGCGTATACGTTCCTGTGGACTGCATCTCCTCGAGAAGCCAGAACGATTGCCTCTGGGCGTGTGAGAGAATGGAGAAGGCAGGAGCCGTTATGACCACATATGAGTCGGTGCTCTACGAGCTTCTCGGAGATTCCAGGGCGCCGGGATTCAAGGAAATTTCGAAGATAGTGAAATAATATGTACATGTTTGACAACAGGATTACAATAGCTGACAGGGAGTTTCTGGAGAAGTACCTTAACGGGTACGAATACAAGACTTCGGGACTTTCTTTCTCGGCGCAGTATATGTGGCGGGATATCAATCAGTTCAGCTGGGATATTATCGGCGAGTATATGTGCATTTGCGGTATAAGTCATCTGGAGCTGGAGGACGGTATTGTTCTGCCCTTCATGTTCCCGCCGCTGACCTGCACGGGAGAATACGACAAGGAGGCTCTTCGTGAGACGATTTTCAAGGCGAAGGAGCGCTTCGAGAAGGCGGGGCAGCCGTTCAGCCTGAGACTGGTGCCGGTGCATATCATGGAGATAATAAGCGATGCGGTGCCCGAACTCTCCTGGAAGGATGACAGACCCAACTACGACTATATATACAGAACACAGGATCTGATAGAGCTCAAAGGCAGAGACTATCACAGCAAGAAGAATCACCTGAATTACTTCAAGAAGAATTACGAATATGAATACGTTGAGCTGACGTCGGCCATGGCTGATGACGCCATGAGATTCATAGATGAATTCAATCGGCGAAAGGAAGTGCCTCCTCATGAGATGGAGCTCCTGAAAATGGAGGAAGTCGCCATGAAGGATGTTTTCGAGAACATTGAAGCGGTAGGCTACAGCGCCGGAGCCATCAAGATTGACGGGAAGATTGAGGCTGTCGCTCTGGGCGGCAGGCTGGGCAAGAAGATGGTGACGGAGCATGTGGAGAAGGCCAATGTGAATTTCAGAGGTCTCTACCAGGCCATCAACAATGAGTTCTGCAGAAACGTGGCATCCTGGGCCAAGTATATTAACCGGGAGGAGGATATGGGAATTCCTAACCTCCGTAAGGCCAAGCTGTCTTACAGGCCGGCCAGACTCCTGGAGAAATATATAGGTTACTTCAAAGATTAATGAAAGAATTTTTGGTACTGTTAAATTTTTAACACTTTTTGCGTGAAAAAGGTTGATATTTGTAAAAATTGTGATATCATAGCAATTACAAAGGTTGAGAGACGCAGCCGGAAGAGTTAGTTAAAAAAATAACAGAACAATTTTCAAGTCAAACACAATTAAGGAGGAAATTAATTATGAGAGACGTTGTAATCGTAGGAGCAGCAAGAACAGCTATCGGCAAGTTCGGCGGAACACTTAAGGGAGTTCCTACAAGAGAGCTGGGCGCAATAAGCATCAAGGGAGCTCTTGAGAAAGCCGGTGTCAAGGCTGAGGATGTTGACGAGGTAATCATGGGCTGCGTACTCCAGGGCGGACTTGGACAGAACGTTGCCAGACAGATGATGCTCGACGCAGGACTTCCTGTAGAAACACCTTGCTTCACGATCAATAAGGTTTGCGGTTCCGGTCTGAGAGCTGTAGAACTGGCAGCACAGATCATCAAGGCAGGAGATGCTGATATCATCGTAGCAGGCGGAGCTGAGAACATGTCAGCAACTGCATACGCTATGCCTGCAGGCAGATGGGGAGCCAGAATGAACAACACTCAGATGGTTGACATGATGGTTAACGACGGACTGTGGGATGCATTCAACAACTACCACATGGGAGTAACTGCTGAGAACGTATGCGATCAGTGGGGACTGACAAGAGAAGAACTGGACGAGTTCTCCGTAATTTCACAGAACAGAGCTGAGGCAGCTATCGCAGCAGGCAAGTTCAAGGATGAAATCGTTCCTGTAGTAATCCCTCAGAGAAAGGGCGACCCTATCGTATTCGATACTGACGAGCACCTGACTAAGGGTTCAACAATGGAGAAGGTTTCCAAGCTGAGACCTGCATTCAAGAAGGATGGAATGGTAACTGCAGCTAACGCATCCGGAATCAACGATTCAGGCGCAGCAGTAGTAGTAATGTCAAAGGAAAAGGCAGACGAGCTGGGAATCAAGCCTATGGCTACAATCAAGTCATATGCATCCGCAGGCGTAGATCCTTCAATCATGGGCGTTGGTCCTGTACCTGCTTCCAAGAAGGCTCTCGAGAAGGCCGGACTCACTATCGAGGACATCGACCTGGTAGAAGCTAACGAAGCATTCGCTGCACAGTCACTGGCAGTAAGAAAAGATCTGGGACTGGATCCTGAGAAGACAAACGTTAACGGTGGAGCCATCGCTCTGGGACACCCAATCGGAGCATCCGGCTGCAGAATCCTCATCACTCTCCTTTACGAGATGCAGAGAAGAGGAAGCAAGTACGGTCTTGCTACACTCTGTATCGGAGGCGGAATGGGAACATCACTCATCGTGGAGATGTAAGACGGATACACATCACATTAACAGCAAAGGCTGTCGCGAAAGCGGCAGTCTTTTTTCTAATGATTTCTTATCGCGTTTATGGACCGGTGGCTTGGCTTGCATTCCAGCGCAGTGCGCGGCTGTGCTCTCGGGCCGCATCACGGACGTAATAGGAACAGCATGCATGCGGCGCGGACAGCATAGAGAGTGCGGCTTAAGTCCTCGTCGCAGGCAACATTTGGTTCCTCTCTCGCCGATCGCCTGTTCGAATGCGGGAAGACCCCCGCACTTCTCGCCACGGCGCTCCGGCTCGCACCGTCACAATGTTGCATCTGCTCCTGCGGAAGCAGCCGCAACTCTCTCTGCTGCCGCTCCATATGACTGCTGTTCGTATTACAATAGCGATGCGATATGGAAACAGATCTGCACACTGCGCGGGAAAGGGTGACAAGCAACCAGATATACATGAAGATAAAGCACAGTAACTCTGCCGCCCCTTTTGCGGCGGCATTGTATTTAGATGAGGTTTTCGAATGGTCTTTGCTTGAAGCGGTCTCTGACAAAAATTTTAGAATTGCTTTGTGCTTTGTCAGAGTTTCATTCTAAGGATGGTTAGATTCTGACAAGAATCGTGAAATTACGATACACATTGTCAGAGAAGCCCTCTTAGGAGAAGGTCTGTGGGGAGTACGTAGATATATCCACTGTGCAATCGAAGCGATTTCTGACAAGGCACCGCGAGATCAGAAGGTTCTTGTCAGAAGATATAATAATTAAGTCCTGTACTCTGACAAGAAGAACCCTGATTCCGTGGTTCTTGTCAGAATTGGAACAGAAGAACAAAGTACAAGCATTTCAATGTCGGCAACGCACCCCGCCGGCCGGAATGAGTGGCGCTTTCTGCCAAAAGGTGGTAAAATACACACATATAACACATTAAGGAGATGAAACGATGACAGCTAGAAGTATGATGCCTTACGTGGAAGGCAATTCGGCTATAAGGGAGATGTTTGAGGAAGGCGCCCGCATGGCGGCTGAGTACGGTGCGGAGAATGTGTACGACTTCAGCCTGGGAAACCCGAGCGTACTGGCGCCGGAGGAGGTAAACAAGGCAATCAGGGAAATCGTGGAGGAGGAAGACTCCCTCATGGTACACGGATACAACACGAGCAACAGCGGCTACGAGGATGTTAGAACCACTGTGGCTGACCATATAAACAGAATCAACGGAACATCCTTCGGAGCGGAGAATATAATAATGACGGTGGGAGCCGCTTCCGGACTGAACGTGGCCATCAAGACACTGGTCGATCCCGGAGAGGAGATTCTGGCCTTTGCGCCGTACTTCGTGGAATACGGCAATTACGCGGCGAACCACGGCGTAAGCCTGAGAGCCGTACCGGCCAATCCGGAGGGAAGGAACGGATCGGAAGCCTTCAGCCCGGATATTGATGCCATGAGTGAGATGATAAACGAGAAGACGAGAGCCGTTATCATCAACTCGCCGAACAACCCGACGGGAGTCATATACTCCGAGGGCACGATTAAACGCCTGGCTCAGGTACTCAGAGAGAAGTCCGAGGAGTACGGCAGAGAGATTTACATCATATCCGACGAGCCGTACAGAGAGCTGGCCTACGACGGTGCGCAGGTGCCTTACGTGACGAAGTACTACGACAACACAGTCGTGGCATATTCCTGGAGCAAAAGCCTCAGCCTGCCGGGGGAGAGAATCGGCTATCTGGTAATACCGTCAGAGATGGCTGACTTCGAAAACGCCGTTCAGGCGGCCAACATCGCCAACAGAGTGTTGGGATATGTCAACGCGCCGACGCTTATACAGAGAGTTGCAGCACGTTGCATAGATTGCGTGACGGATATAGACGCCTACGACAGAAACAGGAAGGCCCTCTATGAAGGACTGACGGAAGCAGGCTACGAGTGCACCTACCCGCAGGGCGCATTTTACCTCTTTGTTAAAACGCCGATAGACGATGACAAGGAGTTTTGCGCTAAGGCAAAGGAGTTCAACATCCTGGTGGTGCCGGGAAGCAGCTTCGCCTGCCCGGGCTATGTGAGAATAGCCTACTGCGTATCCCACGACACGATAATCAACTCACTGCCTGCCTTCAGGAAGCTGAGGGAATCACTTTACTGAGAAAAGGGCTTAAGGTATAATAAGACCGTCAATAGGCGATTTTAAGACTTTGCGGAGGTATAAATGGCAGAATCCAAGAATTTCATACATAATATAATAGAGAAGGATCTGGAATCGGGAAAGTACGGGGACAAAGTCCTCACCAGATTCCCGCCGGAACCGAACGGTTACCTGCACATAGGACACGCCAAATCCATATGCCTGAATTTCACCACGGCGATGAAGTACGGCGGCAAGTGCAATCTCAGATACGATGACACCAACCCGGTGAAGGAGGACGTGGAGTACGTTGACTCCATCGAAGAGGACGTTAGATGGCTTGGCTTCAGCTGGGACAAGCGCCTCTGGGCCTCCGACTACTTCGATGAGATGTACGAGTGCGCGGTGACTCTCATCAAGAAGGGACTGGCCTTCGTCTGCGATTTCAGCGGCGATGAGATCAGAGCCAACAGAGGAACGCTGACAGTGCCGGGCAAGGAGAGCCCGTACAGAAACAGGAGCGTGGAGGAGAACCTGAAGCTTTTCGAAGAGATGAAGGAAGGCAAATACGCCGACGGCGAGAAGGTTCTCAGAGCCAAGATAGACATGGCATCGCCTAATATCAATATGCGAGATCCTGTCATCTACAGAATCGCCCACGTGGAACATCACAATACGGGAAACAAGTGGTGCATCTATCCGATGTATGACTTTGCGCATCCGATAGAAGATGCTATCGAGGGCGTGACACATTCCATATGCACGCTGGAGTTCGAGGACCACAGACCGCTTTACGACTGGGTGCTTCAGGCAGTGGGCAAGTGGCCGACACCGCCGCAGCAGATAGAATTCGCCAGACTTAACATAACCAACACGGTAATGTCCAAGCGCTACCTGAAGGCCATGGTTGACGAGGGAACGGTTGACGGCTGGGACGATCCGCGTATGCCGACCATAGCCGGCCTGAGACGTAGGGGCTACACGCCGGAGTCGATAAGAGATTTCTGCGAGAGAATAGGCGTGGCCAAGGCCAACTCCACAGTGGACGTGGCTCTTCTGGAGAGCTGCCTTAGGGACGACCTGAAGACACGCGTGGAGAGCAGGAACGTGGTGGAGAACCCGATTAAGGTTATAATCACCAACTATCCTGAAGACATGACCGAGGAGCTTCCTCTGGAGAACAACAGAGAAGTGCCGGAGATGGGCGAGAGGAAACTGCCTTTCAGCAGAGAGCTCTGGATTGACGGAGACGACTTTATGGAGAATCCGCCGAAGAAGTATTTCAGACTCTTTCCGGGCAACGAGGTTCGTTTCAAGGGCGCATACTTCATCACCTGCAACGAAGTTGTCAAAAACGAGGACGGCAGCGTGAAGGAGCTCCTGTGCACCTACGACCCGACGACGAGAAGCGGCAGCGAAGGAGCCAACAGGAAGGTGAAGGGAACCATCCACTGGGTTGATGCGGCCACAGCTGTGAAGATCAGAATCCGCAACTACGACTACCTCATGGTGGAGGACGAGAATGGAGAGTACGTGAACAATCCGGAATCCCTGAGCGAGAGCTGGGGTTACGGAGAGCCGCTGCTGGGAGAAGCCGAAGCGGGCGACCGCTATCAGTTCTTCCGCAAAGGCTACTACATCGCCGATTCCGGCCTGACCACAGCGGATGAGAAGGTCTTCAACAAGATCGTGGGACTGAAGTCATCATTTAAGGTGAAGAAATAGACAACATACATAAGACAGTTCGTGACCATCCTGTCTATAAATAAAACTAGGGAGAATTATTGCTATGACAAATGAAATATTACTGATGGCGTCGATAGTTGTAATCTACGGCGCCATTCTCGTACTTTACAGGTTTTTCGGGAGAGAGGGGCTCTTCTGCTGGATGGCTGTAGCCACAGTGCTGGCCAACATAGAGGTTCTGCGCGTGGTAGAAGCATTCGGCATAGAACAGACCCTGGGCAATGTGCTTTTCGCGTCCACATTTCTGGTGACGGATATACTCAATGAGGAGGAAGGCAGGGAGTATGCCACGAAAGCCGCCTGGCTGGGAATAATCGTCGCGGTGGCCTTCGTAGTCATATCCCAGAGCTGGTTCCTCTACGAACCGTCCTCAGGGGACTGGGCCGGAGAAGGCTTCGAAATCGTCTTCTCCATGGCGCCGAGAATAGTGCTGGCCAGCATAGGTGTTTTCTGTATATGTCAGCACTTCGATATATGGCTGTACAGACAGATATGGAAGCTGACGGACAGGATGACCGGAAACAGCAGAGGACTGCTCTGGGTCAGAAACAACGGGTCCACACTCATATCCCAGGCCATAAACACAGTGCTCTACAACGTGGCCGCATTTTACGGGGTTTATGACGGGAGCACACTTGCAAGCATATGTATAGGCTGCTATCTGGTGTTCATAGTCACCAGCATCGCCGACACACCGGCGGTGTACATAGCCAGGAGAATCAAGAGAAATGAGAAGAATTCCTGAGCTGCTCGCCCCTGCGGGAGGGCGAAGACAGCTGCAAGCAGCAGTAAACAGCGGAGCCGACGCCGTCTACATGGGCGGCTCCCTTTTTAATGCGCGAATCAAGGCGGACAACTTCACGGAGAAGGAGCTGCGCGAAGCTGTGGACTTCGCCCACGAGAGAGGGGTGAAGGTCTACATCACCGTAAACACACTCATAAGAGATGACGAGCTGGAGGCCGCATTCAGATATGTGAACGGGCTCTGCGAGATGGGAGTGGACGCGGTCATAGTCCAGGACATGGGGCTGGCACGTCTCATTCACAAGTACCTGCCTCAGATGCCCATGCACCTGTCTACCCAGGGAACCGTGTACAGCAGCCACGCAGTCGGCCTAATGAGGAAGCTGGGCTTCAGCCGCATAGTTCCTGCCAGGGAGCTGACGAGGGAGGAGCTGCAGATATTCACTGACAAGTGCCACGAGGAGGGCTGCAGTGTTGAAGTGTTCGTTCACGGCGCCATGTGCATGTGCTATTCGGGGCAGTGTCATATGAGCAGAATCCTGGGGAAGAACCGCAGAAGCGGGAACAGAGGCCTTTGCGCCCAGCCCTGCAGGCTCGCGTACACAGATCCGGAGGGTCGTGAGAGCTACATGCTCAGCCCCCAGGACATGTGTCTTCTTGACAGGCTGCCGGAGCTTTGCAGCATGGGAGTTGACTCTCTCAAGATTGAGGGGCGGCTCAAGTCGGCGGAGTATGTGGCGGTCGTGACGTCCGTATACAGGAAATATCTGGACGAATACAGGCTGCGGGGCGAAATTGACATCGCGGATGAGGATATGAGGAAGCTGCGGCAGATTTACAGCCGCGGCGAGTTTACCACCGGATATTTCGACGGCAACCCGGGGGAAGCGCTGCTTTCGGGCTCCAGCCCCAAGCACAGGGGTCTTGAGGCCGGCAGAGTGACGGGTGTGAAAGAGCTGCGCCGCGGCGGCAAAAACGGCTCCAGAAGATGGCTGGCGGAGATGAAATGTCTGCCCGGGATGAGTGCTGCCCGGGGTGACGGCGTTGAAATCAGAAGGCCCGACGGCCATATAGTTACGGACAATCTCGTAACATACGCGGAACCGGCAGGCAGGGAGTGCGTTGTTCTGGGCGATTTCAGAGAGAAGCCGGCGAAGGGCGATATTGTATGGAAGATCAGCGACAGCAGGCTGAATGATGAAGCGGCCGCCGGAGCTGAGAAGAAGTCGCCTGTTGAGATGAGTTTCGAAGGCCGAGCCGGGGAGAGGCCTGTTCTGGAGGGACGGTGCGTCGGGATTGCCGTCACCGTGACGGGAGACAGGCCGTGTGAGAAGGCACTGAAGAAGGCGACCTCGGAGGATGAAGTTGCCGAACGCCTTAGCAAGCTGGGAGGAACGCCTTTTATCGCGGGAGATGTGCGCGTCAGCCTGACCGGTGATGTAGCCATACCTGCTGCCGGAATTAATGCCATGAGAAGAGAAATGACGGAGAAGCTGCTGGAGGAGCGTCGCCGGGCACCGAAGCGGGCCGGACTCGAGGAGAAGAGCATTGAAGCAGTCGTTGCAGCGGAGCTGGGTGAAGAGCTGAAGCCTTTGCGGGATAAGGAGCTTCATAAGGTACCGCTGGAGGAGTTTCGCGGCGAGGGGACGCCCTACGTTCTTAACGTGAGCAAAGGCGCCCTCGACAGATACATAGAGGAGAATTTCGAGCGTATTGCAGATGAGGTGCGCGAAAGCGGCATTATTCTCGGCAATCCGGGATGGATTGAGGAGTTTCTGGAGGCCGGGGTGAAGGTCTACGGAGACTACGGGCTGAACGTGTATAACGAGCAGGCGCGCAGGCTCTTCGAGGAGCTGGGGGTTGAAATTATCGGATACTCCCACGAACTGCGGGATGAGGGTATTCCTCTCATGATAACAGAACACCCTGTTCCGTACCCGCAGATTCGGGACAGAAAGGGTGTCGTGCACAAGGTTGTGAAGTCGCCTTCTGGCGACAAATACATAATATACTGATTAAGGCTCGTTGGAGTTTCTGAAGGAGGCGAAGGAGAAATAGCCTACGACCACCGCGATGATGAACCAGGCGAAATCGAACTTGCCGCCCTCGTCGCTGCCGCCGCTTCCGAAGAAGAAGCCGCCGGAGTTGAAGGAGAAGCCTCCCTTAAACGATGCAAAGGCCAGTATAATAGCGACGATTCCCAGGAATATGGCGCTTATGACCTTCTTGGGATCCCGGCGCCTGCCGTTGTTTCTGATAGACATCCGTAAATACCTCCGTGATTTGATATGTAGATATACTAACACAGAAACGGGGAAATTTTAAGCTCGAGAAGGCAGTTTACTGAAAAAATTAAATTAATTGACTTTTGCATTAATATTTATTATAATTATAGCGACCGGACGTTAGGTGGTGTATATGGCGGCCGGTCGGGAATTATCTACATTACTTATTTTGTAAGGAGGATTTTTATTATGGGTAGAAAAGTACCTATGTGGCAGTGCATCCTCGCAATCGTAGCTATGGTAGTGTTCCTGTTCTGGAACGTTATGGGCGATAAAGGCGGCGAAGCACACATCGGTCTGATTCTGGCTGCCTGCGTAGCAGGAATCATCGGTTTAGCCAACGGATGGAAGTGGAGCTACATGGAACAGGGTATCCTGGCTGCAATTAACAGATCAATGCAGGCAATGCTGATTCTGGCAGTTGTAGGTGCAATGATTGCTTCATGGATGGCAGGCGGCGTTATTCCGTCAATGATGTATTTCGGAATTAAGGTTATCGCTCCAAGCGTATTCCTGTTTACTGCATGTCTGCTTTGCTCAATCGTATCTCTGGCAACAGGCTCATCATGGTCAACAGCAGGATCAATGGGTGTAGCAATTATCGGTATCGGTACTGCACTGGGATTTTCAAGCGCAATGACAGCAGGTGCAGTCGTATCAGGCGCATACTTCGGAGACAAGATGTCACCGCTGTCAGATACAACTAACCTGGCGCCGGCTGTAGCAGGAGCTGCTCTGTTCGATCACATCAAGCACATGATCTGGACAGTAGGACCTTCATGGATCATCGCTGAAGTGGCATACCTCATCATGGGATTCACTCACAAAGGCGGAAACGCTGACCAGTCAACTGTAACAGCTATCCTGGATACAATTCAGGCTAACTACAACATCGGCATCCTTTATCTGATTCCACCTGTATTCGTAATCGTTGCAGTAATCGTTAAGATGCCTGCACTTCCTGCTCTTATCGCAGGTGTGTTACTCGGTGTTCCTTTCGCAGCAGCACAGGGTGTAAGACTTGTCCCTGGCGGTGGCGAACTGTCAAACATCGGTTACCTTCTTAACTACGGAGTTGAAGAACTTCCTAAGATGGATCCACTGGATGTCGACCCTAACATGGATCCACGTATTGCCGAAGAGCTTACTTCACTGCTTACAGGCGGCGGACTCCAGTCAATGATGTGGACTATTTCCCTCATCATGCTGGCAATGTGCTTCGGCGGTATCGTAGACGTTACAGGCGTTATGGGCAACCTTGCCGCTGCACTCCTCAAGCTTGCAAGAGGCACAAGAGGCGGACTGGTTATCATCACAGAGCTTTCATGCGTATTCGTAAACGCAATCTGCTGCGACCAGTACCTGTCAATCATTCTTCCTGGAAGAATGTACAAGGAAGCATTCGAAGACAGAAGACTTGCTCCGAAGAACCTTTCAAGAGCACTGGAAGACTCCGGTACAATTACTTCAAACTTCTTCCCTTGGAACACTTGCGGTGCAACTATGAGATCCTTCCTGGGTGTTAACAGTGCGTACATTCCGTTCGCTATTCTGAACTGGCTGAACCCGCTGGTATCAATGTTCTACGGAATCACAGGCATCACAATGGATGAAATGACTGAGGAAGAATACCAGAAGGTTCTTGCTGAAAGAGAAGCTGAAAAGAAGGCTGCAGCCGAGGCTGCAGAAGCGTAAGCACAGGCCCGGATTTGTCGAAACAACTAGTATACGTATACACCAGAAGAGACGCCGCGAGGCGTCTCTTTTTAGTATGACGGGCATGCCGTCAGTCTGTGGTGAAAGTCCACGTAGGGCGTAGTTGCCGACGAACCTCATAGCGACTCCCAAGGTTTGCATCGCGAGGTGCAGGCGAGAAGAAGGGATAGCGAAATCGTAGCCTGACGAACAGGAACCTAATACTAAGGCTTGCATAGCGGATGAGCGGGCTAAGAGTCGCGAAGTCCAAAAGGCAACCGTAACCTATGCAAGTAAATTAGGCAGGTAGACGAGGAAAGACTGACGACTTATCCCGTGAGGTCTCACAGGCGGAGAAATCCGTAGTAACAACGAACTGCGAGAAGTCAGCAGAAGCCATAGTAGCGTGGAAGCCTCTGTAATGGAGGTGGAGCGAAGGGCTGAACAATTCAAGAGTCAAATGGACTCGCGAAAGTCAGCATCCATATCCGACGAGGAAGAGAGTAGCGAAGACGTAACAGAGTGAAACTTCCGAAGGAGGTAGGATACAAAGGATGCGAAGCATAACGAAGAAAGGAGACAAGTCCAAATGTCAGCACTGCTTGAAGAGATACTCAGCAGAGAGAACATGTTTGAAGCGCTCAGAAGAGTCAAGGCAAACAAGGGTGCAGGTGGAACTGACGGAATATCCGTTGATGAAATCGACCAATACCTCCGCGATAACTGGGTAGATATTCGAGACAAGATTCGGAGAAGAAGGTACAAGCCGAAGCCGGTAAGAAGAGTAGAAATACCAAAGCCAAGCGGTGGAGTACGAAACCTAGGAATCCCAAGTGTAGCTGACCGAGTTATCGAGCAAGCTATCGCACAGGTACTGACGCCAATAGCAGAACAACACTTCAGTGAGCACAGCTATGGATTCAGACCGGGGCGAAAAGCACAGCAGGCAATCATCAAGTTGCTTGAATACTTTAACGACGGATACACCTACGTTGTAGATATTGACCTGGAGAAATTCTTCGATAACGTGCCGCAAGACAAACTCATGTCCTTAGTGCATGGTCTCATAAATGACCCTGACACAGAATCACTTTCACCGCTACTTAGCAACATAATGCTTAATGAACTTGATAAAGAACTCGAAAGAAGAGGACTTCACTTTGTGAGGTATGCTGATGACTGTATCATCACAGTAGGAAGCAGTGCTGCTGCAAACAGAGTTATGGCAACAGTAACAAAGTGGATTGAAAAGAAATTGGGGTTGAAGGTGAATACGACCAAATCAAAGGTTACAAGACCGACAAATCTCAAATATCTAGGGTTCGGGTTCTGGAAAAGCAGCGAAGGATGGAAGGCAAGACCTCACGAAGATTCTATCAAGCGATTCGAGAGGAAACTGAAGAGATTGACAAAACGTAACTGGTCGATATCAATGGATATCAGAATCGCAAGATTGAATCAGGTCATACGCGGATGGATTAACTACTTCAGAATTGGCAGTATGAAAACTGCTATGGATAGGATAGACAAGCATATGCGAAACAGGATGAGAATTGTGGTATGGAAGCAGTGGAAGACGAGAGAAAAGCGCATATGGGGACTACGTAAACTAGGAACACCTATGTGGATGGCGAAGCAATCAGCAGGATTCGGAAACCACTACCAAGCGGTAGCGAAGACAACAGGATTGCGACGCATAAGCAAAGAAATCCTCGCAAAGCGAGGACTTCTAAGTTGTTTGGACTACTATTTGAATTGAACCGCCGTATGCCGAACGGCACGTACGGTGGTGTGAGAGGGGCTACAAGTTAGCCCCTACTCGATTGTTATTTGGCGGGTTTTAAAATTAATTAAAAAACAGGGTTGACATGTGCGTCACATACTGGTAAACTGTACAAGCTGTCACCGAGAGGGGCACGAAAAATCCCGAAAAGTTTTCAAAATAACTTCAAAAAAGTTGTTGACAAAACCGGATGACAGTAATATAATAAAAAAGCTCGCGGGAAGCGAGTGCGGGATGCGAAGGCATCGCGAACATTGAAAACTTCATAGTGTAGAAATTTGAGTCAAAATAAAGATTCAAAGAGAAACTGTACACAACCTGAAAAGGAAGAGTATAAAGTTTCCGACAATTTCTAACCAAACAGTAATTCAGGATATGAATTAGAAGCGCAAGCGAGAATTGAGTTAAGAAATCAGACTTTAACTGCTGAG
>JALFNS010000015.1 GCA_022773945.1 Clostridiales bacterium
GCAATACAAAGTAATTGGAGTATTCTTTACTGCGAGTGTTTTCGTTTGCCGAGTGGGAGCAACAGAATTAGTTTTAAGGTGAATAAGAGTAATGAAACGTACACAGTTTGCAACACGTCTGCAACAAAGCGAAGCAAAATGCAGTAATTGCAATGGATTGCACTTATCAAAGCGTTAATAAAAGTTCTCAAAGAGATAGTCTCTCGATTTTCAAAAAGCTCCAAAACCCTTGCAATTGCAAGGGTTTTTCTTTTGTGGAAATCGAAGAAAAAAGCTCAAATTGAGTTTACTTGCAACATAATTGCAACACACTTGCAACTAATTAGATAAATGCAGCCTTGACATTTTCGCTTGCGGATATATAATATAAACAAATTTATCATAAACTATCTTATGATAAGGAGGAGCGAGCATGAAATTTATAGGCAGACAAGCTGAGCTTAACAAGCTGAACACGGAATACAACCGTGACAGTGGCTTTGTGGTCATCTATGGTCGCCGCAGAGTCGGAAAAACAACACTGATTAAAGAATTTTTGAAGAAGAAAACTGCATTTTACTTCCTTGCCACGGAGGAACTGGAGAGTCAGAGCATGAAGCGGCTGGCGGGTGTTGTGGCTCGTACAACGAAAAATACATTGCTGCAGAAGGCAGCGTTTACGGATTGGCTTGATCTGTTTCAGGTGATTGCAGATTATAAGCCAGAGGAAAAGAAAGTGCTTGTCATTGACGAGTTCCCGTACCTTGTAAAGACCAATCCGGCTTTTCCTTCTATTTTGCAAAACGCCTGGGATGAAATTTTGAAAGACAGCAATGTGATGCTGATTCTGTCCGGTTCCCTGATCGGTATGATGCAGAAACACGCCCTGTCCTATGACAGTCCGCTGTATGGCCGCAGAACGGCGCAAATGCGTCTGGCCCCGTTGCCCTTTACGGATATATATGCCGTTCAGAATCTGTCGTTTGAACAGGCGGTGGAACAGTACGCTGTGACGGGCGGTGTTCCCAAGTATCTGGAGTTTTTTGAGGATGACCGGGAACTGGAAGAACAGATCAAAGATGCGGTTTTGTCCAAAAGCGGGTTTTTGTATGAGGAACCCAATTTCCTGCTGAAAAGTGAATCTGTAACAGCAGTGAACTATTTCTCTATCATCAAGGCCATCGCGGACGGGAACCACAAGCTGGGCAAGATCGCCGGAGTGTTGGGACAGGAGACTTCTGCATTGACACCGTATCTGTCTACACTTGCGGATTTGGGTTTCATCGAAAGGAGAACACCAGTAACGGAAAAGAACCCGGAAAAATCACGCAAGGGACTGTATTTCATCTCGGATAACTTTATCCGCTTCTGGTTCCGCTATGTTTACCCCTATAAAGGTGAGCTGGAACTGGACAATATGCAGATCGTTCTGGATGAGATCCATAAGGATTTTATAGAAAAATTCGTAGCTTTTGCTTACGAGGACATCTGCAAGAATATCTTTGCAGATTTGTGCAGGAACGGAACAATTTCTTTTACGCCGTCCCGTATCGGCTCTTACTGGCTGAACGATTTTGACGGAGATACGGAAATTGATGTAATGGCCGTAGATCATCAGAACAAGCGTTTATTTGCTGGAGAATGTAAATACCATGCGAAGCCGGTGGATGCGCCAGTCTATTTTGCCTTGAAAGAAAAGATTGATTGCGCTGCCGAAATTCGCAAAGCATTTCCGGGATATGATGTGATCTTTGGCCTATTCAGCAAAAGCGGCTTTACGCAGCGTATGCTTGATACCGCGAAAGAAAGCACCGGACTGCTCCTAATCAACGAGGATCATTTGGTATAATCTCTGTTGCAGCACAAACCGCACATTTGAAGGTGCTTCCGGCCTTTGCTATGATTGCCAAAAACGAAAAAGGAGGCTGAGAAGCAATGATTTATTTTACCGCAGATACGCATTTCGGCCATGCCAGTATAGTACGGATGTGTGAACGGCCATATCCCGATGTAGGCACCATGAACGAAGCGATGATTGCGGCATGGAATGAGCGTGTGCATGGAAATGATACCGTATATATCGTGGGTGATATGTTCTTTCGCTGTGCTGACACGGAAAGCATCTTAAAGCGTCTCAAAGGCAAGAAGCGTTTGATTGTGGGCAACCATGATGGTTCCTGGATAGGCAAGGTTGATCTGGAACGCTATTCTCTCAGTGTGGACCATTTTTTGGAGGTTTCGGATGGCACACACGCACTGACGCTCTGCCATTATCCAATGCTGACATGGAAGCCCGGCAAGAAAACGATCTACATGATTGAAGATAATTTCTTCCGATTCTGGTATCGTTTTGTGCCGAGAAATATGTCTGTTATCAGCAGCGGACGCATGAGCCTTGTGTATGAGCAGGCAGTAAAGCGGTTTTATCCGGATTATATGGGGCTTGTTTTTGAAAAAATGTGTCAGGAGTATTTGCTGCGTTATGCACAAGATCTGCCCGTTATGCTCAGTGATGTCGGGCAGTGGTGGGGAACAGACGCAAAAACCAGGAAAGAGATTCAAATTGACATTGTCGGGACACCGGTGGAGGGCAATGAATATCTGATTGGTTCCTGCAAATACCGGAATGAGAAAATCGGCATGGATGAACTGGAACTGCTTCGGAACTATGCTACTGTTTTCCGTAAAGACGGTATTTTCCATTATTACATTTTCTCCAAAGGTGGCTTTACTCCTGTCCTGTTGGAGGCAGAAAAACAGGGATTGTATAAACAAAGTTATCATAATTCAATTTATCATAACGACAGCAAAAACCATTTACTGCTGAAAAATAATTGAATCATATGGTACACAGCCGATTGATTTTTTTCGGAGAATCAGTCGGCTGTTTCCATTCGTCTAGTGTGAAAAGGGCTTTTCTTTTTTTACATATTTTTCACATTGTCCCGATTGGGAATTTTACATGCCTTTGCTATTCTGTAATGCATGAAGAGAAACAATACATTGGAGAAAGGAAGACAGAAATGAGAAACAATGCTGTTTACATGAACAGAGAACTGTCCTGGCTAAAGTTCAATGAACGTGTTCTGAATGAGGCCGGGAACCCCGGAGTACCCCTGGCAGAGAGACTGTCCTTCGTTGCTATATATCAGTCCAATTTGGATGAGTTTTACAGGGTGAGAGTGGGGGCTCTGGCAGATCAGCTGGGCGCGCCGCATGCAATCAGAGAAAACAAGACCAATATGACAACAGAAGAACAGATCAGTGCGATATTGAATGAGACGAGACGTCTGGATAAGAAGAAAGCCGTTGTTTATGAACAGCTGATGGGAGAGCTTGAACCGAAAGGGATAAGGCTGATTAATTTTAACAGGCTCTCGGCAGAAGAAGGAAAGCAGCTTGAGAAATATTTCAATCGCGAAATAGCACCCTTCCTTTCGGCGACCATCATAAGCAAGCAGCAGCCGTTCCCGTTTATAAAAAACCAGGAGATTTATGCGGTAGCACAGATAGAAACCGGTAAAGGAAAGAAAAAGGTGGCCGTTGTTCCCTGCAGTAACAATGTGTTCCCGAGACTGATCGGCATTCCGACGAGAGAAGGGACCTTCATGCTCTCGGAAGAGCTTATTCTGCATTTTATGCCGAAGATATTCAGGAAATATACGGTGCTGGAGAAATCACTTGTCAGAGTGATACGAAGTGCTGATATCGATACAGAAAGTCATGATGACGAATATCTGGAATACAGAGAGATTATGGAGAAGCTGATCCGACAGAGAAAAAGAATGAATCCGGTAAGGCTGGAACTCTCGCGTTCTCTGAGCAAAAAAATGGTCAGCCGGCTGTGCAGGGAAATTCATGTGGAGAAAGAGAGTGTCTTTGTGTCAGGTGTCCCGCTGGATTTGTCCTTCGTATCCCTGCTGCAGAATTATCTGAGGAGCAAAGGCAACGATACCCTGTTCTACAGAAAGAGAAGTCCGCGGATGACGGCTCAGATTGATGCCGGCAGGCCTGTCATGCCCCAGATAATGGCGAAGGACGTGCTGCTTTCCTATCCCTTCGAAAGTATCAAGCCCTTCATATTACTGTTAAAGGAGGCGGCAAACGACCCGGCTGTCGTATCCATAAAGATTACCCTGTACAGGCTGGCAAACAGAAGTCAGATTATAGAAGCTCTTGTTGAAGCGGCAGAAAACGGCAAAGAGGTTGTGGTCCTTGTGGAACTGAGGGCCCGTTTCGACGAGGAAAGCAATATCGATTACTCGAGAAAGCTTGAAGAGGCCGGGTGCAGGGTTATCTACGGTCTTAAAGGATACAAGGTGCATTCTAAGATCTGTCTGATCTCCAGCAAGGCTGAGAGCGGTATTTCTTACATTTCGCAGATAGGTACGGGAAATTATAACGAGAAAACCTCCGCCCTGTATACGGATATGTCACTGATGACGGCAAATCAGGAAATAGGCAGGGAAGTTGCGGCAGTATTTGCGGCTCTGCTTTGCGGTGAAAAAGTGGAGGAAAGCAATCTTCTTCTGGTGGCGCCTAAATGTCTGCAGAATAATGTTCTGAGAATGATTGACGAGGAAATCAATCATGTGGAATCGGGGGAGCCGGGATATATAGGAATAAAAATCAATTCTCTGACTGACAAGGCGATTATCGATAAGCTGATTGAGGCTTCTCAGGCCGGCGTGAAGATAGAACTGATTGTTCGAGGCATATGCTGTCTGATTCCCGGTGTTGAGGGGTATACGGACAATATTACCGTTATCAGCATTGTGGGCAGATTCCTGGAGCATTCGAGGATTTACCGCTTCGGCACACATGACAGAGAAAAGGTGTATATAAGTTCAGCGGACTTCATGACAAGAAACACGATTCATCGCGTGGAAGTGGCAGCACCGATACTGGACAAGGATCTGCGGGAGCGAATAGACCGGATGTTTGATACTATGATGCAGGATGACGAGAAGGGAAAATGCCTGACAAGCTGCGGAGTATATACAGCCCGCAACCTGCAAAATCCGAAGCTGAATTCTCAAGAGTTTTTCTGTGACAGAGCGGAGGAAGGCAAATGGTAGGAGTAGTTGATATCGGATCAAATACGATAAGATTGTCATGTTATGAGATTCGTGATGACAGGACATTTGAATGTGTTATTCACAAGAAGGAGGTTGCAGGGCTTGCCGGATATGTGGATGAAAGGGGCCGCATGACAGATGAAGGTATAGAGCGAGCCGTTGATGCTATCGAAGGTTTTAAGACGGTTATCAGCCATATGGATCTTGAAAGCATACATTTTTTCGCGACTGCGGCAATTCGCAATACGGTAAATTGCGATGAGGTAGTATCTGCAATCAGAAGCAGAACGGGATACGAGATACAGGTTTTATCCGGAGAAGAGGAAGCGATATGTGATTTCGTCGGGGTTTGCGGTGACAACAGCGTTCAGAAGGGCATGGTGATAGATATAGGCGGAGGCAGCACCGAGATTGTATCCTTTGAAGACAGGGCTGTAATAAGTGCTGAGTCTCTCGGCATCGGATCATTGAATTTGTTTAAGCGGCATGTGAAGAACATAGTGCGACGAAGGACGAGGTTGCAGGTATAAAGAAAAAGGTGAAACAGGTGATTGGCGGAGAGAAATCCGGTCAAAAATCGGAAAGAGCATACGGAGTAGGGGGCAGTGTAAGATCAATCCTGAAAATATACAACGAGGTATACGGTGAAAATAAAGATAACCGGGAGATGGAGTCGGATAAAATCAGAAAACTTCTCAGCCTTTATGAGACCAGGAAAAGCTATATGGTTGACAGGATGATAAAAGCTGCCCCGGAACGTCTGCATACGCTGATTCCGGGGCTTGTAATACTCTGTACGGCAGCCGGGCACTTCAAAATAAAGAAGATTAGTGTATCAAAGTTCGGTGTCAGGGAAGGATATCTGATAAGACATGTTCTTAACCGTACCGATTAGTAATAAAGCTCCTGCGGGCCTTTGTACTCCTGAATCGTGTTGCCTCCGTCAACTACGAGGGATTCTCCCGTGATATAGGAGGCCTCCTCCGATGCCAGGAAAACGATGGCATTGGCAACCTCTTTGCCGGTGGCGCTGCGTCTCAGAGGCGTGTTAAGACCGCCGGCGGCTTCGGCTTCAGTCTGTGAAGCGGTGCCTATCCAGCCGGGAAGTACGCAGTTGACTGTTATTCCGTTGTTGCCGAACTCTATTGCCAGAGAGCGGCTCATTCCCACGATGGCAGCTTTCGCGGCGCTGTAGGAGCTTTCGCCGGGATTGCTCACCACAGGCCCGGTAACGCTTGATACGTTGACTATACGCCCATATCCTGCGGCAACCATGGTAGGAATAACTTCCTTGGTAACATTGAAGGGAATGTTGAGATTCCGGTCTATGGCATCATCCCAGCTCTCATAGCTCATGTCAAGAAAACCTGAGAAATCCTCCTCGACTCCAACCTGAACCATACCGGCATTGTTGATGAGGACATCTATCGTGCCGAAATCCTCCAGCACAGCTTTTACCATGGCGCGCACCTGGCTGCGGTCCATAAGGTCTGCTATATATCCGCGCGCATCAATACCCAGAGCCTTCAGCTCATCGGTACGGTTGTAGATCCGTTCGGTTGTGGACACTATGGCGACACGGGCACCAAGCTGTCCCAGAATTACGGCTGTGTTAAATCCTATTCCTGAATCGCTGCCGGCGCCTGTAACCAGACACACACGGCCTTCGAAGCTGGCAAATCTCATATCAGTCTTCTCTCCTATCATAAGTTCATCATCTCTTCACCCCAGTCGCTGAATGCCTCCAGCACGGGGATAAGTTTGTCCGCTTTCTCCGTTGACGAATATTCCACACGTACGGGAACTTCCAGAAACTCTCGTCTCTCAACCAGTCCGGCGGATTCAAGCTCCTTCAGCGAGGTGGACAGAACAGTATTTGAAATCCCGTCAAGTTTTCTTTTGATTTCGTTGTATCTCAGGTTTCCCTGATTGTTCAGCACGCAGATAATCTGCATCTTCCATTTGCCTCCCACTACGGATAGAGCGTAGTTGAGAGGACACTTCTCCAGACACGGGCAGTCGTAATGAGTTTCTATCATGGTGGTAAGCTTCTCCTTACTTGGTAACAGTAATCTGCGTTCTTGTATTCCTCTGACATTTATATTATCATCATACCAGGTAAGAAAAAAGGAGTAAATGCTAAAAATGGAAATCTATATTCAGGGTCTTACCATGGGGCTGGCATACGTGGCGCCCATAGGTCTGCAAAATCTCTTCGTTATCAATACGGCTCTCACTCAGCCCAGGTCCAGATCATATATCACTGCACTGATAGTGATATTCTTCGATATCACTCTGGGTCTGGCCTGTTTCTTCGGAGTGGGTGCCATCATGCAGGCATCGCCCATACTGGAGATGGGAATACTTCTCGTGGGAAGCCTCATAGTCATATGGATAGGTATAGGGCTGATAAGGTCCAGAGACAGTATGGATAACTCCACGAAGGTGGATATACCTGTTCTCAAGGTTATCACAACGGCCTGCGTTGTAACATGGTTTAACCCTCAGGCCCTCATAGACGGTTCAATGATGCTGGGTGCATTCAAGGCCACATTGCCGGCAGGAACGGATTTCTTCTTCGTGGGAGGTTTCGCCTCAGCATCCGTGCTCTGGTTTTTCGGAATCACAACGGTGATTTCGCTTTTCAGTGCGAAGATAACCGATAAGACTTTGCGAGTTATAAATATAATATGCGGCGCGGTGATTATCTTCTACGGAATTAAACTGTTCGTGAATTTCATACAGATGGTCATAGGCTGAATCAGCCTTTAATCACGTATTTTCTCAGAAATCTGATGACGTTGCCCGTGGTGATTACGCAGATTATTGTGCCTTCGCGGACTCCCGCCAGATTGTGGAGGAAGACGAGACACAGTATAGCCGAGATTACCACCATAGTGGCATCGCATATGAGTTTCATGCGCCCGTAGACTTTGCCGGTTACAACAGATACTGCCTTGACGAGGGCGTCCCCCGGAGCCATAGAGACATTGGCCCGAAGCTGGATTGAAATACCCAGTGCCATTATGGCGCTGCCCAGGAAACCGGACAGGATTCTCAGCCAGTATGCGGATGGTGAGAACCAGCTCAACAGCCACAGAGAGAAGTCAACCATGTATCCCATAACAAAGGAGATTACAAGCTGTGAAACAACATCTCCCGCAGTTATTGCCTTGCCGGAGGCTCTGCCCATATCCGCACCTGTCTTGTTTCGCAGTATCACAATCTGAGCGAGAACCATCAGAGCGTTTATTGCTATGGTGTAATTGCCCATGGTGAACATGGGGCATATCATCGATAAGCTGTATGGGATGGATGATATTGGAGATGTTCCCAGACCTGCTTTAGTAACAAAAGCGATTCCGAAGGAGAGAAAGAACACTCCCGGAATCATTAAAAGATATCTGATTATCAAAGATTTCGAAGTCATATATATTATCGGTCAAAACTTTCTGTAATACCTATTATCTCGTCCACATTCGCCAGCGCACCCTTGCCTGTAGTGCCGCATGCCAGATGTGAATCCTTGGGTTCGATGAATTCGTAGCCCAGTTTCTGCAGCTTTTCAATGTTTGACTGCACTATAGGGTTCTCGTACATGTTGGTGTTCATGGCGGGAGCAATGATAATCTTCGCCTGAACAGCTGCGGCCATGACAACTGAGGTCAGCAGGTCGTCAGCTATACCTCCGGCTATCTTGCCTATTATATTGGCGGTTGCCGGCGCGATGAGCACAACATCCGCATTTCCTGCCAGGTCTATGTGCTTGACCACAGTCGGGTCGTATTCCTCAAACTCCTTCACGTGAACCTTGTTCTTAGACAGAGTCTGCAGAGTAAGCGGAGTGATGAACGCTTCAGCTCCCTCAGTCATAATCACGTGAACCTCATGTCCGTCCTTGTTAAGCCGGTTGGCGATGTCTGCGGCCTTGTATGCCGAGATGCTGCCGGTTACTCCCAGTACAATATACATCTATTTCACCTTCCTCTCTTCAAGAACGCGTCTGACTATCATATCCGCGATTTCCTCGTTGGTGTTCATGGTATCGTAAGAACCGTCACCGTGAATCAGGTAGCCGCGGTGCCTGTTTCTGTCAATCTCCCGGAGATCGTTTGCCAGAACGAAATCGCAGCGATTCTTCTGCAAAAGCCTATACCCCACGCGAATCAACTCTTCGTGGGGTACGCTGCTGAGAAGCTTGAACCCCACCAGTGTGGAGGCGGGGCTGAGCTCCTTGATTATTCCTATTACTTTAGGTGAACGCTTCATGTGTATAACCAGATCTTCGATATCGGAACTGATCTTGTTTCCCGAGAGATCCTGCACATGATTGGGGTCTTCTGTGCCCATGAGCTTGTCCATGGTGGTCACGTTGTGAACCATGTAGTCGCTTACGGCCATGGCATGAATCACAGCATCGATTTTCTCCTCTGTGAGGATACGGCTAAGATTCTCATGAAGATCCATGACGCCGCCTATTTCAACCGGCTCGATTATATCTGATTCAGGGACCACGGCTCTCCTGCCGTGAAGATAATAGATTCTGTCAACTTCCTCCGCGCGGGCGAAGGCACTTCCTATGGCGAAGCCGAGACTGCCTGTTGAGGAGTTGGTAATGGTCCTCACATCGTCAATTCTCTCGCTTGTACCGCCTGCTGTTATTACTATATTCATGGCTTTATTATAGTTGACGGATTCTCGGAGTGTCAAGCCTTCGCCGCCTCGAAACCCTTCTCCAGATCGGCGATAATATCGTCAATATGTTCGGTTCCGATTGAGAGTCTGATGGTGCTCTGACTGATTCCCTGATCTGCCAGCTCCTCATCATTGAGCTGCGAGTGGGTGGTCGATGCAGGGTGAATTACCAGGCTCTTCACATCTGCCACATTGGCCAGCAGTGAGAATATTTCAAGGCCGTCTATGAACTTCCATGCTTCCTCCCTGCCGCCTTTGATATCAAAGGTGAATATGGATCCGCCTCCCTCAGGGAAATATCTGTTATAGAGCTCGTGATCCGGATGATCCGGCAGTGACGGATGATTGACTTTCGCAACCTGAGGGTGCTTCGAGAGATACTCCACAACCTTCTTCGTGTTCTCGGCATGTCTGTCCACACGAAGCGACAGGGTTTCAATTCCCTGCAAAAGCAGAAATGCAGCGAATGGTGACAGGGTGGCACCTGTATCTCTGAGAAGGATTGCTCTGATGTACGTCACGAAAGCGGCCGGACCCACGGCATCGTAGAATGAAATTCCGTGGTAGCTCGGATTAGGGTCGGCAATGTTTCCGTACCTGCCTGAAGCCTTCCAGTCAAACCTGCCTGCTTCAACTATGATTCCGCCCAGAGTGGTACCGTGTCCTCCCAGGAACTTGGTTGCTGAATGAACTACAATGTCTGCGCCGTGTTCGATAGGACGAATCAGATAGGGAGTTCCGAAGGTATTGTCGATTACCAGTGGCAGTCCGTGCCTGTGCGCGATTTCAGCTATTGCGTCGATGTCGGCAATATCGCTGTTCGGATTTCCCAGAGTTTCGAGGAATATTGCCCTCGTGTTATCCTGTATGGCGCCTTCGATTTCAGCGAAGTCGTGAGAGTCAACGAAGGTTGCGGTTATACCGTACTGAGGCAGTGTGTGAGCCAGCAGGTTGTAGGTGCCTCCGTATATTGTCTTCTGGGCGACTATGTGACCGCCGCCGGCGGCCAGAGCCTGGAAGGTGTAGGTGATAGCTGCAGAACCTGAAGCTACTGCCAGTGCCGCGCTTCCTCCTTCGAGGGCGGCAACTCTCTTCTCCAGTACTTCCTGAGTGGAGTTGGTGAGTCTGCCGTATATGTTACCTGAATCCGTCAGACCGAATCTGTCTGCCGCGTGCTGCGAATCGTGAAAAACATAGGATGTTGTTGCGTAGATCGGAACAGCCCTGGAGTCTGTAGCCGGATCTGCCTGTTCCTGTCCGACGTGCAGCTGTAAAGTTTCAAATTTATAATTATTGCTCATGTCATCTTACCTCTCAATCTGTGAATAATGCTGTGGAATAGTATCTGTCGCCGCTGTCCGGGAGGAGTGCCACTATCGTTTTGCCTCTGTTCTCCGGCTTGCGTGCGTATTCTATAGCTGCATGAAGTGCGGCTCCTGAAGATATGCCTACTGATATTCCTTCTTTGGCGGCCAGATATTTAGCCGTTTCGAAAGCGTCGTCGTTTCTCGATCTGTAGACCTCGTCGTATACCGATGTGTTCAGGACCTCCGGAACGAAACCCGCTCCGATTCCCTGAATCTTGTGGGGGCCTGCGGTGCCTTCGGAGAGTACCGGCGAAGCATCCGGTTCCACTGCCACCACCTTCACATCCGGGTTCTGCGATTTAAGATATTCTCCAGTTCCGGTAACCGTTCCGCCTGTACCTACACCTGCGATGAAGATATCAACCTTGCCGTCTGTATCCTTCCATATTTCAGGTCCTGTAGTCTCTCTGTGAATCTTAGGGTTGGACGGATTGGTGAACTGGCCCGGGATAAAGCCGCCGGGGATTTCCTTAGCCAGCTCCTCTGCTCTGGCAATGGCTCCCTTCATTCCCTTGTCCCCCGGCGTAAGAACGATTTCGGCGCCGTACGCCTTGAGAATGTTTCTTCTCTCCACACTCATGGTCTCCGGCATTGTCAGGATTGCCCTGTATCCTTTGGCTGCCGCGATGGCTGCCAGGCCGATGCCTGTATTTCCCGAAGTGGGCTCTATGATTACCGAGCCTTCCTTCAGCTTGCCTTCGGCTTCAGCGTCTTCGATCATAGCTTTAGCGATTCTGTCCTTGACACTTCCTGCAGGATTGAAGTATTCGAGCTTGACGAGAACTGTGGCTTCAAGGCCGAGATCCTTCTCTATGTTCGTCACTTCAACAAGGGGTGTGTTTCCTATAAGTCCTAATGTTCCTTTATAGATTCCTGACATTTTTATTTACCTCCGTTCCTTAGAAATCTTACAATGATAAAATAACACTATTTACCTACTGTGTCAATAGGTTTTTAATATTATTTTGATTTTTGTCTGCATTTTGGTTACAATTAGGCGGGAGGCGATTGTATGATTACAACCAAAGGCAGATATGCCCTGAGAGTTATGATAGATCTGGCGCAGCACAGAGGCAGGGGCAATATTCCTCTTAAGGATATTGCAGACAGACAGGATATTTCCAAGAAGTATCTGGAGATAATAACCAAGGAGCTTGTGAAAGGCGGCATGCTCAGATCCGTCAGCGGCAAAGGCGGCGGATACAGCCTGAACAGAGAACCGGAAGAGTATACGGTGGGCGAAATTCTGGAGCTTATGGAGGGTTCACTTTCGCCTGTGGCATGTCTGATTCCCGGAGGCGAACCGTGTCCCAGAGCGGAGGAGTGTCCCACGCTGCCGATGTGGAAGGAGTACAACGAAATGGTTCATGATTTCTTCTACGGCAGGAGACTGAGTGATTTCCTCGAGGAAAAGGAACCGGTCTACTACATATAACGTATAATAAAAAAGAGGCTGTCGCGTTAAGCGGCAGCCTCTTAAGATTAAGCTTCGTAGACGATTTTTCCCTCGATCATTGTCATCATCAGAGGATCCTCCAGGATTTCCTCCGGTGTGAGAGTGAACATGTCGCGGGCGAAGAGACACAGGTCGGCATAAGCGCCTTCCCGTATCTGTCCGATTTTGCCGTCCATATGAATCTGATGGGCGGCGTTTACCGTGTACGACTCAAGGCATTCCTGCAGGGAAAGCTTCTGATCGTCCGGTTTAAGCGTCGGAAGCTCCGGATCATCCAGGAATCCGATATACTTTCGTGTCATGGCGGTTACAATTTCCATACGCGGATCGAAGCCCACCTCGTCGGCAGGTCTGTCGCTTCCCATTGTCATGATTGTGCCGCCGTCGATAATCTCCTTGAGTGTGAACTCATCCTCGGCAGTTGTTCCCATAACCGTATCGATTCCCGGGTACCAGTAGTGCCATCCTCCTGTCGTGTTGGCGATGACATTGAGTTCACCGAATCTGCGTCTGTCCTCTTTAGTGACATACTGGGTGTGAGCACAGGTTATTCTCGTGTCTTCATATCCTGCCTTTCTGACTGCTTCTGCACCTCTGAGGATTTCGTGGATTGCGTAGTTTCCTATACCGTGAGCATGTATGTCGTAGCCCTCGGATGCCGCCGTGAGGAAGATCTCCTCGAGTTCACGTCCTTCGAGAAGGGGCGGGATGCACTTGTAGCCCGGTATGTACTCCTCGTGCATGCTGGCAGATCCCGATTCGAAGGGTCCGTCCATAATAACCTTGTAGGTGTTAACGCGCAGGCGGTCACTGTCATATCGCTTGCTGAGTCTCCTTATATCCTCG
The DNA here is from genome assembly GCA_022773945.1 of Clostridiales bacterium. Taxonomy (GTDB): domain Bacteria; phylum Bacillota; class Clostridia; order Peptostreptococcales; family Anaerovoracaceae; genus Lentihominibacter. Next base: position 13,422 of record JALFNS010000015.1, read on the forward strand.
AGGGAGGATTCTTTGCGGGAGAGCGTAGACAGGAAGGCGCAGTCGAAGATACGAACATCGAGCTGGCCATTTCTGATCAGATTGTCAGCCGTCTCATAAGGACGGTCTCCCATCCAGTCGAAATTGCCGCAGCCTACAAGTGTGGTGATACCGTACGCAGAAAATTCTTTAGCCATCTGCTTGTATGAGATCTCCAGAATATCATTATCGAAGAAATCTATGGCGCGATATATCATGTTCTCCGCCTCAGTCTCAACTACATGACCTGTCAGTTCTCCTGCAGCATTCTTCTCGAAATACTGGAATCCCGGAATCGGGTCAGGTGTTTCGGCTGTTATGCCGGCTCTCTCGAAGGTGCAGGCATTAACCCAGGCTGAATGACATCCGCTGCTTGAGAGAAATACAGGCTTGTCAGGACATATTTCATCCAGAAGCTCAGTTGTGTACTCTCTGTCGGAGAAACATATCTCGTTATAGCCGGTACCGAAATAGGTTTCGTTATCAGGGTGTGCCTCAACGTAATCTCTGAGAGATGAAAGAACCTCGTCCAGAGTCATTTCTTCATCAAACTGCAGTGCATTGAGGAAATATGCCGTCATAGCAGGGTGACAGTGGGCATCGATGAGTCCGGGAAGAAGCATTCCCCCGTTCATATCGATGACTTCCGTGCCGGCATCCTTCATGGCCAGTATTTCGTCATTCGTTCCCACAGCACGGATTATTCCGTCTTTTATGGCCAGAGCCTCAGCTTCGGGATGATCGGCATCCATAGTATATACAAGACCGTTAACTAATATTTTGTCCATAATGTTCACCGCTTTCACTGATTAGCAATTTCATCACTGTGCTTGCCCACGCTTACGGTAACTCTGGTAGGCATGAGCATCTTCCTGTCGACTTTGCGTGCTATGATATAAAGAACAGCTGCGATAACCGCGCATACGAGACCGCCGATGAAGTAGTCCATACCGTTAAGATAGAAGGCTACAACACATATGAGTGCAGGCAGGAAGGTTATCAGGAACAGGCCCAGCTTGCCTCCGCCTACGGTATAGCACCCGATTCTCTCTTCGGCAGGAATGTCTCTTCTGGCCTTCAGAATGATGACCGAAACGAGAGCCTGACATACGAAGATAGGTATAACCTGAATCAGAACCAGTGCCTTGAACTCCATTTCCATCATGAGCAGGGTAACGATGGATATTGATATTACACCAACATAAGGAACTCCGCGTTTTTTGGAAACGTTTGTTATCCACTTCCTCGGGAAGAGGCTGTCGTCAGCCATTACGAAGAATGAGCGGGCACCGCCTGCCATGTTGGTATTGAATATTGACAGTGCTGACACAACGGCGATTACAACGAATATTATCTTGCCGGCTTTGCCGAGGCCGAGTGCCATAACGGCGGCGAAGCCTACGCCTGTGCTGCCGTCTGTGCTCCACAGCTCCCAGTGGTCTACAGATGCCAGATAGTTTACCGCCAGAACCACGTAGGTGGAGCTGCACACATAGAAGCTTATGGCGATGTTTATTCCCATAATATAGCCCCAGAATTCACCGAGAGTGTGCTTGGCCCAGTAATAGTAGCCGCCTTCTCCCGGCATTACGGATGACAGCTCGGCGGAACCGAGGACAACAGGCATTCCCCATACGAGGGCCATACCGATGAGAACACCGATACACATTCCCGGGCCGCAGCCGCTGACAATCTCTTCGACTCCGAATGCCCCGGCGCTTGCCGAACAGTAAATCAGACAGAAAATAGAGAATACGCTGTACTGATTCTGCTGAAGATTGGATACACCGGTTGTTTTGTTTGACATGATGTCTCCCTCCTTTTTGTAAAAAATCTGAAAATAACAATTATTCCGTGACCAAATTATATTTTCTTCGGTGCGCTTTCTGTCAACAGTGCAAAATCCCATATTGCAGACAAAACATAAAGTGCACTTGACCTTTTGTTTTTCAGCATATTATGATAAGAAAAAGGGGTCCGTGAGGTGGTTAATATGAAAATCGGAGCCTTTGCGAAAGAAACCGAAACACCTGTATCGACTATCAGATACTATATATCCGAGGAGCTGATTTCGCCCGATAAAAACGGCGCACAGTATGATTTCGACTATGAAAACATCAAGGAGATGCAGCTTCTGACGGAACTGAGGCAGATGAACTTCACCATGGAGGAGATGAAACGCTTCGTCAATGTGGTCAGAATGCTGGATTCGAAGGATGAGCTCAGATACAGACATCTGCTGTCGATTCTCAGCGAGAAACAGGACAGTCTCAACAAGTACATGGGAACTCTGAAGAAGGTGAGCAGACAGATTGAGGTGAAGATATCCCAGCTCAAGCTTGAGGAATCCGTTATGGCTCACCGTGAGAGCGGAGAGGGCGAGGAAGGCCCCGCCGGTATGCCTGCAGAGTTTCTCGACATGCTCAGGTGCCCCGAGTGCGGAGAGCGAATAAGCCTCGACAATGCCGGTATACGCAACGGAGGCGTTGTATACGGAGAGATAATATGCAGGTGCGGATACACAGGCCGGATAGAGGACGGGATTGTTAATGTGGATCCCGATATCAATCCGGATGACGACCCGGTGTTTATAGATGATTACTTCGGTGAAGATTCGGTGAATGATCAGAATTTCAGCCTGCAGTACGAAGGCTTTCTGACGGCCAGACCGGATTTTCTCATGATTCAGCACAAGACCAGAGACTGGATACACAGGAAAATTCTGGAGAAATCCCCCGGCTCTGATGTGATAGTGTTTCCTGATATAGCCTCTCTATTTCTCTATCTTCATGTGGATGCGGATTATCTGCAGAATGCCAGGATAATCGTGATGGGAATATCACGTAAAGGAATAGAGGCCAACAGGCGGCATCTGGAAGCACTGGACAGCAATCTTAAAGTGATGTATGTGCTTACCCCGTCAAACAGACTGCCGATTGAGAAGAAGAGCGTGAATCTCATGGTGGATTACCTGGGAACCTTCAATTATGCCTTCTTTTATGACAGGCAGCTCTATGAATATCTGAATGATTACTTCGATTTTCACGTGGAGGGAGAGGCCCACGAGATACATGCATTTTTCGCAGGACGGAAGGAAGGGAGTGAAAACGTCCATGACAAAAAAGGAGCTTCTGGGTTACGGCGCGGCGACGGTGGCGGATTCGGGTCCGTATAATTTCGCCACAGTCTACTTTATACTGTTTCTTACTACAATAGTCGGAATGTCACCGGAGAAGGCGGGCACTGTTTCTTCGACGGTGATTCTGGCGGATGGCGTGACCGGAGCACTGATAGGCTATCTGTCTGACTATACCAGATCCGATCACGGCAGGCGCAGGCCGTATCTTCTGGCATCGGTTCTTCCTCTGTGCATTGGACTTTGCATGATATTCTCCGATGTGCCGCTTACCGGAACAGCTCAGATTGTGTTTTACGTGGTTTTCGGAGTCGTATTCTGGCTGGGCTTCAGCACCTACTACACTCCGTACACGGCACTGGGCGCCGAGATAACGGATGATTACAACGAGCGGAGCGTTCTGAGAACTGTTGCCCGATACTTCGGAATCGCAGGCAACCTGCTTGGAACAGTGTGTCCGCTGCTTATCGTCAGCTTCATGACGAGCAAAGGCTTAAGCGAAGGAAATGCCTGGTTTGTGTCTGCCCTCATGGTGGCGGTTGCCGCGGGTGCCGGAATACTGACGACCTGGAAGAGCACGGCAGGCAAGGAAAAGAAGGAAGTCGTCATGGATGAATCATTCAGCCTGAAGGGGCTCATCAGGGAGTACGCCAAGATACTCACTCTCAAGCCCTTCATATATCTGATGGCCGTCATAGGAGCGTTCATAACGGCCAATACCTTTTATAATTCAAGCATGGTGTTCTTCGCCAGGTACAGCCTGGGAATGGGAGACGAGATAACCTCGAGCATTTTTCTCATATCGATAGTCACGAACCTGGTGCTCACTCCCGTTATAGGATGGGCTGCGGTCAGGATAGGCAAGAGAGAGACGATATTCCTGTGCATGCTCCTTTCGGGAATCGGATGTATAGTATTCTATCTGGTCGGGATAAAATCGTACTTTTTCATGGGAGTGTATGCGGTGGTTTTCTCCGTGGCGTACACATGCTTCTGGCAGCTTATAAATGCCATCATGTATGATATAAGCGAGGTGGCCGAGTTCAAGTTCGGCAAAAGACTCGAGGGAAGCATATCCTCCGTTTACGGTCTGGTGTTCACCGTGTTCACATCACTGGCAACCCAGATTCTGGGATGGATTCTTAAATTCGAGATGATACCGGAGGCTTTCATCCTCATACCGGGAATACTGCTTCTGGCAACAGCTCTGTTTCAGGCTCTGTACCCTCTGGACGAGAAGGCATTTAACAGGCTGAAACAGGCTATAGCAGATAAAAAGGCAGGTAAGGAACCGGATCTTAACGGTCTGGGAAGGATACTGTAATATTTCCTTTTCCGGCGAGAATCAGCGCGCCTGTGGCGGGATCTGCCGCGGGCGCCGTATAGTACATGCCCTTTTTTCTGAGCAGGCGGTCCAGCTCATCCGTAAGGACTTTTCCTGACGAGAAGACGCCGCCTGTGCCGCTGACAGGGGTTTCTCCTGTGAAGTCAAGCTTTCTGTATATGGCTTCGGCATAGTCTGCCAGCTCCCGTGCACAGTCCTTCATGATTTTTACGGCTGCCGGATCGCCTTTACCGGCGAGTTCGCTGCACAGAGGTGAGAGAGCGGCTATTTTCTCGCGATCCAGATTCCATTCAACGGCTACGCGATTTACCACTTCATCATCTGAGTCTACATTCAGATGATTTTTTATTGTGTTCCTCAGTTCCGTTTCAGGGCTTCTGCCGTCACGCTGGCGTGAAAATTCCTTGAGAAGGCTCCAGCCTATCCAGTAGGCGCTGCCCTCATCACCGCCCAGAGCGTAATGCCAGCCGCCGCAGCGACAGGTTCTGCCGCTGTCGTCTCTGCCGAAGCCGACGGATCCTGTACCGGCTATGATGTTTATCCCCGATCTGCCGCCGAGAGCTCCTGCCAGAGCATTTTCGCAGTCGTTTCCCAGAGAGAAGGGTATATACTTCATGGATTTTGCGACGGCTTCCTCGATGGCCTTTGCGTGAGAGGCGATATCTCCGTATCCGGCAAGACCCAGAAATGCGCCGCTGATGCGATTGCGGGAAACTCCGGATTCGGTACATATTTCATGAAGCCCTGCAGCTATGAGATCTGTGATTCCCTCGTAGCCTATCTGCAGGTAGTGGCATGAGCCGCCTGTGTATTTCGCCAGTATACTACCGTTTTCATCACCCAGAAGGAATTCGGTTTTAGTTCCTCCTCCGTCAACGCCCAGATAATATTTCATTTCATTTCCGCCTTTCGAATTTGTGTAATTTAATTATCTTAAATCGCGAGTAATATGTCAAATTGTAGTGCAGGTTATGTTATACTTCAGTTATGAAGCATTTATTTCTGGAAGGGCCCATTCAGACGGGCAAATCGACATTAATACAGAGAGTTCTGAACCGGTGGAGGGAGACTCATGAGGACTTCAGAGTCGCCGGATTCCAGAGCCAGAGAGTAACTGACGAAGATGGCAGAACCATAGCCTTTCGCATAGGTCCGGTGCCCGGCACGAGCCTGAGCATAGGGGCGAAGGAGCTTGATTACGATCCGGAGACGGAACCGGACCCGGCATCCCGGGGGTTTTTCAAGTGTTTTACGTCCCGGGGAGTGGATGTTTATCAGCAGGTGTTCGACAGTCTGGGAGTGAAATACCTCAGGGAAGCTGCGGCATCTGAACCTCATGTCATACTTCTCGACGAAATCGGAGGCTCGGAGCTGCTGTGCGATGGTTTCAGAGATGAGCTTTACAGGGTGCTGGGAGGAACAGTGCCCTGCGTGGGGGTAATCAAGGCCGGAATGTCGGCGGTCAGAATGAACATGTCCGGCAAGTACAGGCCGGGAGGCAGGGATAATAAGACTTTTATGGAATACTCCGCAGACCTCAGAAGGGATTTCAAGGACAGATTGCTTATCGCCGATTTCGAATCCCGCGATGACAGTGAAAACGTCGAGGAACTGCTGGAGAGTTTTTTTGCAAAATGCTGCGAATATAGAAATGATTAGGAGGAAAACAAATTGAGCACTTCAGATCTTCTGAGGAGTATGGCATTCGGATACGGAACGAGAGAAAAAGGCACTGTCGTGCCCCGTACCAGAATTAATAAGGAATCTATCGATGCGAAGGCTGCCAAGGCGCTTATAGAGAATGAGCTTCTTGATGAGGGACATTCCAGACTGAATCTGGCGACCTTCTGTCAGACATATATGGAGCCTGAGGCTCTGGAGCTTATGAGCGAAACGATGGACAAGAACGCTATCGACAAGTCGGAGTATCCCCAGACTGCGGATATCGAGATGAGATGTGTCAACATACTGGCCAATCTCTGGCATGTGCAGAAGAAGGACGACTTCCTGGGAACATCTACGGCGGGAAGCAGTGAGGCCTGTATGCTTGCGGGAATGGCCATGAAGTTCAGGTGGAGAAACAGACTGGATGAGAGCGAGAGAAGGACTCGCGTTCCCAATATAGTTATGAGCGAGGCCTATCAGATATGCTGGGAGAAATTCTGTGTGTACTGGGATGTGGAGATGAGAACGGTTCCCGTGGACGAGGAGCATCTCTGCCTGAACACGGAAACAGTCATGGACTATGTTGATGAGAACACGATAGGAATCGTGGGAATCCTGGGAACAACATATACGGGAGACTATGAGGACATTGAAGAACTCAACACGCTGGTTGAGAACTACAACAGGAAGCACCCTGACCAGGATCTGGTAATACACGTTGATGCTGCTTCCGGCGGCATATATACACCTTTCGTGGATCCTTCGTATTTCTGGGATTTCAGACTGAAGAACGTGGTATCAATATCGACTTCGGGACACAAGTACGGACTTACCTTCCCGGGAGTCGGCTGGATTATATGGAGAGACAAAGAGTATCTGCCCGAGGAGCTTATATTCGAAGTGGATTACCTGGGAGGCAGCATGCCGACCATGGCCATAAACTTCTCCAGAAGTGCCAGCCAGATAGTGGCACAGTACTATAATTTCCTCAGATACGGACGCAACGGATACAAGCTGATTCACAAGAAAACTCAGGAAGTCGCCCAGATGATAGGCGATGCCATCAGGGAGCTGGGTTTCTTCAAACTGTACAATACGGGCAAAGGCCTTCCTATTATATGTTATTCTCTTGACGAGGATGCGGAATATCCGGACGGTACGCCTGTAGTGTGGACTCTGGAGGATCTCTCGGCGAGACTTCTCATGCACGGATGGCAGGTGCCTACATATCCTCTGCCGGGCAAAATGAGTCATGTGGAGGTTCACAGAATCGTGTGCAGAGCCGATCTGGCATATAACCTCGGTGAGAACTTCATCAAGGATCTGAAGACCTGTCTTGAAGAGCTCAAGACGGCGAGGATTCTCTGCGATGAGAAGGCGCTTTAGCGTCAGGCGTGAGCGGCATTTCATATGCTGCGGTGTCAGAGTAAGTTGCGACTTAAGTCCTCGTCGCAGCAGACCATGGATGCTTGCTCACTGGAAAGAGAATCCCGGCACAAACTCGAGATTTCATCTCTCGGACAGTGCCGGGATTTATCTATTTCCTTAGTTCGCTTCGCATATGGTCTGACATGCTCCTGCGGAATCAGTCGCAACTTACTCTGACACCGCAGCAAGAATAGCCGCTCATACCTCAAGGGGATTTTGTGCCTGAAATAAAAAAGAAAATCAATCAGATTGATTTTCCTTGCTGGGTCCTTCTCTGCTCTGCCGCTCGCGCGGCGGTTCAGTTAAAGCATTCATATGCAGTTTTCGGTGAACCGACCACTGACAGACTGTGCAGCTTCGTGTGATGCGGCTGTTTCCGCAGGAGCAGCTCGCAACTGAGTGACGGCACGAGCCGGGAACCGTGGTGAGACTGCGGGGTTTTCCTGCAGTCGAACAGGTTCCCGGCGAGGGAGGAGCCGTCAGTTGCGAGCGATGAGGACTTAGGTCGCAGCACACGAAGCTGCACAGTCTGATTAGCAGTCGGTTCGCCGTAAGCGTTAAAACTGTGCTTTAGCTGAACCGCCGTGCATGTCACAGATGTCATTTGTCTATTACGCCTCGGCCCTTCCTGTCACACGTCTTCTGATGAACAGGAGAACCAGGAGCATAATTATTATTCCGATAGGAAGTGAAATCAGCGCACTTCCTGTGAAACCTGCGATAATGTAGGTCACGAAGGACACAGCAGCAGATGTCAGTGCATATGGAAGCTGTGTTGCCACGTGATCCACGTGATTACAGCCGGAGCCTGCAGATGCCATTATTGTGGTATCCGAAATAGGTGAGCAGTGGTCGCCGCACACGGCACCGGCCATACAAGCTGATATGGATATAATCATCATCTGAGGGTCTGTCCCCTGGAATACCGCCACTACGATAGGAATCAGGATTCCGAAGGTTCCCCATGAAGTTCCCGATGCGAAGGCGAGAACGCATCCGATCAGGAAGATTATTGCCGGCAGCAGGGACATGAGCGAATCTGCGAAGGCTGATGTGATGCCTGCGACGAACTCAGCGATTCCCAGACTGTCCGTCATTGTCTTGAGTGTCCATGCCAGAGTCAGGATGAGGATAGGGGCCACCATAGCCTTGAAGCCCTCAGGTATGCATTCCATAGCTGCGGTGAATCCTATAACCCTCCTGATGAGGTAATATATTATGATTATGACTAATGCCACGATACTTCCCATTGCCAGAGCTGCGGAAGCGTCTGCTCCGGAGAAGGCTTCTATGATGCCGGCTCCGCTGAAGAATCCGCCTGTATAAATCATGGCAATTATGCAGGATATTATGAGCACTATAACCGGGAATACCAGGTCCACAACCTTGCCGCGGGATGATGAAGCGGCCTCGCCTGCTTCTGTGTCGGCACCTCCCGACTGAACGTTTTCCTTTATTCTGTCAGCATACTTTCTCATCTTGCCGTAGTCGAATCTCATTCCCACGATGGCGAACATCATCACTATTGTGAGTATGGCGTAGAAGTTGAAAGGAATTGCCTTGATAAAGAGTGTGAAACCGTTCTGGCCTTCGACGAAACCGGTAACTGCCGCAGCCCATGATGAAATCGGTGCTATGATACATATTGGTGCCGCTGTTGCATCGATAAGGTAGGCGAACTTTGTCTTAGGTATATTGTGCCTTTCCATAATAGGGGACATAACGCTTCCTACGGTCAGGCAGTTGAAGTAGTCATCCACGAATATTAAAATTCCCAGAACTATGGTTGCCAGCTGGGCGCCTACAGGCGTCTTGATGTGAGTGGAAGCCCATTCGCCGAAGGCGGCGGAACCGCCTGTTCTGTTCATAAGTGCCACTACAGTTCCCAGAGCAACCAGGAAGAAGAGAATTCCCACGTTGTAGGAATCCGAGAGGGAACCTATTATGCCGTCCTGAAGAATGTGATTGAGGGCAGCAACCGGGTGACCTCCCGAGTAGAGAAATCCTCCGATAACGATACCTATAAACAGTGAGCTGTACACCTCCTTGGTTATGAGGGCCAGAACTATTGCCACAAGAGGCGGGATTACCGACCATGCCGTGGCGTAGAGTGCAGGCTCCGCAGCTTCATCCGCTGCGAAGCAGAATAGAGGACAGAAGAGTATCGTTGCCCCCGCCAGTGAAAGAACGCGAAATAATCTGTTTCTCATTTTTACCTCCGAATTGTCGTTGAGTTGAATCTGTTAATAAAAAAGCTGCATCCTATCGATGCAGCTGAATTATCCGATCCATCAGGACAATCCGGGCTTTATCGATAGCGCCTCCACTCCATATGCAGAGCGGGAGTCCGTGACATGTTCTGCCGCGGCCCAGAAGCACCTCATGCCTGAGTGTGCCCTTCGGCGGTATCTCCTTTCACCGGGTTCGCAGGCTGCCGCCTCCGCCGGGTACTCTTATCTACCGCGCCTCTATCAGCTTACAGTTAGAGAGTCTAACTCTAAATTTGTTGGCTGTCAACAAAAAACAACAAAATTGTTTATTGTTTTTTTGTAAATACACTACGAAACACGATAAATATGGTATTATTATGTATAACAAAAGGTTTTCACCCATAGAGAAAGGAATAAAAATGAATAATAAAGTATACATACACCTCGCGAAGGGTTTCGAGGAAATCGAAGCTCTTACCATAACCGATGTCCTCAGACGAGGAGGCGTAGCGGCGGAGACTGTTTCGATTACAGGGAATAAACCGGTGAGAGGGACTCACGGCGTCAATATTGAAGCGGACATACTTTTTGAAGAGGCGAATTATGAAGGCTGCAGGATGATTGTACTGCCGGGAGGAATGCCGGGTGCGGCGAATCTCGGAGAGCACGAGGGACTTTGCACGAAGATAAAGGAATTCGCAGCTGACAGTGAGAAGTATCTGGCCGCCATCTGTGCAGCGCCTATGGTTTTCGCGGCCTGCGGCGTTCTCGAGGGTGAGAAGGCCACGATCTATCCGGGAATGGAATCGAAGCTGGCGGGCAGTGAGGCTACAGGAGAAAACGTTACGGTTTCAGGAAGAACAGTGACAGGCCTGGGCCCGGCAACTGCAATGGAATTCGCACTGAAGCTGCTGGAGGTTCTCGAGGGAAGAGAAAAACGTGACGAAGTGGCGTCAGGGCTGCTGTTCGACAGGAGGTAGCATGACTCACTTTTATCTTAGGATATGTCCCGAAGGACATTTTGAAATCGATTACAGAAGGGTTAAACCGGATCACGTGTGCAGAGAGTGCGGAGCCCCGCTTATTGACGAATGTCCCGAATGCGGGCGCATAATCAAAGAGTGGCATTTCTACGGGACGAGCATGATGCCTCCCAGGGCAGAAGGTTATATGCCGCCGGACGTGTGCCCCGGATGCGGCAGAGTATTTCCCTGGGCGGGCAAGGACACTGTGAGGAGGGTGCCTAACAGACAGAAACGATGAGCAGAAAAAATGATAAGACGAATGTCATGCGGCTTCTGGAGCAGCATGGAATCGAATACGAAAGCCTTTGCTACAAGGAGACGGGTATGATTGCCGGGGACGATGTCGCCAGAGCTCTCGGTGAAGATCCGACCCTCGTTTTCAAGACACTGGTGACTGTGGGAAAATCCGGCGGTCATTACGTGTTTCTCGTGCCCGTGTCCGGGGAGCTGGATCTCAAGAAGGGCGCAAAGGCCGCAGGTGAGAAGTACATCGAGATGATAAAATCCCGGGAGCTTCTGCCGCTTACCGGCTACATTCACGGGGGATGCTCCCCGATAGGAATGAAAAAGCAGTTTCCCACCTTTGTGGACGCCAGTGCCCGGGATATGGATTTCATATATTTCAGCGGGGGCAGGATAGGGTATCAGGTCAGGGTATCGCCGAAGGACCTGGGAAAAATAGTGCCCGTTGAATTCGCAGAGCTAGTCTGAGGCACGGATCGCCTCTGCGGCAGCGAAGGCTGAAGAAAAGGCAAACTGAAGGTTATAGCCGCCCGTAACACCATCAACATCACAGGACTCTCCGATTACGTAGAGTCCTTTGTGTTTTTTGCAGCGGAAGGTTTTCGTATCCAGCTCACTCAGACTGACACCGCCGGAGGTTACCATGGCCCTGCCGAAGCCGGCACCGTCCTTAATGGTATAGGTATCACTGCAGAGAGTCTTCGAAATACGATTCACGGAGCTGCCGCATCCGGCTTCCAGGATTTTGCAGAATCGCGCGGGAAGTTCGAAGGCGTCCGAGATGTCCGAGGCCATGGATTTTCGTGATCCTCTGCGGACATCATTGAGACGGGAACGTATTTCCTCGTGTGTTTTCCCGGTGTAATTTATCTCGAGCATGTCGCCCGATTCGCCGTATTTGGAAATGTTCAGCACTGCCGGACCGGAGAAATCCCTGTGAGTAAGCAGAAGAGGTCCGCGAGATTCGGCGCGGACTTTGCCTGAAGGGGCCTCGAGAATCCTCACGTGCGCCTCGGGAAATGAAATCCCCGCAAGCTCCTCGAAGGGGTAATCTCTGACAGCCACAGGAACGAGTGCCGGCCTGATTCTTGTTATCTCAAGTCCCGGATCCTCTCTCAGTATTCTGAATATGGAACCGTCTGAGCCTGTGGAGGGATATGAACAGCCTCCGCAGGCTATGATCACGTTTCGACCGGTAAACTGCCGGCTGCCGCAGGTTACCTGCCACAGACCGGAAGGCTCGCGGCTTATGCCTGTAACCTTATGTGAGGTCATCACACTGAACCCGTTTTTTTCGCAAAGGCCGAGAAGCATGTTGAGGACGTCTTCCGCCTTCATGGATTCGGGAAAAACCTTACCGTCTTCCCGGACAGCGGTGTTCACGCCGCCGGACTTCAGAAAATCTCTCAGTCTGTCGTTGTTGAAGCGGTACAGACAGCTGCGGATTTTGCCCGTGTTGTAGCAGCTTACGAAATCCTTGACGGATCCGGAGTGTGTGATATTGCACTGGCCGCCGCCGCTCATGAGGAGCTTTCTGCCGGAAAGTCCGTTTCCCTCAAGGATGATTCCTCCCTGTGAGGAGTCCGGCGATGCACCGAAAAAAAGCCCGGCGGCACCGGCGCCGATAACTATGGAGTTGTGGATTTTGCTCGTCGTCATAATATTCACCTGAGGACTATTATACAATGGGCGAAGGGCAATTGCACTATTCTTCTCCGGGTGTTATAGTATAGGAAATACTTGAAAAAAGGAGAGTTACAAATGTATCCGAAACTTGTATATAACATGGATAAACTGAAAGCCAATGTGGATGCGGCGGCTCGAATCACCAGAGAAGACGGCGGCTGCAGTATGATGTGCGTCACCAAGTGCGTATGTGCGGACAGAAAAATCTGCGAGATGCTGACGGCTCATCCGTCAGTTGATTTTCTGGCCGATTCCAGAGTGGACAATATCAGGAAATATGCGGATCTCATTGAGGCTTCGGACAAGCAGAGCGTGCTTCTGAGACTGCCTATGATGTGCGAGATAGAAGATCTGGTTAAATATGTGGATATAAGCCAGAACTCCGAGCTCGCCACTATCGAGGCGATTAACGAGGAGGCCGGCAGACAGGGCAAAGTCCACAAGATTCTTCTCATGGTCGACCTGGGAGACCTGAGAGAGGGCATATTCTTCAGGGATGAAGAGAAGATTCTTGCTGCTGCTGAAGTAATTGAGGCAATGAGCAACGTGGAGCTCTACGGACTGAGCACCAATCTGACGTGCTACGGAGCTATAATTCCGAAGAACGACAATCTGTCAGTACTCTGCGATATCGCAGGTAAGGTGGAGGAGAGACTGGGAAGAAAGCTTGATGTGGTTTCCGGCGGAAACTCCAGCTCCATATACCTCATCTGGAAGGGAGACATGCCTGAGAAGATAAACAATCTGAGACTTGGCGAGAGCATTCTGCTGGGTAACGATACGGCTTACGGAGAAACCGTGCCGGGTGCCGTTCATGATGCCATGACTCTTCAGGCTCAGATTATAGAGCTTCAGGAAAAGCCGTCCCTGCCTATAGGCGAAGTCGGCAAGGATGCCTTCGGAAATGTTCCTGAATACGAGGACAGAGGCATTATCAAGAGGGCTATACTGGCCGTGGGCAAGCAGGATGTGGATATTGACGGACTCGCTCCTCTCGATGAACAGATTGATATTCTGGGAGGAAGCTCAGACCACATGCTTCTTGACGTTACAGGCTGCGACAGAGAGTACAAAGTCGGAGATGTTGTGGAATTCACACTGGAGTACGGTGCACTTCTCAAGGCTGCGACAAGCGAGTACGTGAAGAAGGAATACGTTTAAGACATTAATTGCAAGGAGATGACATAAATGTTTGAAGAACTTAAAAAACTGGGATGCGAGGGCTGCGGAGGCGGTGCTCCCGAGGAGCCTGTGACGGATGAGAACTGCACTCACAACTGCAGCAGCTGTCCGAGTGCAGGAGGCTGCGGAAGCTTCGACCCGAAATCCCTTATTGAAGAGACAAATGAGCACAACAGCATCAAAAAGGTTATCGCCGTTGTCAGCGGCAAAGGCGGCGTGGGCAAATCCCTCGTAACTTCAATGATGGCGGTCACAATGAGAAGAAGAGGCTTCAACGTGGGTATAATGGACGCAGACGTTACGGGACCGTCCATACCTAAGGCATTCGGAGTTACCGAGAGCGCAGGAGCTGTTGAGGAGGGAATAGTTCCTCTCTATACATCCACGGGTATCGCCAGCATGTCGGTGAACAATCTGCTGGAGGACGCCACGGATCCGGTGCTCTGGAGAGGACCTGTCATCGCAGGGCTTGTTAAACAGTTCTGGACCGATGTGCTCTGGGGCGACATCGATTACCTCTTCGTGGACATGCCTCCGGGAACAGGCGATGTACCTCTCACGGTGTTCCAGTCGCTGCCTGTTGACGGCATAATCGTGGTTACCTCACCGCAGGATCTGGTATCCATGGTAGTCGCAAAGGCTATTAAGATGGCGGAAATGATGGATATCCCTGTTCTGGGACTGGTTGAGAACTATTCATACTTCAAGTGCCCTGACTGCGGAAGCGAGATAAGCATTTTCGGAGAGAGTCACGTGGACGAAGTTGCCGAGAAATTCAATATTCCTGTACTCGCCAAGCTGCCGATCAATCCTGAGCTGGCTGAGAAGTGTGACGGAGGAATGATTGAAACCTTCGAAGGAGACTGGCTGGACAAGGCAGCCGATAAGGTGGAAAATGTCTGATAAACAAAAGAAAAAAATTTCAAAGACCGGCATCGCTCTCGTAGGGAGCATGCTGGTCTGCCTGATTCTCTGCCTCGCTGTGGGGCTCCCCAATGCTTTCAAGGGCGGCGGAGCAGGTGAAGATCTTGATGATGAGAACACACCGGGGATAACCGACATTATGGACGGAGGGTCTCCGATGATGATATTCGATAAGCGCGAAAGCACTTCCGCCCTTATTGACGTTTACAGTGACGGACAGATTGCAGCTGCCGCCCTGAAGTGTGACGGCGGAGAAGCTGAGTTTACCTCCGGGAAGGAGATAAAGAGTGTCTATAAGGCTCTGAAGAATATACTTGTTGAGGATGAGACGGGATCATCTTCAGGTAAGGTATGGGGCAGTGTGATATTCACCCTGGAGGACGGAAGCGAGTGTGCATTTGAGTTCGAAGATGAGGATGTCTATATCATGGACGGAACCGCATACAGCATATCCGGATTTGAAGAGCTGTGGGACCTTGCCGGGAAGGAGTAGTCTATGGGAAATTTAAACAGGCCCGACAGGTTGGAGCAGGACAGACGCCGGGAAGCCAATAAGGCAAAAGCCCTGAAACTTACCCTGGTACTGGGAATAGTCAGCGTGATTTTCGTGCTGGCTATGATGTCCCAGGTGCTCCTGTGAGCACGTTTTCCGCCGCGGAATAAAAAATATAAAAAATTTATTAAAAACTATTGACATAATAGACATGTTTCTATATACTAACAATTGCGCGCGGTGCGATGAGCACCATTAGCTCAGCTGGTAGAGCACCTGACTCTTAATCAGGGTGTCCAGGGTTCGAGCCCCTGATGGTGTACCAAGTTGGAAACCTCGAAATTGAAAGATTTCGGGGTTTTTCATTTCTGGGGAAAATAGCTACAAATGCAGCAATATCAAGGGCTACAGCTGTTTGGGACTATTAAGATTCTCCGTATTTCAGGTGTCCAATTCTGTGGATTTTGGCTTGAGTCAGTTTGAGAACATTTCGCGTTTTTTGAGAACACTTTTCGTCTTTTGAGAACAGTGCTCTCAAAACGCGTTTTTTCATGCTAATGCTGCCTCAATTTGCTGAACTCTTTCATCTTTTGTTTTCAGATCAAAATGATAATTGTTAAGTGTTGTGTGTTCGTCTGCGTGTCCAACAACTTCACGGACAGTATTCGAATTCACACTTGCATCGAGCAGTTTGGAGATATATGTCTTTCGGGCCTTGTGCGAGCTTTTCTGTTCTATTCCCAGTTTCCTGCAGTATTTTCTGTAGAGATCGGAAATAGCGTAGTAGGAACAATATTCTCCGTTGACAGAGAAAATAAACCCTTCACTGTCAACACCCAGCTCCTGCTGTCTGCGTTTGCAGATCTCTATTATTTCCAGAGCGTCTTTAGGAAGAGGTACCAGACGGTCTTCATTGCCGCCTTTAGTATGCTCTACAACCTTGTGTTCATCTCTGCGAACCATTCTTCGCACATGGATATAATAGCCGTCAACATCCTCGTGCCTTAAAGCGCACAGTTCTCCGATTCTTACACCGGTCAAGAACTGAAAGAGAACTGCCAGTGGAGCAAGTTCATATACTTTGGTTTTGTTCCTGTAATCCTCCCAGGCAAGATCTTTTATACCTGCAAGTTCCTTTTCCGAAAACACCTGTGTTTCGCTCGGCTTCTTCTTTATGAACCTGAACATGGTATTCTGAACTTTTACTTTTCGACTCGGGTTCTGTTCAATAAGGCCAAGGTCAACTGCATAATCAAGAGCCTGGTTCATGATGGTAATCATGTTCTGAAACTGTTTTCGGGACATGTCATAATCTCTAATGAGTATGTGCATCCATTCATCAAGCATTACCTTCGTCAGCTTTCGCACAGGCACTCTAACGATATCAGTTCCTTCATAGAACTTTCGCCAGTCAGACTTGAGCCTTGAAATAGTTCCCTCTGCCTTGGTATGAAGTGATTTGAATTCAAGCCATTTAGGATACAGTTTTTCCAGAGTCACTGCATCAAGGGCAGCCTCGGCTGTCTTTCCGGTATAGAAGTCATACAATGCATCATGCAGTTTATCTTCTGTGGATTTAGAGATTTTCTTTCTCTTGCCGCCGTCCGGTTCAGTCACGTATGTGTGCCATCGTCCGTCTTTCCCCTGATAGATTCTGTGAGGATGTTCTTTAAGTATTATCTCCAGTTTAGATTTTTTCATGTCATTTTCGACATCACCCAGATTGATTTTACCGCTTTCGGAAAGATACTGCAACAGCTCCTCCGCATTGGTATTTGCCATATAACCATCTCCTTTTCCCAATAAAAAAGGGAGCTTCAAGTGCTCCCGTAAACAATCAATATATTTTTCATAGTTAAAATTCCTTTCTAAAATGACGATAATGACGATTATGACGCTGTTTAGGGGGCACCCTATTTGTCGTCATTACCGTCACTATCGTCACAAACCTTAAATGTGAGAACTCTGCTTGATGCCGTTCTCTTAAACTGATATTCAATACCTCTGCTCTTCAGGAAAGTGCTGTGAAACTGATTTACATACTTTGAAAGAACGTTGGGTTTGATATCTTCTATTTCCAGCTGAGCAATAAGC
>JALFNS010000037.1 GCA_022773945.1 Clostridiales bacterium
CCGGACTCGCGCCCTCACACAGTTGCAGCTGCTCCTGCGGAAGCGCAGCTGTACACCGCACCGGGAGGGAACACGCCACCCTGCCCATTGAGGATAAAGTACGTTTAAGCGGCCGCCGCTTTCGCGACATATGAGATATACCCCGGAGGGGTATTTTGCCCGGTCGTTGTACACTTAGGAGGCCAAAACAGGGCTTCAGGTGTACATGAGCTGCTTCAAAGAGTATCTTAGGTGCACTGAAAAGGGTAAAAACCGGTGTCAAACTGTAGATATTTAAATTTTTAGAGGGCATATGCATGTATAAAGGCCTCCAAAACAGCATTCAGGCATAAATCGAGCTAGGGGGGTATCCTGATTTTGTACACTTAGGAGGCCAAAACAGGGCTTTAGGTGTACATCACCAGCTCAGACTTAGCAGCTTATTACCGAGTAACCCCATTATTGTGAATTGCAAGTCAACGTTTTTATTTTCACAATATGGGCCTCAAGACCCATATTCTTGTTCAAAAAAATCTGTATAATGGTATTAGATAATTAATTATACACCACCCATGATAATTATGGAGAATCGCGATGAATCAGAATTTATGGGCCGGGGATTGGGAGAAAATTAACGAGATTATTCTGAAGCTCAACAGTGAAGAGGATATTATCACAGCACTGAACGGATTTCTGCTGGATCTGGAGGAACTGATTCCCTATGAGAAGGCATGCATCTATTTCTATGATCTCTCTGCTGAGGATATAGTCAAAACTTATCTCGGCCAGGGCTTCAGCGACAAGGAGCTGAAGGATTATGAGCTCTACTACTGCAATATTGACGATGTGGTGGAGAAGATGAAGCCGAATCAAGAAGTGATAATAAGAAGCAGCGACGCCTTTGACTACAAGGAGAGAAAGGAGACGGAGTATTTCAGAGACTACGTGGTTCCGGCTCATACCAAGGTGTCCCTGGACAGCAACTTCAGATGGGATGCAGACAACAAAGAATTCTGCATCGGCTCTCTGGACCTTTTCAGAGAGGAGAGAGACGTTGACTTTACGGAGAAGGAGATAGAAATCTGCAAAGTCTTCCAGCCCCACCTGGAGCTTAAGGCATCAAATTACGCATTCATGTTCGAGAATCTGGCAAGCAGGTATTCCCTGACCAGCACGGAGAAGGACATAGCGACCATGGTGCTCAAGGGGTATTCCAATGAGGAGATAGCGGAGACGAAGTATATTTCGATTTCAACGGTGAAGAAGCATGTCTCCAGAATACTGGAGAAGTCTGATTCCAAGTCGCGGATAGAGTTTATCTGCAAAGCCTCAGGGAACGAAAGATAAGAATTAAAGAACACACTATAACACGAAGGAGACAGTATATGAAAGACATAATTACTGTAGCTGCAGTGAATTTCAAAGTCGATGCAGCGAACAAGGAGAGCAATCTTTCGAGAATGTGCGGATTTCTCGAAGCTGCTGCCTGCAGGGGAGCGGATCTGGTGCTTTTCCCCGAAATGTGTCTCATGGGATATGATTATTATGTAGATGAGAAAGTATCCCAGGAGGAGAAGATAAGAAACACGGAACTTATTACAGGACCTTCATGCAGCAGACTGGCTGAAATAACGAAGGCAAAAGGCGTATATACCGTATTCGGAATGGCAGAGAAGCTGGAAGACAAGCCGGATGCGTTTCTCTACAATTCGGCCGTTGCCATAGGCCCTGAAGGCGTCATAGGATCATACAAGAAGATGCATCCCTTCGAAACGGAGAGCATATGGTGTGTTAAGGGAAGCGAGCCTTTCATGTTCGACACCCCGTGGGGTCCGGTTTCAATAGGAATATGCTTCGATACGTATCAGTTCCCGGAACTTCAGAGATATTACTGCGGACAGGGCAGCCGCCTCTATCTCAACCCGACCGCTGTAGTTGAGGAAATCCCGAAGGAAGGCAGCAGGCAGGCATTTATCGACTACTATGCACCGACTCTGGAGTACGGAGTGCTCTGCAACACGATTTATGTTGCCAGCGCCAATCTGTGCGGCATGGACGATGTCAACTATTTCGGCGGCGGCAGCTGTATAATCGGTCCTAAAATCACGCCGTTCTACGAGACCAACGTGCATTATTATGCAGGCAGCAAGGACAACGTGCAGGAGGGAATAGTCATGGAGACCATAGACCTCTCACTGGCTGCCAGAAGGCTCTTTGTAGACAAGGAGCTCACAGGAGAACCGGACTACAGACCGGATATCTACAAGCAGTTTTTATAAAGGAGGCCCCATATGAATGACAATACATTAAAGAGAACAATGAAGTTGCGTCATCTGGTAATATTCGGAATCGCATTTCTGACGCCGATGATTGCTTACACAATATACGGAGTAATAGCAACAACCTCGCACGGCGTGGAATCAGGATCCATATGTTTCGCGGTAATTGCCATGCTCTTCACGGCATTGAGCTACGGCCACATGGCAAAAGCTTATCCGACTGCCGGTTCAACATATACCTACACGAGAAAAGCAATCAACTCCAAACTGGGTGTAATCGCAGGATGGATTGTGCTTCTGGGATACGTATTCTTCCCGATGGCTATCTGGCTCATAGGAGCATCCTTCATGAGTGCGGCTGTACCGGCAGTACCTTCGTGGGTATGGCTCCTCTGCTTCATCGTGATATCATCGGCAATCACTTTCTTCGGAGCTGAAGTGGGAAGCAAAATCAACTTCATCATGGTGGGAATACAGGTCGGTATTATTATCGCCTTCCTCGCATTCACCATCAAAGCTCTGACGGAGGGAATGGGAGAGGGAACTCTGGCTTCATTCTCACCGTTCTACAACCCTGATATAGATTTCAGCTATACCGTTGCAGGTGCAGCTGCAGCATGCTACTGCTTCCTGGGATTTGACGCACTGACAACCTTCACGGAGGATGCGGTTGAACCTACAAAGAATATCCCGAGATCAATCATTCTGACGCTGCTCATATGCGGTGCAATATTCCTGGTTGTAACATATTTCACGCATCTGGTTCATCCGTCATTTGATTATGCCAACCCGGACAATGCGGCTTACGAGATAGCCGGTGAGATAGCACCGTCGGTATTCGGAGGAATCTTCCTCATAGGAACGATAGCCGGTCAGTTCGCGGCAGGACTGTCGGCTCAGGCGAGCGGAGCACGTCTCCTCTATGCAATGGGAAGAGACGGAGTTCTCCCGCAGAAGTTCTTCGGCAAGCTGAATGCAAAGACCAAGACACCGGCAAATGCCATTTTCCTGATCGGAGCCGTGGCACTCTTCGCCATATTCCTCGATGTTACAAAGGCTACAGCTTACATAAACTTCGGAGGCTTTGCGGCATTCTTCTTTGTAAATCTGTCAGTAATAGCACAGTATTATGTCAAGCAGAAGGAACGCTCACTGAAGGGAACGATACTCTACCTCATATTCCCTGTCCTGGGAGCACTGCTCTGCCTCTACCTCCTCATACATCTTGACAGGTTCGCAATCCTTCTGGGATGCGCATGGACTGTAGCGGGAGTGATATACCTGCTTATCCTGACGAAGGGACTGAAGAATGAACCGCCTGAGCTGGGAATTGACAATTAGTCACATTGAAATTCCCCGGCTGCAAATGGTTTACCCGGCTGAGCAAATATAATATAATGTGAAAAAAGTGCTTGCAGGGTGGATGCTGGTTATAAGCATAATCAGTTTGTTGCTTCCGGATTTTGCGAGGGGTGATATCGTTGTGAACCTACTGTACACTTAAATTTCGTTTTTCCATTTTACCGGTTCGTTTCATGTTTCTCTGCACACGTGACTGATGTTTTTCTCGCTTCGCGTGTACAATGAGCGCTTCAGAATCGTCGATACTGTACACGTGAAGTGCGTTTTGGCCTTGTCACGTGCACAGCACCGCAACTTCGGGAAACGTAGCTATGGCGAACAGCTTCGGTAACATAAAAAAGAGATGTCTGAAGTGACATCTCTTTTTTATTGGCGCGCCATGAGGGACTCGAACCCCCAACCTTCGCATTCGTAGTGCGCGACTCTATCCAATTGAGCTAATGGCGCTCACTGATATTTATTATACACTCTGGCGACTTTGTTTTCAATGTTTTATTTGGTATAATGAAAACAAAAACGGGAGAAATTATGATCGATAAGTTTATAGATGAAATGATGGATATTAACGATTTGCCCGGGCTGGTGCTGGGATACTGCATTGACGGCGGGTCCGGTTATAAGCAGCATGTCGCAGCCCGCGGATTTTTGGATGTCAGCCTTAAGGGCAGCGAAAATGAGATGCGCCTCAAGCCCGATAATGTGTTTCACTGCGCTTCAGTGTCAAAGGTGATAACAGCAACCTGCATAATGAAGCTGGTGGAGGAGGGGAGACTGAATGTATACGACAGGCTGTCCGATGTCCTGCCGAGCTTTCATATGAGCGACGAGAGGTGGGGTGAAATACGCCTCTGGAACATGCTCACCCATACATCGGGAATGGGCGATGTGGACGACTACCACTGGGACAGGCCGGAAACCGGCGATGATGCTCTGAGAAGATATGTATATGAATCCCCTGAGGTTAAGGATACACCGATGCTCTGGGATCCTCAGACAGCTCCCGGGTTTTACGGCGGAGACGAGAATCTTTTCAGATACAGCAATATAGCCTATGAGATACTGGGCGAGGTGGTCGAGGAGTGCTCCGGGATGAGCTTTGAGGATTTTGCAGAGGAGAAGGTATTCCGTCCTGCAGGAATGGAATGCACTACAATGAAAACCTTCGAGCGAAAAGAATGGGCTGACAGAACAGAGAATATGAAGCACGGCGATATGGCATTCCCTCATGAAAAGAAGGAGAACAGAGATATATGTCCGGCGGAGTATTATCCTTATACGAGAAGTCATGCTCCGAGTTCCACGCTGACGTCAACTGTAGGGGATCTTCTGAAGCTGGGACGGGCATTTCTGGACAGCGCATCGGGAAGAGACGAGAGGATTCTCCACAGGGAAACCTTCGACACTGTATGGCGGGATTATGCCACAGTGCCGAACAACGGAGAGAAGATGGGGCTGGGATGGTTTATGAGGAAACAGAAGGGGTACACCCTGATGGGACACGAGGGGACGGATGACGGCTTTCGTGCAAGCTTCTGGATATGTCCCGAGCTGCAGGCTGTGACAGTCGTGCTGTCGAATCTGTCGGGGGCACCTGTGAAGAAGATAAACAGGAAGCTCTTTGACAGAATTACAGATACTTCTTCACAAGGTGGAGGGGAAGACCGATAACATTGTTCATATCGCCTTCAATGCGGGTAACATATCTGCCGAAGGTGCCCTGTATGGCATAGCCGCCGGCTTTGTCATAGGGTTCTGAGGTGGCAACGTAGTCCTCGAGCTCACGGCGGGAGTAGTCGCCGAAGTATACGGCGGTTTTATCGCAGAAGCATCTGCGGATTCCGTCCTTTATGATGCAGCAGCCGGTAATAACATGGTGAACGTCGTTTCGCATGCTGTACAGAGTTTCGAAGGCCCGGGTGCTGTCTGCAGGTTTTCCCAGAATTTTACCGTGATGAACCACCACCGTGTCTGCTGCCAGTATAGGGAGGCTGCTGTCCGGACACATGTCCTCATATACTGCTGCGGCCTTGATGAAGGCCAGGTACATTGTGGCCGATTCGGGACTCATTTCAAAGGGAATCTTTTCACGGACAGAAGCCGGCCTGACATCTATGTCATAGCCGGCTTTTTCTAACATTTCGATTCTCCTCGGTGATTTCGAGGCGAGTATAATTCTGCTCATAAGATTATTTCCTCAATGTGACGGTCTTGCTTCCGAGTTTTTCCTGACTGTTCTTGTCGTAGATGCTGAAGACAAGACTGCCTTCCTTCATGAACATAGGAACAGCTGAGGACAGGCGCGCGGTGCCTCTGGAGCCGTCCTTCCAGCCGCTGCCTATATCGGCAATCTCCTTGGAGCCGTTCGGCCAGGAGGCTTCGTAGTAGACGTTTTTCGTTTCGCCCGGAGGACCGCCGCTGACAAGAACGTGAAAATATATGATATCCGATCTGCCTGCCATGCTTATGTCTCCGGTGAAGTCTTCGGCCGCCAGATTGGCGATGACCTTGAAGCTCCATGCGTAGTACTTGTCGTATATTTCGTCGATACCTTCATATCCGGATTTTTTCAGCTCGTCCAGGTATTTCTCGAAGGTGCTGCCGCCCTTGGAAACGTTGGCGGAGACGTAACCGAACTTGGATTTCTCGATTTTGCCGCTTACCTTGTCGCTGTCCTTGATTTTAAGTGCGGAGCTGTAGAAGGAAATTGCATCCTCGTATTTTTTGTTCTCATAGGCAGAGTCACCTGCGGCAACATATGCATCGAAGAGAGGGGTTACAGTGTCCGCGTTCAGTGCTCCGGTAACACCGGCCTCAATTGCGGTGGAGATGTCCTCCACACGTTCCGCTTCGTTTTTATCTATGGCCGGCTTGATTGCATAGAAATAGGAGAACAGTCCGCCGCATACAGCCAGGACGGCTACAGCCGCGATGACGGCGATGAGCTTCTGCTTGCCGGAGAGTCGTCCCGACGGAATCTGAACCTCCTCGTACTTGATAGGCATGCCGTCGTATTCTCCCGGGTTTTCTCCCGGTTTATGGAGTATATACAAAGACCTCAGCAGGTCGCGCTCCAGACCGCAGCTGGAGCAGCGGTCACCCTTGTTTGTCTTGCCGCAGCTGCATATCCAGAAATCCCCGTGCTCCTCGAAATAGTACTGAGGCTTGCTGGGATTGGCCTGGAAGGTTTCCATTATATCCTCGTAGTTTTCGTCCTCAGGCGAGATTTTAACAGGAACAAGTTCATCAGCTTCCTCTGACGGTTCTTCTGCGGATTCCTCACGGTTGCCGTCATAGGTGAAATCCTCAATCGGGCGTGCAGGAGCGGGACCGAGATTCTGAGTCATGCTCATACGGTCTTTGTTATGGGTCTGTCGCTGCAGTTCCACCAGATCCTCAAGCTCCTCCGCAAACTGTGTGTTGCGGGAGGAATGGGATTTGCCCTCGGCATAATCCTCCGAGCCGCTGAGAATCTCCTCGATTTCACTGGTGGTAAGGGTTTCTGTGGTAAAACCACGTTCTTTTTTAAGCTTCCATTTATTACTTCTCAAACTACTTTTCTCCATCTGTTACACAGGTTAAGTATAACAGCAAAAGACAGCAGTAACAATTAATATATTTAAATATTATGCATCCCCAGGAAGGCCTGACCCAGCGCGATTCCACCGTCATTAGGGCTGACGGAGATGTTGTAGTAGGCATCGAAACCTTCTCTTCTGAGTCTGTCCAGAACTCCCTCCATGAGAAGTCTGTTCTGGAAGGTGCCGCCGGTCAGTGCTATCTGATTGACGCCTTCCAGTTCTCTTGATTTCAGACACTCTTCCAGAATTAAATCGGCTATGCGTTCGTGGAAGGAGAGGGCAAGATCGGCCGCAGGTCTTTTTCCCGGGTGAGCCTTTGCGAAGGCTGCCGCGTCCTCGAGCATGATGGCGCACTGGCCTTCATAGTCGTTGTAGTCTTTGATGCCAAGAAGTGCCGACACCCCATCGAAGAGGCGGCCCATGCTGGAGCTTCTGACCGTGTTTATGCCCTGTTTAAGGGCGGACATTATGAGAGGAGCCTTCGGATCGCCGCACAGGCGCTCTCTGCCGTAGTCGATGATATCCGAGATGTCAATCCGCAGAGCTTCGGAGTCGTCCTCACTTCCGGCGGACGGATATCCCTCTGAAACGGCATGTATGTAGCTGAGAGCGGATTTGCGGGCATCCTTCATGGAAGAATCACCGCCTATCATATCAACGTAGGCCAGGTGTGCCATGCGCTTCATATCGCCCTTCTCGCAGAGTAAAAATTCTCCTCCCCATATGCAGCCGTCGGTTCCGTAGCCCGTGCCGTCGAAGCAGACGCCCAGAACTTTGCCCGTCAGATTGTTTTCTGCCATTACCGATGCGGCGTGGGCGTGGTGGTGCTGAACCATGAGCAGAGGAATGTCATGTTCCGATGCGTACCTTTCCGCGAAATCCCTCGTGTTGTAGAGCGGATGCATGTCGCAGACCGCAAGCTCAGGCTCGATACGAAAGAGAGCCTTCATTCTCTCCACGTTTTCCCCGTATATGGCTCTGTTCTCCTCCGTATCCATGTCGCCGAAATACTGGCTCATGTAGGTGAAGGGGCCTTTGCTCAGCGAGAAGGAATTCTTCAGCTGTCCGCCTGTGGCCAGGATTCCCTTCTTGCCCAGATTCGTTCCCGCGTTCAGATAGAGAGGAACCGGTGCATAGCCCTTGGAGCGGCGAATCATCTGCGGCTGGCCGTCGATTACCCTTGTTACCGAATCGTCGACCCTTACCTGAATGCGGCGCCTGTTGTATACGACTCCGCTGAGAAGAGGAGTAACCCCGTCAGTATCCGTTACAGAGGCGAGAGAATCGATTTCCTCGTCGTCTTTGATCATAGGCATGTCGGAGAAATTGGCGCTGGTGAATATCAGTGGACTTATACGGTCCAGAAGCATGTACTGCGCGCCGAAGCTGGGGAGAAAGGATCCGATGAAGCGGCTTCTCTCCAGATCGGAGAAATCCTTGCCTTCGTGTTCAGACCTGTCTTTTATCTCCGGAATCCTGTGCTCCAGGAGAATAATCGGTCTCGCCGATGAGTTCAGAAGACTCTCCTCCACCTCGTTGAGGCTGCAGTACTTCCTGATTTCATCCGTGCTTCTGAACATGACTGCGAAAGGCTTGCTCGGCCGGTTTTTGAGACTGCGCAGCTTCCTGACGGCTTCCCCGTTAAACGGATCGGCCACCAGATTGTAGCCGCCTACACTCTTGAAAGCTATAATATTGCCGCTCCTGAGAAGGGATGCGGCTCTGTCGAGAATTTCCTCGTCCGTCACCGGATTGGCTTCGGAGGGAGGGAAGCTTCTGAAGAGAAGCTGAGGGCCGCAGTCGTGACAGGATATGGTCTGTGCGTGGTGCCGCCTGTCGTGGAGATCTCCGTACTGACTCTCGCAAAATCCGCACATGGGGAAATCCTCCATTGTGGTGTTGTCCCTGTCATAAGGTATTCTGTCTATAATAGTGTAGCGGGGACCGCATATCATGCAGCTTATGAAAGGGTGCATGTATCTGGGGTTGTTCTCGTCGTAGAGTTCTTCGAGACAGTGGGGACATATGGCCAGATCTGCGGGAATCATGGCAGCTTCATCGTCACCGCTGCCGCTGCTGATGATTTCGAAGTCATCAAAAGACCGGTACTCTGTAACGGTGCGACGTATGTGCACTATCTCAGAAGGACCGGGTTTCTCATCCTGAATGGCCTGAAGGAATCCGTCGATTTTTTCTGTGGTGTCGGTGACGGTAATCTCCACCAGACCTCCCACATTGAGGACGGTTCCCTTCATGTCGTGTTTTTCTGCAGTCTTAGCAACAAAGGGCCGGAAACCGACCCCCTGTACTATACCCCATAATTTAATTTCTTCTGTGTGTTTATCGTTCATGGTCTGATTGATGCTGCTTTCTCCTCGAGCCATGCGGCAACTTCCTCGAAGCCTTCGCCGGTCTTGCCCGACACCTTGAAAATAGGAACATCCTTGTTGAGGGCGCGAACGCCTTTTGTGAAGAATTCCTCATCGAAATCAAGATAAGGAATCAGGTCCACCTTGTTAAGGATGATGATGTCAGCCTTCTCGAAAGCCAGCGGATATTTGTAAGGTTTGTCGCTTCCTTCCGTAACGGTTGATACGAGCATCTTGACGTGTTCACCTATGCTGAACTCGGCCGGGCAGACAAGATTGCCTATATTCTCTATGAAGAGTATTCCGGGCTCGGTGAAGTGAACATGATGAGTCATGTGCTCTATCATAGGTGCGTCCAGATGGCAGGCACCATAGGTGTTTATCTGGTGAGTTTCGATTCCCAGACTGTTGAGATCTTTAGTGTCCAGGTCGGACTCGATGTCGCCTTCGATTACATAAGGCTTGGATTTAAGGTGCTTGAATATGTTTTTGAGAGTAGTGGTTTTACCTACTCCGGGAGCTCCCATCTCGTTTACCACGAGAATTCCGTGCTCCTCCATATGCTCCTTGACATGCTCGGCGATATGGTCGTTCTCGTCCAGTATGCCTTCCTGAATGTCTATCTTTCTGATATCGTGCATTGTGCTTCCTTTCTTGGTATTATTCTATTTCGATGGTGTCGATGAAGAACTCCTTGCCGATGTCCGTCATTTCCCCCTGTCCGTCACAGTACGGGCAGTCGAAGGTAAGGAGCTGCTTCTTGAAAAGTCTGCCGCATTTGTTGCAGCGCAGCTTAGGCTCCACATGCTGAATGTCAACCAGTGCACCCTCACAGAGAGTACCCTCGGATATAATGTCGAAATACATCTGCACCGAGTCTCCCACGTAACCGGAGTAGTCTCCGATAACCAGATTGACCTTCGTGACTCTGGAGCCGCCGTTATCTCTGCAGTGTTTTTCTGCAATTTTTATAATATGTTGTGTAATTGGTAATTCATGCATAATGACATTATAACGGAAAAATTTGTTTCAAACAACTAAAAGAGAAGGAAAAGAAGAGAGTATTTAGTTGTGTAATAATAAAATAATAATTACAAGCAATATCTGATACGAATCAACAAAAATGAGCGTGTCTATTTGTAATCAAAATACAAAAAGTACCATTGACAACAGGAGGGTTGACAATTATAATTATGAGGTCGTTTTGTTTATATTTTTATTATTTCAGTTAGGAGAGTGAACCAAGTGAGAGAACAATGGAACACGAAACTCGGTTTTATACTCGCGGCCATCGGTTCAGCTGTAGGTCTGGGAAACCTGTGGAGATTCCCGTATATCGCAGCAACCAACGGTGGAGGCGCGTTTATATTACCTTACTTATTCGCTATAATTACGGCAGGTATTCCTATTCTTATTCTGGAATACACCCTGGGCAAGACCTATAAGTCGGGAGCGCCGGGAGCTTTCGCCAGAATCAACAGGAAGTTTGAGGCTCTGGGATGGTTCCAGGTTGCAATATCTTTCATGATTATGGTGTATTACTTCGCCATAGTTGTATGGGTTATCTGCTACATCGGATATTCCTTCACACTGGCGTGGGGTGACGATGCCACGTCATTCTTCGTGGGAAGCGTGCTGGAGGCAACAAGTTCGGCCGACGGAACGGGCGGACTCAATGTTAAGCTTCTCATACCGTTCCTGATTGTATGGGCAATCGTAGCCTTCGTTATGTACAGAGGAATCAACAAGGGTATAGACATGGCCTGCAAAATCTGCCTGCCTGTTCTTATGCTCTGCGTTATAATCATTGTCATAAGAGGACTGACTCTGCCGGGAGCAGTCGACGGTCTGGCATACATGTTCACGCCTGACTGGTCAAAGATTGCCAGTGCGGATGTATGGGTAGCTGCCTACGGACAGGTATTCTTCAGTCTTTCAATAGCCTTTGCAATTATGATCTCTTATTCCAGCTATCTGCCGGAGAAGGAAGACGTTGTAAACACAGCCTTCCTGACGGCATGTACGAATCACGGATTCGAGATTTTCGCGGGAATCGGTATATTCTCAATTATCGGATACATGGCTTACGTTCAGGGCGTAGGTGTTGAAGACGTAGCTGCAGCAGGAGTGGGACTCGCCTTCATGGTATTCCCTACAGCAGTAAGCACACTGCCTGCACTCAATGCACTCTTCGGACTGCTCTTCTTCCTGTCACTGTTCGCAGCAGGTATTACTTCACTGATTTCAATAATACAGGCAGTAATCACAGGTATCCAGGACAAGTGGGAGATGACGCACACGAAGGCAACCACTATAGTGCTCGTGCCGGCATTCTTCGTGTCATTCATATTTATTACAAGATCCGGTTTGGATTATCTGGACTTCGCAGACTACATAGCCAACAACTTCGGTATAGTACTGGCAGGTGTTATTGAAGTTGTTCTCATCGGCTGGTTCTTCAAGCCTGAGAAGCTGAGAGCCGTTGCCAATCTGAATTCAAATTTCAGCATTGGCAAGTGGTGGACATGGTGCCTTAAGGTTGTAACCGTTGTAGTTCTGGGTTATACTTTTATCAGCAACATGACCGTGTTCTTCAAGGAAGGCTACTGCGGATATCCTATGTGGATAGGTTGGGTATGCATAGCATTCCTGGTTCTGGCAGCCATAGTTCTGACGGCAATCAAGGGCAAGCCGGGATTCTACGAGAAGCCTGAAGGTGCACCGGGATATGATGATTAAATAAGGAGGAAACACAAATGAGTGCTAGTGCAATTATAATGATGATTATTGCCTGCGGTGGATTGTGGGGCGGTGCCGCCGTATTCCTCGCCATCATGCTTAAGGGCAAAGGCAATAAGGAAGAGAACAAATAAACATAAAGTGAGATTTTGCGGCACTATTCGTTATACGGGCAGTGCCGCTGTGTTATATTAGGAAAGAAGATTTTTATGGTGACATCGGGGAAGAAACTTACATTCGGAGCTAAATGCGGATATGGCTGTGCGGCGGTGGGTGACGCGGTAGCATATACATTCATCAATACGTTCATACTGTTCTTTCTCACCACGGTGGCGGGTCTGCAGCCGGCGGTGGCGGGAACCATAACGGCACTGGGTTCAATATGGGATGCTCTGATTAATCCGGTGATAGGATATCTCTCAGATCATTCGAATTCTTCCATGGGTCGTCGCAGAGTGTATATGCTGGGCTTCTGTCTGCCTCTGCTGGCATCCATGATACTTCTGTACACCACAGTGGAGTTCACTTACAGCATCAGAATTCTCTATTACGGATTCATGGTTATAGCCTACTGGACCTCATTTACGGGATTCTTCGTGCCGTTCTATGCCCTGGGTGCGGAGTATACACAGGACTATGAGGAGAGGACGGGTCTCAGATCATTCGCATCTTTCTTCAATACTATCGGAACATGCTTCAGCATGGCAATGCCTACGATAATAGTGGAATTTCTGGAGAGTCTGGGCATGACAACTTCTGCGGCATGGTCTGTTACAGCCGGTATTCTGGGAGTGATTACGGTGACCAGCATAATACTCACGGTAGTGTTCTCGGCTTCCTATGACAGGAGAGGAGAGCGGCTGTCTTCGAAGACCGAGCGTTTAAGCCTGATCGGCATGTTCAGGGAGTATATTCAGCTGCTCAAGCTGAGGCCGCTGGTATGGCTGCTCCTGACATCTCTCTTCTTCCTGGTGGCTTATGCCATGTTCATCGCTGATTTCGTATATTTCCTGACATACAATCTGGGCTTCGACGGGGGAAAGATTTCTGCAGTAATGCTGCTCAGATGCCTGGTGTGCATGGTGTCGATACCGTTAATTGATGTTCTGTGCAGGAAGACGGACAAGCGCAGCGCCATGATGATTATAATGGCGGCTACGGGGGCCTGCTGTATAGGACTCAGATTTATAACTATAGACAGCCTGCCTGCGCTTATTATATACGTATGTGTCGTGGGAGTCATAGGATCGGCTTACTGGCAGGTTATTCCGGCCATGTTTTATGATGTTTGTGAATACGATGAATATGAGACGGGGCAGAGAAGAGAAGGAGCCATAGTTTCGGTTCAGGGTCTTGTCGAGGCTGCTGCCACTGGAATAGGAGCACAAATTCTGGGCGGGATTCTCCAGTTCGCCGGCTTCGACGGGAGCGGTGATGTTCAGGGAGAGCTGGCCCTTGAATGGATATACAACTGCACAACGTGGGTGCCTGTAATATTCATGGCTGCTTCACTGTTCGCCCTGTACAAGTTTCCTATAACGAAGAAGAAGTTCAACGAGCTGAAGCGAAAGCTTGAGGAGAGAAAGAACGAGGATAAGAGAAATGAAGAGTGAAGTACTTACGGGACAGGCGGCACTTGAGGTCCATGTCAGGAAAACGCTTGAGGAAAATAATGTGAATCAGGCTGAGACCATGAACGGAATGATGAAATCCGCATGGGGAGGATGCTCCTATGAAGAGGGAACGATAACCTTTGAGTTTCCTGTACAGGAGTGGCAGGCCAACAGAGTGGGAAACATGCACGGAGGTGTCATATGCACAGCCTTCGACCTTACCATAGCTGCTCTGGCCAGATTCTATGCCAGAGAGAATTTCGCGCCTACGGTAAGTCTTGACGTTAAATACATAAGACCTGTGAAGGTGGGTGACACCCTTGTGGTCACGGCGGAAATCACCAGCGCAGGGCGCAGAATAAGCCAGCTTACAGGGAGAGCTTTCTCCAAAAGCACCGGCAAGCTGGCTGCAACTGCTGCATCTGTATATCTCAATGCGGACACGTCGAAAGAAAAAAAATAAAGACCATCAGAGGAAGATGGTCTTAACGAGAACGATGAGAAATACAAGAATGAATATTGCATCCTCCAGAAGAAGGATAAGCTTGAGAATCATTCTCGCTTTTCTGGCGCCTCCGGCGTTCATGTCTCCTTTAACGTTTCCCGCCATGTTGCGCAGCAGGAAGAACATAAGAACAATACCGAACAGGAGACATACCAACAGAATAATCATATTTCCAGACCTTTCAGTTCTAAATCACATCTGTAAAAACTTACAATTAATAGTAACAGAAAAAACCCCCGCATTCAAGACTCTCAGCCATCAAAATCTGTCACTGTTGTTGAGCAGATTTCTCAGAGTGCCGGATTTAACGGTTTCCCGGCCCATAACCGTGTTGTAATATACGATTGAGGCATCCAGTCTGTCAGCATCTGTGCGGATTATGGCGTATGAGCCGCCGCTTCCGTCTCGCGGCAGGGTGAGACTGCCCGGATTGATAAGACGCACCTGGGAGGTGTTCCTGCCGGCGTCGGCAGACCCGTCAAGCAGCAGATTGGCGCTCACGTGGGTGTGACCGTAAACTGCTGCACAGCAGCCTTCCTCGAGGGCTTTGTATACCAGTCTGTCAGTGCTGTAGCTGACTCCCTGAACGTGGCCGTGCACCAGGAGAATCCTGCCGAACTCCGTGTCGACTGTTTCGAAGTCTCCGGATCCTCCGCCGTCGCAGTTTCCTCTGACGGCGATGACGGGAACATTCAGTTCCTGCTCCAGCCTTAGACCGTCATCCCTGTAATCTCCGCCGTGGAGAATCAGGTCGATATTCTTAAGCTTGGGCCATATATCCCTCACCTTATTAAGTTTGCCATGTGTATCGCTAATTGCCAGTATCTTCATGCTCAACAGTATAACACAGGGATGCGCCATGTCTCAATCCCCTTGCCTGTTATGTGAAATTGAAGTACAATTATTATAATCAGACATAAGAAAGGATATATCCAATGAGTGACATAAACAAAGAGATAAAAACAGTGGTTACGGACGGTCAGGACCTGGAGGAGAAGGCTGAGAAGCTGAAGGCTGACGGAGTTGAGGAGGTCAGGGTTGTCGTAAATACTTTCAACTATACCAGATATTCGCAGTCCAACGACGGCAAGGAGCTGCAGCCTGTAATCGACGGGATAAACAAGGCAGTGGGACTGGGCCTCGGAATTCGCCTGGAGGTAGGACTCAAGGAAGGCTTCAACGACGATGAAATCCTCGATTTTCTCCAGCTGGCGCTGCTCCACAATTACGATATAGTATTTCTGCCTACAATTGACTACGATATCATCAGGAAGGCTATGCCGGCGCTGCGTCAGGTCAAGGGCGACTTCGGCGATGTTGAAATGTTCAAGTATCCGATGGCCAAGGGCCGCATAGGCTTCATGAAGAACAGGTAGAGGGACTATGGATTCGGATTTAAGAAGGTTAAGAGATACCCTTCACGGTATTCTCAGAGCAAATCCGGTGCTGGACAGAGCGTTGCACCGGGTTAACAGAACCAATATGATCAAGTGCGCCCTGATAGCACGCAGCGAGAATCATGCGGATATCTCCGTATCGGGAATACTCGAGGGAGAGCTGGATCCGGATGTGGCACTTGGAGATTATACATTCATCGAGAAAGCGCAGAACCTTGTCGGCGCGCTTTACAGCAGCCTGTCCATGGGAAATTCCGTAGACAGAAACCTGCTCCTGAACTGCAGCAGAACTCTCACGGGAAATCCTGATGCATATTTTCGCAAAGGCAATCCGGTGGTGTACACTTTCAATCATGTGCCGCCCCACTGTTCCGATGTGGACAGGGAGCTGGGCGGGCTCATAAGAAGAGTGTATGCCGGAGACATGGACAATGACCCTGTTTACAGAGCGATGATTCTCCATAACGGGATTATAGGAATATGGCCTTTTGATGAATTCTCGGCGGAGATAGGACTTTTCGCCATGAATTACTTTCTCATGGAGCAGGGC
The DNA here is from genome assembly GCA_022773945.1 of Clostridiales bacterium. Classification (GTDB taxonomy): domain Bacteria; phylum Bacillota; class Clostridia; order Peptostreptococcales; family Anaerovoracaceae; genus Lentihominibacter. The sequence goes on from JALFNS010000037.1 coordinate 16,372, forward strand.
TTTATCCCCGTTACGTTCGCTATGCCGCGAAAGGAGTATCTCGATGTAACAGGTGACAATCTCAAAGGCAGAAGGCAGAAGGAATTCTATTACACACTGAGAGAAGCTATAGAGGAGAAACTGGAAGAAGCGATTCAGGCCTGCGAACGTTACACAGGAGGCGCTTATGAGGATAAAACTTGAGAAACAGCATTATCAGTGGGGGATGACGGCATTCCTGGTTATATGTGCCGGTCTTGCCCTGTTCTTCATAATTCACCGTTTTGATGATGTGAAGGGTGCGGGAAGTCTGTTCGTGCAGGTGCTGTCGCCGTTTATATACGGACTGGTGATGGCCTATCTGCTGTGCCCTGTATACAACTGGACCGTGAGCAGATTCTACAGGCTTCTGAACAGAGGCAGCCGCAAATTCAGGCACGATATGACCTTCTCCAAGGCCATAGGGTCAATTGTGTCCCTTGCCGTTCTGGTTATAGTCATAACGGGCGTAATATGGATGATAATACCGGGTCTGATTGACAGTATAGTCAATGTCGTGGATCTGATTCCGTCTGCAATGACCACCCTGAGTGAATGGGTGAATGTTACCTTCCGCAATATTCCCGTGGCCAAGGAGACCATGGACGAGTGGATCAGCTATTTCACGCAGTTCGCTATGGATTTTGCGAAGGAAAAGATTCTGCCGGGCACCGAGTCTATAGCCATAGGCATTTCCACAACCATTATCGGAGCTGTCGGTGCTGTTATGGATTTTTTCATCGGCATAATAATATGCATGTACTTCCTCAACATCAAGGATACTCTGGCTGCTCAGGCGCGAAAGGTTATCGTGGCATTCTGCAAGGAGGAGACAGCACAGGAGATACTGGAAGGCGCTGCATATACAAACAGGACTTTCGGAGGCTTCATCAACGGCAAGATTATCGATTCCATAATAATCGGAGTCATCTGCTTCCTGTTCATGAGTCTCTTCGGCTGGGAGTACACGCTGCTCATCAGCTGTATAATAGGAATAACGAATATAATACCTTTCTTCGGACCTTTTATCGGAGCCATACCGTCGGCACTGCTTCTGCTCATGGTAAATCCTATGCATGCGGTGTATTTCCTTATATTCATTCTGCTGCTTCAGCAGTTTGACGGCAACATTCTGGGACCTAAGATACTGGGTGACACTACCGGACTTGCCAGCTTCTGGGTGCTCTTCTCCATACTTGTGGGCGGAGGACTCTTCGGATTTGTGGGCATGGTGCTCGGCGTGCCGGTGTTCGCGGTGATTTACGCATACTGCTCCAGAGGGGTGAACAGGCGACTCAAGAAAAAGGGATTCTCGGATAATCTCTCCGACTACAGAGTGGACAGGTACCGGACCGGGGAAAGGAGAAAGAAAGATAAAGATGATACAGGAATTGAATAGCATTCTTCCTCGGGAAGCGATCAGGGAGAATGCACCAATGTCAGAATACACATCCTTCAGAGCCGGGGGAACGGCAGACCTGCTTGTTGAGCCGGAGACGGAGGAACAGCTGGAAAAAGTGCTCAAACTGCTCTACTCATGGAATGTTCCATATTACATTCTGGGGAACGGCTCCAATGTTCTCGTCAGAGACGGCGGGTACAGAGGCGTTATTGTCAGACCGGGCAGCGGATTCAGCTACATAAGAAGAGAAGGCTGCAGGCTGGTTTGCGGCTGCGGAGTGCTGATGTCTGCAGTTGCCAGGGCGGCGGCCGAGGCGGGACTTGCAGGTTTCGAATTCGCATCCGGAATTCCGGGCAGCATCGGCGGTGCCGTGTTCATGAATGCGGGAGCCTACGGCGGAGAGATGAAGGATATTCTGGAGAGCGTCCGGGTGATTTCACGCCACGGAGACAGTGTGAAAACTGTAAGCGCCGAAGAGCTCAGTATGGGATACAGGCATACAGCGCTTCATGAAAGCGGAGATGTGGTGATGGAAGTCACGCTGAAGCTTGAAGAAGGAGATTCCGGGGAAATAAGGAAGAAGATGGCCGAGCTCACGGAGAAGAGAAACTCCAAGCAGCCGGTTAATTATCCAAGTGCAGGAAGCTTTTTCAAGCGTCCGGAGGGCTACTTCGCGGGCAAGCTCGTAGAAGATGCGGGATGCAAAGGCCTCACCGTGGGAGGTGCACAGGTTTCGACGAAGCACAGCGGTTTCGTGATAAACACCGGCGGCGCCACAGCTTCCGATATACTTCAGCTTAAGGATATAGTGACTGCCAGAGTTATGGAAAAGTTCGGAGTTAAGCTTGAGCCTGAAGTAAGGATAATCGGAGAAGAGATAAAAGAAAAAAAATACGAGATGATATTCGATCTCCACACCCACACCACCTATTCACACGGCAAGGGTTCGGTGGAGGATAATGTGAGAGCAGGGATAAAAAAAGGCCTGGAATACATAGCAATATCCGATCACGGACCGGGACATCTCTTCTATGGAATAAACAGGAACGATTTCGTCAACCTGAGAAATGACGTGGAGAAGATGAACGTCAAATATCCGAAGACAAAGGTGCGCCTCAGCGTGGAGGCCAACACCGTTCACGGCGGTAACGGGCTTGATATTCGTCCCGAGGAGTTCGGTGAATTTGATTTTATCATTGGAGGTTTCCATTTCGGTCTATTCGGATGCAGCTCCATAAGAAACTGGCTGTGGAGTCACGGAATCAGAATCGGTGAGGAGAGCCTGAAGAGAAAGAATACCGAGATGATAGTAAAGGCACTGAGGGAGAACAATCTGGCGGTGCTTACTCATCCGGGAGACAAGGGACCTTTTGATATAGGAGAGATAGCCAGAGTATGCAGCGAGACGGATACTCTCATGGAGATAAACTGCCGTCACGGACACCTGACGACCGAAGAAATCAGGGAGGCGGCCGAGGTTCCGGGAGTGAGATTCCTCATCAGCAGCGACGCTCATGTGCCCGAGGCTGTGGGAATATTTGAGCCGGGACTTGAGAGAGCGCTCGAGGCGGGGCTGGATATATCCAGAATCGTGAACATCAGGGAGAAGAAATGAAGATAATAATAGTTACAGGACTGTCGGGAGCAGGCAAGACACATGCTATGGACTGCCTTGAGGATATGGGGTACTATGCCATAGACAACATGCCACCGGCCCTCATCAAAAACTTCATAGACATGGCGATGAGCGGCAAGGGCATAGACAAGGCCGCATTCGGAATCGATGTGAGGGGCGGAATACTCTTCGACGACTTCAGGGCAGCACTGGAAGGTCTCAAGCAGGATGGAATCGATTACAAGATTCTCTATCTGGAGGCTACGGACAGGGCACTGGCGAGAAGATATAACGAAACACGCAGAGACCATCCCCTGGCAGAGGGACAGACTGTCGGCAAGGGAATCCGCCGGGAGCGAAAGAAACTGGAGGAAATACGAAAGGAAGCCGATTATATTATAGACACTTCGAATCTTAAGACATCCCAGCTGGCGGCGGAAATAGAGAATATAGTGTCCGCCGGAGAGGATGAGAGAGTTTTCGTGGTGCGTGTCATGTCCTTCGGGTACAAGAACGGAATGCCTGTATCTGCCGACATGGTGTTTGATGCGCGCTTCATACCGAATCCTTATTATGTGAAGTCCCTCAAGGAACTCACGGGAAACGATTCCAAGGTGAGCAGCTACGTGCTCAAGCATGATGTGGCACAGCAGTTTATGGCGAGCGTAACCAGGATGATAGATGCGCTGATTCCCTATTACAGAAAAGAGGGTAAATACAGCCTGAACGTCTGCTTCGGGTGCACGGGGGGCCACCACAGATCCGTGGCACTGGCAAACGAACTGCAGAAACGTCTGACTGAGCTGGGCATCAGAACAACAGTATCCCACAGAGATCTATAGTGATTGATTTAATCACCGACAGGTGTTAAAATTATTTCGATGATTTTAGAGAAAAGGAGATATTGCTATGGAAAAACTTATTATTGCTGCCTGCATTTGCGGCGCAGAGGTGACTAAGGAGCACAATCCTGCTGTTCCTTACACGGTGGAGGAGATTGTCAGAGAGGCCAAGTCCGCTTATGATGCGGGAGCTGCCGTTATCCATCTTCACGTGAGAGAAGATGACGGAACTCCGACTCAGAGCGCTGCCAGATTCCAGGAGTGCATGGATGCCATCTACAAGGAATGTCCTGACGTTATCATTCAGCCGTCCACAGGCGGAGCTGTAGGAATGACAGACCTGGAGAGACTGGATTCCACAAACGTTACGCCGACACCGGAATTCGTAACCCTTGACTGCGGAACGTGCAACTTCGGAGGAGACGAGATTTTCGTCAATACTGACAACACCATCAAAAATTTCGCGAAGATAATGCAGGAGAAGGGCATGAAGCCTGAACTGGAATGCTTCGACAAGGGAATGGTGGATATCGTTCTCAAGACTGCCGGACGCAAAGGCTATCTGGACATGCCTATGCATTTTGACTTCGTTCTGGGAGTGCAGATGGCAGCTACAGTGAGAGATCTGAGCTTCTGTGTGGATTCACTTCCGCCGGGATGCACCTGGACCGGATGCGCCATCGGCAAGGATGAATTCGCTATAGCTGCAGCATCGATTATAATGGGCGGACACGTGAGAGTAGGCTTCGAGGATAACCTCTATCTCGAGAAGGGCGTTCTCGCCAAGAGCAACGGAGAGCTCGTAGAGAAGGTTGTGAGAATAGCTAAGGAACTGGGAAGAGAAATCGCCACTCCTGATGAAGCCAGAGAGATTCTCAGCATACCGCCGAGAAAGAAATAAAACCCTAAGGAAAACATCGAACCGGAAGCCTCAGGTTTCCGGTTTGTTTTTACCCGATACAGAGCACACCGAGGAGAGTGTAATATGTCCTTTGCGACTGAGACTAAAAACGAACTTTCGAGAATCACACCCGAGAAGAAATGCTGCATGCTGGCTGAGATAGGCGGATTCATGCGTTTCGCAGGAAGCGTCGGTCTGGCCGGTCTGGGCAAGTTCAGAATATCCATGACAACGCCCCATCTGGCCGTGGTGCGTCATTACAAGGCGCTGATAAAATCATATTTTCAAGTGGATACGGAGATAGAGGCGGGTCAGGGAGAGGGCTTCGCCAGAGGCAAGTCCTACACGATAACCATAGGCCCTGAAAACAACAGCGAGATGATTCTCAGAGAAGTGGGGATTCTCATAGTAAGGGAAGGATTCAATACCATAAGTGACGGTATCTACGAGGGTCTGGTGAGGACCAAATGCTGCCGAAAGGCATATCTGAGAGGGGCATTCCTGGCGGCGGGAACCGTCAGCTCGCCGGATAAGAGCTATCATCTGGAAATAGCAGCGTCCACCGAGACACAGGCCAGGGATCTGAGAAGACTGATAAACACCTTCGTGGATATTTCCCCTAAGGTAATAGAGAGAAAGAAGGGATGGGGAGTTTACCTCAAAGCCAGGGAGCAGATTGCCGACACTCTGGCCATAATGGGAGCATCCTCCAAATTCTTTGAATATCTGGATGTGATTATGAGGAAGGATATCTATACGAAAGCCGGCAAGGCGGAGCGGCTGGATCTGGCGAATATGGACAAGGCCCTGAAGGCCTCGGAGAAACAGAGGGCGGATATAATGAAAATCGCCGAAAAGAAGGGCCTCGACTATCTCTCGCCTAAGCTGAGAGAGGTTGCCGAGGCCAGACTGGAGCATCCGGATGTGGGCATCGAGGAACTGGGAAAACTTCTGGACCCTCCACTGAGCAAGTCCGGCGTGAACAACAGACTGAGAAGAATAAGTGAAGCGGCAAAGGAACTGTAATTATGAAAAAAGGACAGATAACAGAACTCACAATAGAGGATATGAGCGCGGAGGGCGCAGGAATAGGCAGAGCGGTAACTGAGGAAAACCCCGGAGAAGGACTGGTAGTCTTTGTGCAGGGAACGGTGCCGGGGGATAAGGTTACGGCTGAGCTGACGAAGGTCAAGAAACGCTATGCCATCGGCAGACTCGTCGATGTACTGGAAGAATCCCCCGATCGCAGGAGTGAAGATGAGATATGCCCGTATCTCAGCCGCTGCGGGGGCTGTTCAATGGGTGCGCTCCGCTACGGCAGACAGGCTGCTCTCAAGGAACAGCAGGTGAAGAGCAAACTGGAGCACCTGGGCAAGGTGGACTTTGAGAAGGAGACAGTGTTCAATCCTATAATAACCTCGGAGGAAGTGGGTTACAGGAACAAGGCGTCAATGGCTGTTTCAACCGGAGGATACATTACGGAGAAGGGCGGAATTCGCCGTCCTGTTCACGAGCCGAGGATAGGCTTTCGTGTGAGAAAGTCCCACGAAGTGGTGGATTGCGGATTTTGCAGGATTCAGAAGGATACAGTAATGGCGGCGGCAGAGGCTCTCAGGCGATTCATGGAAGAGGACGGAATCTGTTCCTTTGACAGGCGCTGGGGCAAAGGTCTCATGGAGGCGATGACGGTCAGAACCGCCGAAGGAACAGGCGAGGTTATGGTCATCCTTCACATTCACGGCAAAGGAATTCCCGGAGCGCCGAAGCTGATTCGATATCTGGATGAATACATCTACGAGGCGGGCGGCTCGCTGGAGTCGGTGGCAATAAGGCGTCTTGACGGCAGTCACGGAGAGGAGATTCAGATAATCGCAGGGGCTCCTGTAATCATTGACGAAATACCTCATCCTGCTGACCCGGAAAGAGTGCTGACATTCGAGATTTCTCCGGACAGTTTCTATCAGGTTAACAGCAGGCAGATGATAAACCTCTATGATAAGGTCAGGGGATATGCATTTCACGACGGGTGCGACAACCCGGTGATACTCGATCTGTACTGCGGAATCGGAACCATCGGTCTCTATCTGGCCGACAGAGCCGAGGCAGTGCTGGGAATCGAAGTGGTTCCCGACGGAGTGCGCGATGCCAACAGAAACGCCGTTATCAACAGAGTGGTCAATGCCAGATACGTCTGCGCAAAGGCCGAAGAATTCATCCCGCAGGCTCTGGAAGGAACGTCGGGAGAGGATAAGGAGCTTGAGGAGCTTGTCGGCAGGGCCGACGTGGCAATACTGGATCCGCCGAGGGCCGGAGCAGGACGGGAGCTTCTGGAAGCCATAAGCCGGGCAGGCATTGACCGGATAATCTACGTGTCCTGCGACCCGGCGACACTGGCCAGAGACATCGCATACCTGCGAGAAGAAGGCTACATCCTGAAGGAAGTCACCCCGGTAGACATGTTCTGCGAAACCGGGCACGTGGAGTGCTGCAGCCTCTTAGCGAGGTCGAGCCGATAGGCGAAGAGCGAGGTTAGAGATGCGCCTGCCAGAGGGGTCGAAATCTGTGATTTCGGGGACCCCGGGACGGCGTGTTGCAGCCTCTTAGTGAAGTCGAGCCGATAGGCGAAGAGCGATTGGTAGAAGAATAAACTTTGCAGCAGATATGGGACTGATTAAGGGACCGCTCACAAGCAGGGAAATCATTTACCTAATGATTTCCCTGCTTCTTTCTGTTAATTACCCCTTCATGATTTGTCTTTCTCTTACTTTCAGATTGTTTTTTCCCCCAAAAACAAGTCAATCGCGTTTATATGATGAACGCCCTCCTGCTGGTCACGGAATTTATCAAGTGAAATGATATAACGAGGATATCCATCTCTTATATCTCTGAATGGCCTGTACTCTCTCTCTTTAATTCTTTCTGTGGCTTTCATACTCTCGCCCTGTAAAGTATAAACTACCTGAATATATGCATACTCGCCGCTTTTGTTTCGTGCTATAAAGTCACACTCCAGCTTTCCTATCTTCCCGATACTGATTTGATAATCATGGCTTGCTAAATATAGATAAACAATGTTTTCAAGTGAAGGGCCAAAACTTAATCTGTTGTCCGTATTCATGGCAAAGTATATAGCCGGATCCGATAAATAGTACTTCTGGTCTCTCTTTAAGGATTTTTTACTTTTTAGATCGAAACGGTTACATTCATATACTATCTTTGCTTTTTTCAGATCTTCAATATACCCTCTGACTGTTGATGCTTTTGTTTTGTATCCTTCCTTTTCCAGGCATTCAAGCAGATTGTTAAGCGAAAATGGCGCCGAGTAGTTATTTAAAAGAAACGACTGAACTCGTTCATAAACCGGAACATTCGAAATTCGCTTTCTTGCTTTTACATCCTTCTCAAATATTTCGGATATGATTCCCCGGGTATATGTCTGCCTTGTCTGGACATCATCAAACTCTAACGTTTTCGGAAATCCACCGTTCAACAAATATTCTTCAAATTCCACATACATGTCCTGATTTACTTTCTTACCAAAGAACTTTTTCATATCAAGATACTCAGCAAAGTCCAGTGTAAAAGTTTCGAAATTAAGGTATCTGCCCGTAAGCTTTGTGGAAATCTCGTCGCTGAGAAGATATGAATTGGATCCTGTAAGAAATATCGAGTAACCTTCTTCCGCATACGCATGAATGACACTCTCAAAGGCGGAAACATTCTGAATCTCATCTATAAACAGATAATACTTTTCTTCATTGCCAAGCATCGATTCTATTTTTGCTTCCAGCGCTTCAGGCGATTTTATGTTCTTATAACCTCTTCTGTCCAGAGGAATGTATATGATTTGTGACTCGTCTATGCCATTTGAAAGCAGTTCATTCATAATAGCTTTCATGATACACGATTTGCCGCATCGTCTAATTCCGGTAATTACTTTAATGATATCCGAATCATAGAAAGGGCGAATCTTTTTAAGGTATTTCTCTCTGGGATATATATTCTTAAACATCCGGTTCTCCTCGCTTTCATAGCACAACCATATCACAATTTGTTTGTTCACGGTACTATTTTTTTAATTTTTGCATTTTTAGCACCCTGAATCGGCGTTTTTATTATGTGATGAGAATATCCGGAGCTTCCGGAGAATGCAGAAGATAAACGGGCTTTGACTACAGGGAGCTGAATTGGTATTATTATTTCAGAGGTGAGAAGATATGCCATTTCAGATTATACGAAACGATATAACCAAGGTGAAGGCCGACGCCATAGTCAATACGGCCAACCCGCTGCCAATTGTGGGCAGCGGGACGGACAGCGCCGTGTATAATGCTGCCGGCAGGAGGGCTTTGCTTAAGGAGCGGCAGAAGATCGGAAACATTGCTCCCGGTGAAGCTGCGAGCACCGGTGCCTTCCGCCTTGATGCGAAATACATAATCCATACAGTAGGCCCCGCGTGGGTTGACGGGAAACACAGAGAGAGGGAGACGCTTCGCTCATGCTATGCCAATTCACTGGCTCTGGCGGATGAACTCTCCTGTGAGAGCATCGCATTTCCTCTCATAGCGACGGGGGTCTACGGTTTCCCTAAGGATGAAGCTCTGCAGATAGCACTGGATGAGATTAACAGATTTCTCCTTCAGCATGAGATGGATGTAGTGCTCGTCGTATTCGACCGCAAATCCTTCGAGCTCTCCGGGAAGCTGGTAGGAGATATAGATGAATATCTGGAAGAGCACGAATTCGTATATGAAGCGGAGCGCCGCAGGTACAGGACAACCAGTATCGCTTGTCCGAAACCGGTTATGTATGAGAACGAACACGAAGATGCGATTTGCTGCAGTCTGACTGATATGAGTCTGGAGGAGATGCTGGATAACCGTGGAGAAACTTTTCAGCAGCGCCTTCTGGAGCTGATAGACGAGAGCGGCATGGACGATGTCACAGTGTATAAGAAGGCTAATATCGACAGAAAGCTTTTCTCCAAGATACGCAGTAAGGAGGATTACAATCCGAAGAAGAAGACGGCAGTGGCCTTAGCCATTGCTCTGCAGCTGGATATGCAGACCATGGAGGATCTGCTCGGCAGAGCCGGGATTGCCCTTTCTCCGAGCAGCAAGTTTGATCTGATTATCACCTATTTTGTGACGAATAAAGATTATAATATGTATGATATAAACGCGGCTCTGTTCAAATATGGCCTGCCTCTGCTGGGTGCATAGAACAGATGCAATTGTCGCCCGACGGGCGACCTTTTTTTATTTCGCTTCGGTTAAAATGAAATCACAACATCAAAGTAATTAAGAAACAGGAGGGATGACTATGAAAAAGACAGAGCTTGTATTCATATTAGACCGCAGCGGATCCATGTCGGGAATGGAGAAGGATACCATAGGAGGCTTCAATTCAATGCTGAAGAAACAGCGCGAGGAGCCGGGAGATGTTCTTGTTTCAACAGTGCTCTTCGATAACGAAACAGAGGTTATCCATGATCGCGTATCTCTTGAGGAAGTGCCGGAACTTACGGAGAAGGAATATTATGTGCGCGGCTGTACGGCGCTTCTCGATGCGGTGGGCGGGGCGATACATCATATCGGGAACGTGCACAAGTATGCACGTTCTGAGGATGTACCGGACAGGACGCTCTTCGTTATAACAACGGACGGAATGGAAAACTCCAGCTGTCGTTACAGCTACGATAAGGTGCGCAGAATGATAGAACGTCAGAAGGAACGTTACGGCTGGGAGTTTATCTTTCTAGGCGCCAATATCGATGCGGCAGCGGAAGCAGGAAGATTCGGAATCGACTCGTCAATGGCAGCAGATTATCACTGCGATGAAACCGGTACAGCTGTCAACTTCAAGGCTATAGGTGAGGCGATAACCTGTGTTAGGGAATGCTCTGCACCATTAAACAGCGAATGGAAAAAAGAAATCGATGAGGATTTCAGAAGAAGAGGCGGGTCGTGCAGGCGTTAAATACTGATATGCTCCAGTTCCAGCAGCCTGATTTTCTTGTCCAGACCGCTGGCATAGCCTGTGAGGCTGCCGTCTGAGCCTATTACTCTGTGGCAGGGGATTATTATTGAAATCTCGTTGTGACCGACGGCACCGCCCACTGCCTGAGCTGACATCTTGTCTATGCCCCGATCGGCCGCGATGCGGCGGGCAATTTCTACGTAAGTGGTTGTCGTGCCGTAGGGTATTTCGAGAAGAATCTTCCAGACTGCCATCCTGAAGGAGGTTCCCACGGGATGGAGAGGAGGCGTAAAGTCGGGATTTCTGCCGGAGAAGTAAATATCAAGCCAGCGGGAGGCTTCCTTCAGAATGGCAGTCTCCCGCTCTGTATGTTCTGTGTCAATGTTTTCTCCATAGTACTTGTCTTCGTCGAACCACACTCCGGTGAGACCGACTTCATCTGCTGCCAGAAGCAGCTCGCCCAGCGGCGAATCGTAGTGTTTAGTGTAAATCATGAGCATATTATAGCATATGATTGCAAATGTAACCATATGATGATAAAATGTATACACATGATTGGAGGAATAATTATGACTAGTGCGTTAGTACAATTTCGTACAGATGAAGCTGAAAAGGATGCAGCGATAGAAATTTGCGAAAAGCTCGGAATGACTCTGCCGTCATATTTAAGAATGTGTGTATCGCGCCTTGTTCAGGAGCAAGGAGTTCCGTTTAGCATGAAATTATCAAATGAAACCGAGAATACAGGTGTTGCGGCAATGAAGAAGGCAAGCTTGATAGCTTCAAAGCTGGGAATATCAGATATGACACTTGATGAAATAAATGCAGAAATTGCGGAAGCAAGGAAGTAGCGAATCATTATGAAATACTATGCCGTAATAGATACAAACGTTGTTGTGTCTGCAATGCTGAAATGGAATTCCGCACCGGGAAGTGTAGTGGAGCTGGCGGTAACCGGAACAATAGTGCCCCTTCTTAATTCGGAAATCGTTGCAGAATATAGAGCGGTTTTGTCCAGACCTAAATTCGGTTTGACAGCAGATATCGTTGAAGATTTTATTGGAGCATTGGAGAAGAACGGAATATATGCAGAACCGAATGCAACAAATGTCGATATGCCGGACCCGAAGGACCGCGTGTTCTATGAAGTAGTTATGGGGGAACGTCAACGGGAGGATGCATATCTTGTTACCGGAAATATCAAACATTTTCCTGAAAAACCTTTCGTCGTGACACCCAGGCAGATGTTAAACATAATTATCAGTGATTTAGGTATGGGAAGCCGGATGCAGGAGACAGCAATAGACTTTGAAGTTTGAAAAACATAGTCTTTAAATCGGTAGCCGCATGTGGTATCATCATCGGTGGATGGATGGTATTCAGCTCGAGGCGGCTGAAACTGTACCGGTTAAATGAGACAGAAAAATATAGCCGTCAGGCATTTCACGGGAACAAAGGCATTCGGCGACGGCCGAAGCTTTAGTCGTTATGTGAGATGTGCTTTTTGAATGCTGATTCATCCCATGTCCGGGGCGGTGACGCCTGCAGGATGTGAGGATGTTTTTTATTGTGATTTTGACAGAAAGGAACACTCAGATGAAAAAGACAGTTGCGGGATTTCTGAAGATGAAAGCCAGGGGTGAGAAGATTTCGATGCTGACATGCTATGATTATTCTACAGCCGTGCTCATAGAGGAAGCGGGAACTGATATGATTCTCGTGGGGGATTCACTCGGAAACACGATGCTGGGTTATGAGGACACCCTGGCCGTTACCATGGAGAATATGATACACCACGGGGCAGCTGTATGCAGAGGCACAAGTGATGTATTCGTCGTTGTCGACATGCCGTTTATGTCCTACCAGACATCGGTGTATGACGCACTTGTCAATGCGGGAAGGCTCGTCAAGGAGACGGGATGCAACGCCGTCAAGCTTGAAGGCGGAGCCGCAGTCTGCGACAGAATAGAAGCTATTACGGAGGCGGGAATTCCGGTTGTTGCGCACATAGGAATGACACCTCAGTCAATAAATGCCTTCGGCGGATTCAAGGTACAGGGCAAGAACGAGGAAAAGGCCAGGAAGATACTCGATGACGCATACAAGGTGCAGGAGGCGGGAGCCTTCGCCGTAGTTCTGGAGTGTGTCCCTTCACCGCTTGCACAGCTTATAAGCGAGAAACTCACCATACCTACCATAGGAATAGGAGCCGGCGCCGGCTGCGACGGACAGGTTCTCGTATGGCAGGATATGACGGGAGTCTTCAGAGGCTTCGCTCCTAAGTTCGTCAGAAGATATGCGGATTTGGGCGAGACCATGGTGGAGGCTTTCAGAAGCTACGACAGAGACGTTAAATCCGGCGCATTTCCGGAAGACAAGCATGGATTCTCCATGGATGAGGAAGTGATAGAGAAGGTGAGAGAATATGATAACAGCAGAGAGGGTTGATCAGGTCAGAGAGACAGTGGCCGAATGGAGGAGAGAAGGACTCTCTGTAGGTCTTGTTCCAACGATGGGAGCGCTTCATGAGGGCCATGCATCGCTGGTGAGAAAGGCTGCGGAGGAGTGCGACAGAGTTATTGCCTCCGTATTCGTTAATCCGACTCAGTTCGGCAGGAACGAAGACCTTGACAGTTACCCGAGAGATTTCGAGAGAGACTGCGAAATCCTGGAGCGGGAAGGCTGCAGCATGGTGTTTCATCCCGAGGTTGCAGAGATGTATCCGGAGGGATTCTCCACATACGTGACCCCGGAGGGGGGCATGACCGGATGCCTTTGCGGGAGGAGCAGACCGGGGCATTTCAGAGGCGTTTGCACCGTGGTATCCAAGCTCTTCAATATCACCACACCCGACAGAGCGTATTTCGGCGAGAAGGACGCTCAGCAGCTGGCCGTGATTAAGAGAATGGTCAGAGACCTTAATATACCTGTAACCGTATGCGGCTGCCCTACGGTACGGGAGGCGGACGGACTGGCGAAATCCAGCAGAAACAAGTATCTGAGCCCGGAGGAGCGGCGCGATGCGGCTGTGCTCTATGAAGCTCTTCAGGCAGGTCGCAGAGTGATAGAAGCCGGCGGGGGACATGCAAAGTCTGCGGATGTGCTCCGGGCAGTCAGGGAGACTCTTGAGAGACTGCCTTCGGTAAGAATCGACTATGTGGAGGTCGTGGACGGCGAAAGTCTGAGTCCTGTGGATATGTGCGGGCCGGGAACACTGGTGGCGGCGGCCGTATTCATTGGAGAAACCCGTCTTATAGACAATTTTACCGTTTAAGGAACACCCTGCGCGTGTTATAATAAATTGGAATACATGAAGGAAAGCGAGGCAGTATAATGAATATTGAGAAAAAAGAACAGTTGTATGAAGGCAAGGCGAAGAAGGTGTACCGCACCGACAATCCGGACCTTCTGATCGTGGATTACAAGGACGATGCCACTGCTTTTAACGGACTCAAGAAGGGTACGATTACAGGCAAAGGCGTCATAAACAACAGAATGAGCAATCTTCTCATGCAGCTTCTCGCAAAGGCCGGAATACCGACTCACTACGTTGAGGAACTGAGTGAGAGGGAAACGGTGGTAAAGAAGGTGGATATAGTTCCTCTGGAGGTTATCATCAGAAACATTTCGGCAGGCTCCTTCGCCAAGAGATACGGCGTTGAAGAGGGAATAGTATTCGATGAGCCGGTGATAGAGTTCTCCTACAAGAACGACGATCTGGGCGATCCTCTTATCAATGCATATCATGCCAGAGCCCTGAAGCTGGCGACGGCAGAGGAAATAGAGACAATCAAGAAGTACGCGTTCATGGTCAACGAAGAGCTTAAGAAGTTCTGGGATGAATGCGGAGTTACTCTGGTGGACTTCAAGCTGGAGTTCGGTAAAACTTCCGACGGCAGCATAGTTCTCGCCGATGAAATCAGTCCTGACACATGCAGACTCTGGGACAAGAAGACCGGAGAAAAGCTGGACAAGGACAGATTCAGAAGAGATCTGGGCGGCGTGGAAGACGCTTATTCGGAAGTAATGAAGAGACTGCTTGAACACATATAACGCATATGAACGGAGGATTAGATGTCACATTGTGCAATCGTAGGAATAAACTGGGGAGATGAAGGCAAAGGCCGTATGGTGGACCTTCTGACGGAGGAGTATGACATAGTCGTGCGCTTCCAGGGAGGCGGCAACGCGGGACATACCGTAATAAACGACAAGGGCAAGTTCGCCCTCCATCTTCTTCCGTCCGGAATATTCCGTGAAGGAGTTGTCAACATACTGGGTAACGGAGTTGCCCTGGACCCTGAGAACCTGTGGAAGGAAATGGAGCAGGTCATGGCGCAGGGAGTGGATATAACTCCGGAAAATCTCAGAATAAGTGACAGAGCATCCCTTCTAATGCCTTGGCACAGGCTTCTGGACGAGCTGGAGGAGAAACGTCTCAGGGACAAGAAATACGGATCCACCAAACAGGGTATTGCACCTTTCTATTCGGACAAGTATCAGAAGAAGACCATAATGGCCGGCGAGCTCTTTTATCCGGAGAGGATGAAACAGCACCTTAAAGACATACTTGAATGGAAGAACCTGATAATAGAGAATGTTTACGGAGCGAAAGGCTACACCATTGAGGAAATAATGAAATGGGCGGACGACTTCTGCGAGAAGATAAAGCCTTTCATATGCGATACGGGAGATTATCTGAGACAGGCGGAGAAGGAGGGAAAGAAAATTCTCTTCGAGGCTCAGCTGGGTTCACTCAGAGATCTTGACTACGGAATATACCCGTACACCACATCCTCGAACACCATGGCCGCATATGCGCCGGCCGGCTCGGGACTGCCGTCAGCCAGACCGGACAAGGTTATCGGTGTTGTCAAGGCCTACTCAACCTGCGTGGGTGAGGGACCTTTCGTCTGCGAGATGTTCGGAGATGAAGCGGAGGAGCTCAGGAAGGCAGGAGCAGAGTACGGAGCCAAGACGGGACGTCCGAGAAGAGTGGGACCTCTGGATACAGTGGCGACACGTTACGGAGTTCAGGTGCAGGCCGCCACGGAGGTGGCGCTTACCAAGCTGGATGTTCTCAGCTACATGGATAGAATTCCCGTATGCACAGGCTATGAAATAGACGGGGAGGTAACAGACAGATTCCCGTTCCCGATGGCTATGGAGGATGCGAGTCCTGTCATCGAGTACATGGAAGGCTGGAAGTGTGACATTTCAGGCGTTCGCCGCTGGGAGGACCTGCCGCCTCAGGCCAGAGCCTACGTGGAATACGTTGAGAAGGCTGTTGAATGTCCGATAACCTACGTTTCCGTGGGTCCGGAGAGAGACAGCATGATATACAGAAATAAGGAGACAGATAATGACTGACAGATATGAATCGCCGCTGTCCACAAGATATGCCTCGGAATATATGCTCAATCTCTTTTCACAGGACACCAGGTACAGAACCTGGAGGAAGCTGTGGATATCCCTCGCCAGAGCGGAGATGAAGCTGGGGCTTCCGATTACGGAGAACCAGGTGAAAGAGATGGAGGAACACATCGAGGAGATCGACTACGAATGTGTCAGACAGCGTGAGAAGGAAGTGCGTCACGACGTTATGGCTCACGTGTATGCCTACGGCAAGGTGGCACCTTCAGCGGCCGGAATAATTCATCTGGGAGCGACCAGCTGCTATGTGACGGATAATGCGGATATAGTAATATACAGAGACGGTCTTCTCTATCTCAGAGGAGAGCTTCTCAAGGTTATTAAGAACCTTGCGGACTTTGCGATGAAATACAGAGAACTCCCGACCCTGGGATATACTCACTATCAGCCGGCACAGCCGGTTACGGTCGGCAAGAGAGCCACTCTCTGGATGCAGGATTTCGTTTCGGATCTTGAGGAACTGGATTTCGTAATCGGAAGCATGAAGTTCCTGGGATGCAGGGGCACAACGGGTACGGAGGCAAGCTTCATGGACCTCTTCGAAGGCGACGAGAGCAAAATCCGCAGCATGAACCGCATGATCAGCGAGGACTTCGGATTCGAGGAATGCTTCAGCGTGTGCGGACAGACTTATCCGAGAAAGCTGGACAGCAGGATACTGAACTGCCTCTCGTCGATTGCTCAGAGCTGCAGCAGAATGGCCAACGATATAAGGCTGCTTCAGCATGACAGACAGATAGAGGAGCCTTTCGAGAAGAACCAGATAGGATCCTCGGCGATGGCATATAAGAGAAATCCTATGAGGAGCGAGAGAATCTGTTCACTGTCACGGTATCTAATGTCAGATGCGGCCAATGCTCAGATGACGGCTTCGGTTCAGTGGCTGGAGAGAACACTGGATGACTCGGCCAACAGGAGAATATCGATGCCGGAGGGATTCCTCTGCGCAGATGCCATACTCAGGCTGGCTCAGAACGTTACCGACGGTCTTCACGTTAACGAGAAGGTAGTTGAGAATACGCTCATGGAGTATCTGCCGTTCATAGCCACTGAGAATCTCATGATGGAGGCAGTGAAGAGAGGCGGCAACCGTCAGGAGCTTCATGAGATAATAAGAAAATCGTCCATGGAAGCGACGGCGGTGATGAAGAGCGGCGGCAAATGCGATCTGCCGGCGCGACTGGCCCGCGAGGAAGCCTTCGGAATGACCGAAGAGGAAATATACGAGCTTCTCAGACCTGAACTGTATACGGGCAGATGCGCCCATCAGGTTGAGGAGTATGTGAAGGAGCTCGAGCCTCTGATCAGCGAGGCTTCGGGTGAAATGGCCGAGATAGATTTATAGACCGGCAAGCAAGAGGGAGAGATGATGACTATGGTAAACTTTGAAGAACGCGTTAAGAGAATAATCAAGGAAATCAAAGGATATGGCTTCGGAATGCTCAACGATATGATAGATCCCCAGTATGTGGACTGCAATCCGGAGAAGAAATCATGCAGAGTCAGATACAAGAAGTTCAAGTGGGAGGATAACGGCAGGGGCGAAGTCCACGGTGGAGTGATATCCGCGATGATGGACACAACTATGGGAATCAATGCCATAGCCCTGACAGACGGAGCTGTATCCACTGCTGACATGAACGTAAGCTTCCTCAAGCCTTTCAGAGGCAGATCCTTCATAATAGAGTCGGAGGCTGTGCAGGTGGGAAGCCGTGTGATCAGACTAGAAGCCAGAGCATACGATGAAGAGACGGGCAAGTGTCTGGCTATTTCAACAGGCTCCTTCATGCACGTCGATTACGAGCACCCGGAAGGAAAGAAATTAGGAGTATAGAATGAAGAACAAAGGATTTGAAACCAAGTGCGTGCACGGAGCATATCAGGCGGAGAGCGGTCAGCCTCAGAATCTGCCTATAGTTCAGAGCACAACATACAGATATTACAACGGACAGGACGTGGCTGAGCTTTTCGATCTGGACAGCCCTAATCATATGTATGCCAGACTGGGAAGCCCTACGGTGGATGCGCTGGAACAGAAGATGGCGCTTCTCGAGAACGGAACCGCCGGCATGGCGACTTCATCTGGACAGTCGGCCAATCTCATAGCTCTGCTCAACATATGTCAGGCGGGAGACCACATAATAAGCGCCACCAACATATACGGAGGTACATACAACCTCTTCGCCGTAACCATGAAGAAGATGGGCATCGATGTGGAGTTTATCGACCAGGATATATCGGCAGAGGAAATCGTCGCACATAAAAAGCCGAACACCAGGGCGCTCTTCGGTGAGACTCTGGGAAACCCTGCTCTCAGCGTGCTGGATATAGAGAAGTTCGCCAGGGCTGCCGGAGAAATGGGAGTACCGCTCATCGTGGACAACACACTTGCAACACCGGCACTCTGCAGACCTATCGATTACGGTGCGGATATAGTTACACATTCAACCACCAAGTTCTCTGACGGACACGGAACGAGTGTGGGAGGATGCGTCATCGAAAGCGGCCGCTTCGACTGGAACATCACCGACGAAAACGGCAACAAGAAGTATCCGAGCATGGCGGAGCCTGACGAAAGCTATCACGGACTGAATTTCTATGAGAAGTTCGGCGAAGCCGCATTCTGCACAAGGCTCAAGGCGGTTCTCGTCAGAGATCTGGGCTGCACAATGGCTCCGATGAACGCCTACCTGACTCATCAGGGACTGCAGACTCTCGATGTTCGTATGGAGAGACACGTTAAGAATGCAAAAGCCGTGGCGGAATACCTGAACAACCATCCTAAAATTGACTGGGTTGTATACCCGGGTCTCGAGGGAGACAAATACTATGAGGAAGCCTGCAAGTACATGCCTAAGGGGGCAGGAGCCGTTATGAGCTTCGTTGTCAAGGGCGGCAGAGCGGCCGGAGAGAAGCTCATGGAATGCCTCAAGCTGTCAAGCATAGTGGTTCACGTGGGAGACATACGCACCAGCGTTCTTCACCCTGCAAGCACCACACACAGACAGCTCAGCGAGGAAGCTCAGCTGGCGGCAGGAATCGATCCGGGTCTCATCAGACTTTCGGTTGGCCTTGAAACCCTTGAAGACATAATCGCCGATTTCGAGCAGGCGCTTGAACAGATATAGCTACAGAAGAAAAAGAGGATATAGATGCCACTTATAATACCTAACAACCTTCCTGCAGCGGATACTCTGCAGCAGGAGAATATATTCACCATGCGTGAGAGACGGGCCTCCCTGCAGGACATACGTCCCCTCAAGGTGGTAATCGTCAATCTCATGCCTACCAAGATAGATACGGAAACACAGCTTGCCAGAGTGCTGGCCAACAGTCCTCTCCAGGTGGAGATGACGCTGGTGGCCATGGGGAGCCATGAGTCCAAGAATGTTTCCCGTGAGCATATGAAGACCTTCTACAAGACGATCGATGAAATCAAGAAGGACTACTTCGACGGAATGATTCTCACGGGTGCACCTATAGAACAGATGGATTTCGAGAAGGTTGACTACTGGAGCGAGCTCTGTGAGATATTCGAGTTCGCTAAAACCCATGTGTACAGCAGCATGTTCATCTGTTGGGGCGCTCAGGCTGCTTTGTACTACTACTACGGAATACCTAAGCACATTATGGATGAGAAGGTTTTCGGTGTGTTCGAGCACAGAGTTGTCAGACCGCATAACCCTCTGGTAAGAGGCTTCGACGAGGTGTTTTACGCTCCTCATTCCAGACATACGGAGGTCTACAGGGAGGATATCGAGAAGCAGAAGGAACTGAGAATTCTGGCGGATTCACCGGAGGTGGGACCTCACATTATCTCCACCGAGAACGGGCGGCAGATATTCGTCTTGGGACATCAGGAGTACGACAAGGCCACTCTGGCTCACGAGTATTTCAGAGATGTGAACAAGGGACTTGACATCAAGGTGCCTGCCAACTATTTTAAAAATGACGATCCGGATGATGAGATTCTCTTCAGATGGAGAGGTCATGCCAGCCTGCTCTTCAGCAACTGGCTGAACTATTATCTCTACCAGGCTACGCCTTATAATCTGGACGATCTGCGGGACGGCAAGGAAGACGCGTGGCGCGAGGCCTTTGCAGACTGATAAGAGGGCGAAACATGACTAAAACTGCATTCAAGCCGGGCACAATGCTTAATCCCGTGCCCGCGGTAATGGTAAGCTGCGGCAAGGACAAACCGAATATAGTGACAGTGGCATGGACGGGCATCGTCAATTCGGAGCCGCCTATGACTTACATATCCCTGAGAAAGGAGAGATACTCCCACGGAATAATCTCACGGGAAAAGGAGTTTGTAATCAATCTGACCACGAAGGATCTAGCATTCGCCACAGACTGGTGCGGTGTCAGGTCCGGCAGAGACTGTGACAAGTGGAAGGAGCAGAATCTCACACCTCAGCAGAGCCGGACGGTCGGCTGTCCGGGAATAGAGGAGTCCCCTGTAAACATAGAGTGCAGAGTCACTCAGGTTCTGGAGCTGGGAAGCCATGATATGTTTCTGGCTGAGATTGTCGCGGTCACAGTTGATGAGGGGCTTATAGACGCAGACGGAAGCCTCAGACTGGACAGGGCGGGACTGATAGCATATAATCACGGTCACTACTACCCGCTGGACAACAGAGAGCTGGGACGCTTCGGATTCTCCGTGATGAAACCGCGCACCAGGAAACGGTACGAGGCTCAGAAACGAGGCAGAAACCGTGATGCACATCGCGGAGCAGATAAAAGGAAACGTCAAAGTAAGAGCGGAGGTACACGTAATGGAGAAGAAAAAGAGAAACAGAACCGCCGAAAAGGCCGTTAAGGCAAGACTTAAGAAGACACATCTCAAGGGATGGCTGATTCTGGGATCCGAACCTGCACCGGAGGGAGTATGGAATGTGTATTTCATCAGGCCGCTCGGTCTGAGCAATTACCTCTATCGTATAGATGCTACGGAGCAGGGGGATATTCTCTCGGGAATCATCCCGGTGAAGAACCCGGAGGATTTCCCGGAGTACATGCAGAATGCGCCTGTGCCGGGAACCGCAGAGGCTCTGAAGCCGACAGACAATGAGAAGAAAAGTTACAAAGGATACAACAGATAGCATTTTTAATGCAGGAGGAAACGGTTTTGGTAGATACCAACTTGCTCAAGCTTCTTTCTAAGAAGTATCCCGACATACAGTCGGCTACGGAGGAAATAGTAAATTTAAGCGCAATACTCAGTCTTCCCAAGGGAACTGAGTATTTTCTCAGTGACCTTCACGGGGAATATGAAGCCTTTGCGCATATGCTGAAGAGCGCATCAGGCGTAATCAAGGAAAAAATCGATTATATTTTCGGGCCGGACCTGACCTCGGAGGAGAGGGAGGATCTGGCCGCTCTTGTCTACAATGCGGAGGCTGAAATAAGCCGGCGCAAAAAAAGCGAGCGTGATTTCGACAAATGGTGCAAGGAATCAATAATGCGGCTCACGCTCATTCTCAAGTCCGTTACGGACAAATACACACAGTCCAAAGTCCACAAGAGACTTCCCAAGCAGTACGCATATATCATAGACGAACTTCTTCATGCTGATGCAAAATCCAATATGGGAGACTACTATTCCCAGATTCTCAAAACCCTGGTGGAGTTCGATCAGGCGGAGGATTTCATAATAGAAATGACCAATGTCATAAGCAGACTGGCTGTTGACAGGCTGCACATAATCGGGGACATATGGGACAGAGGAGCTCATCCTGACAAGATAATGGACTTCCTCATGGATTATCACGATGTTGATTTCCAGTGGGGAAACCATGACATACTGTGGATGGGAGCGGCTACGGGAAACTGGGCATGCATAACCAACGTTCTGAGGAACAATATCAAATACAACAACTTTGATATGATGGAGGTCGGCTACGGAATCAACCTGAGACCGCTGGCTTCCATGGCAGAGAAGATTTACGGGGACGACCCGTGCGAATGCTTCAGAATGAAGCGAATTGAGGAGAATGAGTACGACCCTGTTGACGATGCTCTGGCGGCCAAGATGAACAAGGCCATAACCATATGCCAGTTCAAGGTTGAAGGTCAGAGAATCATGGCTCATCCGGAATACAATCTGGATCACAGGCTGCTTCTTGATAAGATTGATTACGAGAAGGGAACGATAAAGCTTCGTGACGGGGTGTTCCCTCTCATGGATACCAATTTCCCGACAATCGACCCGGAGGACCCATACAGACTTACAGAGGACGAGGAGCAGATGCTCAATGCCATAGAGGCAAGCTTCGTTCAGAACGACAAGCTCCAGTCACACATCAGGTTCATGTTCACCTACGGATCGCTCTACAAGGTTGTAAACGGCAATCTTCTCTTCCACGGATGTATTCCTATGGATGAGGAAGGCAACTTCATTGACTGTACAGTCAACGGCCATACAGCCAGAGGCAAGGCCTATCTGGATTATCTGGACGCGCAGGTGAGATATGCCTACTTCAATCCGGACGAATCGGAGGAGACCGGAAGAAACGGAGACCTCATGTGGTTCCTCTGGCTGAGCAAGAGCAGTCCGCTCTTCGGCAAGGATCAGATGACGACGCTGGAGAGGTGCCTCGTGGCCGACAAGAGGACGCACAAGGAGTACACCGTACCATACTACAAACTAATTAACAGAAAGGATATATGCGAGAAGATTCTTCTGGAATTCGGCCTCGATCCCGAGACTTCGATTATTCTCAACGGGCATGTTCCCGTTAAGATCAAGGACGGAGAGAGTCCGGTCAAGGGCGGCGGCAAACTATTTGTAATCGACGGTGGAATGTCCAAGGCCTACCAGAAGACCACGGGAATAGCCGGGTACACTTTCTTCATAAATTCCAAATACATGGCGCTGGCTGAACACAAGCCTTACAGCCCTCTCAAGCCTGACGGAACCCAGGAGTTCCACTCGCCGAACATAACCATAGTACGCAACATGAAGAAGCGTATGCTGGTCGGTGATACCGATCTGGGTGAAGAGCTGAAGAGGGAGAGAGGAGAGCTTATCGAACTGGTCAAAGCCTACAGAAACGGTACCATGAAGGAGAAAAACTCCTTCCGCTAAAACATAGCAAGATAGTAAGTTTCTAAAATGAGAAAAACGAAAATCTATCCTTGTAATGAGGCGTGATTTATGGTTAAATGGTACTGTATGATTTGTTATAAAAATAACAAAACGTTATTATTAATTAAGGAGGCAATATAATGAACTTTTCACTGACGAAGGAACAAGAATTCGTAAGAAAAATGGTAAGAGATTTTGCCGAAACAGAGGTTGAACCTCTGGCTGCAGAGATCGACGCGGAGCACAGATTCCCGGTTGAGACTGTAGAGAAAATGGCAAAATACGGCTTACTCGGCGTTCCGTTCCCAACTGAGTACGGCGGAGCAGGCGGAGACCATATCTCCTACGCAATCACTGTTGAAGAGCTTTCCAAGAAGTGCGCATCAACAGGCGTTATCTGTTCAGCTCATACTTCACTCTGCTGCTGGCCTATCTTTAACTGGGGTACAGAAGAGCAGAGACAGAAGTACCTTCCTGATCTGCTTTCAGGCAGAAAGCTTGGTGCTTTCGGACTTACAGAGCCAAACGCAGGAACAGACGCATCCGGACAGCAGACAAGAGCTGAGAAGGATGGCGATTCTTACATCCTGAACGGAGCTAAGGTATTCATCACTAACGGTGGATATGCTGACACTTTCGTTGTAATGGCTATGACAGACAAGTCCAAGGGAAATCACGGAATCAGCGCTTTCATCGTTGAAAAGGGTGACGAAGGATTCTCAATCGGTAAGACAGAAGATAAGATGGGTATCTGTGCATCATCAACTACAGAGCTTATCTTCCAGAACTGCAGAATTCCTGCTGACAGACTTCTTGGTGAAGAAGGACAGGGCTTCAAGGTTGCTATGTCAACTCTCGACGGCGGACGTATCGGTATCGCTTCACAGGCTCTGGGTATCGCACAGGGAGCTCTCGACGTAACAGTTGAGTACATGAAGGCCAGAAAGCAGTTCGGTAAGAGCTTATCAAAGTTCCAGGGACTTCAGTTCGTAGTAGCAGATCTGGAAACTCAGATTCAGGCTGCAAGACTGCTGGTTTACAGAGCAGCAGACATGAAAGACAAGCACCTTCCTTATGGCCCTGCAGCTTCAATGGCTAAGCTGTTTGCCGCTGAGACAGCTATGAACGTTACTACTAAGTGCGTACAGCTCCACGGTGGATACGGCTATACTAAGGATTATCCGGTAGAAAGAATGATGAGAGACGCTAAGATCACTGAAATCTATGAAGGTACTTCAGAAGTTCAGAGAATGGTAATCGCTGCATCAGTTCTTGGTAAATAATTAGAGAGGGAGGAAAATATAATGGCATTTAATATTATAGTATGCGCAAAGCAGGTTCCTGATACTAATGTTATCAAAATCAATCCTAAGACAGGAACACTGATCAGAGACGGCGTACCTAGCATCCTGAACAACGACGATGCTAACGCTCTCGAGCAGGCTCTTCAGATTAAGGATAAGTATGACGACGTTCATATCACAGTTATCACAATGGGACCTCCACAGGCTAACGATCTGCTCTTCGAGTGCATCGCAAAGGGCGCTGACGAGGGTATCCTGGTTTCCGACAGAGCAGTTGGCGGATCCGATACTTGGGCAACTTCAAACACACTGGAAGCTGCAGTAAGAAAATGGGTCAAGGAAAACGGCGAATACGACCTTATCTTCACCGGAAGACAGGCTATCGACGGAGATACTGCACAGGTTGGACCTCAGCTTGCTGAGAAATTAGGACTGCCTCAGGTATCATATGTTGAAGAATTCGAACTGGCAGAAGACAGAAAGTCAGTAACAGTTAAGAGACAGCTGGAAGACGGATATGAGCTCATCGAAGTTCAGCTCCCTTGCCTGCTGACTACAATCAAAGAACTGAACACTCCTAGATACATGACAATTTCCGGAATCTACGGTGAGAAGGAAATGAAGGTTTGGAATGCTAAGGACATCGAGGTTGACCTCACTAAGGTTGGTCTGGAAGCATCACCTACAAACGTATTCAGATCATTCACACCAGCTCCTAAGCAGCCAGGCGTTAAGATCGAAGGCGATACTGAGAATGCTCAGGCTA
Source organism: Clostridiales bacterium (assembly GCA_022773945.1). Classification (GTDB taxonomy): domain Bacteria; phylum Bacillota; class Clostridia; order Peptostreptococcales; family Anaerovoracaceae; genus Lentihominibacter. Next base: position 41,728 of record JALFNS010000037.1, read on the forward strand.
AGAACTTACTGATCAAGCTTAAGGGTAAGCATGTAATCTAAGAAGGAGGAGGAATTTTAAATGGCTATTAACATTATCAAAGAAAAATGTATAGGATGCGGACAGTGCTTTAAGAGCTGCCCTAAGGATGCATTTTATTTCGAACCATATGATGGCAACAAGCTCGGTAAGGTTGCTGCTATCGGACCTAGCTGTGACTTCTGTAACCAGTGTCTGACTTCATGTAAGTTCGGTGCTATCGAAGAAAAGAAGATCGAAGTACAGGCTGACCTCGGCGAGTACAAGCACGTTTGGGTATTTGCTGAGCAGAGAAACGGCAAGCTCATGAACGTTGCTCTGGAGCTGATCGGTGAAGGATACAGACTGGCTAAGGAAATCAGTGAAGATACTCAGGTATGCGCCGTTCTTATCGGTGCTTCAGAGGATATCGATCCGCTGGCAGCAGAGTGCTTCGCATACGGAGCTGAGAAGGTTTACAAGATTGCAAGCCCTGAACTCAAGAACTACACAACTGACGGTTACACATATGCACTGAAGGAAGCTATCGATGAGTACAAGCCTGAAATCGTACTCTATGGTGCTACTCACATCGGACGTGACTTCGCTCCTAGAATCGCTGCAAGATGCAACACAGGTCTTACAGCTGACTGTACAAGACTCGACGTTAGAGTTTCAAGCTACATCGAATACACTTCCAAGAATACTACTCTTGATACTTCAACTCTGGACCCTAACGATCCATCAACAGGTATCAAGCAGACTCGTCCTGCATTCGGCGGAAACCTTATGGCTACTATCATCTGCCCTAGAACAAGACCGCAGATGTCAACAGTAAGACCTGGCGTAATGCAGAAGAGAGAGCCGGTAGAAGGCGCTACAGGCGAGATCGTTGACGTTAAGACTACTGTTTCAGCTGATGATATCCACATCACTATCAAGGACATCGTTAAGTCAGCTAAGGAAATGGTTTCACTGACAGACGCAGACATCATCTGCTCAGGCGGAAGAGGTCTGGGAGATGCTTCCGGATTCGAGCTCATCAAGCAGTTCGCTGACAAGGTTGGCGGAGTTGTTGGTTCATCAAGAGCAGCTGTAGATGCTGGCTGGATCGATCACTCACACCAGGTTGGACAGACAGGAACTACTGTTAAGCCTAAAATCTACTTCGCATGCGGTATCTCCGGTGCTATCCAGCATCTGGCAGGAATGCAGACTTCAGATTGCATCGTAGCAATCAACAAGGACGCTGACGCTCCTATCTTCGAAGTTGCTGACTACGGTATCGTAGGTGACCTGTACAAGGTAATCCCTGAGATTATCGCTGAGTGGGACAACGCAGAAGCTCTCTACGACGCTTCAACTAAATAAGTTCTTCAGTAAAAGTTCAATTTAAGGGGGCTGTCGCTCGTGCGACGGCCTCTTTTTTAATGAACTGACCAAATCCCGGAACAGTTTGCACATAAAAATGTGGTAACCCCGTACAATAAAAGAAGCTGCCGCTTAACGTGACAGCTTCATGTTATTATTGACTATAGATGTTACGGGTTCGTAACTACTCCACCTTCTCCCGATGGTGTTACCGGTGACGAAGGAGTGGTTTCCGGTGGCGTAGTCTCAGCAGGTGCCGTGGTAATAGGCATCGTTGTAGGTGGCAGGGTCGTCTCTACCGTAGTCGTCTCAGTTGTTTCCTTCTTATCCTTATCTTTATCGTCTTTTTCTTTCTTCACCTTGGCATAGGTTCCTTCGATGTAGTATTCACCCTTGACGGATGTTACGTTATCAGGCTTCTCGAAGAAGGATGCACGCGGAATGTTTTCACATACGCGTCTCATGATGTTGGCCCAGAAGGTACATGCCTTAGGTGAACTGTCTCCCAGATCCATATTGATGTCATTACCCATCCACAGAGCCATTGTGTACTGTGGTGTGAAGCCTGAGAACCAGATATCGTATTTGTCACTTGTTGTACCTGTTTTACCGCCGACAGGCTGGTATCCGATGTTGGCGTTAGTTGCACCGCCGTTTGTTACAACGGTTCTGAGCACATCAGTCATAATCCATGCTACGCCCTCATCGTAAACCTTCGTTTCTTCGGTTTCCTTCTGGAGCTTCACATTGCCCTTGCTGTCTTCAACTCTGGTGTAGAATACAGGGGTCTTGTAAACGCCTCCGTTAGGGAAGGTGGCGAAGGCTGCGGTTTCCTCCAGAGGGGAGATGCCTCGCGTGAGACCTCCCAGAGCCAGAGCTGCAGGGTTGGCGTCGGCTTCATCATCTATTGATGTTATGCCGACCTTCTTGAGCATATTGATGGAATACTCGGCCCCTTCGTTTCTTTCTATCTGCAGGTAAGTCTTGTAAGCGCAGACGTTAACCGACTGCTGAACTGCGGTACGCAGGCTCATGTCGCCTTTGTAGCCGTTATATACGTTCTTAGGCCATACCTTGCCGTTGCCGTCTTTAGTGGCGGCGTCGTTGATGATACTGCCTGCAGTAATGTATTTACCCCAGTCACTGCCTTCACTTGTATCCAGATTCATGCTCTTGCCTTCCTCTTCATACTCGTATGACATCTGAAGTGCCGGACCGTAAATTGCCAGCGGCTTGATTGAGGATCCCGGCTGTCTCGGGTTGACTGCTCTGTTATAGAGCTGCTTGCCTGTGACGCCGCGGCCGCCCATCATGGCCTTGATTTCGCCTGTGTCGTTTTCCATTATTACGGCTGCTGCCTGAGGCTGACGCACCTTCTGCTTGAGTGTGTAGTAGTTTTCACTCACACTGTATGTGTCGCCGTCCTTGGAGAACATATCCTTGTAGTCAGGATTGCTGAAGAAGTCCGCCGATATTATGCAGTTGCCGCTGCTGTCCAAAGTCTTGTAGCCCTGTGGAACGGAGATGACTCCACCTTCGATAAAGTAGAATATTCCGTCCTCCTTGAGGTACATGCCCTTGAACTCGATGCTCACATCAGGTTTATCGTTAACCTCTGTCTGATAGAGATTGAGCCGGTTGCCCTTGTAAATGGTCATGCTTCCGTCACTGTTCATCTTGTATTCGCCTTTTTTGAAGGTGAATTTCTTGTCGGAAATCATGTTGGAGTAGTTATAGGCCAGGAGCTTGCCTTCCTCGCTCACCATGTCTCCGTCAGCATTGGTTCTCGTGTAGGCAACGCTTGAATAGTTGGTGGACTTGCTGAATTCGTCCTCCATTATATTCTGTATGTCGGAGTCCATTGTGGTATAGATTTTGAGACCGCTGGTGTAGAGCATGGTCTTGGCTTCCGCCTCACTGACTCCGTACTCTGCGATAAGATCATCTGTCAGCTGCTCGATGGCATAGTCCGTGAAATATGAGGAAGCGCTTGCATCGGATGCCTCGCCGATTTTGATGTGACTCTTCAGGTTGGCGTTCTGTGCCTCTTCCATCTGTGCGGTTGTAATATACCCTTTATCGGCCATGTTGCTCAGGACAAGGTTTCTTCTGTCCTCTGAAGCGTTGTTGTAACGGTAGGTTACGCTTCCGCTCTTCTTGATTATAGGAAGCTCGCTTCTGAGGTTGTTGTAATCCGCATAGACCAGAGCATAGGTATCAGGCAGCTGCGGAAGAGCTGCGAGAGAAGCGCACTCCAGAAGGTCGCAGTCCGTAATGGATTTGTCGAAGTAGGACTGTGCGGCGGCTTCCACTCCGTAGGAATTGAAGCCCAGATATATGGTGTTCAGATACGCTTCCATTATCTGCTCCTTGCTCATGTTTTTCTCAAGAACAATGGTGCAGTACATTTCGGTAATCTTTCTGGTGAGAGATCTCTCAGACTTGATTTCCGAGAGGTATACGTTTCTGGCCAGCTGCTGTGTTACGGTACTTGTTCCGCTGACACGTCCGCCTCCGAAGATGCTGTCCTTGACCGCGCCGACCATACGCACGAAGTTGAAGCCGTTGTGCGTCCAGAACTTCTTGTCCTCCAGAGAGACGATGGCATTTACCATATCCTCAGGAATGTCCTTGTACTTGACTACGGTTCTGTTGCCGTCTTCGGAATAGAGACTCTCAATTTCCTTGCCTTCGGAATCGTACATTACGGACCGCTGGCTGATCTGTGAATAGATGTTGTCGGTGTCTATGGCAGGGGCCTTGATGAAGACCAGCCCCACGAATATTCCCACCGCAACAACCATGGCCATGCCCAAAAGGAAAATGAACTTGAAGGTCTTCTTGACGCCTGATTCCCGGGCGGTTTTTTTAACACGACCGCTTCCCGCGAATTTCTCGGCGGCCTCTCTTCTTCTGGCCTTCCTGTCATTCCCGGATGAAGAAGCTGCGGAAGCCGCTTTCTTTTTACCGGCAGAACGTCGCCCCGAAGAAGCGGACCGACCGGCGGTTCCGGATGAATTACGGTAATTTTTACTGGATCCGTAGTAGAAATCATCGCTGCTTTCCGACGAATCCTCTACATTGTCAAACTTGGCAAAAAAGTCATCATCGTTGAAGCTGTTATTCTTTTTATTTCTGTCAGACAAGACTCTATCCTCCTGTGTAATTTATCCTTAATAATCTCTGTTACAGTATACCATAGGGCACTGATAAAAAGTAATGTAAAAAAATAGAAATAATGATATAATATGTAAATAAACGGTTATGTTAAGGGGTTAGGATTATGGTGAGAAGACCTTTGATTTTTCTTGGCGGAGGTATGGTTGTATCGGCCTTTGCGCTGAGATACGCGGATGACATGTTTATGATGATTTCCTGTCTGTGGGCGCTGTTTGCATCATGGATTCTGGCGGGTAGGAAACGGTGGGGCGCAGTCGTGTTTCTGCTGGCTTTTGCTGTGGGAGCAGCGGGCGGAACACTGATTGACAGAGACGGCGGCCTGCCGGAGGAGGCGGAGAATTTCACCATGCGCGGTGAGGTGACGGGGGTGTGGGAGAAGGAAAGCTCAAAGGGAGATAAATACATACAGCTTGAGCTGAAGGGCAATGGCAGAGTGCTGGCAAACTGTTACGGAGATCGGGAAGCGAAGGGCAAACTGCCGCTTCCCGGATGGACAGTAGAGGTCAGGGGGAGCATATCACAGCCGGAGGGACAGCGGAATCCGGGGTGTTTCGATTACGCTCTCTACCTCAAGTCCCGGGGAGTGCAGAGGGTGATGCAGGTTGACGATATGCAGGTTATCAGCAGCAGAAACACGTTCAAGGGAAGTCTTCATGCCGTAAGGGAAAAGTGCATGAAGTCGGTTGAGTATGCAGTGGGAGAGGAACATGCAGCTGTTCTCGCCGGGCTTCTTTTCGGCGACAGGAGTGAGATGGATGATGAACTCATAAGCACTTTTCAGAAGAACGGGACGGCCCACATACTGGCGGTCAGCGGGCTGCATATAGGGATAATATACAGGTTTATTCTGCTTCTCAGGAGGGGGCTGGCGAAAGTTTCATCTTGGGTGCCCGGAGAGAAAAGCTGGGTGTTTTTTGTCGTGACAGGGCTGTTCTTTCTCTGTTATACGGTGCTGGCGGATTTCTCTCCCTCCGTGGTGAGAGCCGTGATTATGGTCATGCTTCATATGCTGGCGAATATGACAGGCAGGCGATATGATCTGACGAGCGGTGCCTTTGCAGTGGCGGCTGCATCGCTGGCGGTAAATCCGTGGACGGTGTTCAATGTCAGCTTTCAGATGAGCTTCCTGGCAGTTCTCACAATGGCGGTGCTTCTGCCCTATATCAGGAGGACTTTCGGTGGTCTGATGGCAGGCGGAGTGGCGGTTCAGCTGGGACTGGGGCCCTTCATGGTTTACACTTTCAACATAGTGTCCCCTCTGGCGGTGTTTATCAATATTCCGGTGGTTTTCCTGGCGGGAGCGGTGATACCGTCGGGACTGTGCACACTGGTGGCAGCGCCGCTGGCCGGGACGGTCGTATATGATGTGACTGCCCGGGTAACCGCTTTTCTCTGCGATCTGCTGATTATGATAAACAGAGGGGCCTGCATCGAGGGAGTGACGAGCTTCGATGCGGTTAGTCCGCCGGTATGGGCGGTTGCGGCCTGGTATCTTGTGATGGTGTTTTTTCTCAGCGAGGAAGGCAGATTCGCCATAATGCGCAAAGGCAGAAAATGCGCCGTACGGGCGGCAGTAGCTGTCATCATATTGACGGTCGCCGCAGGTTACATGTTTCAGTCGGATTTCAGGGATGCAGATGCGGTTTTTGTGGACGTGGGGCAGGGCAGCTGCCTTTGCGTTAGGGATGATGACAGGGTGTATCTCTTCGATGGAGGCGGCAAGGACGGATACAGTGTGGGCGAGAAGGTTCTGAAACCGTATCTTCTCAAAAACGGTATGAGGAGGGTGGACGGAGCCTTCGTCACCCATCTGCACACGGATCACTATAAGGGCATATGCGAACTGGCGAAGGCGGGGATGGTACGGAAGCTGTATGTGTATGAAGGCTGCATGAGCAGAGAAAAGGAGATAATCAGGGATACGGGGCTTGCGCGCGACAGGATAGTATATGTTCACGGCGGCATGAGAATAGGCGGAGCTGTTGAGGTTCTGAGACCGGCGGCAGGAGCGGCTCCTGATGAATATAATGAAGAGGATGAAAACAGCTTCAGTCTGGTGTTCAGAATGGTGTTTGAAGGCAGTGAAGGAATCACCTCTATTCTGGTGACGGGAGACGTTGATGACAGTGTGGAGAGAGAAATATGCGAGAGCTGGCAGAGCAGAGGAGACACGATACTGAGCGTGGCCCATCACGGAAGCAGATTCAGTACATGCGAGGAGCTTCTGGACAGGATAAATCCTGTGATGGCAGTGATACAGGTGGGCAGGAACAATTACGGGCATCCGTCGCCGGAAGTTCTGGGGCGTCTTGAGGACAGGAACATTCCCGTTTACAGAAACGATGAGCAGGGGGCAGTGGGACTGGTCATAGATGAAGGCAGGGTTAAAGAAGTGAAGACAGTGAAATAAAGGCACCAGCCGGCTTAATCAGCCGGCTGGAGAATGTCATCCAGAGAGTAGAATCCCGGAGAGGTTTTCATGTTCAGTGCTGCCTTGACAGCGCCTGTGGCGAAGATTCTTCTGCTCTGTGCGTGGTGTTCTATTGTAATCTGTTCGTTGTCCCCGAAGAAGGTAACTGCGTGTCTTCCCGCTTCGGTGCCGCCGCGGAGGGCGTGAACGCCTGAGATTCTGTCGCTGCCGCCCATATCCTCTATGAGAGTTTTGGCAGTGCCGCTGGGAGCATCGAGCTTCTTCTTGTGATGAGCTTCAACAACCTCTGCGTCCCAGTCCTCTTCACTGAGCAGGCTGCATGCCAGCTTCAGAAGCTTTCTCATCGTATATATTCCGTATGAATAGTTGGAACTGTAGAGAACGGGAATTTTTGCTGAAGCGGCCTTCATTGCATTCATCTGGTCATCGCTCAGTCCTGTAGTTCCGCATACAAGAGGGATGCCGCGCTCCAGCGCGTAGGCGAGAGCTCCGTCATGGCTGTCTGCAGTGGCGAATTCGATAACTATGTCCGGAGATCCATTGGAGATTTCTCCGCTGATATCGATAACGCTTGCAACACGTATACCTTCTGTACCGTTTATGACGTTTTCGATTTCGTGGCCCATGCGGCCGTAGCCGTATATCGCTGCTCCTAACATTCAATTCCTGCCTTTCTCATAGACTCTCTCAGTCTGCTGACATGTTCCTCGGTGGCGTGCCAGAGAGGTCTTCTGTATCCGCCTACATTCATACCCATAATGTTCATTGCTTCCTTTATCATGATAGGATTTACCTCGATGAATAGGTCCTTGATCAGAGGCATGAGTCTGAGCTGCTCGGCTGTGGCTGCCTGTGCGTCTCCGTTGAGGTAGGTCATTACCATATCGTGGGTCTCCTTAGGCATCATGTTTGCCAGCACTGATATCACGCCGCTTCCGCCCATGGAGAGAATCGGGAGAATCATATCGTCGTTGCCGCTGTAGATGGCGAAGTTCTCGTTCGCCAGGTGAGCTATCTCAGCCACATAGGACATGTTGCCGCTGGCTTCCTTGATGCCTGTGATTCTGTCGTGCTGAGCCAGCTCCTCGAGGATTTCAGCCTTGATGTTTATGCCTGTTCTTCCCGGAATGTTGTAGATGATTTCAGGAATCTCGATGGCATCCGCAACGTCGGCGAAGTGATGGTACATTCCCATGTCATTCGCCTTGTTGTAGTACGGCGAGATGTTGAGAATGGCATCTGCTCCCAGATCCTGGAGCATGAGGCTCTTCTCTATAACCGTATCAGTGCTGTTGGATCCGCTGCTGGCGATAACCGGAATTCTGCCGTTGACACGGTTAACCGTGAACTTGCAGATGTCACAGTCCTCCTCGTGTGACATGGTCGGGGACTCGCTTGTCGTTCCCAGAATGAGGAGGGCGTCGGTATCGTTTTCCAGATGGAAGTCTATAAGCTGTCCGAGCACGTCGAAATTAACCGATCCGTCTTCGTCAAAAGGTGTGATTAATGCTACTATTGATCCTGTGATTCTTTCCATTTTGTCTGTCTCCTTGTTATTACTGTTTCTATAGCTTATTCAACGTCCAGATTCATCATGTCCTCGTAGGTCTCGCGTCTCAGAACGAGACGGTGTGAGCTTCCATTGATGAAGACTACCGGTGGACGACCGAGTCTGTTGTAGTTTGATGCCATGCTGTATCCGTATGCGCCTGTGGCGTGAACGAGCAACAGGTCGCCGGGGAAGGTTTCGGGAAGCCGGGCTTCCTTGATGAGGATGTCTCCCGATTCGCAGCATTTGCCTGCCAGAGTGTATGTTCTGTCCGGCGCCTCATCGTTTCTCGTTATGTTGCGGCAGGTGTATTCCGCTTCGTACAGGGCCGGCCTGATGTTGTCGGCCATACCGCCGTCGATGAAGACGTACTCCCTGGAATCGGTGGATTTGCGGCATCCCGCCGTGTAGAGAGTGTAACCGCTGTCACCGACAATGCTTCTGCCCGGTTCTATCATCAGGCGCTTCAGCGGCAGATTGCGGCGGGTCACTTCCTCCTCGCAAAGGCTTATGATCCTGCGGCACACACTTTCTGTGGATGGCGGGTTGTCTTCATGGGTGTATCTGATGGCGAAGCCGCCGCCCAGATCAAGATCTCTTACATCTATACCGTGCCGGTCATGCATCATGCCTATGAATTCGAACATCACGCGGATTTCCATGGCGAAGGCCTCGGATTCGAGAATCTGGGAACCTATATGTGAGTGAAATCCTGCGAAGGTCAGGTAAGGGCAGGCTTCAATTATATTGACCATGGAGATTATGGCATCGGTCTTATCGATTGAGATGCCGAATTTGGAGTCCTTGGTCGCTGTGGCTATGTACTCGTGAGTGTGAGCCTCAACTCCCGGGTTCAGCCTGATGAGAATGTCCATAGGCTGCTTCAGGCTGTTGGCGATGCTTCTTACCAGCTTCAGCTCGTCCTCGTTGTCCACGATGATGTGACCGTGTCCCAGTCTGAAGAAATCTTCTATTTCTCCCGGGGTCTTGTTGTTTCCGTGAAAATGTATCCGCTCCGCGGAGGCTCCGGCCTTTGCGAGACAGTATATCTCACCGCCGCTTACGGCGTCGAAGTGGAGACCTTCCTCCATGGCGATTCCGGCGATGGCTGTGCAGAGGAACGCCTTGGACGCGTAGAGCACTGCGGTTTCGAATATGTCGGAACGGAAATTTTCCGTGTAGGCTCGCATGGTCTGTCTTATGGCGTCCTCATCATATACCATGAGAGGCGTTCCGTATTCACCGGCAAGCTCCTTCAGCAGAGAAGGATCGGGGTAAGTTAATGACATGTTATCCTCCTTATATCATCCTTTCGAGAAGGCTGCGGCTGTCTGTCTGAATCAGGTATGAAGGGGCGATGTCCGCCATTGTTATGCAGCCTGTTCTGCCTTCGCTTCGCATTCTGTACACGGCTCTTGCTGCCGAAACAAGCACGCTGCCTGTGAAGTAAGGGTTGGAGTCGAGCTTGAGGCTGTATTCGATAATATTGTTGTACTCCTCGGCTGTTCTGCCCGAGTGGAGAACGAATCCGCCGTGTGCCATGCTGCTGTGGTTTCTGTCAAGCTCCTCCTGGGAAATGAAGTGGACCGTGGTATCGTAATCGGAGAAGTAGTTCGGCATGTTCACTATCTGCTCGCGAATAGCTTCGGTATCGGCGCCTTCTTCTGCGACAACGTAGCATTCTCTGGTGTGCTTCTGTCTTGTTGTCAGTTCGGGAGTCTCGCCGGCTCTGATCTGTTCGAGAGCTTCCTCTACAGGAAGTGTATACTGTCTGGCGTCGGCAACACCATCAATTCTCCTGATAGCATCCGAATGACCCTGGGAGAGACCTTTGCCCCAGAAGGTGTATGTTGTGCCTCCCGGCAGTGCGGCTTCCGCATATACTCTGTTTATTGAGAAGAGACCCGGGTCCCAGCCGCAGGATATGGCTGCCAGAGTGCCTGCTTCTTCGGCTGCCGCCTGTGTCTCGTCGAAGTGCTGCAGAATTTTAGCATGGGTATCGAAGCTGTCCACCACGTTGAACATGGAGGCGTAGAGCGGTGTCTGGCCCATGAGATCGTTGGCGCTGCCGCCGCAGAGAATCATAACATCGATACTGTCCCTGTATTCCGGAGCCTTATCGGCACTGAGAACTGGAACACCCTCCGTTGCGATTTCCACAGTCGCAGGATCTCTTCTCGTGAAGACTGCCGCGAGCGTCATGTCGCTGTTTCTTGTAATCGCGTTCTCCACGCCTCTTGCCAGATTGCCGTAACCCATAATTCCGATTCTTATCATGTTTGTCCACCTTTCTTCTGAATAATAAAAAATATCGCCGCACTGTCATGCGACGATACCAGAATCTCAACTGATAGCAATTTTTCTAAACATCGTCACATGAGCAATCAAAGTGCATCTCCCCATGAAACGATGTTGTTGTTTCAAAGGCAGATGTCTAAGGTTTGCTCTGTTTCAACGAATTAAAAATTGTCATCATGTTTTTTACTAACTCCTTTTTCTTAACTGGGCTCATTTTAGCACCGTGAAAACCGGCTGTCAAGAAAAAATTGTGACAAACAACAAAAAAACTCAAAACTTTTTATTAACTGCAAACACCCTGTTGAAGGGGGCAATAAAAAAGGACCGTCATTGGCTGGACGGTCCAGAAAAAAATAGGTGAATTTTTTATCTTTGACTATCTTCCGTAAACAACTAAATCAATCAGCATAGCAGCGTCCTTAATTGTTTCAACGATTGAATTTACAGCTTTCATTAATATCCCTCTTTTCCTTAATTGCTGTTTTTCTTCCTTACAGCTATAAGTATACTGTTTATGTTGTTGTTTGTCAAGGAAAAAACGGTACTAACTTGCTGTATTAAGCTCAAAAAACACCGCAAACTGGTATATTAGTATTCTGAATTGCGTGATAAATACCCCAAGTTATGATGGTTATAAAATCTTAAATCCCAGTAAATTCAAGGGTTTCGGGAATTATTGCCGTTGGGGCGCTTAAAAAAAGAAATGTGTACTTCTTTGCGCAGCTATTTCGTCTTTATCAGTTTGTAGAGAAACCAGACGGTTACAACGAGTCCGACGATACCCAGAGCCGCTCCCGAGGCCTGAGAGTGTCCTGAGAAGTAACCGTTGTAGTAGCCCAGCCCGGTTATGGCAACCACCATGCCCAGAGCGCAGCAGATTGTATACAGAAGCTTTTTGCCGTAATTCATATCCATTATCCTCCCGGTTTCAGTTGATGGTTAAATTATAATACGATAATCAAAGTCATGAAAGAAAAACTTCAGTAATACTGCTGTATATGGTATAATATTCGAGAAAATCGGAAACATAACAGGTAGCAAGGAGACTTTTATGGAACCAAAATATAAACGTGTTCTGTTGAAGCTGAGCGGAGAGGCTCTGGCAGGGGACAGGCACTTCGGAATTAACGAGGCCATGACCCACAGAGTTGCCGAACAGGTCAAGGAGGTCGTTGATGCAGGAGTGGAAGTGGCCGTTGTAGTAGGCGGCGGCAATTTCTGGAGAGGAAGAAGCAGTGAGTCCATGGATCGCGCCACGGCGGATTACGTGGGAATGCTTGCGACGGTAATGAATGCCGTAGCTCTGCAGGATGCCTTCGAGGCAGCCGGAATACCTACGAGAGTACAGACTGCACTGGAGATAAGAGAAGTAGCGGAACCATATATCAGAAGGAAAGCTCTGAGACATCTGGAGAAGGGAAGGGTAGTAATCTTCGGGGCAGGTACAGGAAGCCCGTTCTTCTCAACGGACACGACGGCGGCACTGAGAGCTGCTGAAATGAATGCGGAGGTCATACTCTTCGCCAAGAATATCGATGCGGTTTACTCCGACGATCCGGCAACGAATCCGGATGCTGTCAGATACACAAATCTTACTCACTCGGAGGTGCTGGAGAAGGATCTCAAGGTTATGGATTCCACGGCGGCGGCACTTTGCAGAGACAACAACATACCTATACACGTTTTCGGACTGGCCGAGGACGGCAATGTGATGAAGGCTGTCTGCGGGTTACCGATAGGAACAATCGTAAAATAAACGGAGGAAGATAAAATGAGCGAATTTACAATGGAAGCACTGGAAGAAAAAATCCAGAAAAGTGAAGCTATGCTCAGGGAAAACCTGGCAACAGTGAGAGCAGGCAGAGCAAACGCTGCCCTCGTGGACAAGGTTATGGTGGATTACTACGGAATGCCTACTCCGCTTAAATCCCTGGCCAACATAAGCGTTCCCGAACCGAGAACTCTTCTCATATCACCATTTGATCCGAAGAGCATTCCGGAGATAGAGAAAGCCATAAATGCGGCTAACATCGGAATCAACCCGGCTAATGACGGCAAGGTAATAAGACTTCAGATTCCGCAGGTTACGGAAGAGAGAAGAAAGGAACTCACCAAGACCGTCAAGAAGATGGGTGAGGAGACCAAGGTTGCTGTCAGAAATCTGAGAAGAGATGCCAATGATAAGGTTAAGAAGCTTGAGAAGGCCGGTGAATATACTGAGGATGACATGAAGGAAACCCTCGATGAGATTCAGAAGGCTACAGATCAGGCCGTTAAAACAATAGACGAAATAGTGGCAGCCAAGGAAACTGAAATTATGGAGGTCTAAACCCAGATAACATGAGCCGGAGGAGTACTTCTCACGGCTTTTTTTGAAGTTACAGGTCATGGAACACAACAGGAAGATATGATGAAGCTTGACAGAGACAGAATGCCCGAGCATGTGGCGATAATAATGGACGGAAACGGCAGATGGGCGAAAGGCAGGGGCGTGCCCAGGCTGATGGGGCACAGGGCCGGAATGGAAGCAATGAAGAAGATTGTGGACCATTCGGATAAGCTGGGAATCAGGCACCTGACGGTATACGCTTTTTCAACGGAGAACTGGAAACGTTCAGTGGAGGAGGTCTCCGGCATATTCAAGCTCCTTGTAACCTTCGTTAACAGGGATCTGAGAGAGCTGATCGAAAACAACGTTAAAGTCAGAATTCTGGGAGATTACAGCACAATTCCCGAGGATTCAAAAAAAGCGCTCGAGAAGACTCTCAGAGACACGGAGAACAACACAGGTCTTCAGTTCAACATCGCTCTGAATTACGGAGGCAGGGACGAGATAACGAGAAGCGTGAGAAAGCTGGCACGACTTGCTGCCGACGGTGAGATAAGTCCGGAGGAAATAACCGAGGATATGGTTTCTGATTATCTGTGGACCGGATCGGCGAATGCGGATTCACCGGATCCCGAGCTCATTATCAGAACAAGCGGAGAGATAAGACTGTCCAATTTTCTCCTCTGGCAGGCGGCTTACAGTGAAATCGTCATAAGCGATGTTCTCTGGCCGGATTTCGATGAGAAGGAATACGAAAGGTGTATTGCAGAATATCAGTCGAGAGACAGAAGATTCGGAGGAAGATAGAGTATGAAAACTAGAATTATTTCGGGACTTGTAATGGCACCCCTCCTGGTGATACTCATATTCAGAGGATATGTGCTTTATGCGGGTTGTATCATTATCAGCCTTATGGGTGTGTATGAATTCTTCAGGGGATTCAGAGAGCTGGAGATAAAGCCGTCCTATCCTATAGCGGCGGTATCGGTAATATGCCTCTACGCCATGGGAATATTCATGAATCTGGGAATTATAGATGCCCATCCGTGGGAGAGTCTGTGGATTTTCGCCACTGTTGTGGCATGTCTTCTCTATCTCTTTAAAATTGAGAAACGGAAGCTGGATGATGCCATGGTTACGCTGACGGGAATTCTCTATGTGGGATTCTTCTGTTTCCATATGGGAATGCTGGGAATGAACGAAGAATTCGGCATTCTCGTCTGGATGGCTGTAATCACAGCATTCGGAACAGATATATGCGCATATTTCGCGGGAGTGGCTCTGGGCAGGCACAAGCTCTGTCCCGTTATCAGCCCGAAAAAAACCTGGGAAGGCGCCGTCGGAGGCGTGCTGGGTGCAGTAATTCTCAGCGGAGTGTTCGGATTCTTCTTTATGCGCGAGTATCTGATACACTGCATGATTATAGGTCTTCTGGGCAGCATAGTGTCCATGTTCGGAGATCTGACAGCATCCATATTCAAGAGGAAGATGGGAATCAAAGACTACGGCAATCTTATACCGGGTCACGGAGGAATTCTGGACAGATTCGACAGTGTGCTGTTCACATCACCTTTGGTGTACTATTATGTGGAACTGGTTCTGATGCAGTGTTAAGGGGACGAAGATGAAGAGAATATCAATTCTTGGAAGTACAGGGTCAATAGGAACACAGGCCCTTGATGTAATAGACAGGAACAGGGACAAGCTCTCTGTTGCGGCTCTCAGCTGCAGCAGGAGTCTGGAGCTTCTGGCGGAGCAGACGGTGAAATTCCGTCCCGCTGCCGTCTCAATAGAGGACGAGTCAGGAGCAAAGGCCTACAGGGACATAATGAAATCCCGCAGTGATTATATGCCTGAGATTTTTGTCGGCGGCGAAGGTCTTAAGACTATCGCATCCATGGAGGATGCGGATATGATTCTCAATTCCCTCATGGGAATGAGAGGACTTGAGCCTACGATGGCGGCAGTGGAAGCGGGCAAGGATATAGCCTTTGCGAATAAGGAGACCCTGGTGGCAGGAGGAAGCATAGTTATGGAGGCTGTCCGCAGGAAGGGTGTCAGGCTTCTCCCCGTGGACAGCGAACACAGTGCGATATTCCAGTCACTGCAGGGAAATGAAGGAAATCCGATTCGGCGGATAATACTGACGGCGTCCGGCGGTCCCTTCAGAGGGTATTCCAGGGAGCAGCTGGAAAAGGTGACTCTGGAGCAGGCGCTTAAGCATCCCAACTGGTCCATGGGAAGCAAGATAACCATAGATTCGGCGACGATGATGAACAAAGGCCTGGAGATTATAGAGGCAATGTGGCTGTTCGATGTGCCGGTGGAAAGGATACAGGCGGTGGTACATCCGCAGAGCGTGCTTCATTCGGCAGTTGAGTATGAGGACGGCTCCGTGGTAGGACAGATGGGAAATCCTGATATGAGAGTTCCCATAGCCTATGCCTTCTCCTACCCTGACAGACTGAACCTTACGAATGAGGACGGTGGAGTTGCATCTCTGGACCTGTTCTCTTTTGATGGCGGTCTCACCTTCAGTCCGGTGGACACAGATGTGTTCAGAACCGTGGAATTCGCATGTGAGGCGGCGAGAAGAGGCGGAAGCATGCCGGCTGCGCTTAACGGTGCCAATGAAGTGCTCGTGGACGGCTTCCTGAAAGGCAGGATAAGGTTCACGGACATTCAGGATACGCTTGAGCGTGTAATGGACAGGTATGAGCCGGTATACGATCTCAGCCTGGAGACGATACTCGAGGAGGACAGCAAAGCAAGAAGATACACGGAGAAGATAATGGAGCATGGAATCATATGACGATAATATACGCGATTTTAATATTCTGTTTTCTCATATTTGTTCATGAGCTGGGGCACTTCACAGTGGCCAAGTGCTGCGGCGTCAAGGTGAACGAGTTCGCTGTAGGTATGGGTCCCGCATTTTTCAGGAAGCAGCGCGGGGAAACTCTGTATTCACTGAGGGTGTTTCCCATAGGAGGTTTCTGCGCCATGGAGGGTGAGGACGAGGATTCGGAGGATCCGAGGGCATTCAACAACAAGCCTGCATGGCAGAGAGCATGCGTTCTGATTGCAGGTTCTTTCATGAACTTCATAACCTGCGTTGTGCTGCTTATAATCATAGCATTTTATCTGGGAACTGCCACGACGACCATTGACAGCATTGAGAAGGATTCGCCTGCAGCGGCAGCCGGCTTCAAGGCAGGAGACGAGATAGTGGCGGTGGACGGTGAGCGCACCGATGAGTGGCAGGATGTCATAACACTCATAGGAGACAGCAAGGCGGATGAGGCCGCCGTTACCGTTAACCGCGACGGCAGCGAAATCCTACTGAACACAGAGCTGGTCTACAATGAGGAGGCCGGAAGAAACATGATAGGCATAACCTCCAGATCCGAGAGGAATCCGGCAACCGCTGTATCACAGGGCGTCAAGAACACGGGCAGCATGACCGTGCTCATGTTCAAAACCATAGGTCAGATCTTCACGGGAGATGTGTCCGTGAAGGAGCTGAGCGGTCCGGTGGGAATAGTCTACGCCACCAATGAGGCGGCCAAGTCCGGAGTGATATATGTGCTTTATCTGGCGGCGCTGCTGAGCCTGAACCTGGCAATATTCAACATGCTGCCGTTTCCTGCGCTGGACGGAGGCAGACTGCTGTTTCTCGGTATCAGGAAGGTTACGGGAGAGAGAGTTTCCGAAGAGACGGAGGGCAAAATCCATTTCATAGGAATATGCCTGCTCATGGCTCTCATGGTCTATGTGACCTTCAATGACGTTATAAGATTTATAATATGAGATAGGGCGATATAAGTGAAAAAGCAAGTAAAAGTCGGAAATATCAATATAGGCGGAGACGCACCTGTGTCAATTCAGTCCATGTGCAATACCGCCACTGAGGATGTTGAGTCTACGGTTGCTCAGCTCAGAAGGCTGGAGAATGCGGGCTGCGAAATAGCACGCCTGACGGTGCCGTCTCAGGAGGCCGTGGAAGCTTTTGCTGTGATAAAGCAGCAGGTGGATATCCCTCTGGTTGCCGACATTCATTTTGACTACAGACTGGCCATCGGCGCCATAGACGCCGGTGCGGACAAGATAAGAATAAATCCGGGAAATATCGGAGGAGAGGATAAGATCAGACAGGTCGCCGAGAAGGCCGGTGATGCCGGCATTCCTATAAGAGTGGGAGTAAACTCCGGATCTCTGGAAAGGGATATCATTGAGGCAAATGGCGGAGTGACGGCCGAAGGACTGGCGGAGAGCGCCATGAGAAATGTCGCACTGCTGGAAAAGTGCGGATTTGAGGATATTGTGGTTTCTCTCAAGTCATCCGATGTGAAAATGAACTGCCGGGCCTACAGACTTGTTGACGGCATGTGTGACTACCCTCTTCACATAGGAGTCACCGAGGCGGGTACACCGGAAATGGGCAGAATCAAATCGGCCGCAGGTCTGGGAGCTCTTCTTCTGGACGGCATAGGCGACACAATGAGAGTGTCTCTGACGGCCGATCCTGTGGAGGAAGTGGTTTTTGCACGTAAGCTCCTGGAGGCCACAGGGCTGAGACAGAGCGATTTCGAGATTGTATCCTGTCCTACATGCGGCAGAACGCAGGTGGACCTGGAGAAACTGGCCAATGAAGCGGAGAGGCGGCTGACGGCGCTATATCGCGAGAAGCAGGGGCTTCGCAGGGGACTCAAGGTGGCCGTCATGGGATGTGCCGTGAACGGACCGGGAGAGGCGGCAGGAGCAGATATTGGTGTTGCCTGCGGCAGAGGAGAAGGGCTTCTCTTCACCGGCGGCAGGACGGTCAGGAAGGTTCCTGAAGAAGACATAGTAAACGAACTTATCAGAATGGCAGAGGAGTACAGCAGATAATGGAAGAGCTTCTGAAGAGTGTAATTGACTTTTCAAAGAATGACAAATTCAAAAAGGAAGATCTCAGAATAGACATCAGGAAAGCCGCGATAGACAGCAACAGCTTCAGATTAACTCTGGAGCTGGTGCTGAATTTTGTTTTATCACCGGAGACGGTGGACAGATTCCGAACCGGGATTATGAGAAAGGTAAAGGGCATCAGAGATGTTGAGCTTAACATAATCTATGAAGAGGGATCGCAGAGAGAAATTCCCGTCAGAGAGAAGGCTCACGTAGAGCCTTCCGGGGAGAAACCATTCAGGGGAAAGGAAAGAAGGAAGAGAGACAGATATACTCCTGTCAGAGGAAATCTCATTCTGGGCAGAAATTCCATACAGGGAGAGGAGACACCTCTGGAGGAAGTCACCTCAGAGAGTGGCAGGGTTATAGTCTCGGGAGAAGTGTTCAAATGCGAGAGCAGAACAATAAGAGAGAACACCAAGCTGGCCAGCATATATATTACTGACAACATGACCAGCCTTTGCGTGAAGGCCTTCGTTCAGGATGAGAAGTGGGATGATATAACAGAACATCTGAAAAAGGGAACGGGGGCTCTCATTGAGGGAATGGCACAGTGGGACAGATTCGACAACTGTGTGACGGTTATGGCGGATGCCATAGAGAAGAGAGAGCGTGTAACGCGTGAGGACACCTGCGAGCACAAGCGTGTGGAGCTTCACGCTCACACGAAGATGAGCGCCATGGACGGACTCAATGAGGTGGGAAATCTCATTAAGACGGCGGCTGCATGGGGGCAGCCGGCAGTGGCGATTACGGACCACGGCGTTGTGCAGAGCTTCCCTGAGGCCGCCAGAACGGCAGACAAGCTCAGGAAGAACGACGGCCGGGAAATCAAGATAATCTACGGTATGGAGGGCTATGTGTTCGACGACAGGGACTGCAGAAACCCTGACGGAAGCATCGATTACAAGAGCCGACCCACAAACCATATCATCCTGCTGGCGGCAACCCAGGAGGGTCTGAAAAACATATATAAGCTTGTTTCCTATTCCCACCTGAACTATTTTTACAAGAGACCGCGACTTCCAAAGTCGGTAATCGCGGAAAACAGAGAAGGAATAATTATCGGCTCAGCCTGTGAGGCGGGCGAGCTCTATCGTGCTGTCGCCGGAGGCAGACCGGCTGAAGAGGTTGACAGAATATGCGATTTCTATGACTACTTCGAGATTCAGCCTCTCATAAACAACAAGTTTATGATTGAGAAAGGCATGGTAAGCGGCAACGATGAGCTCATGGATATAAACAGGCGCATAGTTGAGCTGGGCCGGGAGAAGAACAAGCCTGTTGTTGCCACCACGGATGCCCACTACGGGGAACCGGGAGATGCCGTGTACAGAAACATTCTCATGGCGGGAATGGGCTACAAGGATGCCGAGAACGGACAGGGCCTCTACATGAGAACCACGAATGAAATGCTTGAGGAATTCGCCTATCTTGGTGAGGAGACGGCTTTTCAGGTGGTTGTTGAGAACACCTGCAGGATTGCCGATATGATAGACGGCGGCATAAGACCTGTACCTAAGGACAAGTATCCGCCTAAGATTCCTCATGCAGAGGAAACCCTCAGAGAGACATGCATGAGCAAGGCTCATGAGATATACGGAAACCCTCTGCCCGACGTTATAGGGGAGAGACTGGAGACGGAGCTCAACTCCATAATAAGCAACGGTTATGCGGTCATGTACGTTTCGGCTCAGAAACTGGTGCACAAGTCAATGGAGGACGGATATCTGGTAGGCTCCAGAGGTTCCGTGGGATCCTCACTGGCTGCCACCATGGCCGGAATAACTGAAGTCAACCCGCTTGAGCCGCATTACATATGCCCGAAGTGCAAGCATCTGGAGTGGGGGGACATGAACCTCTACGACTGTGGAATTGATATGCCGGAGAAGGAATGTCCCGAGTGCGGAACCATGATGAACAGGGACGGATTCACAATTCCTTTCGCCACGTTCCTGGGATTCTCGGGTAACAAGGAACCGGATATCGACCTGAATTTCGCGGGAGAGTATCAGGCGGTCGCTCACAGGTATGTGGGAGAGATTTTCGGCGAGGAGAACGTGTACAAGGCGGGAACAATAGGCACCGTGGCGGACAAGACCGCCTACGGATATGTGATGAAATTTGCCGAGGAGTTCAACAAGCCGATGAACAAGTTCGAGGCGGAAAGACTGACTCAGGGGTGCACCGGGGTGAAACGAACCACGGGGCAGCATCCGGGTGGTATAATAATAGTGCCTGAAGGACATGAAATATATGAGTTCTGTCCGGTGCAGCATCCGGCGAACGATGTGAACTCCGATGTGATTACCACACATTACGAATACCATGATATAGATCAGAATCTGCTCAAGCTGGATATACTGGGACACAACATACCGTCCATGATAAGACAGCTCCAGGACATGACAGGTGTTGACCCTATGAAGGCCGACCTTACAGACAGAAAGGTTCTGTCCATATTCAACGGAGTCGAAGCGCTTGATATCAAGGACCCGGAATACAGGTTCGTGCACGGAACCTACGGAATACCGGAATTCGGAACATCCTTCGTGCGCGGAATGCTCGATGATATACATCCCGAGAGATTCGCGGATCTGGTGCGCATATCCGGGTTCTCTCACGGAACGGACGTGTGGCTGAACAATGCCCAGGATTATATCAGGGACGGTGTCGCCACCATGAGAGAGGTTATCTCAACACGTGACGACATAATGAACTACCTGATTCTCAAGGGAATAGACAACGAGATGTCCTTCAAGATAATGGAGGACGTTCGTAAGAACAGGCCGCTGAAGGAGGAGCAGCTGCAGGTTATGAAGGAGCACGATGTGCCGGACTGGTACATAGATTCCTGCATCAAGATACAGTACATGTTCCCGAGAGCTCATGCGGTTGCCTATGTTATGATGTCCTTCCGTATGGCCTGGTACAAGGTGTACTATCCCGTTGAATTTTATGCCACTTATTTCACGAGTGTGGTGGCCAACTTCGACTGTGATGTGATTCTGCGCGGCGGACAGGCATGTCTGGACAGAATAGAAGAGATAAAGAGCATGGGAAACAATGCTACGGCCAAGGAACAGGGCGACGTTCTCGTTCTCGAGGTGGCCTACGAGATGTATTCCAGAGGATATTCATTCCATCCGGCAAGGCTGGGGCTTTCTGACGCCACCAGATTCACGGCTCACGAGGGCAAGGTTGTACTGCCTTTCGTGGCTATTCCGGGAATGGGAGAAGGCGCGGCCAAATCCTTCGTCAGAGCTTACGAGGAGAAGCCCTACGAAACCGTGGAGGAAATCGGAGAACGGGGCAAAGTCAACAAATCGGCAATCGAGGAGCTCCGTCGCCACGGAGTTCTGGAGGGAATGCCGGAGACAGCACAGATCAGTTTTTTTCAGTTTATGTAGATAAAGGAACAGTTACAAGATGACAGTAGATTTCGCAAACAACAGGTACATACTTGACGGCGCCATGGGAACAATGATGCAGCAGGCGGGAATGAAGGAGGGCGAAGACTCCACGGAATTCGCCATGAACAACCCGCAGGTTGTGGCAGATATTCACAGAGCCTATATTGAAGCGGGAGCGGATTTCATATATGCACCCACATTCAATCTGAACAGGGAGAAAGCAGAAGCGCTGGGAGGCAGTCTGCGCAGCGTCGTTATGAAGCTGGCAGAGCCGACAACAGCGGTCAGGGACAAGGCTGCCGAGGAAGGCCGTCGCGTATATGCGACTCTGGATATGGGTCCTACAGGCAGAATGATTGAGCCTATGGGAGACATGACCTTCGAGGAGGCCTATGACATCTACAGTGAAATAGCAGCTGCCGGCAGAGATGCGGGCTGCGATGCGGCGGTAATAGAGACCATGACAAGTCTTTACGAGACCAGAGCCGCTCTTCTGGCAGTTAAGGAGAATACGGACCTGCCCGTTATGGTGTCCATGTCATTTGAGGAGAACGGCAGAACCTTCACGGGAACGGATATCGAGTCGATGGTTCTGACTCTGGAGGGAATGGGGGCCGATGCCATAGGAATCAACTGCTCCCTGGGGCCGGCTCAGATACTGCCCCTTATAGAGAAGATGATGGACCTGACAGATCTGCCTGTATTCGCCAAGCCGAATGCGGGACTCCCCGATCCGCTCACGGGAGAATATAATATAGGTCCTGAGGAATATGCGGCAGAGATGAGAAAGTATTTCGAGGCAGGCGTCTGTGCTGCGGGCGGCTGCTGCGGAACCACTCCGGAGTATATAAGACAGATGGCCTCCTTCAAGGAGCTTCCTGTCACGAGAAGTAAAAAACCGCGTGATCAGGTTATGAGGATTTGCAGCGGAAGCAGAGCTGTGGCTGCAGATCACGTGGCTGTAATAGGAGAGAGAATCAACCCTACCGGCAAGAAGAAGCTGAAGCAGGCTCTCAAGGACGGAGATTACGAGTACATCCAGAAGCAGGCTGTAAGTCAGGTTGAGGCCGGCGCCGAGATTCTCGATGTTAATGTGGGCGTTCCGGGCCTGGATGAGGTCAGCGTTATGCCTCAGGTGGTGAAGAAGATACAGGCCGTAACCGATGTGCCTCTTCAGATTGACTCTTCAAATCCGGAAGCGATAGAGGCCGCACTCAGAGTGTACAACGGCAAGGCTCTCGTCAATTCCGTAAACGGAGACAGTCAGGTTATGGACAAGGTGCTTCCGGCTGTCAGGAAGTACGGTGCGGCGGTAATCGGGCTCACACTGGATTCGGCCGGCATACCGGCAACCTGTGAGGAGCGCTTCGATATCGCATGCAGAATTCTCGCAAAGGCTGAAGAATACGGTATTCCGCGTGAGGATGTGGCTGTAGACGCTCTCACTCTGACAGTGTCCGCTCAGCAGAAGGAAGTGGACGAGACGCTTAAGACGGTGAGAAGAGTGAGAGACGAACTTGGGCTGGCGACTGCGCTGGGAGTGTCCAATGTCAGCTTCGGACTGCCTCTGAGACCGGTGATAAACAGAACTTTCCTGACCATGGCCATGGAGAACGGACTTACACTTCCTATAATGAATCCTAACGATGAGGATATGATGGCCTCTGTGTTCGCATTTAATGTCCTCAAGAACGTGGATGCGGGAGCGGCGAAGTACATAGAGAGATATTCGGATCAGGAAAAGGCGGCGCCGGCTAAAATACAGAAAAAATCCGAGGGCCCGGCTCAGGCTGCCCCGGTTCCGGCGGAGAGCGATGTATCGGTAAATATCCGCAGGGGACTGGAGGAGGAAACGGCCAGAGCAGTCAGAGAGCTTCTCAAGGTCAAGGAGCCTATGGTTATAGTGAACGAAGATCTCATAAGCGCTCTGGACAAGGTGGGTAAGGATTTCGAGACGGGTGAAGTCTTCCTGCCTGAGATGCTCAAATCGGCGGAGGCGGCACAGGCGGGCTTTGCGGTAATCAAGGAAGCCTTCGAAGCAGAGGGTAAAGAAAGAGAACCGATAGGAACCGTGGTTCTGGCCACGGTCAAGGGCGATATACACGATATCGGCAAGAATATAGTTCGCGTAATAATGGAGAATTACGGATTCGACGTGGTTGATCTGGGTAGAGATGTTCCTGTCGAAAACGTCGTTAACGCGGTGAGAGAGACGGGGGCGTCGGTAGTCGGGCTGAGTGCTCTGATGACGACAACGCTGCCTTCAATGAAGGAAACCATAGCGGCCGTAAAGGCGGAATTCCCCGAATGCCGCGTCATGGTGGGCGGAGCCGTACTGACTGAAGAATACGCGAAGGAGATCAACGCGGACTACTACTGCGAGGATGCTATGAAATCGGTTGAAGCGGGACAGGAGGTTTACGGGAAATGAACGGATTCAGAGACTGGCTTAACAGACTGATGATAGGCAGATACGGCATGGATGAGCTGAACAGGTTCATGCTTATAGCCGCAGCCGTTGTACTGCTTGTGAATATATTCCTGAGTTGGTGGATCCTCAGGTTTATAGGAGTTGTACTGCTTATACTTGTATATTGCAGGGCTTTCTCAAGAACCATCTACAAGAGACAGGAGGAGAATGCCAAGTATCTCAACTTCAAATCCGGAATATTCGGCAGGAGAAGAAGGAAAAAGGACGAGGGCAAGCGGATACTGATCTGCCCTTACTGCAAGGGTAAGCTCAAGGTTCCCGTAGGAGCCGGCAGAATCAAGATCAGATGTCCTCACTGCAAGGCTGAATTCGAGGAGACTGTATAGATACCTATGAAGAAGACTGGTATGTTTCTCAACATAGAATACGGGTGCATTTTCGGATCCTACTGGATGATATACGGCATAGTGTCAAGCTTTGCCGCCGTGTTTCTTCTGGACAGAGGTTTCAGTAATTCCCAGATAGGAATAACGCTGGCTGTAGCCAATGTGCTGGCTGTTGTAATGCAGCCTCTGATAGCGGATTTCGCGGACCGTTCAGGCAGGATAGGAGTTATCGGCATAACCGAGATAATGACGGTTATGATGATGGTATTCACACTGGGAATGTTTATCTTCACCGGCAGGACTCTGGGACTGTGCCTGGTGTTTGTGCTGCTCATAGCATGGCACACGGTGCTTCAGCCTCTCTTCAACTCTCTTTCCTTCAGACTTGAGGAGAGCGGGGTCATGATCAATTTCGGACTTGCCCGAAGTGTGGGCTCTCTGGCTTATTCGCTCCTGGTGGCTGTTCTGGGGACCCTGATTGAGAAATACGGAGTTATCGTAATGCCCTGGACGGGTGAACTGGTGTGTCTCTGCCTCCTGATAAGCCTGATTTTCACCGGCCGGCACTTCAGGAAGGCTAAAGCCGAGTGCACGGATTTCAGGGCGGACGCACCGGATGTCGCAAAGTCCGAAGGAGAGGAGATCAACCTTATAACCTTTGCAAGGCGCAACAAGATGTTCATGCTGGTAAATCTGGGAGTAGTGGGACTGTATTTCAGCAATTCCATACTGAACAATTACATGGCCCAGATAGTTGACGGGGCAGGAGGTACGACGGAAGACATGGGGCGTATACTGTCCGTAATGGCATTCCTGGAAATCCCGACAATGGTTGTGTTCAACAGGCTGAAGAAGAAATTCTCATGCACTCTCATGCTCAAGGTTGCCGCCGTGGGATTCACGGTTAAGATAGCCATATGCAGAATTGCAGAGTCGGTTGTGCTTCTCTATGTGGCTCAGCTCTTCCAGCTGGTGTCCTTCGCGCTGTTTCTCCCTGCAATGGTGTATTTTACAGATCAGGTCATGAGCAGGGGAGAGGCGATTAAGGGACAGGCGCTCTTCACCACCATGGTTACGGTTACAACTATATTCGCGAGCCTGCTTGGAGGATTCATCCTCGACAAGGCAGGACCGGAGGCTCTCCTTTCATGGGCAACGGCGGCGACGGCTGCAGGAGCGGTTATTATTATAGCGGTTATAGATAAAGTGGAGAAAAAAGGGAGGTAGATGATATGTATGAACAGCTGACGGAGATACTAAGAGAAAGCGATAATATAGTTTTCTTCGGAGGAGCGGGAGTTTCCACTGAATCCGACATTCCCGACTTCAGAAGTGATCAGGGGCTGTACAATGCCAGACAGAACTACGGAATGTCTCCTGAACAGATGCTCTCTCACAGTTTCTTTATGAGCAATACCGGGAAGTTCTTCGACTATTACAAGAACAATCTCATATACACAGAGGCTATGCCTAATGATGCCCACAAGGTTCTGGCGGAGCTGGAGAAGATGGGCAAGCTGAAGGCCGTGGTTACCCAGAATATAGACGGGCTCCATCAGAAGGCGGGAAGCAGCAGGGTATATGAGCTCCACGGTTCGGTTCTCCGCAACTACTGTATGGACTGCGGAGAGTATTACGATCTGGATTACATTATGGATTCGGAGAACTGTGACGGCCTCATACCTAAATGCAGGAAGTGCGGTGGAACTGTGAAGCCGGATGTCGTACTCTATGAGGAGATGCTGGATGATGAGCAGATAACAGGAGCCGTTGATGCCATAGGCAAGGCGGATACTCTCATAATAGGAGGAACATCTCTGGTGGTTTATCCTGCGGCAGGATTCGTCAACTATTACAGAGGAGACAAACTCGTTCTGATAAACAAAAGTGAGACTTCTTTCGATAACAGAGCCTCACTTGTAATAAACGATTCAATCGGCAAAGTGCTGAAGGCTGCCTTCGAAGGCATATAATCAGTACTTCTTGAGAATTCTCGAGACGGTGGACTGGTTCACACCCAGAGCCTCCGCCGTCTTGTATGTGGTTTTGTAAATTTCATAGGCGCGTTTCACCAGCTGTTCTTCAAGCTGGTGTTTTGCTTCCTTGAGAGGAATTATATCCTCGCAGTAGACTTTGTACTTGGATTCCTCCGGTTCCGTGGAGCCGTGTATAACGTCGTAAACCGTGGCGCCTTTGATAACGGGACCGTCGCTCAGTATGTAGGCACTCTCAACCGTCTGGTCAAGCTCGATAAGATTGCCCGGCCAGGTGTGGGAGGTGAGAACGCCCAGAGCATCCTTGCTGAAAATCTTCTTCGTGTTGTATTTTGTGTTGTATCTGGCTATGTACTGGTTGGCCAGATAAGGTATATCCTTGATTCTGTTTCTCAGAGGAGGGATGCTCAGAGGGACAGTGTCCAGCTTGTAGTAGAGCGGTTTCATGAAAAGTCCGCTTTCACTCATGCTCTTCAGATCGCTTCCTGTGATGGCGATGATTCTGGCAGATGATTTGATTTCCTGAGAACCGCCGCATCTGGTAAATGTGCCCGTATCTATGAAGTTGAACAGCTTAGACTGAAGGCGCATAGGCATGTAGGCTATATTGTTTATAACCAGAGTCCCCTCGTTGGCGTAGTCCAGCTTGCCCTGCTTGATGTGGCGTCTCTCGCCGTCTGATGATATATCCTCGGCACCGAAAATTTCTCTGTCGAGGAAATCCTCGTCAGAGTTGGTGCACGTAACCGTCACGAAAGGCTTCTCGCTCCTGTTGCTGTAGAAATGCACGTGGCGGGCGGCGACCTGCTTGCCTGTGCCCGATTCTCCGTATATGAGAAGAGGTATATCAAGAGATGCCACCTTCTCCAGAGCGTCCTTGACCTTCAGGCTGGCAGGGTCCGTGACATCAATCTCGCTGCTCTTGGACAGCTCGCGTCTCAGGGATTCTATTTCCTGCCTCTGCTTGTCCAGCGTGTCCAGAAGTTTGTCAACCGCGTGAATATCCTGAGATGACGTTATTACCATCTCTATATTTCCGTCATTATCGAAGATCGGGATGCCCGTGGCGATAACCTGATTCCCGCTTTTGGTGGTCTGGAGAATGCTCACCGGCTTCTTCTCCTTGAGAACCTTCAGAGTGCTGCTCTCGGAGAAATATCCCTCAGCCATGAGGTCCTTCATGTTGCGGCCTATGACGTCCGGGGTCTCGAACTCGCTGATTTCGATGGACGCCGGATTGACGAAGAGAACGTTGCCCTCTCCGTCGCTTACGAATATCTCCTCACCGAGATGCTCAACGATGGTCTTATAAATGTTGTCGAATTTATCATTGCTTTTCATATATAACAGTATAAATAAAAAGATGAAAAAATGCAAACATGCATTGCACAAATTGTTGCTTTTTTAGTACATATGTGATAGAGTATCACGTAAATAAGGGAGTAGTCAGCGCGATAGCGTGATGATGTCAACAACCCCGGCTTCGGCCTGGCATGATCTGAAATGATGAGACTTATCTGCAAGCAGAGCGGATGGTCTCTTTTTATTATGTAGTTAAGGAGTATAAGGAAAGATGAAAAAACACAGTTCAACGAAAGAAATTCTGCTTCAGCACAAAGGCCTGTTCATATGGATATTCCTGGCCTTTCTCTTCTGTCTGGGAATATTTTTTATCGAGGGAAGCCAGAAGGCTGTGGACTTTGCGGCCGGATATATTATCGAGCTGAGTCTCAGTGTGGACAACCTCTTCGTGTTCCTCATGATATTCATCAGCTTCGGCATTTCGGAACACGCCCAGCACAAGGTGCTGAACTACGGTATCGCCGGCACCATAGTGCTCAGATTTCTTTTTATCTTCCTGGGAATTTCACTGGTGACCAAGTTCGAGTGGATTCTATGGGTGTTCGGAGCCGTTCTCATAATCAGCGGCGCCAAGATGTTCAGGAACGAGGATGAGAAGGACCCGAGAGACGGGCTCATGTACAAGATAGTCTCCAAATTCATGCCGGTGAGTGACGGTTTCTACGGAGAGAAGTTCGTAGTTAAGAACACGGGAGACAATTACGACAGAAATTCGAGCAAGCTCTCAGAGAAGGCTAAATATCTGTTCACGCCGCTCTGTGTCGTTATGGTTCTCATAATATTCTCCGATGTTATCTTCGCTATCGACTCAGTGCCGGCGGTTCTGTCAATGACGACGGACATGTTCATAGTATACACTTCGAACCTCTTCGCCGTTATGGGACTGAGGCAGCTCTTCTTCGTGCTGGAGCACCTTCACGAGAGATTCGAGTATGTCAAGTACGGCGTGGGGATAATACTCATATTCACAGGTGTGAAAATGCTCCTGGATATATTCGATATTCATGTTCACAATATAGTCTCAATCGGTGTGATAGTCGCTCTCCTGGCGGGAAGCATAGTATTCTCGATTGTCAAAACGAAGAACAAGGAGGCTGAATAATGACCTGGAACCTCATGTTCTTCATAAACAGCATGCTTCTCGGTGTGGGACTGGCCATGGACGCCTTCAGTGTTTCACTGGCCAACGGACTTGCCGAACCTAACATGAGAAAGAAGAGGATGAGTCTCATCGCGGGGGTGTTCGCCTTCTTTCAGGCGGCAATGCCCCTCCTGGGATGGATATGCGTTCATACGATTGTCAGGTGGTTCGGGGCATTCGAGAAGGTGATTCCGTGGATAGCACTGATTCTTCTCTCCTGGATAGGAATCAATATGATAAGGGGGAGCCTGAAAAAGAAAAATGGAGGTGAAGCTGAAGAAGAGAAGGCCTGCGGAGTAACGGGCAGGATGCTCATTCTTCAGGGGATTGCGACATCCATCGACGCGCTTTCTGTAGGCTTCACCATAGCGGGCTACGGTTGGATTATGGCGCTGGTATGTGCTATAATAATCGCGGCGGTGACCTATGTCATCTCCATGAGCGGGCTGCTGCTCGGCCGTCGCTTCGGAATGAAGCTGGCCGGCAAGGCCGAAATACTGGGAGGCTGCATACTGATTTTCATAGGAGTGGAGATTTTCGTCAGCAGCTTCATATGATGATTACAGGCGGTGAAGAATGTCAAGCGGAGAAACGGGAGCTTCGAAGATAAAGCTGTACAGTGTGGCGACAGCATTTACTCTGTCCATAGGTTTTTCATTCTATGGAATCAAGATGTGTGTGCCGTATGCTGATACTCTGACGATACTGGCGTACAGATATGCGGTGGCCTGCATAGGAGTTGTTATATGGCGAATCGCAGCCGGGGCCATGGGTGTGCTCCCGGAGAGGAAGCCGGGTAGGCCGAAGAAGATGCTCTATATGACAGCGGCATTCTATCTTCTCTTCATGATATTTCAGATTCTGGCCATGTTCTTCGCCACATCAATTGAAGGCGCCCTGGTATACGCCATGGTTCCCATATTCGCTTCCGTAATAGGAAGAATAGCGCTGGGAGAGAAGGCCACCGGACTTCAGACATTCTTCGTGGTAATGACCGTGTGTGCCCTGCTGATTCTCATAATCCTCAATGCTACGGATATACATCTCAACGTGACGGGACTTCTTATAATGACTGTGAGCAGTCTCTTCATGGCATGTCAGAATGTATCAGCCAGATATGTGAGAGGAGTATTCTCTCCGACTGAGATAAGTGAGACCATAGCTGTAGGCGGAACGGTGATATTCGTGGGAGCTTCTCTTGTCAGAACTGCAGCGAAAGGAAGTATCGGATGGCTCCTTGAGCCTTTGCATCATCCCGACTTCGTGATATGGGTATCCTTCCTGGGAATATTCTGCATACTTCTGTCGGCACAGTTCATGGCTTATATGCTGGCGCACATGGAGCTTGTCCAGAGCACAATATTCAACAGCGCATCCACTCTGGTATCCATAGTTGCCGGTGTGCTGCTTCTGGGCGAACCTCTCGAATGGTATCATTATCTCTGCGGCATTCTCATTCTGGCCGGAGTCATAGGCCTGTCGACGGCGCCTGCAAAGGCTGAGAACGAAGGTAAATCGCTGGGAGACGATATCTCTGTTAAATAATACTCAGGAATATTAACAGCAAAATTGAAATAAAAATACGACAAAATAATGCCCGCGGCTTAGCGGGTTATTTTATTGAAGTGAGCAAATTAGTACGAACGATTTTATCGCGATAAAGGGCAAATTCAGCCGGAACAAGGCAATATGGCGAAAAAACAGCAAAATTATTAAAAAACACCTGCAAAATCATGAAAAGTTAACAGCAAAATGATATATGACAATTGTGTTATATTTCATATGGTTCAGAAAAACTCTGATAAAAAAATGACAATCTTAATTTTAGCAGGAGGAAAACGCTGTGTCAGAAGACAAGAAAAAGAAAATACCGGTGATAGGCGTTGCCATGATGGTATGCGTTACCGTTGCCGGTGGGGGATTCGGGATTGAGGATCTTGTAGGAGGCGTGGGACCTGGTGTCACCATGCTGGTTTTCTGTGTATTACCATTTATCTGGTCACTGCCGTTCGGACTTTCATCTGCAGAGTTATCTGCTGCATATCCGGAAAACGGCGGTATGTATGTGTGGGCCAAGAACGGCCTGGGAGAGAAGTGCGGATTCGCCAGCGGATGGGCTTACACCATTGCCGGATTTATCGAACCGGCCACCTTCGCGGTTCTTACCACAAACTATCTTCAGGTAATGTTTGAACTGGTCGGAGTCAAGGTAACTCCTATCATATTCTGGCTCGTATGTGCCGTTCTCATCGCCATATTCGCAGTAATCAACATACTCGGAATCAAAGTTATCAGTAATATGGCGACGGTAATAACAGTGCTCTGTTTCATACCTTTCATCGTAATGGTTATCGTGGCACTGATGCATATAGAGAACCCTGTAAGCATGGTTACTCCTTTCAAGCCGGATGATATTTCATTCCTTCAGGCTGCAGGTAACGGTCTTCTCATAGGAATCTGGTTTAATACAGGTTATGAGACCATTTCAACCGCATCCGGAGAGATTCAGCACGGTGAGAAGGTTGTTCCTAAGGGAATTATTCTGGCTATTCCTATCATTTCAATAATGTATATGCTCTGGGTAGTTCCTGCAGTAGGCAGACTCAATGAGATCATACCGGGAAGCTGGGCTGACTGGGGAACTCACACAGGTGGAATCACCTTCGTACAGGCCGGTGAGATACTCGGCGGAGCACCTCTCAAGTGGGGATTTGTAGCAGCAGGAAGCTTGGCATCAATGATGATACTCTGCGAATACATAATGG
Source organism: Clostridiales bacterium (assembly GCA_022773945.1). GTDB lineage: Bacteria > Bacillota > Clostridia > Peptostreptococcales > Anaerovoracaceae > Lentihominibacter. The sequence continues at coordinate 73,325 of JALFNS010000037.1, forward strand.
CTTATGCTCACGTTATGTCATCCTTCAGCAGGAAGGGTTCATTCTTCAAGATCTTCTCCAAGGAGAGCAAGAAGTACGGAACACCGGCTGCGGCTATAGTTATCCTTTCAATCGTAAGTATAGGACTTTGCCTCTGGGCAGCTTACTCACAGGGAGAGGAGAGCCCGTTCCAGGTATTCGTTGAAATCGCAACAGCCATATATGCTATTCCTATCATTCTCATGTTCATTGCCAATATCAAGATGAGAATAAAGGAGCCGGACAAGAAGCTGGCGTATAAGGTTAAGATGCCGAACAAGCTCTATATAGCATATCTGTGCATTCCTATCATCATATATGTATACAGCGTGCTTTCGGACATCGCTGTTTCCGGCATAGGCGTTGCCCTGGGACTCACTGCAATTCCGGGATACATCTTCTTCAAGAAGATATACAGGAAGGGTGAGTACTGGAAGGAAATGGTTGCCGAGAACGAGAGATTCGAGAAGGAGCTCGAAGCCGAACTGGAAAAGGAACTGTCGGAATAACTTCCATTGATAAATATTAAACGAGCAGGTTGCTGTCACCGGAATTTCGGTGACAGCAACCTGTTTTTTCATAATATGTGGTATAATCTAATGCAGATTGAATTTGAGAGGAGATTGAGATGCCGGTACCTGAACCTGTCGCATTCACAGTATTCGGAATAAACATAATGTGGTATGCCATACTGATAACTTCAGGCATGGCCCTGGCCGTAATAATAAGCTGCTGCAGAGCGAAGAAGCACAGTCTGAGCGCGGATCAGCTGCTCAACCTGGTGATTATCAGCATTCCTGCAGGCATAATAGGGGCCAGGCTCTATTATGTCATCTTTAACTGGGACAATTACGCGGGAGAACTGATGAAGATAATAAATATCAGAGAAGGAGGCCTGGCAATCCACGGCGGTCTGATTCTCGGGTTCGGCACAGCGGCTGTTCTCTGTCTGGTATGGAAACTGAGGCCTCTGGACGTGATGGATCTCTGTCTGCCGTCGGTGGCGCTGGCACAGGCCATAGGCAGATGGGGCAACTACTTCAATTCGGAAGCCCACGGAGGTCCGACGGATCTGCCATGGGCTGTGAACATCGATGGGGTGAACTGTCATCCCACATTTCTCTATGAATCAATATGGTGCTTCCTGCTGTTCATCTTCCTGATATTAATGGACAACAGGCGGAAGTTCGAGGGACAGATAACCTTCCTCTACGGAATGCTATACTCTCTGGAGAGAATATTCGTGGAGGCTCTGAGGACTGATTCCCTCATGATAGGACCCTTCAGGCAGGCCCAGGTCATAAGCTTCGTCATAATGGCAGTGTGTCTGGCATGCTATATTATTCAATCACTAAAACATCGGCAAAACCGGTCATCTCGAAGACTTCCATAATAGCTTCGCAAACGTTAATTACCTTCATGGAGCCGATCTTCTGCATTTGCTTCTGGGCACTCAGAAGCACGCGAAGACCTGCACTGGAGATGTATTCCAAGTCCTTTATATCCAGAACCAGATTCTCGGTATCTCCTATGTCCTCGCGAATGGCCTTATCCAATGCAGGAGCAGTGGTGGTGTCAAGTCTTCCGGCAATTTCGATGACGGTTTCTGATGCATTATTCTTGATTTCGATATTCATAGCAGCAAATCTCCTTATATCTTCTTTATCATGTTTAAAATGTTTTCTCCCTTTTCATAGGAGTAACTGAGCGAATCCATGGTTTTCTTGGCGATAAAGATGCCCAGCCCGCCGATATCGCGCTCTTCAGCCGGAAGCGTGATATCAGGATCCGGATTCTTAAGCGGATTAAAAGGAACACCCTTATCGGTCATACGGAATGTGACGTTGCGATTCACTTCATCAAAACCAATGTGAAGCGTCACATCGCCATTGCTTTCCGGATAGGCATAGTGAGCAACATTGACGAAAACCTCCTCTATGGCGATGCAGATTGCCGTCTGAGTTTTCACAGGGCAGGCGAAGCTTTCAAGTGCTTTCTCTACGAAGGCCAGAACATCATACAGGGCTTCGGTCTTCGCGGGGAATGTTCTGTTCGCCATAAGCTCATCTCCTTTCGCGGGTCTGTAATCGAGCATCAACATTGTAATATCATCAAACTGAGGTGCTTCACCTACAAATTCATCGATATTGGATTTTAGCGCCTGTAATAATACAGCCGCTTCCGCAGAATCGTTACGGTTCATAAAGGAAAGAAGCCGATCCTCGCCATAAAGCTGATTGTCTGCATTTGTGGCCTCGGTTACGCCGTCGGTATACAGGAACAGCCTGTCACCGGGATTTAATGTGATTTCCCCCTCGCTGTAACTGGTGCCCTCCAAACCGGCAAGAACGAAGCCTGTACGGGTCTTCAGGTACTCGAAGCTGCCGTCTGCACGCTTCAGCAGCGGTGGATTATGGCCTGCATTGGCAAATCTCACATGACCGGTGGTAAGATCCAGAATGCCCATCCAGGCGGTGACGAACATACCGGATTCATTGTTTTCACAGAGTTTTTTGTTGGCAGTGGTGAAAATCTCGTTTACGGTATATCCTCCTTCTGCCAGGTCTTTGATAATGGTTTTAGCAGTAATCATAAACATGGCTGCCGGGATTCCCTTGCCGGAAACGTCTGCTATCAGAACAGCCACTTTAGTATCGCTGAGTTTATAGAAATCGTAAAAATCGCCGCCGACTTCCTTAGCGGCAATCATCAGAGCATATATGTCATAATCCTCGTCCTCCGGGAAATTGGTGGGAAGTGCGGCGAGCTGAATCTGCTTGGCATATTCAAGCTCTTTATCAATGCGGGCAGCAGCTTCGGCGATATACCGTTTCAGGGTAGCTACTGTAGAGTTGATGTCGTCGGACAGGGAAGCAAATTCCGCGTTGGAGCGCACATCGACGGTTACACTCAGGTCGCCGTTTGTAATCTGAGCCAGGGTATTATTGATTCTCTTCAGGTTATTAATGATAACGCGCTTAATGAGCAGATAAATAAACACGAAAAGTGTCGCGAAAATGAGCACTTGCATAAACACACTTGTCAGCATAGAAGCATCACGCATAAACATGGCTTCATTCACCGGCATCGCCGCGACCAGGCAGTAACCCTCAACGAATTTGAACACATACATATATTCTGTGTTCGAATCGCTGATGTCCCCCGTAATATCGGCTCTGTAGAGTTTGGTCGCGTTTTTTCCCTGCATCATCTCTGCGGGAGGCTTCACGCCGATGGAAGAAATGTGCTTGCCGGCATATTCATCATCAGACACGAGTCGGAAGGATTCATCGAACACCGCAATAAAACCACCGGTACCTACATGGCGGTGCTTGGTAATATCTATTATGAGATCGTTTTCGAGAGGCTGCTGGCTGGACGTCTCTTCCACTGCCTCTTCAACGTCGTTGAGCTCCACAGTGAATAATTCTTGTGTTTCAATCTTCGCCATTCCGTTCTCAAGAATCAGCGTGAAGGTGCTGGTAAGGAGGTAGGCAATAACTATGCAGCTCAGAAGTCTTCTCTGAAATGTATGGGCGATGCCTTCGGAGGTTTTTTTTGTGAAAAAGCGCTCGTGGCTGGCAATGGAAAGCAGAATAATCGATATGCCGACAGCCAGGGCATTGCCCAGCATCATAGGGACAGTGGCACCTTTGACGAATTCGAAGGCCCGGGAGGAATTGTCCATATTGGTCAGGAAGATCAGAATCATATGGATAACTTCGCAAACTACAGCAATACAGACGCCGTAGGTCCAAATGGGCTTTTTGTTGTCAAATATCAGCTTTCGCATACCCGCGGCCATAAGGCCGGCAAAGATTGTTGCGAGGCTGCATGCCAGCCGGGTGTATATACCGCCGCCCCAGTACACGCTGAACCAGCGGTACATACCGCCGATCAGACCGGAGATGATACCTGCCGGTGCACCGAAAATCAGGCCGGCCGACATGGGTGCTGCGTCACGAACATTGATTGTCGTTCCCAGCCAGTCGACTCCGCAGCCGGATGCAAAGGCGGAAACCCCGCCAAATAAAAGACCAATGACAATCTGCTTTGTCATATAGGGCAGTTTTTTGGCAGCAGTATGTTTATCTGCCAGATAAATACCCAGCACAAGCGCACAGTTTATGAGGATTGGAATCAGCAATTTCACCGGGCAACCTCCTTAAAATAACAATCCAATGAGTGTCATGATTGCATTGTATAATGCATTACCGAGAACACCTACCGTCAGCAGCAGAAGCAGGTACAGAATCATGCTGCCTTTGCTGATGGAATCTCTGGTGATGCTGTAGTAGAAATTAAACTGGCCGTGAGAGTTGTCTTCACGGTTCTGATGCCATTGATATGTAATAACATTCTCTGTCGGATAATCTGCAGGAAGATATGTTTTATAGAGGTTGTTCTCCAACCGGCGTATGCGGTAACAGCCGGAATCGTTCAATTCGTAGTTCTCGTCAACGGAAATCGTAATTGCCGCTTTATTAAGCTTCTCCCGATGAAACATGCCTATACGGGTAATCTCCTCCGGCAACAGTCTCGATTCGTTAATGCGGATTGAATAACCGTATTTCTCGGATATAACCGGTGTCGTAAGCAGGTCACGGAGCCGCTCCAATGCACTCCCCACACCAATGCGGGGCTTGAATATTGCCTGTATTATTCTGGCGTTCTCAAAGAACAGCGAAACATCTTCGATTTCTTCCTTCGAAACGAGAAATGGCACATATACATTCAGCGATTTAGTCAATTTAATGCCCCGTACATGAACTGCAATATCCACATAGCTTTTACCTGTGGTATTCAGCCAGTCGTTAATATGAAGCGTACTGGTATCATCACCATCGAGTCAGACGGCCCAACCGTCATCGGCAAACCTTCTATGTTCTTTCGCCATTCTTACCCTCTCTGTCAGTTTAATATATTTCGACTGTTTCGAGACAATTATAGCTTGAGAAAAAGGGCTGTGTCTACTATAATTAAACGATAGGAAAAATTTTCAAGAAATAATCGAAGGAGAATCAGTATATATGAAATTAGGTATCGTGGGACTGCCGAATGTGGGCAAGAGCACTCTTTTTAATGCTATCACCAAGGCCGGAGCAGAAGCGGCCAACTATCCATTCTGCACCATCGAGCCCAATGTGGGTGTGGTTACCGTGCCGGATGAGAGAGTGACCAGGCTGTCGGAGATATATAACTCTAAGAAGACGATATATACCACTATAGAATTTTGCGATATTGCCGGTCTGGTTAAGGGCGCCAGCAAAGGCGAAGGGCTGGGAAACAAGTTCCTCGGTCACATCCGCGAGGTTGAGGCCATTGTTCACGTCGTACGCTGCTTCGAAGACGGCAACGTTGTTCACGTAGACGGGCGTATCGATCCGGTGTCCGATATAGAAACGATAAATACGGAGCTCATTCTGGCAGATCTGGAGCTGCTGGAGAGACGTATAGCCAAAGCCACCAAAATGCTCAAGGGCGACAAGTCCCTCCAGAAGGAGATTGATCTTCTCAAGATGATAATCGAGCATCTGGAAGCAGGCAATGTCGCCAGAACTCTGGAGCTCGACGACGAACAGGCGGAGTACGTTAAGAGCCTGAATCTCCTCACCTACAAGCCGGTAATATATGCGGCCAACGTTTCAGAGGAGGAGGCATCAGGCGAAGGAAACGAGCATGTGGATGCAGTGAGAGAGCTGGCGGAGAAAGAAGGTTCTCAGGTTGTTGTGATAAGTGCCCGTGTAGAAGCCGAGCTGGCGGAGCTTGAGGACGAGGAGCGTGAGATGTTCCTTGAGGAGCTGGGAATCAGCGAGTCCGGTCTGGAGAAGCTCATCAAATCGTCATACGAGCTTCTGGATCTCATATCCTTCATAACGACGGGAGAGGACGAAACGAGAGCCTGGACCATCAAGCGAGGTACAGCGGCACCTCAGGCCGCAGGCAAAATCCATACGGACTTCGAGAAGGGGTTCATCAGAGCTGAGACCATATCCTATGACAAGCTTATGGAGTGTGAGGGTAAGCTCTCCGCAGCCAAGGAAAAGGGCTGGCTTCGTTCCGAAGGTAAGGATTACATCGTCAAGGACGGAGATATATGCCACTTCCTTTTCAATGTATAAACGATTAAAAAAGCACCGGCTCTCACAGGAGTCCGGTGCTGAAATATCTTTCCATTCTGTCAGGCAGCACAGTTGCGATAATCTTGTCGCGACCGAATTTCTCAGCTGCCTTTTTGCATGCCCATATATTGGCGCCTGATGAGGTTCCGCACATAAGACCCTGCTCTCTGGCAAGCATTCTCGTGGTCTCGATGGCGTCATCATCCGTGACCGTTATAACTTCATCTATTATGTTCACATCCAGAACCGACGGGATGAATCCGTCGCCAATTCCCTGAATCTGGTGGAGTCCAGGTTCGTCGCCCAGAAGAGCCGACACGTTTCTGGGTTCGACAGCCACCGAAATCAGATCCGGATTTTTCTCCTTGAGGAACTTCGTGGTTCCCTGGAGCGTGCCGCCGCTTCCCAGACCGGAAACGAAGATGTCCACATGCCCGTCAAGCTGCTCCCATATCTCAGGTCCCGTGGTCTTGTAGTGAATCGCCGGATTGTCAGGATTCTCGAACTGCTGAGGCACGAAGTATTCGTCTGACTGTGATGCGATGCGTAAAGCCTCGGAAACAGCTCCGTCGAGGCTCTTCTCCGCCGGCGTCAGCACCAGATCGGCACCCAGCGCCTTTATCACTGACTTTCGCTCCTCGCTCATGTTCTCCGGCATTACTATGGTAACCTTATATCCCATGCGCACACCGCAAAGCGCCAGACCGATTCCCGTGTTGCCCGAGGTGGGCTCAACTATGTGCATGCCTTTCCTGAGCTTGCCGGCCGCCTCTGCGCCTTCTATCATATTCTTGGCAACCCTGTCCTTGATGCTTCCGCCCAGGTTGAGAAACTCAGCCTTGGCGAATATCTTCAGTCCCGTTGAAGGCTCCAGATTCACCATAGGTGTGTTGCCGATAAGATCCAGTACGTTGTTTGTTATCATGTTAAAGCTTCCTCTCTGTAAATAGAATCACATGTATCAAATGTACTTCGAAACCGGGGGTTTGTCAAATGCTTTTCGCATCTATTCACTGTTCTTATCCATTCCCGCTATTTCTGTATTAAGAACACTCGACCATATACAGTGTAGAATAAATGCTGCTATCGCTTTAACTGTTGTGTTGACAGAAAAAGAGTACTGTGATAGTTTTAAATGTCTGATAATTCTGAAGAAACATAAAGGAGGACTGGGAGTATACAGACTGGATCTATGAACAAGCTACAGAAACATCTAAAGACGGCAAGTCGTTTGTACCGTACAGTGATTTTCATAAAACCTTTGGCAACATCGTACGCTGGTTGTCATACGCCTATGGATTGACCAATGACTTTATGGAGTGTGAAGACTACAGTCCGTATAAAAGCGCTTTGCTTAACTCTGCAATGATTAATATCAATAAAGGTGGAGGAGAAAGCAGCAGTGAGGATGAAGAGCTTTATAGATATGGAGAGCAGAACAAAGAGCTGTTGAAGGAGCAGATTAAAGAAATCTCACCGGATATCGTTATCTGTGGCGGTACGTATGGAATTGCCAGATATGCAATTTTTGATGAACCGAAAGAAATCAGAATGAAGTGTGGAGCCTATGCTTTCCGGTATGATGGCATATTGTTTGTGCAGTTTGTACACCCTGCCTGGTTTTCTGTAGGAAGAAATATTCTTTATTCCTATTTCAAATCAGTGTGGGATGAAGCAAAGAACTTGGTGATAAAGTGACAGCAAGGAGTCATTGTCCATTTATTGATAAATCCGGGCGAAAGGACAATTTACTGTCCATTTTAAAAATTCCTTCATGATATGGACAAATATTAATTGAAATTTTCCCTCTATTGGTAAGTATTATCAGTAAATGGAGAATAAATGGAAAAATAAGGAAGAAAACCTGTAATAAATTGTCCTTTTCCATTAAGAAATAAGCAAATGGACAGCGGATTGTCCACAGAGAAAAAAACAGATGAAATTGGACAATCCTGCGATAGTAACAGAATCAGATGACGAACAGCGAAGGTGTTTGCGGAAGCAACCGCAAACACCTTCGCTGCCGGTTACAGATCCAGCTTGTAATCTCCATCCTTAATCAGTCCCAGAGCTCTCATGCCTTTGTCGATGAAGAAGGCGAGCAGGCCCGGGAGGACGATGTGGAGGAGCAGGACCTTCCAGAGGACGCTGAAGCTGAAGCCCATGGCGGTGAAGGTGCCTATCTGTCCGACGAATCCGCAGGTGCCCATGCCGGCGCCCACAGGGATATTGGTCATCTTAAAGAGACATGTGGAAAGCGGCCCGACAATGGCTCCCGCCAGAGTGGCAGGGACGATTATCCACGGGTTCCTGATTATGTTGGAAACCTGCAGCATTGAGGTTCCGATGCCCTGAGCGACGAGTCCGCCCACACCGTTTTCCTTGTAGCTTGCTACTGCGAAGCCTACCATCTGGGCGCAGCAGCCTACTGTAGCCGCGCCGGCAGCCAGGCCTGTCAGGTCGAACATGACACAGAGAGCGGCACTGGAAACAGGTGCGGTGAGAACAAGTCCGACAACTACGGATACTATTATCCCGAAGAGCAGAGGCTGAAGTTCAGTTGCCATCATTATGAATTCGCCGACTTTGATCATGCACCAGCCTATGGCAGGGCCGAAGAGCTTGGCGCCGATACCGCCCATTATAATCGATGTGGCCGGAGTTACGAGAATGTCAACAGGAGTTTCCTTTGAAACCATTTTACCGAACTCGGCACCTATGGCTGCGGCTATGAACGCACCCGCAGGACCGCCGGCGAAGGTTATGCCGAAGCCTGTGACTGTGGCTCCCATCATTCCCGTGACTGCACTGGAGAAGAGAACAAGAGGAGGTGCCTTGAGCCCCCATGCCACAGCTACTCCGATGCCGGCTCCCATGAGATCTTTGGCTGTGCCGCCGATGGTCACCAGGAAGGCGGAGACAGGGTTTTCTCCGAAGAGATTGGCAGTCTGAGTTCCCAGAACGTCCAGTATGGTACCCATGAGCAGGGTGGCGAAAAGTCCCCATGCCATGGCGGATAAAGCGTCCTGCAGATAGCGCTTGACGCTGATTTCGATATCTTTGCGCTTAAAAAATTCTTTCATAAAAAGCCTTTCTGTTTATTTGTTATAATGTCCTCAATGATTGTAACAACAGACAATATATATGTCAAGACACTGGCATGACATGATAATTATTCACTGGAGTTTCCGCAAGAAAGAGTTTATAATGAACACATGAATATCAGATGCGAGAAAATACTTGAAAGATTAAAGAATACAGATAAGCCTGTTACAGCATCAAGCTTCGCGGAGGAGTTCGGTGTGAGCAGGCAGGTTATAGTCGGTGATGTGGCAATACTCAGAGCCGCAGGATACGCAATTCTGGCCACATCCAGAGGATACAGGCTTGAGGAGTCCAGAAAGGCGGGCGAATACCCGTATGTGGGGATAATTGCCTGCAGACATGATCAGGAAGGACTCAAGGATGAGCTCTATACCATAGTGGATTTCGGCGGTACGATTATAGATGTAACCATAGAACATGCGGTTTACGGAGAGCTTTCGGGGAATCTGAATCTGTCATCCAGATATGAGGTTGATGATTTTCTGAGAATCGTCAGAGAAGAGAAGAATTCTCTGCCAATAAGCAGTCTGACTGACGGGGTGCACGTTCACAGGGTGGGCTGCCCCGATGAGAACATTTTCGGCAAAATAAAAGATGCCCTCGCCGAAAAGGGCATCCTTCTCTCATAAATCGATTCGTGATTTTACAGCAATTCCGCAGGATCCAGAGGAATTATCAGCTCCAGATAGTCGCCCATGTGGAAGACCATATACAGACTGTCCGGATTATCGTTGTACTTTTCTATGAATTCTTCCGGATTTGAGACTTTGCAGTCTCCGTCGTCCGATACAACCAGACGTACATCCTCGTCAAAGGCCAGGCTGTCGTTCAGGTTGGTGTCAGCAATATAATAACCTTCATCATAGTCGCTGCTGGCGACTATTTTCTTTTCTTCCACGGAAGCAGTGTAGCTGTCTCCGTCCTTTTCGATTACAACGGAACCTGTGATGGTTTCTGCGCCGTCAGTCAGGAGCTGCTCTGCGTATTCACCCATGAGGTAATCTGCGGTAATCTCCGGCTCGTCGTATGTTCCGCCGGATTTGTCTCCGCAGCCGGTAATAAAGACTCCTGCCGTCAGACAGATGAGGCAGGTAACAATTACAGATAGTCTTTTCTTTTTCATGTTCCCTCTCCCAATAAAACTAACCATATATTAATGTTATTGACTACCTTAATGATACTCTTTCGAACCGCTGATTTCAAGGCTTCCGGCACAATTTGAACATGGATAATGAGTTTTTGCATTTTTATTGACGGTGGTGGGATTCCCACGAAAGAGGGCTCTGGTGGGGCAAAGTGGTTGACATGTGGGGTGAAGTAGATTAAAATGGAGGAAAAACTGGGGTTAGTGTCTCTATTTTTAGTCTCTGAGGTCGGAAATGTTCATAGGACAGTATGAAAATTCAATAGACAGCAAGTCCAGACTCATAGTTCCGGCGAGATTCAGGAACGAACTGGGGAACCAGTGCGTCGTGGCTAAAGGTATAGACAGATGTCTGACCATCAACACCATGGATGCGTGGCAGGATTTTCTCAGGAAGCTGGACGAACTGCCCCAGAGCAATCCGGAGGCGAGAAAGTTCAAGAGACATTTCACATCGGGCGCCGATGTGTGTGACATAGACAAGCAGGGCAGAATTACGCTGCCTCAGAAGCTGAGAGCCTATGCGGGTATAACCAAGGATCTTGTGACCATAGGCAACAGCACCAACATAGAAGTATGGAGCAAGGAATTCTGGGACGAGGAAGTTGACCAGGATACAGGCGAGATACTGGATGCTAGCGAGCTGGGAAGAAGCATGGAGAAGTATGGATTTTAATCATGTGCCGGTGCTCTACCGGGAGTGTATGGAAAATCTGAATATCAGACCGGACGGGATATATGTGGACGGCACTCTCGGCGGAGGAGGTCATGCCCGCGGAATAGGCGAAAGACTCAGTGAGAAAGGCCTGCTCATGGGAATAGACAGGGACATGGACGCCATGGCCGCGGCAGGTGAGAGGCTTAAGGATCTCAAATGCAGGAAGCTTCTGGTCAACAGCACATATGCTGAGATTGACAGCGTGCTGGAGGAAAACGGCATCGATGGAATTGACGGAGCGCTTCTGGACATAGGGGTATCATCCTTTCAGCTGGATAACCCGGAGAGAGGATTTTCATACATGCACGATGCGCCTCTGGACATGAGAATGAACAGGGATGACAGCTTCACCGCCTATGATGTGGTGAACGGATACGATAAACGAGAGCTGACGGACATAATAAGGAAATACGGAGAGGAGAAATGGGCCTCGCGTATAGCCGAATTCATCGTCAGAGAGAGAAAGACGAAGAGGATAAACACCACCGGGGAGCTTGTGGAGATAATCAAGAAGGCCATCCCCGCAGGAGCCAGAAGGGAAGGGCCGCATCCGGCCAAGAGAACCTTTCAGGCTATAAGGATAGAAGTTAACAGTGAGCTGGACCAGCTCAGAGAGGCCATAGATAAATTCTGTGACGTCCTTAATCCGGGCGGAAGACTTTGCATAATAACCTTCCACTCACTGGAGGACAGAATCGTCAAGGAGACATTTAACAGGAGGCTTAATCCATGCACGTGTCCACCGGAATTTCCCGTATGTGTATGCGGCAAGGTGAGTGACGTGAACAAGGTGACCGGGAAGCCGATAGTGCCTTCGGAGGAAGAACTGGAGACAAACCCGAGGGCCAGAAGTGCCAAGCTTAGAGTGATTGAGAAGAGGTAGACAGGATGATAGCACCGGAGCAATGGTATGAATACCAGAAGCAGTATCAGAAATATGGAATAGACATGAAGCCGCAGGAGGATGTGGAGGCCCGCAGGGCGGAACGCCGCCGCAGGGCCGAGAAGCAGGCCGAGTCGGTTGCGGTTCCGAAGGGCGGGCGCAAGCCGGTTCTTCTTATGGTGCTCGCAGTTACAGCAGTCCTCATACTGGGGGTTGTGCTGGCATCCACCGCGGCCAAGCTGACCTATGACATAAACAAGGCGAAGGCTCAGAACGATGCCATAGCGGGAGAAATCGGTGATCTGGATGTTAAAATCATGAGCTCAACTAAGATCAGCTATATTGAAGGGGCGGCCAAGAGTGAGCTGGGGATGAAATCGGCAGGAGCCAAGAACATCGTTTACATTTCGGCTGAAGATGTTCCTGAAGAAGGATTCGCGGAAATTATTAAAGAAAAAGCGTATAATTAAGAAAAGAACACATCCCGGTCATTATTCTCTGATATAATGCCCGGGATTAATTATGTTACGGGTGAAATTCAAGGCAGGAAACACTGATGCAGACTTCCAACAACAGCAGGAGAAATCTAACAATACTGATGATAGTCATCTTCGCGATTCTGCTAATACTGGCGGGACGCCTGGGATGGATACAGATAGTCAAGGGTGAGGAATACAAGGAGATGGCTCTGGAGCGGCAGACGAAGGATACGCCGATAGAAGCCGAGAGGGGGGTAATATACGACAGCAACGACCAGATAATGGCAACCAGCATCAGGTGCTATACGGTGTATGCCACACCTTCCGCGATTGACAAGGAGGACCGGCAGGATACCGCAAAGGCTTTAGCCAAAGCGGTGGACGGTGATGAGAATGAGATTTACGAACTCATCACGGGAGATAAATCCCAGGTCAAAATAGCCGAAGGAGTAGATGAGAAAGTCGCCGAGAAAATCAGGGAGGAGAAGCTTGCCGGAGTTACACTGACAACCGGCACGAAGCGTAAATATCCCGGCGGCACAATGGCTGCCAACGTTCTTGGCATGGTAAATGACAACAACGACGGACAGTCCGGTCTGGAGCTTCAGTACAACAGCTATCTGGCCGGAATATCGGGAAGATGGGTCGACTATACGGACACCAAGGGAAACCAGCTTTCATACTCCTTCAGCGGCGAGCGCTACTACCAGGCGGAGGACGGTTACAGCCTGAAGACGACTATAGATGTTGCCATACAGAGCTATGTGGAGAAGGCTCTTGCCAAGGCCATGAAGAAGACCAAGGCGGATAGAGCCATGGCAATAGTGATGGATCCCAAGAAGGGAGATATACTGGCCCTGGCGCAGAATCCGACCTTCAATCCCAACAACCCTTACACGCCTGTAACGGATTCCGAGAAAAAAGCTTTTGCGAATATGAGTTCTGAAGAACAGTCGGAATATCTGAGCAGCATGTGGAGAAACTTCATTATAAGTGATGTGTATGAGCCGGGATCCGTATTCAAGCTTCTCACCACGGGGATTGCCCTGGAGGAGGGAGTGGCCACAATGAACAGCACCTACCACTGCACCGGATCCAAGACGGTGGCGGGTCAGGTTATACACTGCTGGGACAGAAGCGGTCACGGAACCGAGTCTCTCAAGCAGGCAGTGGGAAACTCCTGCAACCCGGTGTTCATGACGCTGGCAACGGAAGTCGGCATAACAAAGTTCTACGATTATCTGGAGAACTTCGGTATAACGGACACCACGGGTGTCGACTTCCCTTCAGAGGGAAGCGCCATCCTCCAGTCAGAGGAAACTGCAGGACCTGTGGGACTGGCTGAGATAGGCTTCGGTCAGGGAATTGCGGTTACACCTCTTCAGCTTATAACTGCCATAAACTCCTACGGCAATGACGGCAAGCTCATGAGGCCGAGACTGGTTAAGGAGATTGTTGATAAAAACGGCAAGACGGTTAAAGAAATCAAATCTGAAGTGGTGAGACAGACAATATCCGAGGAAACTGCCGCGGAGGTCAGAGATATAATGGAGTATGTCGTTGAAGACGGCGGCGGCGGAACGGCGGCGGTCAAGGGATACCGCGTCGGAGGCAAGACGGGAACGGCCAACAAGGTCAAGAACGGCAAATACGTCAACGACACATACTCCTCCTGTCTGGGCATGGCTCCTATGGAGGATCCTAAACTGACGGTCCTGGTCATCATCGACAGCCCTAAAGGCGTCAAGTACGGAAGTGTCACTGCAGGACCTGTGGTAAGCGAAATCCTGTCCAAGTCTCTTAAGCATCTCAATATTGCGCCTGACTCGCACGAGGAGGATGAGGATGAGAAGGTTGAAGTGCCGGATGTGACAGGCAGCAGCACCGGTGATGCCATAGGCATACTGGCGGGCAAAGGCCTTAAGTATGATATGAAGGAAGGCTCTGACAGCAGCACATCAATAGTTGTCAAGCAGTATCCGTCAGCGGGAAAGAAAGTTAAAAAAGGAACGAAGGTATATCTGTACAATGAATAGACTCAAGGTTAAAGAAATAGTGGAGGCCACGGGAGGAAGACTTCTGAAGGGGAACCCGGAGGACTTCGTGACGGGAGTGAAGCATGACTCCAGGGAATGCGAGGCGGGGGATATGTTTGTGGCGATAATCGGAGAGAATTCCGACGGTCACAGCTACATACCCCAGGTGGCAGACAGAGGCTGCAGGACGGTTATGGTGTCCCACACAGAAGGCTGGCCGGAGAAGACAGAATCGGAGCTTAATGTGATTCTAGTTGAGGACACGGAACATGCCCTGGGAGACACGGCGGCCTTTTACCTCAGCCGGCTGGACGTCAGAAAGGTGGCGGTTACAGGCAGTGTGGGCAAAACCTCTACAAGAGATCTTATATATTACGTTCTCTCGGAGAAGTACAACTGCGTCAGAAACTACAAGAACTACAACAACCTCATAGGGCTGCCCCTTTCCGTTTTTCAGATGGATGACACCACCGAGGCTGCCGTTCTGGAGATGGGAATGGACAGATTCGGCGAGATCAGACGCCTTTGCGAGATTGTGCGGCCGGAGACGGGTGTGGTAACCAACATAGGCGTGTCGCACATAGAACGACTGGGAAGCCGGGAAGGTATATTCAGAGCCAAGATGGAGATTACGGAGCAGCTTCCGGCCCAGGAGGAGGGAGGCACTCTGATTTACGCTCAAGATGCTGAATTCCTTAACAGAAGCAGGATAGAAGGCGCCTTCGGGCAGATCTCCGTTGGCACGGACAGCGACTGTGACTATGTCGTTTCGCAGGTTGACGATTACGGCATAGAAGGTATAGAATTTAATCTGGCACACGGGGGAGAAAGCCTTCGTGTGCACATCCCTCTGCCGGGCAGGCACAATGCTTTGAACGGTGCGCTGGCGTTGGCGGTGGGCGAGCTTATGGGAATACCTCTTGAACAGGGCTGTGAAGGTCTCGGCAAGGCAAGCCTCACGGGAAGGCGGCTCAGGAGAGTTGAAGGCAGGAGCATTACGGTTATTGACGATACCTACAATGCCAGTCCGGACTCTGTGAGGAGCGCCATCGATGTTCTGGCGGGAACTGACCGTGACGGACGCAAGGTGGCAATTCTCGGAGATATGTTCGAGCTCGGGGACAGTGAGGAAACCGGTCACAGAGCCGTCGGAGCCCACGCGGCGAAGGCGGGAATAGACCTGCTCTGCACTGTGGGAAAGGCATCACGCGCCATGGCGGATGAAGCTGAGAAGATGAAGCCTGAGACCATGACCGTGAAGCATTTTGATTCTGTGCAGGAGCTTAAGGATGAGCTCAGGGCACTGATCGGAGAAGGAGATTTGGTACTCGTGAAGGCCTCCAGAGGAATGAGGCTGGAGGATATAGTTGAGGAGTTAGTATGGATATAGTGTATCTGCTGGTGACGATAGGCGTGGCATTCGCCATTGCTGCGATAATAACGAAGTTTGAGATACCCGTTCTCAGGGAGAAGGCGGGTCAGAATATAAGAGAGGAAGGGCTGAAATCCCATTATTCCAAGGCGGGAACACCTTCCATGGGAGGTATAAGCATTATAGTATCCGCCTGCGTGACCTCGGCGGTGGCGACGGCGGTTCTCGGCTGCAGCTGGAAGTCCGTGGTGGTGATTATCATAGTTTTCGCCGGCTTCGGGCTGATTGGATTTATTGATGATTACCTGAAGGTTATCAAGAAGCAGAACGAGGGACTGAAGGCGGGTCAGAAATTCGCCCTCCAGTTCATCATAGCCCTCGTATTCGCGATAATAATCTCCAGGTTTTCATATTACGGAACACAGGTGTTTATTCCTGTGGCCAATGTGTATGTGGACTTCGGATTCTGGTACTACATATTTGTGGTATTTGCGGTTCTGGCAATGACCAATGCGGTTAATCTCACCGACGGTCTGGACGGGCTGGCATCGGGAGTGACGGTTCCCGTATGTCTCTTCTTCGCGCTGGCGGCACTGATTGGAGGCTCGCACCTTCCTGTTGCAGCGGGAGGCACATGTGCCGAGGAGCTTTTCTTCGCCTCGGTATGCGGGGCATGTCTGGGCTTTCTGGTTTACAACAGGAATCCGGCTCGCGTGTTCATGGGGGACACAGGATCTCTGGCTCTGGGCGGCGGTCTGGCGGCTGCAGCTGTCATGATGCATATGGAACTCTTCCTCATCGTGGCGGGGCTGCTCTACGTTATAGAGGCGCTGTCAGTAGTTCTTCAGGTGGGATATTTCAAGCTCACCGGTGGTAAGAGGCTGTTCAGAATGGCACCTATACACCACCACTTCGAGAAGTGCGGAATGGGCGAGAGAAGCGTTGTGGCCATGTTCTGCGGGTTTACGATTCTGTGCTGCGCGGCAGCGATGTTAATGGTAATTCTATAAGGCGGTAGATATGTTAAAAGATAAGAAAGTACTTGTTGTGGGAATGGGCCGTTCGGGAATAGCTGCGGCTGAGGAAGCCCTCAGGGCAGGAGCACGGGTAACCGTTCAGGACAGCAAGAAACCGGAAGATATAGATGATAGTCTCAAGGCCTTCCTTGAGAAAAACAATATTGAAGGCATTTTCGGCAGAACACCGGATGAGGGTTCTGATTATGATATGCTGATTCTCAGCCCGGGAGTTCCGCCGGGGCTGGATTTCATAAAAGAGGCCCGGGATAAGGGAGCCGAGATTATAGGCGAGCTTGAGTTGGCCTACAGATTGAGTCACGGCAAATTCGTGGCCATAACGGGAACAAACGGCAAGACTACGACCACCACTCTGGTGGGAGAGATATACAAGGCGGCAGGTTTCAAAACACATGTTGCCGGCAACATAGGTGTGGCCGTTGTCAGAGAAGCTGCTAGAGCAGGCGAGGACGAGATTCTTGTTACAGAGACCAGCAGTTTTCAGCTTGAAACTGTCAGCCGGTTCAGACCGGTTGTTTCAGCCATACTTAATCTCACCCCGGATCATCTTGACAGACACGGTGACATGGAAGGCTACGGCAGAGCCAAGGCTGCAATATTCAGGAATCAGACCGAAGAGGACTTCTGTATAATCAACAGAGATGACGAGCTGCTTTGGAACATGGTGGAGAAAATCGGCTGCAACGCCTGCGTGGTTCCTTTCAGCAGGCTCACGGAGCCGGAGTTCGGAGCCTTTGTGAGAGAAGGACGGATAACGGTTAAAACCCCTCAGGGAGAGGAGCATGATATATGCGGAGCCGACGAGCTCAGAATACCGGGAAGTCACAATCTCGAAAACGCCCTGGCGGCTGCAGCCATAACCTTCTTCGGCGGTGTGGAGCCGGATGTCATAGGCAAGGTGCTCAGAGAGTTTTCGGGAGTTGAACACAGGATAGAAATGTGCGGAGAGGTAGACGGAGTGCGTTTCGTCAACGATTCGAAGGGCACCAATACCGATGCCGCAGCCAAGGCGATTGAAGCTATGAAGGAGAACATAATATTAATAGCCGGCGGATACGATAAGGGTGCGGATTTTGATGAATTCGCCGCAGGATTCGAGGGTCCGGTGAAAGGGCTGGTTCTCATGGGTAAAACCGCGGATAAGCTGAAGGCCTCGGCGGAAAAAGCAGGATTCAGAAACATAACCATGTGCGCGAACATGGAGGAGTGCGTGGCGAAGGCCTTTGAACAGGCGGAAAAGGGAGATGTGGTGCTTCTCTCACCTGCCTGCGCCAGCTGGGACATGTACAACAGTTTTGAGGAGAGAGGGGAGCACTTCAAGAAATGCGTTCGGCAGCTTCAGTGAAATCAACTCTAAATAAGCGTGGGTCCGTGGACTTCGTTCTTCTTGTTGTGACCCTGCTTCTTGTGGCACTGGGACTGACCGCAGTCTTCAGCGCCAGCTACTATTCATCCATAAGCAAAGGCCAGACGCCGTATTACTATCTGATAAGAGACGGTATATGGGTTGCCTTCGGGCTGGGCCTGATGTTTCTGGGGATGGTGATTGATTACAGGAAGTACAACAAATGGTACGTGGCCATGGGTTTTCTGGCCGGATGTTTTCTCCTGCTGATTCTCGTGCTCACGCCTGTGGGGTCGACATACAACAACGCCAGCAGATGGATAGAGATAGGGCCTGTGTCAATAATGCCGGGCGAGCTGGTTAAAACGGGGCTCATACTGTTCATTGCCTGGTTCTTCTCATCTAAGAAGGACAGGATAAAGCAGGATCTCAAGGGAGTGTTTCCCGTTGTTATTCTGATGGCGCTGGCGGCAGGACTGATAATGCTTCAGCCTAACCTGTCGACAGCCATAACGGTCTGTGCCATAACAGTGGCAATGCTTCTCGTTGCCGGCGCGGACAAGAAATGGATAATAGGGCTCATGGCTCTGGGTGCAGCGGGAGTCATGGGGATAATACTCTTCGTACCGGGACACTGGGCGCAGAGATTCACCAGCTTTCTGGATCCCTTCGCAGATGCGGCGGGAGAAAGCTATCAGGTGGTACAGTCCCTGCTTGCCCTGGGCTCGGGAGGACTGACGGGAGTAGGCCTGGGCAAGAGCGTTCAGAAGAGCCTCTACCTTCCGGAGCCTCAAAATGACTTCATCCTGGCCATAATAGGAGAAGAGACGGGATTCATAGGAATTCTGGTACTGATAATAATATACTGCATATTCATATGGAGATGCGTGCTGACGGCACTCAGGTGCAGGGATCAGTTCGGAATGCTCCTGGCATCGGGAACGGCCATCATGGTGGCCATACAGGTGGTGCTCAATATTGCAGTTGTAACATCGTCAATGCCGGCTACGGGAATTAATCTGCCATTTATCAGCTACGGCGGTAATGCGCTGATGATATTCATGTTTCTTGCCGGGGTTGTGCTGAATATATCCAGAGGAGAGAGCAGGGAGGAACCTGCAGGAGAAAAAGATGAAAGTGATAATGACAGGCGGAGGAACGGGCGGACACATATATCCGGCAATAGCAATCGCGGACGAGTTCAAAAAGAGATATCCGGATACGGAGATACTGTTCGTAGGCGCGGAGAGAGGCCTGGAAAAAGTGCTGGTGCCGGAACGGGGATACGATATTAAGCTCATAACCGTTGCCGGTATAGACAGGAAGAATCCGCTGAAGAATATCGACGTGCCGAGAAAGCTGGCCAAAGGCAGCAGGCAGGCGAAGAATATTCTCAGAGAGTTTCAGCCTGACTTCGTTATAGGTACGGGCGGATATGCCAGTGCACCTGTGGTGAAGATGGCTCAGAAGCTGGGTATTCCCACCTACATACATGAACAGAACGCCTATCCGGGAGTCACCAACAAGATGCTTGAGAAGCATGTGAGAAAGGTGTTTCTGGGATTTGAGCAGGCGAGTGAATATTTCAAGGATCCTTCGAAGCAGGTCTATGCGGGTAACCCTGTCAGAGAGGAATTCCTCGTCTCAGACAGAGAGGAAGCCAGAAAGAAGCTGGGATACGATGAGGATGACTTCGTTATCCTTTCCTTCGGAGGAAGCCAGGGGGCAGGCAGAATCAACAAGGCCATGCTCCGTGTTATAAAGGAATTCAACGGTGCCGAAGGAGTCAGAGTCTGTCTGGCTACAGGCAGCTACTATTACGATGCCATTCTTCACGCCTTGGGCGAAGAAGGAGTGGAGACGGCTGACAACATTGAAATCAAAGAGTTTATTCACGACATGGCCGACAGGCTGGCAGCTTCGGATCTTGTAATAAGCAGAGCGGGGGCCCTCACGGTGGCGGAGGTTACCGTCAGCGGAGCTCCTACGATTTTCATACCTTCACCTATAGTGGCGGGGAACCATCAGTATCACAATGCCATGGCAATCTGCCGCGAGGGAGGGGCCTTCCTCATAGAGGAAAAGGATCTGGAGAACGAGAAGCTCATTGAGAAGATAAAGAATCTTATGGACAACAGGGATGTGCTCAGAGACATGTCAGAGAAGAGCAGAGCCTGCGGGAGGAGGCATGCCACTGAGCTCATATGCGACACAGTGTTAGAGGATTGCGGCAATGCGCAGTGACAACCGGACAGAGAAAGGCATCAGGAGAAGAAAACGGCGCAAGAAGAGGTATCTGCTGCGCTTTATCATACTGGTGGCAATATGTGTGTCTGCAGTGCTTGTAGCTCATCTGGAGTATTTCGACGTTACCGAAATAGCGGTCACAGGCAACGAGGAGATAAGCGACGAGGAGATACTGGAGCTTTCGGAGGTGCATGAAGGGATGAGCATATTCGATGTTCATCCTGTATTCGTGAAGCACAGAATCAGGGAGAACCTCTATCTGGATGAAGTCAAGGTCAGGAGGAAGCTTCCGGGCAATGTAACTATAGAGGTCAGCGAGAAGGAGGCTCTGGCTCAGTTCCCTATGGGGAAGAAGTATGTGGTCACCGACAATGAAGGCGTCGTGGTGGAAATCTCCGGGGAGATGAAACAGGTGACAATGGTTGAAAACCTGCAGGTTGAAGCGGATAAAAAAGGCAAGAAGGTTTCATCCGGGAAAGAAGCTCTTCTGGAGAAGGCCCTGAAGCTTATCAGAATTGTCAACGAAGGAGATTTGTATTTCGCCAGTGTATCCATCGAAAAGGGTAAAGTCAAAGGAGTGATTTACGACGGGATTTCCTTTGAGGGAAAGTACGACGACGTAGTTGAATCCATAAAGAACGAAACCCTTAAATCCGTGGTCTACGATCTGTATCAGAAGGACAGGAAGAAGGGTCTTATTACCGTGGAATCAAATGGCTATTGTTTCTTTACGCCTCAAAAATAATGTGTTATACTACATAATAAGTTTGAAGTTTTATTGGAGGTACTACGATGCTGCAATTTGAAATGAACGAAGAAAGGCTGCAGGAGATAAAAGTAATCGGCGTCGGCGGCGGTGGCTGCAATGCGATAAACAGAATGATTGAAGACGGCATGAAGGGAGTTACCTTCATAGCTGTTAATACAGATAAACAGGCACTTCTCAAGAGCAAGGCGGAAGCCAAGGTACAGATAGGAGAGAAACTCACCAAGGGCCTCGGAGCAGGAGGCAATCCTGAGGTAGGACAGAGATCCGCCGAGGAGAATATTGAGGATCTGGAGAAGTACATCACAGGTTCCGATATGATATTCGTAACCTGTGGAATGGGCGGCGGCACCGGTACGGGAGCAGCGCCTATCATAGCCAAGATTGCCAAGGATCAGGGAATCCTCACGGTAGGTGTGGTAACCAGACCTTTCAGATTCGAGGGCAGGAAGAGAATCGAACATGCCGAGCTGGGAATCAAGTTCCTGAAGAAGTATGTCGATTCACTGGTAGTGGTACCTAACGACAAGCTTCTTGAAACAACGACGGAACAGACATCTCTTCTCGAGGCGTTCTCCATGGCGGACGATGTTCTCAAGCAGGGAGTTCAGGCTATATCAGACATAATTGTTGACGATGCACTCATCAATCTGGACTTCGCCGATGTTACAACCATCATGAAGGACAGAGGAATCGTTCACATGGGCGTCGGACACGGCACGGGAGAGAACAAGATTACCGATGCTGTCTCCAGTGCGGTTGACAGTCCTCTTCTCGAGACCAAGATTTCGGGAGCCAGAGCTGTGCTCATCAACATTACGGGCGGTAAGGATCTCACCATGTTCGATGTTGACAAGGTGGCAACTCAGATTGACGAAGAGGCCGATCCTAACGCCATCATCATACTGGGTACTTCCATCAAGGAGGACCTCCAGGATGAAATCAAGATTACAGTTATTGCCGCCGGTTTTGAGAGACCGAAGGATTTCGGCGGTTCTGTGATTCCGGACAAGCAGGAGGGTGCACCGGAGGATGGAGAGAAGACAGAGCCAGAGAAGAAGATTGCCGGCGCTGCTGAATACAGAGGTCTCGCCGGAATGGAGATCCCGGACTTCTTGAAATAGCATGATTTAGATGTGATAATAGCCGGTTGACCGCCGGCTATTATATTTTAACAGTATATGAAATACATCAGTTCCAGGGAGAACGCCAGGTACAAGTCTCTGGTCAAGCTCCAGAAGAAAAAATACAGAGATGAGAGAGGTCTCTACATTATCGAAGGCGTCAAGCCTCTGAAGGATGCTCTGGAATCGGGATGCCCGGTGAAGGAGATATATATAAGAGAGGGAACAGGAGAGAATGTTGAGCTTCCCGCGGAGGGAGACAGTGCGGCATTCCTTCTGGAGGGCGGTCTCTTCGACAGAATCTCGGACACCCGGACTTCTCAGGGAGTTCTGGCCGTAGCCGCCAAGAATCTTCTTTCAGGGGAGGACTTCATAAAGCTCATGAACGCCGATGGTAACTCCGAAGGTAATTTCCTCATACTGGACAGGCTCCAGGATCCGGGAAATGTGGGGACGATAATAAGGACGGCAGAAGCAGCAGGATACAAGGGAGCGGTTCTGGTATCGGGAACTGCGGATCCGTATTCACCGAAGGCGGCCAGAGCGGCGGCGGGCTCTCTTTTCAGAATTCCCCTGACAGAGGCGGCTTCCGATGAGGAGGTGGCAGAGCTGGCTGAGGCTTCGGGCAGGAAGCTGGCGGTGTCATGTCTTCAGGGTGCGGTAAGCTGCTTCGAAACTGACTTGAGCAGCAGAACAGCACTGGTCATAGGCAACGAGGGAAGCGGGGCATCCCCCGGTCTCATAGATAAGGCCCGCATCAGGGTCAGAATCCCCATGGAGGGAAGAATAGAATCGTTAAATGCGGCCGTAGCGGCCGGTATTCTCATGTACAGGAGAATGGAATATACAGGAAACGAGAGGTAAATTTTAATGCAGGCTCAGTTAAACAGAATTTTAGAAGATGCTAAAGCCAGGATAAGTCAGGCAGACTCCCGCGAGGCTACTGAAGAAATCAGAATCAGCCTTCTGGGCAAAAAGGGAGAACTGACTCAGATTCTCAGAGGAATGGGCAAGCTTTCACCTGAGGAGAGAAAGGAGACGGGACAGATCGCCAACAAGGTGAGAAGCGAGATCGAAGGTCTCCTCAAGGATAAGAGCGAGGAGCTCAAGACCCTGGAGAAGGAAGCTAAATTCAGAAGCGAGAAGATAGATGTCACCGAACCGGGCAGACCGGCAGTGCTGGGCGTCAAGCACCCGCTTACAATCACCATGGAGGAGATATCCAGAGTGTTTATGAACATGGGCTTCTCAATAGTCGAGGGACCTGAGGTCGAGACGGTTTTCAACAACTTCGATGCTCTCAACGCGGATCCCAATCATCCGGCAAGAGACATGACCGACACCTTCTATATTACTGATGATGTTCTGCTTAGAACTCAGACATCTCCCGTTCAGGTGCGCACACTCATGTCACAGAAGCCTCCGATTAAGGTTATTTCACCGGGCAGATGCTTCAGATGCGACACGCCGGATGCCACACATTCTCCGATGTTCCATCAGGTTGAGGGACTCGTTGTCGATGAAGGTATAACAATGGCGGACCTCAAGGGAACCCTGGACAGCTTCGCCAAGCAGCTCTTCGGAACATCGACGAAGACCAAGTTCAGACCTCACCACTTCCCGTTCACAGAGCCGAGTGCGGAGGTGGACGTATCCTGCTTCAAGTGCGGGGGCAAAGGCTGCAAGGTATGCAAAGGCAGCGGCTGGATTGAAATCCTCGGCTGCGGAATGGTTCACCCTAACGTGCTGAAGGTAGGCGGACTGGATACCGAGAAGTACACAGGATTCGCCTTCGGTATGGGAGTTGAGAGAGTGGCCATGCTCAAGTACGGAGTTGAAGATATACGACTGTTCTATGAGAATGACATGCGTTTCATCAATCAGTTCAAGTAGAATAGCACAGGTATAGGAGGAATTTACACAATGTTAGTCCCTGTAGAATGGATAAATGATTATATTGACCTTAAGGATGTGTCCACAGAAGAGTTCTGCAACAGAATGATCATGTCGGGCTCCAATCTGGAAACCTGCGAGCATTTCTGCGAGAACATGAACAGAGTGGTAGTGGGACGCATCGATAAGATAGAACCCCATCCCGATGCTGACAAGCTCGTTGTCTGCCGTATCGACACAGGCGATGAGGAGCTTCTGCAGATAGTTACGGGAGCACCTAACGTATTCGAAGGTGCCTATGTTCCGGTAGCTCTTCACAAGAGTCTTATCCCGGGACCGCTCCACGGCCAGCCGAAGAAGGAGGGCGGAGTTAAGATAACAAAGGGCAAGTTGAGAGGCGTTGAATCCTTCGGAATGCTCTGCTCAGCCGGAGAACTGGGCTTCGAGGACAAGGTTGTGCCTGTGGCACACAAGGACGGAATCTGGATTCTGGACCCTCAGGTATATCCGGGAATCGAGGAGAAGACAGGCTGCGACTTCGCTGAAGCGCTGGAGCTGAAGCAGGCCGTAGTGGACTTTGAGATAACACCTAACAGACCTGACTGCCTGGCAATGATCGGTATGGCCAGAGAAGCTGCGGCAACCTTCGGCAGAAGCTTCAGCTATCCAGATACGGAGATAAAATCCGCCGACGGAGAGGGCAGAAGCAGCGACTATGTGGATGTTGAAATCAGGAACACCACCGACTGCAGAAGATACGTGGCTCGCGTGGTTACGGACGTGAAGGTCGAGCAGTCACCGTGGTGGCTCCAGAAGAGACTCATGTACGCAGGAATGAGACCTATTAACAACATAGTGGATATCACCAACTTCGTAATGCTTGAGTACGGTCAGCCGCTCCACGCCTTCGATATCAGCCAGATTCACGGAGGCAGAATCATCGTGGAGAACGGCGCTGCAGGAGAGAAATTCACGACTCTGGACGAGGAGGAGAGAACACTCTCATCTGATATGCTCATGATTAAGGATGCGGAGAGAAGCATCGCCGTTGCCGGAGTTATGGGCGGACTGAATTCAGAGATTACGGAAGACACGAAGACTATAATAATAGAATCGGCCAACTTCAACGGAGACAGCGTGAGAAAGACGGCCAAGAAGCTGGGACTGAGAACCGAGGCTTCAGCCAGATTCGAGAAGGGTATCGACCCTGAGCTGACTGAAGCGGCTGCAGACAGAGTATGCAGACTCATAGAACTCATCGGCGCGGGCAAAGTCTGCGAGGGTTCAGTTGACGTTTATCCGAACCCTGTGAAGGCGGAGGCTCTCGATGTGAGAGTGAGCAGAATCAACAAGGTTCTGGGAATCGATCTGAGCCGCGAGGAGATGGTGTCCATGCTCGAGGGCCTGGAGATAAAGGTTGAGGGCAGCGGAGACATTATGAAGGTAACGCCTCCGACCGTGCGTATGGACCTGGTTGCAGAAGAGGACTACGTGGAGGAAATCGCGCGTATGTACGGCTACGACAAGCTGCCGGTGACACTGCCCAGAGGTAACTGCGAGGCGGGAGTGCCTTATGACAGACAGCTCAGAGACGTTGCCAGAGAAGCACTCTGCGGACTGGGCTTCAATGAGATTCAGACATACTCATTCGTAAGCCCTTCGGGAGTTGACAAGATAAGAATAGATGAGGATTCCTGGGAGAGAGCCTTTGTCAGACTCATCAATCCGCTCGGTGAGGAGAACTCGGTTATGAGAACCGTGCTCACGCCGAACATGATGGACGTTCTGGCCAGGAACTATTCCAGAAACATAGAGCAGGTGAAGGCCTTTGAGATAGGCAACACATTCATGGACAATCCTATGAACACGGACAAGCTCCCTGATGAGGAGTACTCTCTCTGCATAGGAATGTACGGGGACGGCTGTGACTTCTTCGCGCTCAAGGGCGTTGTCGAGGAGACGCTGAGAGTTCTGGGAATCAGGAATGTCGAGTTCCAGAGCGAATCCGAGTACGGGGTTTATCATCCGGGAAGATGTGCCAGAATTCTCGTGGAGGCATCCAGGGAGATGCAGGCCGTAGGTATAGAATATGAGGAACTGGGCATAATGGGCGAGATTCATCCGGACGTTGCCGAGAACTACGGCATGGACGGAGAGAGAATCTACTGCTGCGAGTTCATGTTCGGAGCGATTCTGAGAAAGGCGGATACGGAGATTGTATACGAGTCTCTGCCTAAGTATCCGTCCACTTCGAGAGACATAGCACTTCTCGTTGACGAAGACACAGAAGTCGGAAGCATAGAGAAGGTTATTAAGAGCAACGGAGGCTCGATACTGGAGAGCGTGCGTCTCTTCGACGTATACAGAGGCAAGCAGGTTGGTGAAGGCAAGAAGAGCGTAGCATTCAATCTGGTTTACAGGGACATGAACAAGACACTTACAGACGAGGAAGTTTCCAAGGTGCATGAAGGTGTGCTTTCCGCCCTGAAGGATAAGCTGAACGCGGTCTTGAGAGAAGTTTAGGAGGAGTCGCATGGATAACAATAAGGTAAGCGCGAAAATTTACGGACAGGAGTACGTGATTTCCGGCGAGATGCCGAGGGAGGAGATCGTTCGGGTGGCCGCACACGTGGACATGAAGATGAACGAAATCGCCGAAATGGCAGGACAGCTGGGAGCCAATTCTTCCAATGTGGCAATCCTGGCGGCCGTGAACATTACCGGGGAGTACTTCCGGGCGGTGCGTGAGATAGACGAGCTCAAAAGCCTCAACGTGCAGCTTGAGAAGGACGCCCAGCACTATGTTCAGCTGTGGGATGAAAGCAAGAAGAACTACTCCGACTACAAGGAGGAGACTCAGGCTGTGACACAGCAGAAGGAGAAGCTGATGGCCCAGATAATGAGCCAGGAGGAGGAGATTGCCCGCCTCAAGAAGGAAGTTGAGGAAGCGGGCGCCTCGGCAAAAAGCGGCATGGATGACATGATTAACGAGATAGAGGGCAAGTGCCGCGAGCTCGAGAACAGCTTTTTCGATCTGCAGATGGAGAACCTCCAGCTTAAGAAGGAACTGGACAAGTACAAAAACAGCACGGGTCAGTTTTAGCGGATGAAAGAGAAGACACTTAAGGTTTTAGAATACGGTAAGATAATAAATATGCTTAGAGAACAGGCAGGTTCTGAAATGACGCGAGAAGCGATTTCAGAGCTCTTGCCTGTTTGTGATGTCCGAGATGTGCGGGAAATGCAGGCGGAGACCAGCGAGGCCGTGAGACTCATAACGGCCAAGGGACCGCTGCCCGTGGGAGGCTTTCATGATATTGAAGGGATAGTCTCCTTCGCCTCCAAGGGCGGAATTCTCACAATGGCACAGCTCCTCAAGGTTCTCTACAATATGAAGACGGCGGAGAGAGTTGTGGCCTTCACGGCAGGCGAGGATGTGCCGAAGCTGCCTCTGATAGATTCAATGACAGAGGTGCTGGCGGTTCAGAAGAGCCTGGCGGAGAAAATAGACAGATGCATACTCTCGGAGGATGAAATGGCCGACAATGCCAGCCCTGAGCTGAGAAGAATACGCAAGGCCATAGTCAGACAGAACGAGGCCATCAAGGCCAAGATAAATCACATTCTGAATTCTGAGAAGACATATCTTCAGGACGCCATAGTCACAATGAGGAACGGCAGATACGTTGTTCCCGTCAAGCAGGAGTACAGAAACGGCGTCCCGGGAATAATACATGACCAGAGCGGCACGGGAGCCACACTCTTCGTGGAGCCTCAGGCCGTGGTCAACATGAACAACGAGCTGCGACAGCTGGAGCTTGACGAGAAGGCTGAGATAAACAGAATACTCACCGAGCTTTCCGAAGGAGTGGCCGAATACAGACACGATCTGATCAACAACCAGAAGCTTTTGCTCAAACTCGATCTGATAAACGCCAAGGGCAGGCTGTCACTGGAGATGGACGGCACGGAGCCGGAGATAAGCGAGGACGGAGTTCTCCGCCTCATAAGCGCATCCCACCCTCTCATCGACAGGAAGAAGGTTGTGCCCGTCAACATATCGATAGGCGAGAAGTACAAGACCCTCGTGATTACCGGCCCGAACACGGGCGGCAAGACCGTTTCACTGAAGACGGCGGGGCTGCTTTCACTCATGGCGCAGACAGGTCTGCACATACCTGTATCGCCGGGAAGCTGCGTTCCGATGTATCGCGACATATTCGCTGATATAGGCGACGAGCAGAGCATAGAGCAAAGTCTGTCAACATTCTCCTCCCACATGGCCAATATAGTCGATATAATCGACAGTGCCGGCGAGGACTGTCTGGTGCTTCTTGACGAGCTTGGCGCGGGAACGGACCCTACGGAGGGTGCGGCCCTGGCCATAGCAATACTCAGGAAGCTGGCCGAGAGCGGATGCTGCACTATGGCGACGACGCACTATACTGAGCTTAAGAAATACGCCATCTCCACCGAGGGGGTCGAGAATGCCTCCATGGAGTTCGATGTGGAGACATTGAGCCCGACATACAGACTCATAACCGGACTGCCGGGCAAGTCAAATGCCTTTGAGATATCGGAGAAGCTGGGCCTGGACAGGAATATAATCGAGGAGGCATCGAATCTGCTCAAGGGCGGGGACATAGCCTTTGAGGATGTAATCGCCTCTCTCGAGGAGGACAGGAAACGGATAGATGAAGAGAAGGCGGAGGCCGTGCGCATCACTGGTGAACTTCGGGAAGAGAAGGAGGAGCTGGACAGGAAACTGAAGCGGCTTGAGGAGCAGCGTGCGAAGAAGATAAGCGATGCCCGCGAGGAAGCCAGAGCCATAATAAGAGAGGCCAAGGATACGGCGGACGATTTCCGCCGGGAGCTCAAGGAGATAGCCCGCCTGGAGAGTCTGGGCGAGAGGACGAAACGCTTCGATGAAGGCAGAAGGAAGCTCAACAGGATTGAGAAGAAGAACAGAAGCGTTATAGTAACAGAGAAGAACAGCAACCCTGTGGATCCGTCGAAGCTGAAAAAGGGTGACAGAGTGAAGATACTCACCCTGGGCCAGAACGGAGAGGTCGCATCCCTGCCTGACGACAAGGGAGAGATGCAGGTTCAGGTGGGGGCCATGAAGTTCAAGGTGAACCTGGACGAGATAATGCTCATAAACGACGGCTCACGACCGGCGAAGAAAAAGACCGGCAAAGCCGGATACGGCGGGATATACAGGAAGAAGACGGCGGCTGTATCGCCATCCATCGATGTGAGAGGAAAAAACCTTGACGATGCACTCATGGATGTGGAAAAATATATAGATGACGCTTTTATAGCCGGACTCCCGGAAGTCACCTTGATTCACGGGCGAGGCGAGGGAATACTGAGCAAGGGTATCAGAACCCGCCTGCGAAGCCTGAAGAATGTGAAGGAATACAGGAGAGGTGAATTCGGCGAAGGCGGAGACGGAGTTACGGTTGTAAAGCTAAAACAGTGAGGAGAAACAGAAGAAATGATTAATTACAGAGAGAAAATCGCGGACCTGATCGCACCACTGGTGGAGGGACTGGAGAGAGAGGAAATTCTTAACATGATTGAGACGCCTGCAGACTCGAAGATGGGAGATTTCGCATTCCCGTGCTTCAAGCTGGCCAAGGTTCTGAGAAAGGCACCGCCTCTCATCGCCAAGGGAATTGCAGAGGGCCTCAGCGGAGCAGACATCTTCGCCAAGGTTGAGCAGGTCAATGCATATGTGAATATGTTCATAGCCAGAGAAGATTTCGTCAAAGGAGTAGTTGAGGAAGTCAATGCAGCCGACGCGGACTACGGCAAGTGTGAAGACGGCGAAGGCAAGACTGTTATCGTTGAGTATTCATCACCTAACATCGCCAAGCCTTTCCATATCGGTCACATCAGAAGTACCGTTATAGGCGCTTCCATAGCGAAGATTTACGATGCTCTGGGATATGATGTTGTGAGAATCAACCACCTGGGAGATTACGGCACACAGTTCGGCAAGATGATCGTGGCCTACAGACGCTGGGGAAACAAGCAGGATGTTATAGATGAGCCTATCAAGACTCTCCTGTCGTACTACACCAAGTTCCACGAGGAGGCTGAGAATCACCCTGAGCTGGAGGACGAGGCGAGAGCCACATTCACCAAGCTTGAGAACGGCGAGAAGGAGGAGACGGAGCTCTGGCAGTGGTTCAGAGACGAGTCTCTGAAGGAGTTCAACAGAGTTTATGACATGCTGGACATCAAGTTCGATTCCTATGCGGGAGAGAGCTTCTATTCCGACAAGATGCCGCGCTTCGTCAAGGAGCTGGCGGACAAAGGCCTCATGGAGGAGGACGAAGGCGCCAACATCGTAAGACTTGACGACTATAATCTGCCTCCTGCACTCATAACCAAGTCGGACGGCTCCACGCTCTATATAACGAGAGATATCGCCGCTGCAGTATACAGAAAGGAAACATACGATTTCTACAAGAACATATACGT
This sequence comes from Clostridiales bacterium, assembly GCA_022773945.1. GTDB lineage: Bacteria > Bacillota > Clostridia > Peptostreptococcales > Anaerovoracaceae > Lentihominibacter. The sequence goes on from JALFNS010000037.1 coordinate 104,103, forward strand.
TGTGGCATCACAGCAGAACCTCCACTTCCAGCAGTGGATACAGATTCTGGAGCTCATGGGCTATGAGTGGGCCAGAGACTGCGTTCACGTGCCTTTCGGTCTGGTAAGCCTGGAGAGCGGAACAATGTCAACACGTGAGGGAAGAGTTGTGTTCCTGGAGGACGTTCTCAAGGGCGCTGTAGAGAAGACCCGCGAGATTATCAAGGAGAAGAACCCTGATGCGGATCCTGAAACTGCCGAGGAGATTTCCAGGGCTGTAGGAATCGGCGCCGTTGTATTCAATGAGCTCTCAAACTACAGAATCAAGGATTACGTGTTCTCATGGGATCACGTGCTCAACTTCGAAGGCGAGACGGGACCTTACGTACAGTACACTCACGCCAGAGCCTGCAGCATCCTGAGAAATGCGGGAGAAGATGCAGTGGCAGCAGCGAAGGAAGGATTCGACCCTTCATATATAACAGGCGACAGCGCTCACAGACTGGCAATGCTTCTCTACGAACTGCCTGACGTTATCCGTGAGGCGGGTGAGAAGTACGAGCCGTCAATAGTATCGAGACATATAATCGATATCGCACAGGCATTTAACAAGTTCTATCACGACGAGCATATCCTCGTGGACAACGAGGAAGAGAAGAAGGCCAAGGTGGCCATGGTTCTGGCAGCCAGAAACGCTATCAGAAACGGACTTGACCTGCTCTGCATGAAAGCACCGGAGAAAATGTAATGAGATACGAAGGAAATATTTTCAGACCTCCCAGTGAGGCATACAGCCTGCTGGTGCAGGTGACCATAGGATGTACACACAACAAGTGCACATTCTGCAGCATGTACAAGGATAAGAAGTTCAGAGTCAGAAGTCAGGAGGAGGTTCTGGAGGACCTGGCAGGTGCCAGGAAGCAGTACAGGAGAGTGGACAGGATGTTCCTCTGCGACGGCGATGCCCTGGCTCTCTCCAACAGGAGACTTCTGCCTATACTCAACTATATTAAAGAGAACTTCCCTGAGTGCGAGCGCGTAACGGTTTACGGCCGTGCCACAGATGCTCTCAACAAAACGGACGAGGAGATGATCGAGCTCCGCGAGGCGGGCCTGCAGATGGTATATCTGGGAGCCGAGTCGGGAAGCGACAAGGTCCTCCGCGATATCTGCAAAGGCGAAACGCGTCAGCAGCTCATCGACGGTGTCAGGAAGATTGAGCGCTGCGGTATGAAGGCTTCCGTAACCTTCATATCCGGACTTGCCGGCCGTGACGGCTGGGAGGAGCATGCCATAGAGACGGGAACCATGATAAGCGAGATGGAGCCTTCTTATGTGGGACTGCTCACTCTCATGGTGGATCCGGCGGTACCTATGGCCAAGGACATAGAATCGGGCAAGCTTAAGCTTCTCACTCCGGAGGAGGTAATGGCGGAGACTCTGCTCCTCCTCAAGAATACCAACGTGTCCAAAACCTGCGTATTCAGAAGCAACCACGCTTCCAACTATATTTCCCTTAGGGGTAATCTGCCTGAGGACAAGGAGGAGATGATGTCTCTTCTGAGGAAGGCTATGGATAACCACGATATGTTTAAGGACGAGCGCTTCAGAGCGCTGTGAGGTGGCGAAATGAGCTTAAAGAACAGAAAAAAGCAGCAGGAGAACATCATTCACGACAAGGAGGATATGTCCCTGCTCCAGGCCATGGGCGTAACGAGAACCGTTGTCAGACCGAGAGAAGAGTGTGACATCCAGCTGAGAGAGGACCGTATAGGCAGGTATTTCAAGAAGTACCTGAACAAGTTCGTCTTCGTTGAGTTCTCACCTGAGTTTATGGAGAAGAACAAGGCGGGCAGTCTGATGAAGGACGTGCCTATACCTCTCAGAAGGAAGGAAGTTAAGGAATTTGCGGGAGGGGAAGGAATAGACTTCCTCGTAATCGCCGAGAACATGGCATGGGTCATGGGCTGCGATCCTCACTTCAAATACACGAAGAACTACGTTGAGATTCTCAAGAAGCTCTATAACTACAAGCTCTACGAGGGAATGCTCAAGGAGGGAAGAGACGCGGCCGAAAACGGAGAAATGGACAACGCATGCATCCACTTCAGAGCGGCTCTCTGCATGAGATACGACTACCTTCACGCAATGTACTCCTATGCCCGCGCATGCAGAGTCATGTATGAGCACAGCAAGAATGAGGAGTACGTGGGCAGGTTCAAGGCCGAGGCCACAGACTGGTTCGAGCTCCTCACGGAGACCCATCCGCGTTTCTCCATGGGTTACTACTATCTGGGATACTCATATCTGAATATGGGACTCTACGGCAAGGCCAAGCTGGCATGGCAGGGCTTCCTCAAGTTCTCTAAGAACTCGAAGGACAAGAAAGAAATCGAGAAGCGCCTTAACCAGATAGCTCATCCTGTAGCTATTGAGGACGGCTGCCTCAAGGTTGACTGCGGACGTGTTGAGGAGGGCGTTGAAATACTGGAGCCGTACCTCCAGAGCCAGTACAACAACTGGTGGCCGCTCCACTACTATCTGGGACGCGGCTACGCGCAGCTGGGCAACGTCAAGGAAGCCGTGACCGAGTTTAAGAAGGTTCTCCAGATAAACGGCAGCCATATCGAGACGATGAAGGAGCTTCTCCTCATCTACGAGGCTCAGGACGACAAGGCCAACATAAAGAAATACTCCGAGAAGATTAAGCTCATAGAGACCGCACAGGAGGAGGAACAGGCCAGACAGATCGCCGAAATCGAGAAGGAGAACAAGCGCCTCGAAACAGAGGAGCCTGCACCTATCGATGACCCTGAAAGCTTCGCAGTGACGGAGCCGGACGAGGGCGGAGAAGAGGCACGTTCGGGTGCCGGAAGCAAAGGCCGCAAGGTTACAAAACGCCTGGGAAAAAAGCAGTAAAAAACTCAAAAAATATTATATAAAATTTGCACAAACAGGTTGACATCCCGTAGCGTGATACTATATAATAGCACTTGTCGTTACGGGACAAAACCTAATATTCCGAGGTAGCTCAATGGTGGAGCAACCGGCTGTTAACCGGTAGGCTGTGGGTTCGAGCCCCACCCTCGGAGCCAATTTATCTGAAGTCTCGACTTCAGATTTTCTTTCGAGATTTATCCCTGACGCGGGAAAATTTAATAAGTTTGAGGCAGACGTTTCTGGATATGCCGGAGTGGCGGAATTGGCAGACGCACAGGACTTAAAATCCTGCGATCCTTACCGATCGTACCGGTTCGACCCCGGTCTCCGGCACCAGCCTTAAACAACATCGTCGCGGGGTGGAGCAGTTGGTAGCTCGTCGGGCTCATAACCCGGAGGTCAGAGGTTCAAGTCCTCTCCCCGCAACCAAGGAAATTAAAACGGTAGCAAGGCTGCCGTTTTTTATTTCCTTAATTACGATGGAAGGACTTGAACCTGAGTGTGGTATAATGTAGGCGAAAGGAACCATGAACCATGAAGATAAAAGATCGACTGTCCCATATCAGGGCCGGTATGGAGGATGCCATGGAGCGCGGCGCCACCGCCGGAGACAGATTCATATACGAGAGCTCAATCGCCGAGATTCGCCGCGTGGGCCGCTGGCTGAAGGAGCAGTGCAGCACTGAATGCAGACTTTACACGGAAACCGACGGCGATTCGCAAAGGCAGTACATTGAGTTCCGCAATACCACGGGCATGGACTTCAGGTTCTTCGCCATGGAAGTGATTGTCCTGCGAGAGGAGCGTGAGGTGGATTCTTTCGAAGTCATGACAGCCGGGTGGCGAAACGGCGAGACGGCCAGACTCTACCTGGCAAGAAACATAGGCAGTGAAGACGTGCTGTCCTTTAATCCGGACAGTGTGGAGTATCAGGTGATGAGGTGACTTCCTTACTGTGTGGCCTTATCGGGGGTAAATAAGATGCGAACTGATTTTTGTGGAATTTTGACGCAAAAACCCCAAAAAAACCACTAAACTTAGTGCTAACTTGATGAGTTAATCGAAACAGCACTAAGTTTAGTGGAAAAAATTAATAAAATGCCGTGAAAAGCCACTAATTCTAAAATATTAGTGGTTTTTATAGCTTTTTCAACCTCAAAAACCCCAAATCTCCAAAATCTATCTTACCACAGCTTGCCCGGCTACGGTGGCCAGGAGGCAGAGCACCACGCTGAGCACCATGTAGAGTACTCCCGTCAGGACCGAACCTGTCCGCAGAAGCTCAACCGCATCGAGGGAGAAGGTCGAGAAGGTGGTGAAGCCTCCGCAGATTCCAACCCGCAGAAACAGGAGAAGGTGCGGATCGAAACTGCTGTTTTTCAGAGCAAGTGCCGAAATCACACCGATGAGGAATGCTCCGGCAATATTAATAACAATTGTGGGAATCGAAATCAGCCCCATGAGATATCTCGCCACAGATCCTATAAATCCGCCCAGCCCTACAAATAAACAGTTAATCATAATAATTTCACATTAATCGGTGCGCCGTCCAGCCATGCCTTAACGTTATCCAGTACGATATCGAATCTCTCGGCGAGGGATTCCTCTGAGTAGAAGCCCACGTGAGGGGTGAGTATGGCGTTCTTCGCGTGAAGGAGAGGGTGATCCTGAGGAATCGGCGGTTCCGTTTCGAATACATCAATCCCTGCGGCGGCGATACGGCCGTCGTTTAAGGCTTTTGCGAGAGCTTCGCTGTCAACAACCGGTCCGCGTGCGCAGTTGATCAGTATGGCGGTTTCTTTCATTTTGCCTATGAGCTCTGAGTTAACCAGATGCTCAGTATCGGCTGTGTACGGTATGTGGAGTGAGACGATGTCGCTCTCCCTGAAGAGGGTTTCAAGGTCGCAGTACTCGATGCCCGCGCGGATGGCGGCTTCCTTCTCACTTCTGTTGAAGCCGAGGACGCGGCAGCCGAAGGCCTTTGCAAGCTCTCCCGTTCTGGTTCCGATAGCGCCGGTTCCCACGATACCCACGGTTTTGCCGCGGAGAGTGTTGTGAGTATATCCGGCCAGTGTGCCGCCGGATCTGACAACGCTGTCATAAGGAACGATGTTTCTGAGGCAGGCGAGCATGAGGCCGATTGCCAGCTCAGCCGTGGAATCCGTCGCATAGCCCTGAGCGTTGCAGACGGTTATGCCCTTCTCACGGCAGGTGTCCAGCGCCACGTGATCGATTCCCGTGAAACCCACGGATATCATACGGAGCTTCTCGGCGCAGAGGAGAATTTCCTCTGTGAGCGGCCCGTTGGCGATGATGAGAATTTCCGCATCGCGGATAGCCGATTTTTTCTCGTCGACAGTCAGCTTGCTGTCGCAGTATACGAATTCATGCCCCGCATCGAGCAAAGGCTGAACGCGAGGTTCCATAAACTCCCTCGATACGCCGAGGGGCTCAAGCATAACAATTTTCATAGTTTGATCCTTTCTTGATTATTACTGTCCGGCACTCCCTTCATGCTGAAGAGGATAACGGCGGCGATTATGATGACGCCTCCGATAATCGTTCCCATGTCCGGCACCTCTCTGAGAAGAATGAATCCCAGAATCGATGCCACGAGAGGAATGAGGAAGAGCCAGTTGCTTACTGTACTTGTATTTCGAGTCATGCCCAGGGCCAGATTCCATAAGACGTAGGCCAGGCATGCCGGGAAGGCTCCTATGTAGAGAGCCGCCAGAGCCTCAGGCATGGTTGCCGTCGCGAAGTCGGAGACCGTGGCCGGAACGAAGGCCAGCATTTCGACGGCGCCCAGAACCGCGCTCCAGGTGACGATGTCCATAGGCGAGTAGCCTTTGCTCCCCAGCTTGCGGCTGATGACGTTGTATGATGCGAAGACCAAAGTATACATAGCTTCCCAGAGGATTCCGATGCCTCCCGAGAGACCGCCCTGCCAGAAGAGTATGACGCATACTCCCGCAAAGGCCGCAACTATGCAAATCCAGCCTATAGGGCTGATTTTTTCTTTGTAGATGCTCCAGACGCCGATTGCCGTCAGTACAGGGGCGATGGAAGCCACCATGGACGCCGTTGACGAAGTCAGCGTCTCCAGACCCAGGTTGAAGAAGAGGGAGCAGCCGGAGAATGCGCCCAGTCCCGCCAGGGCGAACCATAGAATGTCGATTTTAGCCGCCGGTTTCTTCAGACCGAAGGCCTTGCCCATGAGAAGCAGGAGCAGGGCCGGCACCAGGCAGCGCACGCAGGCCAGAGTGGCCGACGAGAACTGGTCTCCTATTATTCTGGTGAAGGGGAATGCAGATCCCCAGATGATAATCGTCAGACAGGCGAAAATGTGGATTTTGCAGTTGCTTTTCATGGCGTTTTCTCCTTTATCACAATAGAATACTGCGAAGGGGCGGGGATGTCAAGAATTGAATATTTTCGCCGGATACGTCCGAAATGTTCAATGTGGTTTGTGTTTTGTGTTGCGAAGAAGTATAATGTCATTGAACAAATAGGACGTAAATGTAAAAAATATTCAATGGAGGAGAGCGGGTTATGGAGATAAAAAGAAATAAATACCTGAATGATCTGATTAACCGTATGCATAATGGAATGATAAAGGTAATAACCGGTATCAGAAGATCCGGCAAGTCCTATCTATTGTTTAAGATTTTCAAAAATTATTTGTTGGAGCATGGTGTTGCTGCTTCACATATCATTGCGATTGAGCTGGATCAGCGCAGAAACAAAAAATATCGTGATCCGGATGCAATCTTAGATTACATTGAGTCTTTGGTAGAAGATGATGAACAGTATTATATTATGCTTGATGAAGTGCAGATGCTGCAGGAGTTTGAAGAGGTTCTGAATTCCCTGCTTCATATCGGAAACGCGGATATATATGTAACAGGAAGCAATTCTAAATTCTTATCTAAGGATGTGATCACAGAGTTTAGAGGCAGGGGTGATGAAGTTCACATTTATCCATTAACCTTCAAAGAATTTATGGAAGCCTACGATGGTGATATATACCATGGATGGGCAGAGTATATGCTTTATGGTGGACTTCCGCTTACCGTAACCATGAAAACGGAAGAACAAAAAATCAGATACCTGACAAATCTCTTTGATGAAACCTACCTGAAGGATATTATTGATAGACACCATATTGACAAAAAGCAAGAAATGGAAGATTTAGTTAACATTTTAGCTTCAGCTGTTGGTTCCTTGACCAACCCGCCGAAAATTGAAGCCACCTTCAGAAGTGAGATTCAGTCAAACATCAGTCTGAATACGATAAGACAGTATATTGAGTATTTAGAAGATGCATTTATTATTAATAAAGCAACTCGTTATAATGTGAAAGGAAGAAAATACATCGGTACACCGTTGAAATACTATTTTGAGGATGTGGGACTCAGAAATGCCAGGTTAGGATTCAGACAGGTTGAGGAAACACATCTGATGGAGAACATTATTTACAATGAATTACGAAGCAGGGGGTACACTGTAGATGTGGGAGTTGTAGAAAAGCGCGGAAAGGATGAAAACGGTAAAGAATACAAGAAACAGTTGGAAATTGATTTCATAGCCAATCTTGGCAGCAGGCGCTATTATATTCAGTCTGCGTTCAGCATGCCGACTGAAAAAAAGCGTATTCGGGAAAAAGCTTCTCTTGTGAACGTTAAAGATTCGTTTAAGAAGATTATCGTTGTCAAAGACGTTATCAATGTTACGAGAGATGAAGACGGTATCACTACAATGAGTATATATGACTTCTTGTTGAAGGAAAACAGTTTAGAACTGTAGACGCAGAAATCAAATTGTATCCGAAAAACACCCAACAAAACTGCCGAAAAACACCTAACAAAACTGCCGAAAAACACCCAACAAACATGACAAATCGTTGCAAATACTGTATAATGAACGTGCGAGGAGGAGTCTTCATATGGAGTATATTATCAGAGTAATAGATGGCGTTATAGATAATCGTATTGAAGCATTTAACGCTATAAATATAATTGGCCCTAAAGGATGCGGCAAAACCAGAACAGCTAAGGAACGCTGTAACACAGTAATTGAATTCCAAGACGAAGAGAAGAGGGCAGGATATATGGCTGTAGCGGAAACATCTCCGAATCTGCTGCTAAAGAATGAGAAACCGATACTCTTTGATGAATGGCAAGATGCTCCTAAGATTTGGGGTGCCATAAGGAAAAATTGTGACGATAACCCTGAAGAGGTTGGTGGATACTATCTGACAGGATCTTCGAGTAAGAAGATAGCTACACCACATACCGGGACCGGAAGAATTACGGAAATAATAATGTATCCTATGACCTTATGGGAAACCGGAGAGACGAACGGGCAGATATCCCTGTCTAAGATTATTGAAGATCCTTCCTATGAATTCGATGGAGCTATATCGGATATAACATTGGAGGATTTGTTCTTCGCCGCGTGTCGCGGTGGCTGGCCGCGATGCCTGGCACTTAAGAGTAAAAAAGCGAAACTACAGATTGCCAAGGACTATTACAGACAGATTATCGGAACGGATATAAGTGCCGTAGACGGAGTGAAAAGAAATCCTGAATGGGCGAGGGCGCTTCTCTGGTCATATGCACGAAACATGGCAACGACTGCTAAGAAGAAGAGTATCTATGGTGATGTCACGTCTACGCAGAACGTATCTAACTCTACACTGGACACGTACGTAGCTAAGCTGGAAGAACTGTTCGTAATCAGAGATATTGACGCATGGACGCCGCAGATCAGGTCAAAGACGGCAATCAGAAGCAAGAAGAAGCATATCTTCGTCGACCCTTCAATAGGAATCGCCGCCCTTGGTCTTAACCCGGAATATTTTAGAAATGATTTGGATTTATTTGGTCACGTATTCGAGAATCTCGTGCTCCGCGACCTTATCGTATATGGGAGCGCTCATGGTGCCCGCATTCTTCATTACGCCGATGACACAGGCCTGGAAGCGGATGCCGTTTACCAGACGGAGGATGGCAGATACGCTCTGATTGAAATCAAAACAGGTGCGAACAGAATTCCGGAAGCGGAGAAGACATTGCTCAAGTTCAGGGACGTAATCCGGGCACACAATGAGACCGCGCTGAAGAATCCGGACCGTCCGAGAGCTGTATACAGGGAACCTTCGGCTCTCATAGTAATCTGTGCCAATGCACCGATTGGATATACAACAGACAACGGAGTTAAAGTCGTGCCCATAGGCTGTCTGAGAGACTGACTGCAGGCAGGTGCCGGGGACATACCTTGTCAGGTTCGATAGATAATAGATCTACAGTTTATAATGTTACACAGCATATGGCTTCAGTATTTCACGCATAGTATCAACTGCCTCATCCAGAGGTTCGTTCAGTCGCCTGAGAGTTTCAGGGTCGTCATCGTGAATATAGAATTCAGACAGGCTGTGCTTAGGGTGAAACAAGGAACGGTAGCAATTAACCAGAAACTCCGTCTTCGCATCGGGAGTCGCGTCGGAATCTATACATTGCAGCATGCGACCAAGTTGTCTCAGCTGTGGCGAATAATATTTCCGGCCGTGTTTCTTAACCAGCTTCCCAATCTGAATAACTGCCTCTCTTAATCTGATAAGTTCTTCGTCTGTAATATACATTGCCATCACCTCAATTGCCACAAGGATACAGCGAAGAGGCGGGGATGTCAAGAATTGAACGTTTTGGGGTGTAGAAATAAGTGGTCCAAAGAAGTTAGCCTTGAAGTATCCCTTTGGTCCTGATATAATTTACCTAAACATATGTAAATTATAATAAATTACATAGGAAGGGGGATGGCAATGTTAATGACTTACACTGATTGCTTAGAACGATATGAAACAAAATATAATATCGGCAAGCAAGTTGCTGAGGGTAATTTGTTCAAGTTGGAAAAGGGAATTTATTCTGATGAGAGGTGTGTGCCTGAATATCAGATTATATCTGTTAAATATCCGAATGCCGTATTCACTATGGATAGTGCATTTTATTATCATAATCTTACAGATGTTAT
>JALFNS010000005.1 GCA_022773945.1 Clostridiales bacterium
GTCAGAGTTCTATCGCCAAACAAAGCCAATCTTTAGAGATGAGATAGTTACATGCTACCGCTATCTTGAGAAAAAAGGTTTGCTTGACGATTACAGAAGTTACAGGAGTTGAGACGGTCCAAAAAAACGTCCGCACCCCCAGTGGACCCTTTTTCGGTTGACAAATACAGAAATCAAAAAGCGCAAAACCGGCATACTGTTTTACAATTGTATGAAAACATATACATTCCGCGTCTCTTTAATAGCATTGTGATATACCCGGGAGGGGTATTTTTGAAAACTGATGTATTCCTTTCACCCCGAAAACATGGCTAAGGGAATACATGAATCCCGAAACATGACTGCTGTTGTATGCCTGAAGCTTCAAATATCAGCTTTTATGTATGCATATCAGCCAATCCTTCTTTCGTATGCCTAACAGGCTAAAAGTGAGGATTTAAGGCCATATACCCCCTAATATCAAAAGGTATGTATTCCCATTAGGTCAAAAACAGGGCAGAGGGAATACATCCCCCCGAAACCCTATAAGCCCACTAAAAAACAGGAGTACCGCTCCGGTGCTCCTGTTTCTCGTTTTTTCGAATTACTCGGCCTTCTCGAAAGAATCCTTGCCTATGCCGCAGATAGGGCACTTCCATGATGCCGGCAGATCTTCGAAGGCTGTTCCCGCTTCAATGCCGTTATCAGGATCGCCTACTTCCGGGTCATATACGTAACCGCAAGGGCCGCATTCATACTTGTCCATTGGTCTTCCCTCCTTGATGCTTTATTTATACTACGATTATATTCCTCCCGGCGAGTCGCGTCAATCCGCTACCGGCCGGCTGTCTCCAGCATCTTGGCTTTAAGCTGGTTCTCGATATTCGTGAGCTCGATTTCCGCCTGGCGGCGTTTTTCTCTTCCCTCGTCCTGAATTCTCACCAGATCGTCGATGGTGGCGATGAGCTCCTCATTGGTGTGTCTGAGAGTCTCCATGTCCACTATGCCTCTCTCGTTCTCAGTGGCGATATCCACGGTTCCCTGATGGAGCATGTCCGCATTCTTCCTGAGAATCTCGTTGGTCGTGTCGGACACCATTCTCTGAGCGGCTACCGCTTCCTTGCTGTGGGCGATTCCCAGGGTTATAACCATCTGGTTCTTCCAGAGCGGAATTGTATTCATGAGAGTGGTCTGAATCTTGTCACTGAGAGTTATGGCATTGCTCTGCACCAGCCTGATCTGAGGCGCGTTCTGCAGGCACACCGTTCTCGTCAGGTCCAGATCGTGGAGCTTCTTCTCGAAGCGGTCACACATATTGGAATAATCCTTCACGCTCTGTGCATCCTCCGCCAGACCGCTCTCCTGAGCCTGAGCCTTCAGTCTCGGCAGCTCCTGTTCCACCGCCTGCTTAAGTGCAACCTTGCCGGCCGCGATATACATTGTCAGCTCCTTGAAATACACCTTGTTGTTCTCATAGAGCTTGTCCAGTATGGAAATATCTCTCATGAGAGTGTTCTGGTGCTTCTCCAGGGACTTCACGATGGAGTCGATGCTGTTCTCAACCTTGCCGTAATACGCGCGCACGCTCTCAACCTTGTTGGCGCCTCTGCTGAAGAGCCCGGCCAGACCTTTCTTCTCCGTAGGGTCGTGCTTCAGGTCCGCCATGAGCTGGCTGAGAAGAGGTCCGATTTCATCCAGATCCTTGTTTCTCACGCTGCTCAGCGTCTTCTCGCTGAAATCCGCCAGATGCTTCTGGGCGCTGGCACCGTAGGTGATTATCAGATTCGTGTCGTGGAGGTCGATTTTATCCGCAAAGGCATTAATCTGCTCTATCTCCTCGGGAGAGAATTTCTCCATTCTGAAAGCCTCTGCATCCTTTGGCTCCATTTCGTTCACAACCGCGCTGTCCACCGAATCCAGTGAAAGCACCGGCGTTATAATCTCCGCGTTCATTACCTTAGTATCTTCCATTTACTGTTCCTCCCGCTCAGATATCGAACTCCGAATCCAGAAGTCCGTCCTTCCTGAAAGTGGCCTCCATTACATCCAGGTCCACCATTGTCTCGAAATCGTCTTTCTCGTAAAGTTTATCCTCTATATTCTCGAAGGCTTCCGCGCACACCTTCAGAGAATGTCCCACTCTGGCCAGAACGTCCGGGCTGCCGTCCTTCGTCCTGTATGTTTCAACAAGCTTCACCATCTGAGGCAGATAATTTGTCTCCAGCTTTTGTATTACGGGCATGGATTTAAGCTCCGGGTTGGCGCTCAGCTTCTTCTCGATTCTTCCCACGGAACCGGCCAGCTGGAATACGTATTCCCTGACCTCGTCATCCTCAATCTCGTCGAAGGCCCTTCTCAGCACCTTGACCGTGCCGGATCTGCCGGTGTCTGCTGACCCGGCCTTGTTTTCACGCGTCTCGCGAACCTCTCTGCCTTTCAGATATTCATCAACCGGTTCAAGAGGCTTCCCCGTCCTGTAGTCGGTCATTATAAGGAGCTCATACTCCCCGTCGATAAACGCCGACAGGTTGCCCTCCGGGCCGATAAGGAAGTTTCTGTTTATCATGTTCTGTATGTCCATGCTCACCTGCTCTACGGTCTTGCCCGTCTTGCCGGCCAGGAACTCCAGAGATGTGTTGCCCGTCCATCTGATGAGGGCGTCGTATCTGTCCCACATTCTGACTTTATTTCGCGTCTTGAGGGTGAGCAGCACTCCGCTTCCCGCCAGCGCGAGCCCTATAATAAGATAAACGATGCCTTCCAGCAGATCGTAAGCCCCTACCGTAGCCAGCAGGAACAATCCTCCGAAACCGAAGAGGCACACTCTTCCCGGCAGGTTGCTCTTGCCGCTTCTGACCTTCCTGATTTTGTTCAGTTCCTTCTTCGTGAATCTTCTGGACGGAGAGGGACGCCTGTTGAACACTCTGTTCACTTCGTCAGATATGTTATCCATTCCGTCGGCGAAGGCTCCGATGCCGTCCGCCACATGATCGAAGACACTCTTGTTGTCCCCTTCATCATATATCAGGCCCACTCTGCAGTCCGGGCAGCTGAGCCTGCTGTCTTCATAATACTTACCGCATTTCGGACATCTCTTCATATATATTCCTCCTGATTTCTTCCAACGGAATCATTTTATCACGGGCGGGGCTTAATGTGAATAAGGGGTTTGGAATGTGGTATAATAAACCCGTTATGAGTAATCTTCTGAGAAGCACGACAGCCACGGCAATGCACATTGTCTGTGAGTATATTAAGGAAATGAAGTCTCCGGTCATAGTGGACGCCACATGCGGTCGCGGGCACGACACTCTGGCTCTGGCAAAGGCCGCAGCCGCCGCAGGCGATTTCAGACTCTTCGCCTTCGACATTCAGGAAGAGGCGGTAGCCTCAACTCTGGAGCTTTTGCGCGCGGAGCTTCCGGAATCTCTCGACGGACGTGTGCAGGTCATTCCGGAGAGCAATGCGAATATCAACCGTTACGTTAATGCGCTGGACGTGGCCGTCTTCAATCTGGGCTACCTGCCCGGCGGCGACAAGAGCATCACAACCCGCGCCTCTGAGACTGCGGCGGCGGTAACCGGCGCAGTGGACATGCTCAACGTGAACGGCATTATCGCAGTTACCATGTACTCCGGCCACGAAGAGGGTGCCGCGGAGAAGGAGGCTCTTCTGAAGCTCCTGGCAGAGCTTGATTCCCGCCGCTATCATGTGGCCTTCGTGAATCTTCTCAACCAGCACCGGAACCCGCCGGAGACGGTGTTCGTGACGCGCAAAGTCTAGACTACCTGAAGAGGGTTTCCGTCAGAATTTCCTTAATATAGCTGTATCGTCTGGCGTATGTGTTGGGAACGCGCAAAAGCTGCAGACCTATCTTCCTGCACAGATCTTCCTTTCGCAGGCGCTTGTCTTCGCCCTCGAATGCATTCTCCTCGTTGACAATCTCGACTGCGAAAACCGGCACCTCGGTTTCGCCGATTTCGTAAGCCACGTAGTCGAATTTCTGGTTGTAGAATGTGCTTATTATTCTGTCCGAAAGTTCGAAATCCCGCATCATGGCCGAGTCTATGAGGTTCCTGAAAATCTCAACGGCTTCCACATCGGATTTTGCACGATACTTCCTGTCTGAAATCGTCATGGCGTTGACGGCATGATTCAGATTCTCCAGGAAGATATCCTCTGTCTCGTCATCATAAGGCCTTATTCCCAGCGCCCTGGAGTCGGGCGTTATCCGGCTAACCTCCGTCCTGCCGCCTGACCTGACATAGGTGCAAAGCTCATAGAGATCGTCGGAACCTTCAGTATGCAGTTTGCTGATTTCTTTCATGTCCCCGAGTATCACCAGCTTCTCTCTCGCTCTTGACGTTGCCACGTTTATCAGCTCCCTGTTGTTCTTCAGCCAGGCGTATGTTCCCGGTCCCGTTCTGCAGGTGATCGCCAGAGAGAATATAATCTCCTGCTTCTCGTCTCCCTGATAGGCGTGGACCGTGCCGCAGCTCACCTCCGGGAATCCGTTGGCGTTGAGCATCTTTCGTATGAGATTCCTCTGGTTGACGAAGGGTGTAATCACGCCGATGTCCCTGCCCGGGTTCTCCTTCAGGTATTCCATTATTCTGAGAGCCTCCTCTTCGCAGGTGTTCTTCCTGCCCTTCCTGCCACCGGGACAGTCTATGAACAGGAGCGGTTCCTCGAAGGTGCTGTCGCTTTTTATATGGAGTTTAGAATTGTAGTACTTCCTGTTGTTGAATTCTATTATCTGCGGGTGGCATCTGTAGTGGTAGCTCAGGAGAATCTCCTCGTTGACCGGATCGATTGCCAGAAAAGTCTTGTACACGGACTTACTGATATAATCGTATTCATGGGTAACCCGATACTTGTCTCTCAGGTATGCGTTGTTTGTCGGATCCAGGAGTATTACCGGCTTGAGCTGCTGAGGATCGCCTACAAGCATGAGCTGCCTGCCTCTGGATATCGGCAGCAGCGCCATGGCTGTACTGCACTGACTGGCCTCATCCATAACCACCATATCGAAATTCGCCTTCGGGCTTCCCAGGCGATGAGCGGAAATGTTGGTGGTCACCACGATCGGGAATATCTTCAGAAACCCTCTCAGGTTGTTGCCGTCGGACAGATATTCATTGAAAGCTTCAGCCTGTTCCTCCTCGTTCTTGTAGGATCCGAATACAATCTTTCTCAACTTATCGTATTTAGGTTTGTCCAGTCTGCGGATCATGGCGACGGATTTATTGAAAATCTCCTTCAAAAGCTGCTCCCTGTCTCCCTTAACAAGGCCCGCCACCTTATCCTCCGTGATCTCCTCGCTGCTTTTAATCTGCCGCAGTATCTCCCTCAGCTGTTTTCCCTGAAGTCCGGCCATCATAGGGAGATTGTCAGTGGAGGAAATCATCATCTCGATGACATCACGTTTTTCCTCCGCCTTCTGTCTCTTCTCGAGGGCTTTGAGCATATCTGTCAGCCGCTTCATCTTATCGGCGCCGACTCCGCCTTCCTGTTCTTCCGCCGCCTCTATTTCGGGCGCTTCGGCTGCCAGAGCATAGAGCTCCCTTATATGCGCCATGGCGTTCTTCACCCGCCTGTTGTTCCCCAGTCTGATGACTGGGAAGGGGATTTTCATCCCCGAGTATTCCAGGTCATTCAGCTTGTCGAAGAGCTCGTCCATGGGATGATTGTTGTAAGAAGTGATGAGCATCGTCTTCCTGTTAATAAAGCTTGTTACGGCCAGGTTAAGGATAGTACTTGTTTTCCCCGTTCCCGGCGGTCCCTGCACATAGAGAAGCGCCGATGTCATAGCCTTGTGTATAACTCTCAGCTGGTCAACATTGATTCGTTCATCATAGAGAGCAAGTCTGTAGTTTCTCCTGATCTTTGAGGCTTTTGCGTCACCGAAGAATGCCTTGACCGGTTCGCAGGCCTCCTCCCGGCGGTAGCTGTTGATTATAGCGCCGTACTCCCTCTCCGGATTGAAGGAAATGTCACGGGCGATGGCCATGAGGTATGGCATGTCGTCCACTCCCTCGTACTCCCGGTTGCCGGCGGTTATCAGCTCCTTTATCTCCTCGCCGTACCTGTCGAAATCCTCCAGCATGTAGTCGTACTCCTCGTCGAGGAACTTCCTTATGGACAGCACGTTCCCCTCCACGGTGAACTCCTCGCACACTGTGGTGTCCGCCGACTTGGTGAGAGTTCTGTTTATGACGTCCAGATAGACATTCTTGTAGGCCAGCACGTAGAGCTCGTCGCTGCTGAGCCGCAGGCTGCACACATTCATGCAAAGCGCCACGACCGTCCGTTCCTTGGCGCCTCGGTTATACTTGGCTTTGAGGTGAAACTTCCTGACTATAGCAACGAACTGATCCTCGGAGAGATGATATGCTCCTTCCCCCAGGTTCTCGATGTCCAGCTCCTCTATAAGTGTGTATGTGACCCTTCGCGGGGCGTTGTCCAGACGGCAGCAGTCGGCGTAATAGTCTAGGATTTTGAGATTAGCTGTGTTTTCGAAGAGAGGTGCGTACTTGTATTCGTCGGCGGCGATGTCCCGGATCAGGTTCTCGTCGGTCTCGTAGCATGAATCCTCCACGATGTTGCTGGATATAATCGAAGAGATATACAAATTCAGCTCGGCAAGCTGCCGCGTCACTACGTTAAACCCGTCAACGGTCAGTCTCCCCCTGTGGGCATCGATGGCCTTGATACCGATCCAGTAGCATGTGATTTCCTCGTTTTTGTTTTTGTACTCGATTTCAAGCCATTTGCACGTATGAATCGCTCTGAAAATGTCTCTGGCTATCTTGTTCATTTCGTCGTTCTCCTCCGAAAGTGTCCTTTAATGGCATAATATCAGACCCTCCGGGGTAATGCAACGGGGGGTGACAATCGAGGCCGCCGGATTTATAATAAGTATATGATGAAGATTGAGAAACTAACCAAAGACAGCGGGGCTACAGTCCCCGTAATATACGATGTTCCCGATGACGCCGGCCGTGTTGTTATCATGATTCACGGCTTCGAAAGCTCTAAGGAATGCGCCACGGGGCAGATGCTGTTCAGGCGGATGCTTCCGGAAGGAATCGGTGTGGTCGCCTACGATCAGCCGGGCCACGGCAGCGAAGAGGCTCGAGAAGAGCTTTTGACTCTGGACAACTGCAAATCCAGTCTGCGCCGTGTCGAGGATTTCGTCGCCTCCATGTGGCCGGACGCTGAAATCATGTATTTCGGTTCCAGCTTCGGCGCCTATCTTACCGGCCTGTACGTGAGCAGTGAATCCCACCGGGGCCGCAAATTCTTCATGAGAAGCGCTGCGGTCAATATGCCGGAGCTCTTCCTGGGCAATCCGGATCCGGAGGCTCTGAAGTTGCTGGAAACTCAGGGTTATGTTGAGCCTGATCTGGGCACAGGTCAGATTGTAAAGGTGCCGCTGCAGATGTTTGAGGATTTCAGAGATAACAACCTCTTCGAGAAATTTGACAGAAATCAGGTTGAGGCCGTCATGGTTCACGGCGAAAAGGACACCGTTATCGATCCGGCGAAGGCCCGGGCCTTCGCAGCCAAGTTCGATATTCCTATCACCCTGATTCCCGGAGAGAACCATTCAATATGCCTGAACCCGGAGTCTCCTGATATTGTAGGTGACATGGCGATTGAATTTTTTGGCGGTTGATTTTATTTGCGGTTAATCCCTGATAGGAGAAGGAGCATTGATAAGAATGAATCGAATCGTAATCATAGGTGCAGGTCAGATGGGCCGGACATTAGCGGAGCTGATAAACATAAACAGAAATGAAATCCTGGCTTTTGGGGATAACGATGAAGGTAAATGGACAGATTCCTCTACAAAACCGCCCGTTGTCTCCGTAGAGAAAGCTGTTTCTATGGAACCGGACACTGTATTTATAGGAGTTCTGGGGGAAGAAAGAACCGAGGCTCTGACAAGGCAGATTAAAGAGCTGGGATACAGCGGAGAAATCAGGCCTTTGCTCGATATCTATAATCTGTTTGACATACGCAGCAGAAGCATCCGGTTACTGGCGTCACAAATCATCGCGGCCGGCGTGCCCGGCGATGTGGCAGAGCTGGGCGTCTATAAGGGAGATACGGCCTGGCAGCTTAACGAGCTGTTTCCTGACAGGAGACTTTATCTCTTCGATACCTTCGAGGGGTTCGACGAGAGAGATGTGAATACGGAGAAGCGCCTTAAGGTTTCCGGAGCACAGGAAAAGGATTTCGCTGACACCTCCGTGGAAGCTGTTATGAACAGACTGCCTCACGAGAATATGGCAACAGTCAGGAAGGGCTATTTTCCCGAAACGGCTCAGGGTCTTGAGAATTTGAAATTCGCCTTCGTGAGTCTGGATGCGGATCTGTACGAGCCTACGCTGGCCGGACTTGAGTACTTCTATCCCAGGTTGGAGGCCGGCGGAGCCATCGTAATCCACGATTACAACAACAGACGGTTTGCCGGCGTGAAGCTGGCCGTAGAGGAATATGAGAAAAAAACAGGAACACTCAGAAAGGTTCCTCTCGCAGATCTCCACGGGTCCTGCGTCATCGTTAAATGACTTGAAGGATTCATTATACAAAAAAGAGGAAGGTTATCGCCCTCCTCTTTCTCGTTTGGTGCGCCTTGAGGGACTTGCGCGGCGCAGGCGCCGCCGTCCTGCGCTCGCCTGAGGCGTGCTCGGACACGGAAGCTCCCCCGGAGCTTCCGGCCCTGAAGGGTTCAAGTCCCTCAAGACGCACACAGAAAAAGGAACAGGGAAAGAATGACCTTTCCCTGTTCCTTTTTGGTGCGCCTTGTGGGCTTTTGCCCCTCATGTCCCGATTATAATCTTCTGAAACCCTTGATATTACTTGGTTTCTTATTCAGCGGAGACCAAAAAGTCCCTCATCGCGTCCCTCATTTACTCTTCCTCATGCCTCTGGCTTCTGTCAATCATGTCTGCATATTTCTCTACCTTTTCTATGGCGGAGTTATGCATATTCTCAAAGACATCAGCATAGGTATCAAGTGTGATGTGAATGTCTCTGTGCCCCAGCCATGTTTTAAGAACAAGGGGAGGCACATCAGCTTCAATGCATCTTGTCGCAAATGTATGTCTGAGGGCATGTTGTCCTCTATGAGCCACTCCTGCCTTTTCAAGTACTCTGCCGAAGTAGCAGTTCACCTGATTTGTATCAATGACATCGTTCTTGTATTCATCGTAGAAAAGGAGTCCCATGGGATTCGGATTTTCTTCGTATTCTCTAAGCACCTTTTCGAGAACAGGTCTGAGAATGCTGCTGACAGGTATGTCTCTTATTCCGGTATATGTCTTTGTTCCCTCTTTAATGAACACGCGATACTCAAGTCCTCTTGATACTGTTCTTTTCACATGTACTATGCCCTTTTCCAGGTCAATGTCCTCCGGCTTGAGTGCGTTGATTTCTCCCATTCTCATACCGGAATACAGTTCTATGAGAAGCTGGTCCTTGTATTCGTTTCTTCCTGACGGTTCTCTGTAATCCTCCAGTGTTTCAAGGAATTTCTTCTGTTCTTCCAGAGTCAGCCCGGTTACCTTCTTAGTCTTCTTTGATGACCTCGGTCTTCTGAGATCTTCTGAATCCATCAGGTTCCTGTTCAATATTTCTTTTCTCACTGCGATTTCGTAGGCAAGGACAACCTGACGATACATTTTCTTTATTACATTCTCTGAATATCTTGTAAGGGACTGAAGATACTTTTCCATCTGGTCCTTGGTAATATCCTTAATAGGAGTCTGGCCAATGGGGCTTTTTTCGAGACTCTTAAGAGAGGCGATGTTTCTGCCGTATCCCTGCTCGCCTACATAGTTCTTGGCATAATCATTGTCATATTTCTGTCTGAGAAGCTCCACCAGAGTAGCATCATCTGTAATGCCACGTCTCTAACGTTCAACCTGCTTAAGTACCTCTTCGGCCTTAAGGTAACATTCCAGTTCCGATTCGCCTCTTACAGATTTTCTTATGGTTTCGTCATTCTCATCAACATATGTAAACCTGTATTCCACTCTTCCGTTTCTGACTCTGAATGAGCCTTCACCCTTTGCTCTTGGCTTTGACCTGCCTGTTGTTTTTTTCTTTGCCATTTTGATTTCCTCCTGTTTTATTCTGTTTCACTCTCTAACCAGCCCGCTGTATTTTCTCTTGTACGGCTTTCCATGAAGTAAGCGTTAAACGCCTGCCATAGTACCAACTTAGTCTTTCCGAAGTCGGTGTATGGAAATCCTTCTGTATTGAATAACTTAAGCACTGTGTGTTTGCTCCATTTGGTTATTTCCATAACATCTTCCACTCCGAGGAATTCAGGCTTAGCGCTGCCATCTAATATGAAATACTGATTTATGGCTCCACCTGATTCGCCGCCGGGATTACTTCGTTCAACCTCCTTGCGTTTTCTGGTCATGAATTCAAGACTTGCTGCCATAATATTCTTACCTCTCTAATCGTTCCACCGTGCGAATCTTCGAATCGCACCCTTTACTTTCTTACTCTGTGTTTTCTCTGTTTGTCTCTCAGGAGAAAATGTGTGCATCTGATTATGACGCCTATATAATAGGTAGGCATGACTCCCACATACTTTTTCAGCCTGCTTTTATCAATAGTTCGAATCTGCTCTGCCATAACGCAGGAGTCATGTATAAGTCCGCCTGTTCCCTTAGGAATATAAGCATGAGTAAGAAGTGTTGGTTTTGCTTTACTGGTAATGGGGATTACAACTACAGTCGGACTTGTCTCATTCAGCGCTCTGCACTGAACACATACGACCGGTCTCACACCACCCTGTTCTGATCCGACATTGTTGCCGAGATCCGCATAAAATATGTCTCCGAAGTTTACGTCCATCGTTACCTCCTGTCTTCGGCAATACACATTCGCTGCTCTCCTGTAGTCCGGGATATGCGTTCCGATCATGTAAAAAAGCACACTAAAAGGTCTCCATTATGAAAACCTTCAGTGTGCTTTTGCTTAAACATTTAATCGATCCACATTTGTCCACGACACCCCGGATCAGGGAAACAGTCAGGCGGCAGTCGGCACTGCCTCATGGGTAACTGGCCCCTCTGTGGTTCTCACAGAGCCGCCC
>JALFNS010000026.1 GCA_022773945.1 Clostridiales bacterium
GCAGGCGGACTCCCGAGAGGAGTTGCCTACTGGATGGGTAACGCCATGATCCAGACAGGCAAGGAGCCTCAGGAAATCGCTGAGGAAATGGCTGCAGGAAGACTGGATATCACCAAGCTTCCGCTGGCTTCCAAGGAGGAGGCTGAGGCCAAGATAATGCCTAAGGTGCACGAGGCGCTGAAGGTAATCAGAGCTCAGACTGAGAAGAGAAACGAGTACCTGGCTACCATAGGTGAGGGCAGGAAGCCTTATCTCTACGTAATAGTAGCTACGGGAAACATCTATGAGGACGTTGTTCAGGCTCAGGCCGCAGCCAGACAGGGCGCGGACATCATAGCCGTAATCAGAACGACGGCCCAGTCACTTCTGGACTACGTTCCTTACGGCCCTACAACCGAGGGCTTCGGCGGAACTTATGCCACCCAGGAGAACTTCAGAATCATGAGAAAGGCCCTGGATGAAGTCGGCGAAGAAGTGGGCAGATATATCAGACTCTGCAATTACTCGTCGGGAATGTGCATGCCGGAAATCGCGGCAATGGGCGCCATAGAGAGACTGGACGTTATGCTCAACGACGCTCTCTACGGAATTCTCTTCAGAGACATCAACATGCAGAGAACTCTCGTGGACCAGTACTTCTCGAGAGTTATCATCGGATACTGCGATATCATATTCAACTCCGGCGAGGACAACTACCTCACTACGGACGACGCATATGAATCGGCGCACACAGTGCTGGCATCGCAGCTCATAAACGAGCAGTTCGCCGTTCTGGCCAACGTTAAGGAAGAGCAGATGGGACTGGGACACGCCTTCGAGATGGATCCGGACATCGAGAACGGATTCCTTTACGAGCTGGCTCAGGCCATTATGGCCAGGGAAATCTTCCCGAATGCGCCTCTGAAGTATATGCCGCCTACCAAGTACATGACAGGCAACATCTTCAAGGGCAACGTTCAGGATGCTCTCTTCAACATGATTGCCGTATGGTCGGGACAGTCGCTCCAGCTGCTGGGAATGCTCACAGAGGCTATTCATACGCCTCATATGCATGACAGATATCTGTCAATCGAGAATGCCCAGTACATATTCAACAACATGAGAGACATAGGCTCCGAAGTATACTTCAAGGAAGGCGGAATCATCCAGACAAGAGCGCAGACTGTTCTTGACAAGGCAGACAGACTTCTGGAGGACATCGTCGAGGAAGGACTCTTCTCCACCATCGAACAGGGCAAGTTCGGCGGAGTCAAGAGACCGAGAGACGGGGGCAAAGGCCTCAGTGGAGTTTGCGTCAAGGATGATGAATACTTCAATCCGTTCATCCCGCTTATGTTAGGAGGTGCAGAATAATGGCAGATAAAACAGCAGTAGCTCAGATCGATCTGACTAAGGTTAAACCTTACGGCGACACTCTTAACGACGGCATGACAGAAGTGGCATTCACACTGCCGGTGCCTTACGGTGATGAGGCCAATGAAGCGGCTAAGATTCTCGCCAAAAAGATGGGACTTGACGAGCCCAACGTGGTTTATTCCAAGGAAATGACCAAGGAGTACACATTCTTCGTGCTCTACGGCAAGCTCCAGCACACAGTTGACTACACAACCATCAAGGTTGCCAAGGTTGATGTGGATGTTATGGACAGACTTGAATGTGCAGAGTACATCAAGGAGAACATCAAGAGACCTGTAGTAATCGTGGGAGCCTCCACGGGTACTGACGCTCACACTGTGGGAATCGACGCCATAATGAACATGAAGGGCTTCCACGGACACTTCGGACTTGAGAGGTACGAAGGTATAGAAGCCTACAACCTGGGATCCCAGGTTCCTAACGAGGAGCTTATAGCCAGAGCCAAGGAACTGAATGCGGATGCGATTCTCGTGTCCCAGACGGTAACGCAGAAGGATATACACATTCAGAACCTGACAAACATGGTTGAGCTTCTCGAGGCTGAAGGCATGAGAGACAAGGTCATTCTCGTATGCGGCGGTCCGAGAATATCACACGAGCTGGCACAGGAGCTGGGCTATGATGCCGGCTTCGGACAGCACAAATACGCTGAGGATGTAGCATCCTTCGTTCTTACGGAGATAGTGAAGAGAAAGATGGTATAGAGTCATGAAGAACAAGATTTTAACAGCGCAGGAAGCGGTTGCCGGTGTTGAAGACGGCATGACCATAATGGTCGGTGGATTCCTGGCGACAGGTTCGCCGGAGATCCTTATGGACGCTCTCGTTGAGAAGGGCGTTAAGCATCTGACAGTTATCGGTAATGACGGCGGTCTGGCCGAAGGCCAGCCCCCGGGGGAATTTGCAGCCAAGACTCCGAGAGGAATCGGCAAGCTCCTGGAACACCACATGGTGGATCACATCATAGCATCCCACCTGGGTGTAAATCCGAGATTAAACGAGCAGTTCGCTGACGGTAGTCTGAAGTACACCCTGGTTCCTCAGGGAACACTGGCTGAGAAAATCAGAGCGGCCGCCTACGGACTGGGCGGAGTGCTCACACCTGTGGGAGTGGGAACTCCTATGGAGACTGAGCTTGATGAACTGGGCAGAGAGAAGGAAGTTATGGTTATAGACGGCAAGAAATATCTCTTCGAGAGACCGCTCTATGCTGACTATGCATTCATAAGACCTACAGTTGCCGACAAATTCGGTAACTACTACTGCTCTAAAGCCACCAAGAACTTCAACTACGTAATGGCAGGCGCGGCCAAGCATACCGTCATCGCTCCTGAGAAACTCGTAGAGGTGGGAGAGGTGGATCCTGACATATGGCAGGTGGCCGGCGTGCTGGTTGATACTATTGTGGAAGGAGAAAAGAAATGGCAGATTTAAAAGCAAGAATCGCGAAGAGATGCGCGAAAGAGTTTGAAGACGGCGATTTCATAAACCTGGGAATAGGACTCCCGACGCAGGTTGCGGACTACCTTCCTGAAGATGTTATGGTAACGTGCCATTCGGAGAACGGCTTTGCCGGAATCGACGAGATGGCGGCTGAACACAATCTGGATGTTGATATCATCAACTCCGGCGGTCAGTACGTGACAGCCCTCGACAGAGTGAAATATTTCGATACAGCCGAAAGCTTCGGTCTGGTAAGAGGCGGACACGTTAAGGCTACGGTTCTGGGCGCCATGCAGGTCGGAGAGAACGGAGACCTGGCCAACTGGATCGTGCCCGGCAAGAAGGTTGCCGGCATGGGCGGAGCCATGGACCTCTGCGCAGGCTGTCCTGAGGTTATCATAGTTATGCTTCACACCCAGAAGGGCAATCACAAAATCCTCGAGAACTGCACCCTTCCTCTCACGGCTGAGAAGTGCGTAACTCGCATAATCACCGAGATGGCTGTTATGGATGTAACTCCTGAGGGGATAGTGGTAAGGGAGCTTCATCCTGACTACACGAAGGAAGAGGTTCAGGAGGCTACGGGCTGCAAGCTCATATGGGCTGAGGACCTGAAGCCTTACGATGAGAATTAGAATATTCAGCATTAAGGGGCTGCCGCATTAGCGGCGGCCTTTTTTGCGCAAGGGTGATGAATTTCCTGAAAAAATATGAAAATAACTATTGACCTAATTAGACTAAAATAGTAAACTATCAATATAGAAAACAGAGAAAAACTTTTTAAGATATTTAAGGAGGATTATTATTATGAAATGGACATGTTCAGTATGCGGTTACACTCATGAAGGCGATGCAGCACCGGCTAAGTGCCCTCAGTGCGGAGTTCCTGCAGAGAAGTTCAATAAAGTTGAAGAAGGCGAGAGAGAATGGGCTGCTGAGCACGTTGTAGGCGTGGCTAAGGGCGTTGATCCTGAAATCATTCAGGGACTGAGAGACAA
>JALFNS010000038.1 GCA_022773945.1 Clostridiales bacterium
AACAATAACAGGCAGTAAAATGCTGATATCGCCTGTCGCAGGCTGATTCTCTTCTTCGCCGATCACCTTGAAGAAGAAGGTTGTTTCTCCTATTATTCTCTGGTAGTCGTCATCAAGCTCCTCGGGCACGCTGATTCTGAAGCCGATGCTGCGATTTTCACCGTCAAGTCTGAGAATTCTGCTGTACTCTGATATCCGGTCTCCGTATACGGGCCCCGAATAGTATTCTCTGCCTTCGGCTGTTATGGTAAGCATCATCTTCTCTGTCAGACTGTTCTTCTCTCCTTCGGCTCTGAAGTAGACATCACCTCTGCCTTTTCCTGAGAAAACCAGACTGTCATCAATGCTGTCACCCGGCATAAGCTCTCCGAATCCGGCCAGGAACGTGTCCCTGTTAACCGCCAGCTTTTCGGCATCACCCTCGAACACCAGCCGTATTCCTTCTCTCTCCGAAGGTGCGACTCTGTATATACTGTAACTTTCATCTATCATAGAGCTCTGTACCGCCACATTGCCCCATGGCATATCCGAGCTGAAATCAGGTTTGAAATTTGCCGCCTGTATACAGTCTGCCCTGGCCTCAACCTCAAATGAGAGAATTTTCTCCAGCTCATCGGAAAGCTCCAGCTCACGGCAGACCTCTGCAGTCTCATTCTTACTTACAGCTTCAGTTCGATACAGATAGTCCCCTTTAAGAATCCATTTTTCTCCCAGATTCCTGCACAGATGAGATATGTTCATATCCCCCGCCAGAAACTTAATCCTGACATAGGAGTCCTCTCCATGATTTGTAATCCTCGGTATATATGAAATATTGTCCGTGGAATTGAGCACCCTGCTCTTCGGAGCGGCGCTCTCGATTCCGGACGGCGACTCTGTGAACACATCCAGCGTGATGCTCACTCCTCCCGTCCGGAACTTCTTCTCACCTGAGGATGTTGTCACCGCAAAGCACATACCGATTAATCCGCATACTATCAGAAGGGCGGCAACGGGAACCGCCGCCCTTGAAATTACACCCTTCATTTTCCTATGCGCCAGAAGCCAGACGGTTAGTCAGAACAGTCCACACATATGCAGGTGTCGCCTTTCCCGTCGATTCCTCGCTTATGTTGGCCGCCTGAATCGCATATGCCTCAACCAGGATATTCTGCACGCTTCCCTCAAGGCCTTCACCGTCAATAACATTGATGAACCTGACAGTATCAAAGAGGGTTCCTGTCTTCACTCCCGACTTCACTACCGTCATTTCATCTCCGCCATAGGCGTATATATGTTCTATAGTCCCTTCACTCGTGTTTTTAACGGGATTACCCAGCTCCGTCCATCCGCTGCCCACAGTATATGTGAACAGTTCCCTGTCTGCCTTCGCCTGCACTGTTCCGTCGTCTGCAGCAAGTGAAACATTGGCATAAGGAACGGATACTTTGAGGAACATATACGCGTCGTTCCTTCCGCTGTTCAGTATCTGCGGATCCTTATCGATTGAATCTCCCGGCGTTATATCTGTCGGAGGATTGTCCGGATCCCAGGACGGTTCTTCCAGATCAATCTCCACCTTGCCTACGGTGAATGTGTTCACCGCACTGTCAGTGTCTGTGAAATAGGCGAATATTCCGCCGATGCCCAGCAGGGCCGCCACAGCTGCCGCAAGCAGCACATTTCTCTTAACTTCAGCTTTTCTTTTCATTCTTCTTTCTCCTTCCCATTGTAAGAATTGCAGTGATTCCTGCTATTGATACCCCTATGAGAATCATCATCACCACTGTCAGCATCATATTCTCGTCGCCTGTCTGCGGCGCATTGTCCGCAGGCAGCATGCTGATAGTGACTCTCTGACTCTCATCATCTATATCCTCATGGGACGCGAGCAATGTTTCCTCCCCCGACTCTGCACCCACATGATAAAGATATTCAAAGGCCACAAGGCTTTTGCCCGCCATTGCCTTCCCGTCCACGCTGAAGGTGACCGTTATCTCTCCATCGGCCTCTCCGGCCTCAAAGTCCCGGCTTCCTTCCGTTCCCGTGCTTTCACCGGTACTTCTGTCCATCAGAACTCCTTTAACCCTGTATTTCTCTCCTGCAGCAAGACCCCTGCATGTCACCTTGTCCCGGATTTCTCCATCGGTCTCAATCCACTCCGCAGCGGTTGCAAGCTCAGGAACCTCAGGCTGTTCCTCAAGAGTGATATCAACGGATTCTCTGTCAATAACCACGCTGTGTTCCTTTTCATCCAGAACGAATCCCCTCGGAGCATCCTTCTCCACGATCACATAGCTTCCGTAGGGCAGCCCTGTTACTGAACCCCGACCGTCACTTCCGGTCACTATCTTGCCGTAATCCTCTCTTTCTCCGTCATCGCCGATTCTGAATATACTGTACCCGGCACCTTCAAGAGAGTAATATGATCCTGCATCCGTTCGAGCCGGATCTGATGATTTCTTCTGCAGAAGCAGCTGGCCGAAATCCACCCACTTCACGGTAAATGAAACGGAATCCCTGCCTGTGACTCCCAGGAGCATGTCCTGTCTGCCGCTGACCTTTATCATGTATGAATGAAAACTTGCCAGATGTCCCTGCATAACGGGGGATTTGTATTCACCCTTAATGCCGCCCGGCGCCGTGAAGCGGAATTCATCTCCTCCCGCCACCCTGACATTCACACCTTCTGCGGTTCCCGTATATGTTTTCTCATCACCCGTTTTAATCATGGTCACGCCTTCGGGAACCTTGACGGTTATATAATTGTCCTTATGGGCATTTACCCTGATGCAGTCAGTCTCCTGCACAGCCTCCGACCTGTTCCACCGTGCCTTCAGACTCGTTTCGCTCAGGCTTATTCCCGAATTGTCCACGGGGTCCGGCCATTTCCTGAGCTGTGCCAGGAAATTCTTCACCTTCGTCTTCGATGCGCTTCCCACGCCGCGAAAGGCATCGCAGTTACTGACACACCCCTCATATATGTAACTGAGCAGAATATGACAGAATGCATAGTTGCCGTCACTGCCCCGGTAGCATTTCTTAAGCCCGGCTCCTGCCAGATAATCCTTAGTCATCTCATCATAACCGGGATACCCGTATGAATAGTAGAGAGCCTTGGTCATGAGGCTCCTGTCATAGAGCACAGCCGTGTGTTTACCTCTGTCCTGAGCTCCCATGCTGGGCTGCAGACAGTAGGCAGGCTCCTTCTTCCCGTCCACGGTAACGGTGTAGTTACGCGTGAAGTATCCCTCATACTTTATCTTCTTGTTATATGCCAGCCGTACGGTTTTCTTCTTATCCGGAGCATTGTCGGAGGAAAACACTATCTCTCCGCCCGACTCCTCCATCTCTTCAATCACCTCATCGCTCTTCTCATCGGCGCCTTCAACCTCTACCTCTCCCAGCTCGGTCACCTCCGCTTCCTCTGAAACGACTGTCTCCTCGGCAAAAATTCCGCCCGGCTCCGACTGGGTATATACAGTGAATCCCCCGATTAAGAGCACTAAAAAAATGGCTGTCCCCCTCTGCAGAAGGTCCCTCAATTTCCTTCTGCCTGACATCATATTCTCCTTTCCCCGATACAAGATGAGTTCCCTACCCCTAAGCAACTCCCTTGCTGTTTTTTACTATTTTACCAGTTATTTACAATTTGTCAATATGTTTTTTCTGTTTCTTCTGAAACGCATCTCATCCGCAATCTGCAGAGCCCCCGGCATAACAAGCAGCAGAGCGTACGCCCCGTAGAAAACAGCTGACACCGGCGTTATCCTGTTAATGATAATCTCCGGGTCGAACATCATTGCAGTCTGATCCAGCATCACCGCCATGATTATCAGAGTGATGCATATGAACATTACCACCACCAGGCTTCTGTCCCTGTTGTCGAATCTGTATATGCTGAAGGCCGTCCTCCCCTTCAGGGAGTATCCTCTGTTTCTCATGGACACGGAGCTCTCCACAAACTCCTCCAGAGTCCAGCTTATGAGGGCCGACAGTATCTTCACGGAGTTTAAGGCCTTTGCGGGAAAACTTCCCTGACCGGCTCCCCTGCCGATTCCCCGGCGTGCCGTGTTGATCCGTGAAAGCTGCCTGCCGCATCTGGGAAACATCCTGAGAAGTATGGAAAAGAACAGGGAAAGCTTCGGCGAAAGCCTTCCCAGAAGGTAGACCACCTTATCCGATGAGACAACGGTGAAGACGCAGCTCATCCACATTATGACCGCAGCCGCAGCCACAGAAATCGCCGCTCCGGCAGCCACAGACTCCAGAGTGATCCAGTTCCCCGCGAAATTCGTACGCAGATTTGTGACTCCGAAGTGGTTGTAATACGAATACCACCATGTGTATGCCGCCATGAGAGGCAGCAGCGCCAGATTAAGAGGCAGCGCCTTCCTTCCCCGCAGCTTCACAGAATACGCAAAGGCACAAAGGAAAGAAATCGCCAGAAACACCGGCTGATTGAAGGCCAGCGTGCAGGCGATAGCTGTCGCAAAATATATGAAATTTATTGCAGGATGATAGCTGTCGAATCTCATTTAACTATGCTCCTCGTCTTCCATAATGCCGTATTTAACCCTGATTCTGTCAAGCTTGTCCTTAATAGGCTTGCCCGCCAGCAGAAGCGTCAGAGCCACGCAAAGTCCGTGAACCGCATTAACGGGAACTCCTGCCAGATAAACGGCTGCAGCCGACGTGCCGCTCATGCCCGAAGACGCGATAAAGAAGGTGCATGTATCGAGCAGCGGTCCGATTATGATCAGAATCATCACTCCGCCGATAATAGCCGACAGAAGACTTCTCTTCCATGTATCAAATTTCATTACGCCGCCGCGGGCCAGAAGTGCCGCTATAAAGCCCGCCAGACCGAATGCCAGCATCTGCCACGGCGTCCATGGTCCCTGCCCGAAGACGAAGTTGCTCACGAAGGCGCCGAAGCATCCTGTCATGAAGCCCGCCATGGGACCCAGAGCAACGCCTGTAATCATTACAATTCCCAGCATAGGCTTGAATGCGGGCACCATTATGAATGCAATTCGCGATACCACTGCTATAGCCGTCATGACGGCGATGGTCACCATCTCGCGAGGCTGAGGCTTTTTCCCTTCAAACCTTACGAAGAACGGAATCAGTGTCAGCATTATTATAATAACTCCTGCGATGTAGTAGTTCCTGTCTCCCATGTATCCTGACAGGAGCACGGTAATCACTATGAGAACAAGCACCACTGCAGCGGTAAGTGTCGTCTTGAAGTTTAGAGATTTTTTATGCATAGTTCAGTTACATCCTCATTGTTTATGGCATTTGCGAATATATGTCTGCTCATTCTGTTGGCAGCAGTCGTGTAGAAGCTGTTTCTCGAGAAAAAGCTGTTCGGCGTGTCCGTTGTCACTATTCCTCCGTCGAAGAACATGCTCACAACATCAGTATATGCAGCGCAGAACTCCACATCGTGGGACACCATGAGAACAGTGACCCCTCTGCTCTTGAGATCCCCTATAATCTCTGCGAACTTTCTCTTGAAGAAGCTGTCCATTCCTTTGGTCGGCTCATCCATGAGGAGAATCTGAGGTCGCGTCAGCAGTACCTTGGCCAGAGCGGCCCTCTGCTGCTCACCTCCGGACAAATCGTAGGGATGAGTATCGAGCAGATGTGAAATATCGCATATCTCAGCCACTTCTGCTATCGCCGCTTCACCTTCGTCACCTCCCGCAGTCATCTCCTCCAGGTCTTCCCTCACCGTTTTCTTCACGAAGATGCTTCTGGCATCCTGAGGAAGCATGGCCAGATTGCTGCTGAAAAGTTCTCCGTCCTTATACTTCTCAAGCTTCTTGCCGTTAATGAGAATGTTTCCCCTGTATGGTTTACAGATTCCGCATATTGCCTTTAGCATTGTGGACTTGCCCGTTCCGTTGCCTCCCACTATGGCGTGGAAGCTTCCCTTCTGTACCCCCAGAGATGTGCTTCTGAGAACATCGGGAGCATTTTTCTCATACCGGTACCAGACTTCCTTCACGGAAATTGCAGGCACACCTATTTCTCCGAATTCCTCTTTCTCTATTTCAGTCACCGTCGGCTCCGATTCCGCGAAAATTCCGCTGAGCCAGTTTCGTCCTTCTCTGACAGTGAGAGGGCATTCACCCGGTGTCTTCAGTCTGTCCTTGAGGCTGTAGTATATCTGCACAGGCGCCGGCATGGCCGCGAACATATCATTGTTACCGTACTTCAGACGGTCTCCGACTCTGCGCGGCGTATCGCATGCCGTTATCCTGCCTCCCTCCATGAGTGCAACCCTGTCGGAGGCGTGGAATATATCCTCGAGCCGGTGCTCCGTTATTATAATCGTCGTGCCCAGCTCCAGATTTATCTTTCTCACGGTATTGAGAAAATCCGATGCGGCTATAGGATCAAGCTGGGAAGTGGGCTCGTCCAGTATGAGAACCTCCGGCTGCATGGCCATTATTGACGCCAGATTCAGCAGCTGCTTCTGTCCGCCCGAAAGCTCCGCCACATTTCTGTGGAACCAGCCCTGAATCCCGAAATAGCTGGCCATCTCCGCCACTCTCAGTCTTATCGTCTTCTGGTCCGTACCCAGACTCTCCAGTCCGAAAGCCAGCTCATGCCACACCTTGTCCGTCACAATCTGACTGTCCGGGTTCTGCATGACGTAACCGATGCCCGCCGACTGCGTGCGAAGATCCGCATCCTGCAAAGGCCTGCCGTTGAAGAGAATCTCGCCCGTCAGCTTGCCGTGAGGCGCCAGAACGCTTTTGAGATGTCTGAGAAGAGTCGTCTTGCCGCTGCCGCTTTTGCCGCAGACCGTCAGATATTCTCCGCGTTCGATTGTCAGATTCACATTGTCAAGAGCCTTCCCCCGGCTGCTGCCCGGATACGAAAAGCTCAGATTCCTGATCTCAAAATGCGCCATTTGATTTCCTCCGCTATATTAAGTACAGTTGGTGTTATCAGTAAGATGAAGTATGCCGCAACCGCCGGCACAAACAGCTTCATCTCTCTTCCCGCTATGTACAGCTCAGGTGTGAAGCTTGCCTTCGCCGCCCCGTTTATCCCGCAGAATATTACAAAGGCCGTAAGCAGCAGCATAATTCCCAGAAGAACAATATCCTTCTTACCTATGGAGTAAACGCTGAAGCTGGTTCTTCTGCCGCAGCCGTACCCGCGGCTTCTCATGCTGTCACCTGTCACTATTCCGCCCTCCAGAGCCCAGCCTGTAAGTGTGGATATTATGGTGATTCCGTCTGATATTCTCTCCTTAACCGGGGCTGTGCCGCCATACTTGCCTATCGCCCTTCTAGCTCCGGCAATCTGTTTCGCCTTCTGACCGAAGGCGGGTATGAGCCTCAGTATCATGGTCAGAACCAGGGATACTGACGGCGCCAGCCTCCCGAAGATGTACATGAATTTATCGCTGGTCATCACGGCACTGTAGGATGCGAACCAGAGAATAATCCCGACGAACATTCCTCCCGTCGACATGCCGTAATAGAGCGCCTCCAGTGTGTACGGCCTCCCGAAGACGGTAAAAAGCACCGTGGCACCGCTCACGTTGAGCAGTGGATTAACAAGTGATATGACGAGGAATACGGGAATCAGCCCCGCCATCATCCTGAAGGCTTTGCGGCCGCTCACGGTTATATAATATGCCATGGCCGCCGTAACGGAGCACAGGAGAAATGCGGGATGGACAAATACCATGCCGAATACCAGCGCTCCTATGTAAAACACAAAGTTAATTACAGGATTGTATGAGGAAAAGGCGTCTTCTCTCATCTCAGCTTTCTCCTGAAAACAATCAGCAGGGCCGCCAGGGCGAGAGCCGCTGCACCGCCGATGCACCACGGCAGAACGCTTCCGGTGCTTTTGCCGATCATCTTGCCTACGTCTTCCGATGTTCCCGCCAGCGCGAAGAGTGAGAATGAGCCTGTCCTGAAGGATACAGTCTTCCCGTCGTCTCCGGCTTCGACTTCAATAAATTCCAGTCTTCCCCCTTCGCCTTCGTGAATCACAACCGGATTAAGTCCGCCGGTCTCTTCAGGCATTCTGAATGAAACCTTTACGACCTTCTCCGGTTCCCATTCGCTGTCGTCGAGAGTATTGACCAGTTTAACGTCATATGAGTAATATATTATTCCGTTCTCGCCCAGAAGGTCGAATATCTCCTCCTTCTGTTCATCGGCAAACTTCTTGCCTGCCGGCTCCAGCTTCACGTACCACGGGAGGACTTCCTCCTCATTGTCTCTCAAATCTATTCCGGAGAGTTCATGATAATGGTATGCTTCGCCCAGCTTGCCGGTTATCTCGCTGAACTTTTCCCAGACCTCATCCTTCTCCACAGCCAGCCTCTCTGTCGCATCGAGCTCAAGATATGCCGCATAGGCTTCCTCGATGCTCTTAACCTGCTCATTGGTATAATCGCTTGCACTGTCAGGGAGACCGCTTTCTGTAACGGCCCTTATCTTGTCTATAACGTTCAGCGCTTCCTCAGATGAGCTTCCCGAAGCTCTGATAAGTCCCAGAGATCTGGTGCTTACCGAAGTCGAAGCTCCCGTTGCAGTCGCGGTCGTGGCAGTTCCGGGCTTGTCACTCCTGTCTGAAGGTGTCCTGTTATCTCTTACGTAGTCCACGTCTATATTGTAGCTGCCGCTGTCCGTCATATCGTAGAGACTGCTCTGTCCGCTGATAAACCTGTAATAGGCGACGAGAGCATAGTTTCCCTGCACGGTGGCCAGCCCGTTGGCCTTCCAGTTTGCCTCCACGTGTTTGAAGCCGCCGCCCGCCACGTAATACGACAGGAGGGCGTCAATCGCGCTGTTGCCGTTTTTCACAAAGCGAGGATCCTTTGCCGGATCTATCCCCAGTGATGTCAGTGCCACGATAACCTGGCTCTGTGACTCGCTGGTTACGGATGCTGTTGTCGCGAACTCGCCCTTGCTGTTCTGGTGGGCAGAAAGCCACGTGAGCGCCTTATCCACCGCAGCCTTGACCTTGCTGTCCGTGGAATAGTACGGTGCCAGCGACTGCAGAACCATACCGGTCATATCTATATCCGAATTGCCGCTGTATGCCCATCCTCCGTCGGCTTTCTGCAGATTGAGTATGGTGCTTATAAGCTTTTCTCTGGTGACCTGAACTCCGCCGGCTTTAACGGCAGGAATCTCGTATCTGCCGCAGTCAAAGGCGATAAGCGCCCATACCGGTCCGTTCATTCCCTGTTTCATTACGAAATTCATATCTGCCAGAGGCTCCAGGAGGTTGTATCCACCCACATCTGACGGATTCATTCCCAGGGATGTCAGCGCCAGTACTGCTTTGGCATTGTCGCTTGACTGCTTGTCATCAAGCTGTGCGCTTCCTCTGCTCTCCAGCTCAGCTATGAGGTTCTTCGTATAGGCTGCAGCTCTCTCCTCGGTCATGTAGCCGGCTCTGGCATTTCCCACGATGGAGAATTCGCTTCCGTAAGGCCATCCGCTGCTGTCGCCTTCCTTGAGGAGCTTGTCTCTCGTATTTCCGTAGGAAAATGCTATATCGTCATCGCTTACCGCCATGGCGACCATAGGTTCCGAAACAGCTTCCTCTTCCGCTGCCGTCTCTTCTTCTGCAGTGTATATAAGTTCCAGTCTGTCACCGTTCTGAAGCACGCGGTCGTAGGTCTCCGTGCTGTCCGAAGGCTCTTCCTCGCCCCATGCAATCTGCCAGATTCCGCCTTCACCGTAGGATTCACCCTTCGGAGTCTGCAGCTTCTCAATTCTGCCGTCCTTATCGAAGGTTATCCGATAATCCTCTTCTGCGAGGAGCTCTGCCAGCTCCTCAAGTCCTTCGCCTTCATTCAGGCTGAAGCTTTTGCTCTTAATCAGGTAGACGGGATTCTCCTCACCCGGCACGGCTATGGAAACTACAAAGCTTACAATCTCCGCTTCCATCGGAACTTCTGCCGGAGCTTCTGTAGAAGCTTCTGCCGGTTCATCAGCCGGAGCTTCACTCTCAGCAACAGCCGCCTCGCTTACCTCCTGCGGCTCAGCCTCGGGTAGTGTCTCCTCATCTCCGAAAGCTGCTACCGGCAGCATGCAGCTCACCATCAGCGCAAAAGCCGTAATTATTCCCGTCAGTTTCCGGTGCATGTGTAGTACCATACTATACTGTCTCCATTCTTGAGTTCATACTCGGAGCAGCCGTAATTCGGCGCCCATCCGTTAACCTTGTACATCCATCCCGACATCTCACCGCAGTCGAACTCGTAGAGATGATTCATGCCCTCCACGTAGTAGCTTCCGTATGCCGGTGTATATGCCGCTTCTATCTGAATGCCCGCCGCCGAGCAGGCTCTTTTAGTCACATCGTATGCCGTGTCCCCCTGATTGAATTCCACCTTGCTGGTGGCCAGGATGACTCCGTTTGAAGGAACGTAGCGGTTCTTGCCTTCCTTCAGCCTGTCCATATTGCTCAGTATGGACTTGCACTGTATCTGTATGGTGCAGGTGAGCACTTTCTTGTCCGAGGTTTCTCCGGATGTGCTGCTGTTCTCGCTTACGAGAGCGACCGCCTCATCCTCTAGAGCCTCCTCGGCTGCCTTCGTCTCCTGCTTCCTGTCCGCTTGAACCTTCTTCAGTTTCTTGTCAGTGAAGCATATATCATCCGCCTCACCCTCCAGGAGTTTGGCTATCTGGAAATCACTAAGTGCCGCAGCCCTGAGCTTGTCCTTCTCCCACTTGTCACCCTTTTCTCCTGTTATGAGGAGCTTCTCGCCGGCGGAGATTTTCTCCTGTCCGCCGTCTCCTTTCACTGTAAGGCTGCCGCTGAACACACTTATCTCTCTGCTTCCCTGACGTACGCTCATTGAAAATACCGATTCTCCCGGCGTCGCGGTGAATGCATCGCCTGCTATGGCGAGGAGATTCTTGTCATCCTCCATAATACCATAAAACTCGCCTTCATTGACGGTAAGCTGCACATTATCTTCATCACAGGCATCCGCTGTAAGCACGGCCTTCTCCCACATGGATATGCTGCCAACCCCTCTGATTTCAAAATCCGCTTCGGAACCGGTCTCGGTCTCCAGAATATCTCCTCCCTTGACAGGTGTCTTCTCCGAAAGGGTGTACGCCACACCACTTCTCTCCATGTTGGCCACACCGGTTATTTCCTTGCTTATCACCGGCGATTCGCTGTTCTCACCAAACCAGCCTTTGAGATTTCCCACAGCCATAATGCCGCATCCCACGATTACGACTATCAGTGCGACCATGGCAATATTGAATACTCTTTTCTTTGATTCCGCCTTCACTTTTCATCCTTTCCCCGCGCTGTCGCGTTTCTCCGTTACAGCACAAGAGGAGCTGCACATTTTTAATGCTACAGCTCCGCTGTTTCAGATATTATACCACGCAATTACTTGCACTTTACCTTCTTTACCGATGACCATGATCCATAAACTCCGTTCTTGTAAGCACGAACCTTCACGTAGTACTTCTTGCCCTTCTTGAGCTTCTTCGAAGTCTTGCTCAGCGACTTGGTCGTATACTTCACGAGTCCCTTGTTGAACTTGGAGCTTGTGCTGATGTATACCTGATAGGATGATGCACCTGTCACCTTGCTCCACTTGGTCGTCAGCTTTCTCGACTTGCTCTTGACTGAAACGCCCGAAACCGTTCCCAGCTTAGTCGTTGCCGATGCTGATGCAGCCTTGGAGTAGTATTTGTCAGTTCCTTCTCCGTCAAGATATACATAACCTCTTACCTGGTATGAGTACTTGGTTGCAGGTGAGAGTCCCGTGAAAGATCTGCTGCTTCCTGTAACTGCTGTCCACGTCTTGCCGCCGTCTCTGCTCAGTTCGTATCCGTCAACGCCTTCACTTACAGTCCATGTGAGCCTGATTGAAGTTGTGCCTGTTGCCGATGCCTTAGGTGCTGGAGCTATGGCAGCAGCCTTGAGAGTGGCTATGGTGTCTTTGAGGCTGTCAATAAATGCTGCTGTATCGCCATCTACAGTTACCTTGCATACAGGTGCCATGATAGGGCAATCAGCTTCAGTTTCTACTCCGCCGGCACTCCAGTCTATCACTGTATCCTTAACCGTACCTGATGCGGTTACAATATATGTTCCTTT
>JALFNS010000041.1 GCA_022773945.1 Clostridiales bacterium
TCGTGCATTTGCCCTTGACGGGCGGCTCCAGTGCAGCAACAATGCTGCGGAGAGAAGCATTAAGCCTTTCGTGATATGTAGGAAGAACTTCCTGTTTTGCAATACACCGTCAGGAGCCGGATCCACTGCTACCGCCTTCAGCATTGTCGAAACAGCCAAGGCTAATAACCTTGATCCGTACAAATATCTGAAATACATTTTCGAGAAGCTGTCTCAGGACGATGACTATGACCTGGAGCAGCTGATGCCATGGTCCGAAGATGTGAAAGAAACCTGCAGTGCATCCGTCACCGAGTAGGACCTGCGAACTTGTTAACACATGCTATTGCGCACTATTGCGCGCTATCGCGCGCAACAGCACACCATTATATGCGAATACCCGTGAGTGGTCAATGTGCCACGGTTTGACGCTTACGGATAAAGATTCGGAGGAGCAGAATTATTTGCAGTTTTCTTTGAAAGATTAGAACGAGCATAATGCTATAATCCTCACATAGAACATAGCTTTGTCAAATAAGAAATGAAGAAGTGATAATGAATTGAGAGGTGGAGTCAATGAAAGAACATAGAATTAGAGGGAAGAGATGTGTAGCGATTCTGATGATGTGCGTTATGGTACTGACAATGACGCCGTTGACAGCGAATGCTGCCAGCGCGCCGTCCAAGTGCCCTAACTGCTACAAGAAATATAAGATTCCTTATACGATTAATACTACGGTGAAGTATAAAAAAAGTAAAGCGTACACTCAACGACAGTGGCAAAAGCTAAGTGGATCATACCATGAGAATTATGGTTCAAAAGCAGTTGGTTATGGTACTATTAAGGTCAAAAGCATTAAGACAGAGTATTCTGCCGGGGTAAGCATTTCATTTGAAAAGCTAATCAGTTTGCTTCCGGTGACTATGTCTGCGAATTATAAGAAAACGGTACAGACTGTGAAAGGAAATAGTATATACATGACACTTGGGGCACATCAGTATGGACAGTTATATACTGGGGAGTTCTATGACGTGTATAATGTGACGAGAACTGAGACCCAAAAGTGCAATAAATGTGGCAAAGTGATAAGTAATAAGACTACGAAAGGGATAGCCAAGGTCCCACTAAAGCAATATAATAACGAAGTCACTCCCACGAAGTTATATGTGAAAAATATGGTAAAACGCAAAGATAAAAAAGGAAAAACATACTGGACGCCTAATCAATGCTTAGCATCTACATATATTGAGACAATATATTAAGAACTGCTATATTATAAGTAAGTGTCAAACCGTGGTATTGGCTGCGCTGGTTCATTGTCATCATTTAGGAAGAAGGAAATGTTAGCAATATTTTTTGGAAGATTGTAATGGTGAAAGTGCTATAATTTTGACTCAGAGCAAGCTGGACGAAAAGAAATGAAGAAGTAACGAACAAAATCATTGGAGGTGTAAGTATGGGATGGTGTGATTTTCATGAACAACGAGGATGGGCTAATGACTATTGCCTAAAAAAGGATGATTACGTCAGCTCTGAAACTTCGAGAAAATACTGTCGCTATGACGGTAAAGGGTGTCCGATTAAGGAATCGAATTCCTCGTCCGGCGGATGCTATTTGACTACAGCATGTGTTCAGTACAAAGGCCTTAGCGACGATTGCGACGAGCTGGAGACTTTGCGGTCCTTTAGGGATGGATACATGCACGAGTCGGCGGAAGGAATCAGAGATGTACATGAATACTACAGAACGGCGCCGTGTATAGTAGCGGCGATAGATAGTTCCGGGGATGCCTGCCAGGTGTACGAGAAGCTGTATTCCGAAGTGATTGTTCCGTGTGTCAGATTGATAAAGGCGGACAGGTATGACGAAGCGTATAAGAAATACAAGCATATGGTCAAAACATTAGAAGAGAAGTTTTGTTAGCGATAGGGGCGGTGTTTAAGCATCGCCTTTATCATTATTATTCGAGGAGTGTCGTGAAATGGCCAGGAATCAGATAGTGATATTAAGAACATGGGAATTCGGTAACGTGGATGAGATAAACGCCTCAGCCATCATATCATCATTCCGGGAGCTGGTAGAGGTACTGGATTTGCCGGTGGTAGTCTATGAAGATGAAGTGTCCGGAGTTAAGATGCTTGTAATATCTCATGCCGGGTCGAGAGGGTATATGCCGGTGTGTCATTATGTGAGCATGGAAGGCGGCTCGGCTGCAATCAGCGTTTCGGTTTCAGGCAAAGGCTGTCAGGTAAGATCGGAAGATTTAATACAGTTTCAGTACAAGGCGAAGGCGGCACTTCGGGACTTCATGTATGGAGTGCACAGAGGCTCTTCTTTAGCTCAGCGGATAGGGACCGGCAGAACCTGTGGCAATATTGCCGGAGGAATAGGGGCGGCCACGGGAATGGCCATTAAAGGCACTTTTAAGCTCGCCGCGAAAGGCGTACGAGTGCTCATGAGAGATCAGCAGGCGTATGACGAGGAAATGGATTTCTATAAGCTTGCTCTGGCAGTAGGGGATTATATTCTTGGCGGTGTCGATTCCTTAGATATAATAGACAGGTTAAGGGAGAAGGCAGACGCAGGAAATGCACGGGCACAGTTCATATTGGGAGCAGCATATGCAGAGGGCCACGGAGTAGATGCGGACGAGTATGAGGCCATGAAATGGTTCGAACGGGCTGCATCGAACGGCGACCTTGAGAGCCGGAATATAGTTGCCGGGGAGTATCTGTACAGCGATAAGGATTACGGTATCGATAAGAAACGGCTCGGGGTACAGTATCTTATCAGTCTGGCGGATTCCGGAGAAGACTGGGCGCCGCAGCAGATTATCGATATCTACTGGTCCGGTGAGATTGATGGGATACCTTCTGATTATGAGAAGGCCGTAGGGTATGCACGGCGATATGCTGAGAAGGGCAACATGTATTCACTGCTTGTCCTGGGCGGAGTATGTGATACCGGAAGCCACACCGGAATACCGGAGCTGTTGAAATACAAGAATGACAGCCGGGCGGTATCCTTCTATAATGCTGTAGTTAATAACTCTGAGAACAAGGAATACCGTGAGATGGCGGCTTTGCAGCTCGGTCGCATGTCGGAGGAGGGACGAGGCAGAGAGCAGAGCTACGAAGCTGCAGCCCGGTACTATGGGATAGCCGGCGCCCTTGGCAATATGGAGGCAACTTCGAAGCTTGCCCGGTATTATACACTGGGAAGGGGAGTAGCGAAGGATCATAGAATTGCGGAGGATTACTGCAGTCAAATATTAAGAAGCGGAGACCGAAACCTGGCCCATGTTGCCTATTACTGTATGTATCGTATAGAAGACGAAAGAGGGAAGTATAAGGCGAGCATGTATAATGCGCGCAAATGCCTGGAGTGCGCCGGCTGCGACGAAGCGGAGCGTGCGGAAGTCTGTGCATATCTTAAAGAGCAGGAGGAACTCATCAGGAGAATGACTGATGAGGAGAGACGAGAGTATCTTCAGGAGCGGAAGCCTCTGTTTAAGAATTTGAACAAGAAGATTCTGGCGATAGCTTCTGTAGCAGCAGTCGCGGTAATCGCAGTAATAGTCCTGCTGGTATTTTCGCCTCAGGACAAAGGCAGTGAAACCAATTCGGCGGATTCTGCAGATTCAGCGAATTTGACAGCTTCTGCGAACTCTACTGTTGTATTGAAAGCTTATTCTGATCTTCTCTCTCAGGACAGTATTAACATCAGTGAGATGTATTTCTGGTATGAGGAAGACAGTGATACAGAAGATGAATTATGGCAGGCCAAGAACTGCGAGTTTAACATAGCCTACATAAACGATGATGATGTACCGGAGCTTATTCTGAGAGATACCGCAGACGCAGGATATGAAAACCTCGTGGTTCTGTCCTATTGGGAAGGGTATGTTTCCATTGCAGGCTCAAGTGACTCGGGAGACAATATAGCTGAATACTGGGGAGTGGAGGAAGGCTATTATGAGAAAACAGGATACTACACTTCAATATATTCGGATATGGGAGACGGGAGTTATATCATAACCAATATTGATAACATGGATGATGATGATGATTCGATATCGATTGAGTTTTCCTCTGACGAAATAATAGGCTACTATGATTCATACGAAGAGTGCTCGGCCGAGGACTTCTACACCACCCTTAACAACATGGTGGGCAATGAAGAACTCACACCTTATGAGTTCTATGAAAATACGGAGAAAAACAGGAATAAGATTTTCTCGGAAACAGCTGCGGAATCTGCGGAACCTGATGAGTCCGGAGATAAGATTACCAGTGGAGAAGAAGCGGTTGAGTATATTATAGAAATGTGCAATGTCCAAACAGGCGATACGGGAGATTTCGAAAATGTGAAAGTATCATGCTGGGGAGAGACAAACGGGAAATACGAAGTCAGCATATATAATGACATGGAGGATCACATATCCACTATAGCGCGATATGGTGTTACCCGGGAAGGATATATTTATGACATGATAGCGGGAGAATGGGTTTACAATGAAGACGGCTGGCTCAGAGACTTATAGCGGCTGTTTTACCCTCCACCCCCTTGACACCGGCCTCAATATATGAGATTCTATCCTCACTAAGGGTTACAGTTAAGGGAATTGGAGATTTACATGAGAATATCCAGAAAACAAATCTTAGCGGGCGGCGCTGTGCTGCTTGTCATTGTTGTGGCAATTGTAATTGCCATAGTCTGTTTTTCCCGAAATGACGAGGAAAAAACCGAATATCGTGATGTCACTGTTTCCAAGGTGGACATGAAACAGACTCTGACTGCTGCGGGCAAGATTACCGCAGGCAAGTCGGAGACTGTTAACGTGGAAAGAAACAGGACATTCAAGGGTGCGGCTGTCGAGACCGATGAACAGGTTGACGAAGGACAGGCGCTTGTTTACTATACGGACGGCACACATACGGACGCGCCGGCAGACTGTATAGTTACGGGCATGTCCCTGCCGGAGCGCGGGGAGCGGGCCGACGAGTCTCACTGCATCAGACTTAAACGCACCGGCGACATGTACATGAAAATTACCGTGCCTCAAGAGGAGATAAACAAGATTACCTCGGGGAGCGAGGCGGTAATCATCGTCAACGCCCTGTCGCAGCAGAACTTTCCGGGAAGCATAGTGGAGAAGAAGGACGTTCCCAATTCATTCTTCGAGAGCGACGGAGAAGAGCAGACGGAGGAGTCCCCGGAAGAAGGCGAAGATGACGGTGACACGGAGGAAGACATGGATGAAGAGCTGGGAGAGTCCGACGGCGATGAAGGCGAAGGCGAAGAAGGCTCGGCCAGATACACCATCACCCTCAAATTCAGAAACAACGGGAAGGTTCGCCCGGGCATGAGCGCCGGATGCGTCATAACCATCTCCGACCGCAACGGAATTACGGCAGTTCCCGTGCAGGCTGTCAGCTTCGATGAGAATGACAGAGCTTACGTGGAGAAGGTTAAGGGGAGAAAGACCGAGAAGGTGTTCGTGGAGACAGGCGAAAGCGACGCCATGAACGTAGAGATCAAGAGCGGCCTCAAAGTGGGAGACAAGGTCCGCATGACAGTGCACAGAGGGGAGGGGGACAAATGATCAGACTTGAATCACTGGTCAAGCGATTTACCCTGGGAGACGAGACCATAAC
Source organism: Clostridiales bacterium (assembly GCA_022773945.1). Lineage (GTDB taxonomy): Bacteria > Bacillota > Clostridia > Peptostreptococcales > Anaerovoracaceae > Lentihominibacter. The sequence continues at coordinate 5,639 of JALFNS010000041.1, forward strand.
GGCGGTGAATCACGCCAACCTCCATGTTGAGCAGGGGGAGTTCCTGGCAATAACAGGGCCTTCAGGCTCGGGCAAATCGACGCTTATGAACATTATCGGTCTGCTGGATACGGCAGACGAGGGGAAATACACACTTGACGGGATAGATGTGACGGATCTGTCGGACGACCGTCAGGCGGAAATTCGAAACGAGAAGATAGGCTTCATTTTCCAGAGCTTCTATCTTCTCCAGAAGCACACTGCACTGGAGAACGTAATGGTGCCGCTCCTCTACAGAGGAGTCGGCGAGAAGGAAGCAAAAGCCGAAGCCGAGAAAATGCTGTCCCTCATGAAGATGGGCGATCGCATGAAGCACATGCCCAACCAGCTTTCGGGTGGCCAGCAGCAGAGAGTTGCCATAGCCAGAGCACTGGTGGGTAAGCCGGCCCTCATACTGGCGGATGAGCCGACGGGAGCACTGGATTCACGTACGGGAGGAGAACTCATGGAGCTCCTCGAAGAGCTTAACGGAGAAGGCCAGACAATCATTATGATTACCCATGATGAACACGTGGCATCGAGAGCGAAACGCATAGTCAGAATAGAGGACGGAACCCTCAGAGAGGAGGGTGCGGTATGAATATTCTCCTTACGGCTCGTACAGCCTGGAAGAACATAATATCAAACCGCCTCAGGTCCGGACTTACGGTACTGGGGCTGGTTATAGGAATAGCATCGGTAATACTCCTGGTGGGCATGGTGAACGGCGCCACGGAGAGGATTAACGATGAAATGTACTCCGTGGGAGCGGACCTGGTGAGCGTTTGCATATACGATACGGAGAGCGCCCTCGCCTATGAGGATCTGGCACCCATGAGGAAGCTGGACAACGTATCGGGAGTTACGCCCTTTACCTATCTGTCGGGAAGCGTCACTGCCGGCGGTAAGAAGGTCAGCGGTACTGAACTTATGGGCGGCGGCGAGAGCTACGCCGACATGATGGGCTACGAGATGAAATACGGTCGCGACCTCTCACGGATTGACATGGACAACTACACCAAGTGCGTCATAATCGGAGAGAAGATATCCGAAGGCTACTGGCAGGGCAGGAATCCGTGCGGTCTGACGCTGAAGATTGACGGAGACGACTACACAGTGGTCGGCGTTATGAAAGGTGCCGGATCATCCATGGGAAGCAATATCGACAACACTGTGGTTATGCCGATAACCACCTCCAGATATCTGGGCGGAGAGGCAGGTATCACGGAGTTCTATGTGAAAGCCGACAGCGAGGAGAATGCGGAGAAGGTGAGTAAGAGCGTGAAGCAGTACCTGAGCAAAACCCACAATCTCACATCCGACTACTGCGACGTGACGACTCAGAAGATGATGATTGATGCCATGAACGAGATGAACAACGCCATGGCACTGCTTCTGGGAGGAATAGCATCCATATCGCTTCTCGTGGGAGGAATAGGAGTCATGAACGTTATGCTCGTATCCGTAACGGAGCGAACACGGGAAATCGGCATCCGGAAATCCCTGGGAGCGAAGCGAAAGGACATTCTGTGGCAGTTCCTTGTGGAATCCGTAGTGCTGAGCCTTATAGGAGGCCTTATAGGAATTCTGACCGGACTGCTTTTCGGAAGGATAGCCATACTGGCGGGAGCATTCTTCTCGCCGGGAATCGGCATGATACTTCTGGCTTTTGCGGTAAGTGTTGCGGTGGGACTTGTCTTCGGAATCCTGCCTGCATTCAGAGCGTCGAAGATGAAACCGGTGGAGGCATTGAGATATGAGTAGGAGAATAATGATTGCAGCGGCTTTGGCGCTGGTGGTGGCGGCATGCCTGTCTGCGGTATTTGTTTCGGGAGAGAACACATTTCTCACTTGCGGCAAGACAGAAGCAAAGGCCGGAGAGGATATAAAAATCGAAGTTGATTTATCCGGAATCAGTGAGGAGGAGTACGGAGAGTACAATCTGAAACTGACGGTGGAGCCGGCGGATGCGGCGGTTGCCATCAGGACAGATGAAGACGTAGATGTTACCATAAACAACACGAGAGGAATCTGCACGATCCGGTACGAAGCTCTCAGTTATTTTGACAAGCTGGGATTCACAGTCAGAACCGACGCGGGGCTGACGGATAAAGTTTCATTCACCGTGAAAGCGGAGATTGAAGGAGAGACGAAGACCTCTGAGGAGAGCATCGCGCTGACTGCAGTGCCCGATGCTGAGAAGGAGGACAAGCCGGAGAAGGAGACGAAGCCGAGAAAAAGCTCATCCTCCGGTTCGTCAGGCGGAGGGGTTGTGGATTCCGGCGACGAAGGAGACGGTGAGAACGTGTACCGCGGCTCCGGTGACAATTACTTAAGCAGCCTGAAGATTGAAGGCTACAAGATGGAGCAGAAGTTTCACAAGACCCGTGACACTTATTTCGTCAGAACCGGCAAAGATGTAAGGAGCCTGAAGGTGAGCGCTGCGGCCTCTTCGAAATCCGCGAAGGTGGATATCATGGGCAGTGACAGCATCAGCGGTGACATGAGCAAAATCCTGATCAACGTTACGGCGGAGAACGGAGACGTGAGAGTGTACAGGATTTATGTGATGCAGGAAGGGGAACAGGGAAATGAAAAAAACTAAATATATCATCATAGCCGCTGCTGTGCTGGCGCTTATAGTATTCGTCATAATACGTTCCTGCGGGGCTCAGTCGGGGATGGATGAGGATATGGAGATGCCGGAAGAGACGGCAACCGTGGAGAGGATGACAATAGAGAACAAGATATCCTCCAAGGGCGAAGTGGTCAGCTCTCTGGAGGAAAACCTGACGCCTCACACAGGCTGGAAGCTTAAGGAGACGAAGGCGGTGAAAGGCGAGGCGATTAAAGAAGGCGACACCATTCTGGTATATACCAACGGCAGTGTTATGAAGGCGCCTTACGGACTGGTAGTCAAGGAGTGGAACCTGCCGAACAAGGGAGGAACATTCACCGATGAGAGCAGCGTGACCGTTGCCGGAACAGACGTGCTGAAGATGGATATAAGCGTGAGCGAGGACAAGATACTCGACGTGAGAAACGGAAGTCCCGCCGTGGTGAAAATCAAGGCTACAGGCGGCAAATACAAGGGAAATGTATCCTTCGTAAGCGATGTCGGTGAATATTCGGGAGGACTTTCGGAATTCACCGTTTCCGTGACCTTCGACAACGACGGCAAGGCTAAGCTGGGTATGAACGGCAGGGCTGTCATATCCCTTGACAAGGCGGAGAACGTTCTGGCCGTTCCCGTGGATGCGGTTTACAGCGACGGGGACACTGCTTATGTGACTGTGAAAAAGGGCGACAAGACAAAGGACGTTGAAGTTGAAACCGGTCTGAGTAATGATGAATATACGGAAATCAGGAGCGGACTCAAGGAGGGAGATGAGGTAATAGTGGTCTCTTCCGACGGGGAGGAATGGGACGAAGGAATTTACTACTGACATCGCAGGGGGATGTGCGGTATAATACTAGGAGCGAAATCATTTGTTTGAGGGAAGAAGGTTGACAATATGAAGAAGTTTTTAAGTATTATACTGACACTGATACTGGCATTTACCATGTCTCTTGAAGCGGTTTGTGCGACGGATGACGGGGGGGATCCACGGGAGCCGTAATAGGGCTTGATGAGGGAGAAAACCCGGAGGAAAGCGAGTCCACGGATCCGTCAAGCGAAACAGAAGAGCCGTCAAGCGAGACGGAGGAACCTTCTAGTGAAACGGAGCCCGTTGTGGTTAATCCGACCGTTACTCTGAGCAAGACCGCGATTACAGTTAAATCCAGAGGGACCGCGACGATTACCGCCACGGTGAAAAACGGAGGCGGCGATAAGCTTTATCTGGAATATTACAGCGGCAGCAAGTGGGTAACAAAAGCCACATACAATGTGCCGAACACGGATACACATTCTCAGAAGGTCACACTTACCAATGAATGGTGGTACAAGACGGGAACCCTGTGGAGATGCGAGCTTAAGGATTCTGCAGGCAAGAGTCTGGCAGTCAGCGCGACGCTTAAGGTTACAACTCAGAGATACTATCAGAATCCATCGGGATATCTGCAGATCAAGGATAAGATAATCCACAGCTGGCCGAACAGGGTAATGAAGTCATCGGCCACAAACTCCAGATGGGGTAAGATAGCGGGAGTTAAGAGAATATTCAAGTAGACCGAGGAAGTATAACCGATGAGTGCATATTTAACTCTCTTCATT
>JALFNS010000006.1 GCA_022773945.1 Clostridiales bacterium
CTCGACAAATCGACCCTTGACTAGCTCATCCAGTTTTTTAAGTTCTTGCTGACGAACTTCAATAATTCTTGTAACTTTTGACAGCACTTCTGCAATTTTTGCTTGCTTTTCAAGCGAAGGAAAAGGAACCAGAGTATTCTCAAAGTCTTTTTTCACAATATGCTTCATGGTTGCCCCATGAGTCTTTGCTTCCATTTTTTTAATGTTATACTGAATTGCAAACACAAAGTACATTTTGTTGACTTCGACCTTATCGAATACAACCTTGAATATGTGCTGGTTTAACAAAGCCTTGCCTCTATTCCAAATATACACACCAAGGCTAGCTGACCATGAAATCAACACATCACCGTTATTGATTTCTATTCTTTCTGGATACGTCCCGTTATAGAAGCCCAAATTGTACGCGTTTCCCGTAAGATCCTGAATTCTAATAATCGGAAGACCTTCTGTCCCTCGATCTTCAGGTTTAAACGCATATCCATTTATATATGTAGCGATATCGCCTAATCGTTTTTGTTTCATATAAAATCCCCACAAATAACAATTTACTAAACTTCAACTTCCAGCATTTCACTGAGTTCTGCCATCGACTTGGAAATCTCCTTCTCCAATTCGTAGAGATCGGTCATGATCTCCTGTGTGGACGGATACTCAATAGGTACGTACTCGACTTCCTTGTACTTGTTAACGGACAGGTCATAGCCGTTGTTCACGATGTCCGTCTTAGGGACGAAGAAACTCTTCTCAGTGCGGGCACGGTCTTCTTCCTTGTCGAGATTATGGAATCTCTCGATGATATCAGGAATATCATTATCCGATATAGGAGTCCGCTTATCATCCAGACTGAATCCGTCATTCTCCATATCATAAAACCATACTTTGTCCGTTCCGCCGGCTCCGGTCTTTGTGAAAATCAGTATGGCAGTCGACACACCGGCATAGGGCTTGAAAACTCCCGACGGCATTGAAATGACAGCTTCCAGCCGGTTGCCTTCCACTATTTCCTTACGGATTGCCTTGTGAGCCGTCGACGAGCCGAAAAGGACTCCGTCCGGTACAATGCATGCGCATCTGCCGCCGACCTTCAGCATTCTCAAGAAGAGTGCCAGGAACAAAAGCTCCGTCTTCTTGGTTTTGCAGACTTTGAGAAGGTCTGCCGATACTATGTCGTAGTCGAGACTGCCCTTAAACGGCGGGTTGGCAAGAATGAGAGAATATTTTTCCTTGTCAGGATTCTGATCGGATAAGCTGTCTCGGTACTCAATATACGGGTTGTCAACTCCGTGGGTCATCATGTTCATGGCGCCGATACGCAGCATAGTCCTATCCGTGTCGTAGCCGTGGAACATGTGGTTCATGTAATGGTCCTTCTTAACCTTGTCGTAGAAGATTTCTTCCTTCCGATTCTCCTTGAGATACTCGCCGGCGGTAATAAGGAATCCGGAAGTTCCGCATGCAGGGTCACATATGACATCATCCGCACCCGGTTCCACCAGCTCCACGATCATTCTGATTATGTGCCTCGGAGTTCTGAACTGGCCGTTTCTTCCTGACTGTGCGATCTTCGAAAGCAGGTATTCGTATACGTCACCACGAATATCCGTACTGTGTGAATCCGCCATCATTCTGAAAATATCATCCAGCTTGTCGACCACCTTAGATAGAAGCAGAGGCGTCGGAATCATGAAAATCGCATCATCCATATACTTCGAATACGCGCTGTTCTTGTCGCCGTGCAAATTCTTGATGAACGGGAAGACCATCTCCTGCATAACGTCATACATTCTGTTCGCAGGGAAATCCCTGAACACGGACCACTTGAGCTGATTACCGGCGACTGCCCGTCCCTGAACCTCTACTTCGTCTGCGAAGATACTCTCATAGGGAAGGCCCAGCATGGCGCTCTCCTTTGCCCTAAGGTTGTCGGTCTCATCCAGATCGTGAATGAACATCATGTAGGTAATCTGCTCTATTACGGTTAACGGGTTAACTATTCCGCCGGCGGCGAAGTCATCCCAGAGGCTGTCGATTTTGTTCTTGATTTCTCCTGTTATCATTTTATGTTCTCCCTGTTTCTTTCTAATTGCTCTTTCAATATTACCATTTGTTGCCTTGCCGCCTCAAGGCTGAAACAGGAATCCGCTTAAAAATCCGGGCCGTTATATTGTACTCAACGATAAGATGTGTTGGCCGGCAGGCTGTATTAATGGCAGTTAATGTGTTATTGTTAAATTGACAGAAAATATTAACTTGACTTTATTATCCAAAAATGAGGTAGCAAGTATGGGACGTTTAGACGGTAAAGTTGCAATTATCACCGGTGGAAATTCGGGAGTTGGCGCTGCGACAGCGAAATTATTTGCGAAAGAAGGGGCGAAGGTTGTTATTACAGCCAGAAGAGAGGCTCCTCTAAAGGAAGTTGCATCGGAAATTACGGCCGATAAAGGAGATGTCCTTCCGGTAGTGACCGATATCTCTAAAAAAGGCGATGCAGAAAAATTAGTGGCAAAAGCTGTAGAAACGTATGGTAAATTAGATATTCTTATAAATAATGCCGGGGTTCTGGAAGAGGGTCTGAAGCCGATTGACCGCTTTAGCGATGACGACCTGGACCGTATTGTCGACATCAATGAAAAAGGAACCATGTACTGTATGCGTGCGGCAACGGCTGAGATGTCCAAAACAGGATACGGTTCCATTGTGAATGTGGCTTCGATTGCCGGCGTTATGGGATGCGGGGGCGCCGCCTATGTTGCATCCAAGGCTGCCATCATAGGAGTGACACGACACACAGCACTGCGTTTCGCAGGGACAAATATTCGCTGCAATGCAGTATGCCCGGGAACTATTGTAACCCCTATGGTTTCTGGAACAGATCCGGCAAATTTGGATTCCGACATGATGGGACAGATGGCAAAGCACAGCGATATGAAAGTACAGCCGTGCATGCCGGATGATGTTGCAAATATCCTGCTGTTCCTCGCGAGTGATGAATCTCGTGCGATTACAGGTCAGGCATTACAGACAGATTTCGGCGGAACGCTGTAAGCGAAAAAGCCGCCTGAAATATGCGGCAGCATGCCTGTGCATACGGTTTCTATAGGTGACTTGACAAAAAACGAGAGAGCATACCAAATGTTCTCTCGTTTTTTGATTTACCTTATAGGTAAATTCCTTACATTGACAATCGGGGCATATAATGCTACCATATATTTACCCGAGAGGTAAATTACTGCTGGGGGTGACGGATTGGAAATTACGTAGTCGCCGAGAAAACATACGGCACAAAAATGGCAGAAAAGAGCAGAGGAGGTTTTTCTATGACCAGAAGCAGAAGCTATATAGCAACACCCCCCGGAGCCACAATTAAAGAACAGCTGATTGACAGAGGAATGAGTCAGAAGGAATTTGCCGCCAGAATGGATATGTCTGAGAAGCATATCAGCAAGCTCATTAATGGGGATGTTCAGCTCACCACGGATTGTGCAGTAAGACTGGAATTTGTACTCGGCGTGCCTGCCGGGTTCTGGAGCAATCTCGAGACCATCTACAGAGAAAAGCTCATAAAAGTTAAGGCCGAGAATTCGATGGAGCGAGATGAAATAATAGCGAAGCAATTTCCTTATAGAGAAATGGCAAAGTACGGATGGGTACCTGAAGCAAAAAATACCAAGGAAAAGGTTATTAACCTGAGAAAATACTTCGGAGTTGTTGAGCTGTCATTACTCAGCAATAATCAGATTACCAGAATCGCATGTCACAGATTAGCCATTACAGAAAAGAGTGACTTAGCTCTTATGGCTTGGGCTCAGAGAGCTAAAGTTGTTGCACGCGAAACATGTATCGAGTCAATTAATGTTAAGAAACTCATAGGCAAGCTTGATGATATACGCGGTATAGCTGTAATGTCACCGGATGAATTCATGCCCGAAATGCAAGCCATACTGGCAGAGTGCGGCATTGCGTTAGTAATTCTGCCACATCTTAAAGGCTCATTCTTACATGGAGCAACATTTATCGATGGTAACAAAATAGTATTGGTACTAACCGAACCGGAAGAGGAACCAGATCAGCTTAGGTTCAGTTTGTTTCACGAACTCGGACACATTATTTTAGGGCACATTGAAAACCCGAACGGTACAACTGAGCAAGATGAAGCAGATGCGAATGCATGGGCGAGAAAACAGTTAATCCCGGACTCTCTCGAAATATGAAATCTCGAGCCGAATCCGGGATTTTTTCTCCAAACCGCTGCTTACTCCGCTTCATCTTCCTCCCAGAGCGCCGCGTTGAGCTTCGTCCAGAGCTCGCCGTAGCCCTCCGATGCGGGAGTGACAGGTTTAGGAATGTTGTTTTCCATGTTTATCTTGATGAGTCCCTTCTTGGACATGAGCATCACACGCGTTCCGAGAACCAGCGCCTCCTGGATATTGTGGGTGATGAATATCACCGTGGCGTTCTCCTGCTCCTTCAGTCTGCTGAGCTCCGCCTGAAGCTTGTTTCTCGTCATGGCGTCCAGTGCAGCGAAGGGTTCATCCATGAGGATAATCTTCGGCTTCAGAGCCAGGCCCTTGGCAATCGCCACTCTCTGTTTCATACCGCCCGACAGCTGGTGCGGATAGAGATCGCCTTTGCCGGCAAGTCCTACCAGCTCCAGGTGTTCCTCGGCTATTCGATTCCGTTCCTCCTTGTCGGAGACACCGTTAATCTTCAGCGGACATGTTATATTCTTTCTCACCGTCTTCCACGGAAAGAGCTGCTCGAAGGTCTGAAACACCATGAATCTGTCTATTCCCGGACCCGTAACCCTGTTACCGTCTACGAGGACTTCACCCTCGTAGTCTTCGAATCCGGCGATGCACCTTATAAGAGTGGTCTTGCCGCAGCCGGACGGCCCCAGGATGGTAAGAAAATCACCCTCGTTCACGGTCAGATTCAGATTGCTCAGAATGTCTCTGGAATCCGGACCGTCATGATAGTTCTTCGTGAGATTTCTGACCTCCAGAAGGGGCTTCTTCATGTTATCACTCATTGTGCCATCCCCCATTTCTTCACAGTGTTTCTCTCCAGCACTCTGAAAATGCCGTACTCAATAATAACTCCGATTATGATAATCACTATCAGCGATGCGAATACACCGGCGATGTCCACATTGACACGTCTCATGAAGATGTACCAGCCTATTCCGGCGCCTTTGCCCGTCGTTCCGAATATCATCTCAACGCTGATCAGGCCTCTCCACGCTCTGGCCCATCCGACTCTCAATCCGCTGAGCACGCTCGCAAAGGCTGCAGGCAAATATACACCCGTAACCAGCTTCATTCCTTTAAGTCCGATATTTTTACCGCCCTCAATGTAAATGGCAGGAATTGATCTGAATCCATCCATGAGACTCCTGGACATGGGCCAGATTATTGAATGCACCACTATGAAGATTATAGGTATTTCATTAACTCCGAACCAGCATATTGCCAGTGGCAAAAGTGCCACGCCCGGGAGCAGGTCGCACACCGACACAACGAAATTGTATATCGCTCTGAAATGCTTGCTGACAACGGCTAGGCTGGAGAATATGAAAGCAAGTCCGATACCCACCGCCAGACCCTTGGCTATCAGAGTCATAGAATAGGCCGTATATGCCAGAAGTCCGTTATCCGTGAATCCTTTGATGAAGGCTTCTCCGATCTGCCCGGGAGATGGGAATATCATCTCATCGAAAATTTGCATTTTATAGACAACGTACCAAGCGCCTATAAAGCAGATTACGAATATAATCTGATCTCTGGCTTCGCTTTTGATTTCACTCTTCATAGGCTAGTTACCCTTCACATTATCAAAAGCCAGATCACTGATGCTCTCAGCTCCGTCCACCTCCAGAAATCCGTTCTCGTCCATGAATGTGGCCATATCCATTACGCCCCTGAGTTCAGTTGAGTATGAACATGCCGGATCCTCGAGCCAGCTGAGCATAGTCTCCGCATCAACATCTTCATTCTCGCAGAGGAGCTCTGCCGCTTCTTCCTTGTTTTCCGTCAGGTAGTCGCATGCTTCAGCTATGGCATCAACAACAGCCTGATAAAGTTCCGGGTTATCGTCGTGAAGCTTCTGTGAAGCTACGGCCACGATAAACGAATTGCCGTCAGGCCATACATCGGAGAGAACGTCCATCTCACTTATACCCTGATCTGCTTCCTTGAACACATAAGGCGAAGTTGTAAGCTGATATTTTACGGTTCCGTTAATCAGGGCCGTCATTCCGTCAGGATGTGCCATTGCCACTATGTTGTTATCCAGCGCATGAGCATCACCCAGCTCCTCTTCACATGCCATTGCCAGAAGTATGTGCTGGAAGCTTCCCAGGTTAACGAGAGCAATCTGATCGTTGCTTCCTATGTCTTTAAGGGATGCTGCCGAAGAATCGGTTGTCATCAGTCTGTGAGGCTGAGCTGACATGTTTGAGCAGATTTTATACCCCACACCTGTCAGTGCACCTGTAATTGCCGGTCCGACACCCATGGCTCCGACCTGAACGTCTCCGGACATAAATGAATCGTTAATCGACGAACCCGAATTCAGCTGAGTGTATTCTACCTCAACATCTCCGTCGTAGTTCTTCTCTATAAGGTTCTGCTCCTCCATTATCTGGAACGGAGCATATGCCATTCCGTACTGCTGTACGACAGTAATCTTTTCTGCCTTTGCGCTGTCTGCACTTTCATCGCTTCCGCATCCCGAAAGAGAGAAGCTCATTGCCGCCAGTGTAACGAGAGCCGTCACACCTGCTAAAATTCTTTTTTTCATTTCTGCCTCCAAATTATAATTTAAAATTTATGACTACATAAGTATAAACTTTTGATTCTTCTTTGTAAACCCGTTCTTTCTTTAATTTCATTAAAAAAAGAGAGCCGCCGCTTGATGATGCGACAGCTCTCACTGTTAATCTTACTCTCGTATTTATTTAGCGTTGGCTTCCTGCTCAGCCTTGTAGTCTGCGATTATCTTCTGAGCTATCTGTCCCGGAACCTCGGCATATCTGGCAAATTCCATAGTGAATGAGCCTCTTGCCTGAGTCATGGATCTCAGTGCGATAGCATAGTCAAAGAGCTCAGCCTGAGGTGCTTCTGCATGGAGAATCTGTCCGCCTCCAACCTGAGGGTCCATTCCCATTACAGCGCCTCTTCTGTTAGGAAGGTCTCCCATTACAGCTCCTACGTAATCGTCAGGAACCGTAACTTCCAGCTTCATAACAGGCTCCAGAAGGCAAGGGTTAGCCTCAACGATGCCCTTCTTGAATGCCAGGGATGCTGCGATCTTGAATGCTGTCTCGTTGGAGTCAACATCGTGATAGGATCCATCATAGAGGATAGCCTTAACGTTTACTACCTTGCAGCCTGCGAGAGGGCCCTTCTCCATACATTCTCTGAGTCCCTTCTCAACTGCCGGCCAGTAGTTCTTAGGAACGGATCCGCCGAAGATCTCTTCGCCGAATTCGAATTCTTCCTGTGAAGGTGAGAACTTGATCCATACATCTCCGTACTGTCCTGCACCACCTGACTGCTTCTTGTGCTTACCCTGAACATCGGATGTTCCCTTGATAGTCTCTCTGTATGCAATCTTCTGAGGAACAGTGGCAACCTCAACACCGAACTTGTCCTTCAGCTTGGCGTTAATGATGTTGAGCTGAATGTCTCCCTGTCCTCCGATAAGAGTCTGGTGAGTCTCAACATTGTTCTCGAGAACGAATGAAGGGTCTTCCTCCATAAGCTTCTTGTATGATGATCCCATCTTCTCGTCATCTCCCTGCTTAACAGGAACTACTGCCTGATAAAGTGTAGGTGACGGGAATTCAATCTCAGGGAACTTGATTATATTAGCCTTCTCGCAGAGAGTGTCGCCTGTCTTAGTGTACTGAAGCTTACCTATAGCAACGATATCACCTGCAACTGCCTCTGCAGCGTCTTCCTTCTGATTTCCTCTCAGGAAGAAGAACGATCCCAGCTTTTCTTCCTTCTCTGCCTGTGCATTATACAATGACTGTCCTGACTTGAGAGTTCCTGAAATAATCTTAGCCAGAGAAATCTTGCCCAGGAAGGAGTCGGATATTGTCTTGAATATCAGTGCAGCCGGCTTGCCTGCCTCATCAACTGCCACCTCGATATCCTCATCGCTGCCGTTCTTAGCCGGATACGGAGCGTGATCCTTAGCCTTAGGAACGAAATCTATAAAGCTCTGGAGAGCTTCCTTGATGCCCTCGCCTGTTACAGCCGAGCACATGAACACAGGGGCTATGTCGCCGCTGCCTATACCCTTGGACAGTCCCTTGGCAAACTGCTCGTCTGTGAGGCACATGTTCTCGAAGTATGCTTCCATGAGTTCCTCATCAGTTCCGGCAATTTCCTCCTCCATAGCTTCTCTGTCATCGAGAGTAACTACGGATGAACCGAACTTATCCTTGAGCTGTGCAACTACGCTGTCAACATCAACGTTTTCTTTGTCTGTCTTGTTAACCAGGAAGAATCTAGGTACTCCGAACTGATTACATGAATCCCATGCCTTCTCAGTACCAACCTGCACTCCTGAAGATGCATCAACGACGATTACAGCCGCTTCAACTGCTCTCAGTGCGGAATTTACCTCTCCTACGAAATCGAAGAATCCCGGTGTGTCAACGAAATTGAGTTTAACTTTATTGAATTCAACAGGCACAATTGAAGTGCTTATTGAATAACCCTTCTCGATTTCCATCTTGTCGTAATCGGAAACCGTATTTCCGTCCTCGACTTTGCCAAGTCTGCTGATAACGCCTGTTTCGAGCAGTGCCGCTTCAAGAAAAGTCGTCTTGCCGCATCCGCCGTGACCTACCAGCGCAACGTTTCTAATGTTTTCGCTTTTATAGCCCTTCATTGTAATGAGCCCTCCTCATATTATTATAAACATATCGCAAATATTATATCATTGCAATTTACCGACCGCAACGGTTTTATCACCATTACCAGGTCACATTCCCCTGTTGCGACGTTGCCGCGAGGGCTTTCATAATATCCGGAGGGCATACTCCCGTCAGCCTGATATTCAGTTCCGTTCCTTCGAAACATCCTTCATATGACTCAATAACTTCCGACCGTATCTCAATTGTTCCCGACAGGGCGTCACACCCGCGGCAGGCGAAGTCCACCTTCCTTGCCTCTGACGGTATTGCCGCCAATCTCACGAGCATTCTGCAGTCTTCGAAGGCGCTTCTCATATCCGTGACCGTCGCCGGAAGCTTAGGCGCATTCTCGATACTGCTTCCTGCAAAGGCTCTGTAAACAGATGTCAGCTTTTTACCGTTGATACCTGTCAGAAGTTCACCCGGGCACTCGTTCTCCATGTCCAGCAGCCTGGCTGACCAGTCACAGTCATCTTCCTCCCAGAGGGCCGCATCATTCCATGCTTCTTCCGAAATCTCATCATACTCCCCCTTGTACCTTATACCATAACCGTACACATAATCTCCGTACCTGTACATATCGCCTGTACTCAGTTCAGGGAGCTCATCACCTGCAGTCAGAATCTCATCTGCACTCTCGTCGTAATAAAGGGCCTCGTCAGGAATAAGAGCCGGCGACTCCATGTTTTCCTTCTTCACTGAGGCATTCGTGTGAGAAGTGTGCCCGCAGGTCACATTCCCGCCTCCCGCGGTTGCCATGAGCTTACTGCAGGTATCCTGGGAGCATTTCCCGCCAAGCTCTATATCAAGCTCCGTTTCCCCGTAGCAGTTCTCAAACACAGAAGGCTCGCAGTCCACAATCGAAACACCTTCAAGCATCCGACATCCGCTGAAAGTGCTTCGCACATTATCCACATTGTATGTTACAGGCAGTGCTGAAGGCAGTCTGACACATCCTGCGAAAGCGTGATCCATATTGCTTGCGGCATTTCTGATGCTGTATATCACTGTGTTTCCTTCTCTGCCCATGGCGTAGTCAGCAAACCCTTTTTGCGGCACCAGAATGTATTCTATGGGAATACCGCCTCTGTTCCTGTTTACCGTGAAGCTGAAACTGTCTTCATCCTCAGCAGTGTCTATCACTTTCTCGGCCACCCGGTTTCCGGCATAGGAGGCGGAATCTCTGTATAGATAAACACTGCAGGCCTCCGGCCGTTTACCGTAGCTGTCCGAATCGTCATTCCATATAACCTTGCCGGCTATGGTAATCTTCTCCGGCTCATGAGTCAGGGTTATGTCGTATCCGGACATTGTCACCGTATACCCTGACACAGACGAAGTTACCGCACCGCCGCTGTCTATACCGTGAACACTCACCCGGTACACATCCTCCGCCAGGCCTTCAAATTCGTAGCTGCCGGTTCCGGAATCTATTTCGGCTGTCTTCACAATCTCCCCGTCACTGTCTTTGAGATTGATCCTTATTTTGTCCGGGCGTATGCCGTCACTGTCATCTTCGTCATCCCAGGTTATACTCCCGCCGACTGCCAGTCCTTCCTCCCATACGGCATAGAGAGTAGTATTGCTGACAATGGATATGCTGCCTCCCGGCTGATATGTTCCCGCAGTCGCTGTGGCATCCTTTGACCATCCTCTGAAAATGTAACCTTCCAGAACAGGCTTCGTCCCGCTTATTGTGAATGTCTGCGATGCCGACGGGTTCAGCTTGTTTACAGTCTGTGCAGCCGGTGCACCGCTTCCTCCGTTACCGTTGTATGCCAGTGTAACCGGAGCCAGCTTAGGCATCGTCACCGTGGTTGTTGCCTTGGATGTTCCAGCCCAGGCCGAAGATGAATTCAGTTTAATCTGTGCCGTTATTGCTATATTCTTTGCAGCCGAAGTCTTGGCGAATGTTTTAGTGAAGGAGGAAATCACTACCTTTGACTTGGCTTCCTGAAGAACCCAGGACGTAGGGTTTACGGTCTTCACCAGTTCCCCTC
Source organism: Clostridiales bacterium (assembly GCA_022773945.1). Classification (GTDB taxonomy): domain Bacteria; phylum Bacillota; class Clostridia; order Peptostreptococcales; family Anaerovoracaceae; genus Lentihominibacter. Next base: position 10,933 of record JALFNS010000006.1, read on the forward strand.
CTATCCATAACTTGGTAGTGGCATATTTGCCTACTTCTCCGAGCTTATGGCTTCCCCTTGTCATAGTCACATTCGTCACCTTCACCGTATATTTTGTCGCAGTCTCAGTTATGCTGTAGCTGAAACTCACATACCACTTGCCGCTCCCGTTGACGACGGTATTCCCCGTAACAGTGGCCGCCGCCGCATCTTCCGGAGCATAGACAAGCAGCCCCAGTCCGCCCAGAACCAGGCAGACCAGAAGAGCCGCCGCTCTCTGTAACCCTTTTCTTTTCCTTTTTTCCTTTTTCATCTCTTCTCCTCCGGCATCTACTTCTCGTAGGAAGGCGCCTTCTCCAGCTTCACGCATCCCCTGAAGGCGTAACTGAGATCTGATGTGCTCCTCGGAATATCCGGTCCCTCGGTCATGAGACTGCAGCCGTCAAAGGCATGAGTCATTGTGACAGCATACGGAGAAATCCCGGGAGCCTTCCTGAGGTTTTCACACTTGTAATATGTGTACATCAGCCCTTCGACAGGTTCCGAAGATACTCGAGTCAGCATGTCCGAATAGCTTTCTCCGTTTACGTCTCTCACGGCAACACACCAGGTTTCCAGCTCATTATTTTCCCAGGTGTACTCGCCGTCACTGAGCTCTTCACTCCTGTTCATGCCGTATCTGTACTCATAGTCTCCCAGCACATAGCTGTCACCCTGCTCCGCTTCATCAGGGAACTCGTCACCGCCTGTAAGCCTTTTACCCTGTGACTTGTCGTAATATACAGCCTCCTCCGGAATCATCCCGCAGTACACGTTGCCGTTGTTAGCCGTCTCAATCAGCTCGCTGCACAGCTCCTCGCCGCAGGAATGGCAGAGGAGAATGGTCTCCGCTGTATTCAGGAAGCAGTCTTCGTATTCTCCCGGCTCGCCGGTAATTCTCAGTTTCCCCTGAAGGCTCACACATCCTGCAAAGGCCTCCGTCATATTTACCGTTCCTTCCGGTATCTCCGGGGCAGTTACAAGACTCTTGCAATTTCTGTAAGCCCCTTCCATGGTGATAATGCCCGAAGGTACAGCCGGAGAATTCGTCATGTCATCGCAGTTCTCAAAACATCCGTCCATTCCCACAACAGGAATCGCTCCCACCTTCTCAAGTATCTCGCCGTAATGTTCTCTGTCCGTATAATTCGCTTTCACATGCCATCCCGCCGGAGAATCCTCATCTCCGTTTCTGTATGTATAGGTATATTCACCGTATACGAAGGTGTCCCCATTCCGGGGGTCGGGGAAAGTGTCACCTTCGATGTATTCAATACCTGACCACCCGGTATAGTAACCTTCTTCAGGAATTTCAATTCCTCTCGCCAGGGCATTGATACAGCACCCTGAATGGGAAAAGTCCTCATTATCCGATTTGCTGTTTGTATACAGAGCCAGAATAGTTTCGTCTTCAAGGGTTACCCGCAGGGAATACATCCCCACGGAACCTACAGCCGTCCGCTCTTCTTCATCATAGGATGCGCTTCTGACCAGATAAGCCTGTGCTCTGTCGGTTTCGTATCTGCATGTGTTCAGCTCTCTCACGACATATGTTCCCGGTTCCACGGGCACGGTTCTCCTGGCACTGATATACCCGTCCTTCACATTGTATGCTGTGCCGCTGTCCGTATCGGTATATCTGCCCTTTGCTTTAACAGCTTCAACAGACGATTCGTCAAAGGTCAGAGCCTCATAACGCACCTTGCTGCCTTTGCTGATTTTGTACAGGAATGTAGGCTCACCGTGAGCGAAATTCAGCTCCTCCTTCGTGAATTTAATTCTTTTCTCAATCACCAGTTTCGGGGCGCTCTCGTAGCTCCATGTCCCCACAAAACGCACATCTGCACCATCTACAGTGCGAGTGTCTCCGTCCCATTCCGTGAGAATCCACTTGCCCATATACACATCGCGGCTGCTTCTCACCTCATATACAGTCCCGACTTCCGGCTTTTCCTTCCTGTTGACCGTGGAGCCGTCGGTGTACAGAGTTTCGTCCTTTACCGCAAAATTTCCTTCCAGGGTGCTTATCTGCCGGGGCAGATTTCTGGAGGAATCCGATCTGTAATAGTAGTGGGCCTTGAACTTCCTGCTGTCCACATAGGTCCATGTACCGATGAAGCGGACATCCTCTCCTTCGCATAGAGCCATTTCCCTGTCCCAGGACAAAATCCATCTTCCCGTAATACTTCCCGAATCATCACTTACTACATAAACTGAGCCTTCATAGGTTTCAGGCTTGTCATCCTTCCTGTTGATTACGCTGTCTCCGGTCAGATATCTGTTATCGTCTCCGATGGCATAGTCACCTTCACTTACGCTTATATCCCCGGGAAGCTCCATGTCCTCTGTCCCGGACCGGTATTCGTATACGACTCCATAGGATCTGGCAATATTAACGACAGTCCTGTTCGACGGGGTGTCCCCGAGACCTATATCAAGATATCCCGTGTTGTATATTCTCCTTTTATCCTCGACAGGTTCATCTGCAGTGCATCTTATCGTCAGAACAAACTGCTGTCCCTTGTAATTGTTAAGGTTATTCAGCCATGAACTTCCGACGGAAGCTGTCACCTTTCTCGAAGATTCATCGTAGCTTATGGTGCAGCTGCCGTTTTTGACCAGATCAGTTCCTCCTGCGGTAAGCGATGCCGATTTGTATGTGACTCCTTCCTCAAGAGTATCCGTAATCTTAATTACAGAAAGAGGCGACACCAGGTTTTTCATGAAGGCAGGTCCTTTGAATGATATGGTGTAGTTTACCGCATCACCGCCTCTGACTGTAACCTCCTTCACGTTGTTCACCCTTTTCTCGGGCTCGGTCTGAACACCCTTGGGATGCGGCAGATACTGGGAGAACACCATGAATCCGGCTCCCGCGTTGGCACCTTCCCGGTACTGACTTGTGAATTTGCCGTTTGATGTTATTCCGTAAACACCTGCCTTCCTGATGCGCTCCGCTTCACCCTTGTAATCAGGCGCATCCTCAGCGGACTTGAAAATCGGAGTCGCACTGTCAATCACCAGATTGTGGCCTTTGTAGACGTAATAGTCCGTATATCCGCTCACAGGCTTCCAGCTTTCTCTGTACCACTTGAAGGAGACTGTACTGCCGGGCATATCTAAGTCGTTGACCAGCTGGTAAAACGGCAGTTCCACCGTCTTCCCCGTATCATGATATGTCATATTCACGGCGGCCGTCACATATTTGAGCCCGTGAAAGGGATATGTGTTCTCCTTCTTGTATGTTCCTCCGAAGGCCACGGAGCCATCCCTGATTCTGCCTATTTCTATATATGTGGACGTCTCGTCTGCGTTTTTCGCCTTTCGAGGTCCTATGTACACGCTGAGAGTTAGACTGGCATCTATGCTCCTGCCGTTAATCTTCCCCACATTTTCAAATTTCATCACTCCCGCATTCGTGAAAGTCTTACCCTTGTCTCTGTCAGCACGGGGATGCTTTATCCTCAGAACATAGGCATCCTTTCTGGAGGTTTTATTCAGCGACAGAATGTCCCCGCTGCTGGTAAGGCTTTTGAAGGTAGTACGATTAATGTTCATCTTCATATCCTCACCGATTATTGACGTGTCCTGAGGCAGATATCTGATATTCGCCGCCGCATCAGCCCGGGAAGGCATCAGCGCGAAGAATCCGGCAGCCAGAAGGAAAACTGCCAGAAATGAAATTACCCCTGATAATCTATTATTCCTTCTCATCTTATTCTCCTATTCGAATGCCGTCACGGCATCGGTATTTTCCTCTGCCCCGACAGCTTCCTGATAGCATATCATTTCGAAATCCACAACATCACCGGAGACGTCAAGCTGTGTGAACAGAGGTGAGGTGCTCTCACCTGCTTCCAGAACGTCGTTGTAATACCAGTAATACCCGTCCTTCTTCCAGTCCTCGCTGTTGTAGTTCACTTCGATAACCGTCCTGGCGGAAGGCTGTTTTATCTCTGCGAACACCCTGACATAACAGGGAACGCTTCCCATGTTCCTGACGCTCACTTTCTTATCATAGGTGCTTCCGGCCGAAAAATTCTCCGGCTCTTCGAATTCATCCTCCAGCTGTGTTTCCAGATGTCTGACCCTGAACTCATTGTTTTCATCGGTCACCATTGTGAAATATGCCAGTATTCCGCCTGCAGGAATGAGCAGCAGAGCTATGATGAACACCAGATCCGATACCACATACTTCTTCAGGGCTCTTAATTTATCTCTCATATCTCTTCACCCTCTTCCATCGGGTCCGGCTCTATATCCGGTGCAGTTTCCAGCTGCCTGCTGAGAATGGAGAAAATTTCTCCCGCTGTCCTGTTCTCAAGAGATGCTGACTGAATCCCGTATACCCTGACAGGTATATCAAGCTCCTTCTCGTCAAGCTCCCCCTCAAGGACATTCGCAAAAGCTGTCTCCGTAAAAAGCGGCTCCGTTCTGTACTCGTAATCACCGTCTCTTCCCCTGAGCACCTTCGGAGAATCTTCACTGCCGTATACGAACAGATAAACCATACAGCTATTCTCCGGATTCTCTTCCTTTGTCATAAGCGTCCATTCACTGCTGAAATCCATTGAAAACAGCTCCGTTCTCGTTCTGCTTATTTTCTTTCCTCCCGTCCCCACCAGAAACACATCTCTAACGGGAACCTGAATTTCCATAAAAACGAAGGCATCAACCTCATCTCTGTTAACGACCGCCGGATCCTTACTGACAATGTCTCTCGGATGGAGATTCTCCGCAGTTTCCATATCAAATGACGGCTCCTCAATTGAAAGCTCCAGATTCCCCACAGTAAACACATTGTCCGCCTTGTTTCTGTCCGTGAGAAAAGCCAGTACACCTCCGCATATCATCAATATCATAAGAACGAGAACCGCAATCACTCTTCCCGTGATTCTGAAATTATCCTCTTTCAACTCTTCGCCCCCTTCTCCTGTCCGCAGCTGAAATCATAACCCCCACCGCCATGAAGGCCGCCGTCAGGGCAGCAAGCACAGCTATTCCCCCGGGGGTCCTGAGTTTCATCACAGCATAACCTGCAGCCGGAATCGAAAACACAGTCTTCCCTGTTACATTCTCTTTGCTGACAGGCGCCGTATCCGCTTCATCATTGTTATCTCCCCTGGTAATATATGAACCCTCCTCAGTTACATCCACAACACGGTGTGTGACGAGAATTCCGTCCGCCGCCCTGAAGGCTATCACATCTCCCGGCTTCGCATCTGTATCACTCCCGTCGACAAAGCACAGGCTTCCCGTTCTGATGGACGGTTCCATAGATCCCGACATCACCACGTAAGGCGTCAGGGAAAACAGCAGCCTGCCGCCGGCAAGGAACACAAGAACAAGAAGAAAAATTATCAGAACCACCGTCTGCACAGTCACGTAAATTTTTCTCATCTCCGCCTCCTCCCTATTGCCGCTGCAGCTCCTGCCGCCGAAAGAGCAGCCGTAACAATAACAGGCAGTAAAATGCTGATATCGCCTGTCGCAGGCTGATTCTCTTCTTCGCCGATCACCTTGAAGAAGAAGGTTGTTTCTCCTATTATTCTCTGGTAGTCGTCATCAAGCTCCTCGGGCACGCTGATTCTGAA
>JALFNS010000022.1 GCA_022773945.1 Clostridiales bacterium
GCAGTGCATCCGTCACCGAGTAGGACCTGCGAACTTGTTAACACATGCTATTGCGCACTATTGCGCGCGATAGCGCGCAACAGCACACCATTATATGCGAATACCAGTGAGTGGTCAATGTGCCACGGTTTGACGCTTACGAATATTAAAAAAAAACAACGTTAAAAGGTTGAATCACGTTGTTCTTAGGTTATTTCTGGTGTTAATTTACAGTTTAGGCAAGTTTGATGCTGTTTGAGTGACGAATTATGCTTTTTTTATAATAATTACCGTCTCATCTCCGTCAACATTTATCACGGCACCCCTGGAATCTCTCAGGTGCAGGTGGTCAATCGTCTCCGCAGATTCGACGTTGCTTATTATTGAAATATCAACATCGGGAAGGTTCAGGGAGAGTGTTATGCTGTGCCTGCGGCCTTTGCTTCTCCGGTCGTCAAGATAATCAAGGATGTTCTCCACGACTGTTTCTTCGTTGTCGCTGTGGCTTATGGTGCGGCTCAGATATTTCTTTCGGTATTCCGCGGGTGAATAGCCGAAGTACTTTCTGAAGACCGCTGCGAAATACCTGCTGGAGGAAAATCCGTATTTGTCGCTGATTTCGTAGATCGGAAGTCTGCTACCGAGTATATCCGTTTCCGCACGTTCGCATCTCATTGTGTTCAGGGCATTCTGATAGTTGTCGCCCAGCACTGCTTTGATGTAGTGTGACAGATAGGAGGTGCTTATGGCGAAATCCGAAGCCATCTTATCCAGGGTCAGCCGCTCGTCCAGATGTTCATACATATATATGTACATACTGTGAATTCTCAGAAGCTCGTTTTCGCTGTAGTCGGCAGGGCGGCCGTTTCTCGGGAAAGCCTCCACCTTCAGCTCGTTGAGGAAGGTTCTGATAATATTGTTGACGCTGATCATTATGATACGCTCCGGGGCGTTGCCGGCATACTGAGTTATCAGGGCCCGTATGTTTCCCGCCTGCTTCCAATATATGCCCGAATCATATTTCAGCGCCTCAGGCCACCATACGATAAATCCGTCATCGGCCAGATGTACCGTATCGCTTATGTGAACTGTGGCAATGAGAGCGTCTTCTCCGACAGCACTGATGGCATGCACGTCGTACTGGTTGATAGCTATGAATTCTCCGGGTGAGAGGGAAAATCTCTCGAAGGAGACTTTGACCTCCACCTGCCCGCTGAAGACATAGATGATCTCCAGACAGTCGTGCATATGAATCATCTGCTCCCTGCAAAGGCTGCAGGTGACAGAAACGTTCTCATACTTCTCGCCGAGCGGCGGGAAATCTATGAGCTGGTTTTCACGATACTTTTCTTTAATAATCATAACAGGATTATATCACAGGCTGCGACGGAAGTGACCGGCAAGCTTCGGAAGAATTCACACAACACTGAAGCAAGAAAGATTGAAGATCACAAAAACTGGGACGGCAAGCTGAACTATATCAAGGCGGGCTTCATGGCCTGCAGAGGCAAGGCGATAGCGGCTGACTATGTTGAACCGGACATGACGGACGATATTACTGCTGTCGTGACATCTCTGGGAAGTAAACTGAAGAATAGAGACGGATTCAGGAGGATTTCGCCTCATTTGAACTCACCGCAGCTGTATTTTGAATAGGCGATATGGTATAATTATTTTGGTATTTTTTACTTTAAATATCCTGCAAAGTAACCACGCAGCAATGGTTGGGATCTGATATTAAGGGAGAAAAGAAATGATTTACGAATTGAGACATTTTAACACACCGATTCTTCGTTTCACTGCAACTGAAGACAGCAGTACTCCTGAAATTGAAATCCTTTGGGTTAATGAAGATAAAAATACGTTGTTGCCTTTAGACCTGAATCTGTCAGGCGAAGGACTGGCAAAATGGCTTAAGCATAGAACGATTCCAAAGAATCGTGCTTATGTGAATAACTTCTTGAGTAAGTGCGGTCTGCATTTGAATCGTCCGATGAATATCATCAAGGTATCAAAAGGACTTTCTTTGAATGACTGCTACTGGGTAGTAGAGGAAGGTTTTGAAGGATCTTTTGAAAAATATAATCTGTATGATAACAGATTCAGCAAGGTTCTCGCATTGATTGCATTCACAGGATATGGCAGCAGCATCAGAACTTCCCTCGCATCCTGTCCTGAATTCACGACAAATGGAATGCTTCCGAAATGCTGGAGAAGAATCGATGGTGCCATTAAGTTGTATAAGGGAGGCACCACCGGCGGATATAATACAGGTAATGAACCTTATTCAGAATTTTATGTTGCACAGGTTGCAGAGAAGTTGGGTTTTGAACATGTTGAATACGGCCTTTCAAAGTGGAACGGGGAGCTTTGTTCCACATGCGAGCTGTTTACAAGTAAGAAATACTCATTCATGCCAATTGGAAGGATCGTAACCTCAGGCGGTATGAAAGCTGTAAGAGCGTATTACAAGGAATTAGGCGAAGATTATGTAAGTGCACTTAATGATATGCTGGTATTGGATGCAGTTATCTGTAATACGGACAGACATTTAGGAAACTTCGGGTTCTTGATTGATAATGAAACAAATAAAATTGCAGCCCCTGCACCGCTGTTTGACCACGGAAATGCATTATTCAACTACGCAGGACATGATGATTTAGAATCACTTGAAAATCTCAGTACATATGCAGAGACACTTCTGCCATGTGTATATGATGACTTCATCGGAACTGCAAAAGAAGTTTTGACACCAAAGCACCGTGAAGAGTTGCGTCATCTGATGAATTTCAAATTGAAGAAACATTCGAGATATAATCTTCCTGACAAGAGGCTGAAACTTATTGAGAAGATGATCCAGAAGAGAGCACAGATGCTTCTTGATAAGTAAGACGATTGTTATGCAATTTGGTTTTGAAACAGAGAACAAAGTTGCATTTTTAGCAGATTGACAATATAGTATATAAAAGAAATGGGGCCTGAACGGGCCCTATTTTCTTGACAAGGAGCGGTAAAGAATTGTATTCAATATACCCGTACGGGTATAAAATGACGTGCAAGAGAGTATAATATACCTTATCGGGTACAATTAATCGATAAACACTTGTGATTATACCTGAACGGGTGTAATATAAACGTATGAATAAGATAGCAGTATACGTAAAGGAAGAAAGAAAAAAAGCCGGACTTACTCAGGAAGAATTCGCAGTGCGCTCAGGACTGGGATTACGTTTTGTCAGGGAATTAGAACAGGGTAAGGAGACTGTCAGACTTGACAAAGTTAATCAAGCGCTGGCAATGTTTGGAAAAGAGGCTGTTCCCGGTAAAATAGGGGAGGATTAATCCATGATGGGGGAATATAGAAAAGGCCATGTTTTCATACAGAATAGCTATGCCGGCGTTATAGCTGAGACAGATGATGGCTATGTTTTTTCTTATGCTCTGGAATATTTGGACACTGAGAATGCAATACCGGTCAGTCTGACAATGCCTTTAAGCGCAGAGCCATATAAATCCAATGTTCTTTTTCCGTTCTTTGATGGCTTGATTCCGGAAGGATGGCTACTGGGTGTTGTCGAGCGTAACTGGAAAATTGATCCGCAGGATAGATTCGGATTGCTGCTTGCGGTGTGCAAAGACTGTATCGGAGATGTGAGTATAAAAAGCGAGGATGAAGTATGAGATGCTTGTATTGTGGGAAAGAGATAAAGGAAAGCGCTTCCGCACATGAAAAAGAGCATCGCTGGCACAGCAGATGCGTTAAAGCGTTCTTTGGTACTTCTCGAATGCCGGAACTCGATATTTCAGAAGAAAAACTTGAAGAACTTGCCAATACAACTGTTAATAAGGGATTAGCTGTTCCGGGGGTTCAGAAAAAGCTGTCATTGCATTTATCTACTGATACGGAGTACAGGCTCACAATTGTTGACTATCCTACGGGATACATTCTGAAACCGCAAACCGAAGAGTATGATAACCTGCCGGAATTCGAAAACCTGGCAATGACATTGGCTGATATTGCGGGAATAAAAACTGTACCAAATGCATTGATTATGAGCAACGGCACTTACGCTTATATAACCAGAAGAATTGATAGAAGTATTAATTCTGACGGTATGCAGATGTATGCTATGGAAGACTTTTGTCAACTTGCAGAAAGACTTACTGCAGATAAGTATAAGGGATCTTATGAAAAGTGCGGAAAGATAGTCAAGGATTATTCTATGAGGCCGGGGCTTGATCTTGCAGAGATGTTTACCAGAGTAATTTTTTCTTTCGTGATAGGAAATTCGGACATGCACTTGAAGAATTTCTCATTAAGGGAAGAAGAAACCGGCAGCAGAAGATTTCAATTGTCAGCAGCATATGATATGTTACCGGTAAATGTTGTTCTTCCTGAAGACAGGGAAGAATTGGCACTGACTTTGAACGGTAAAAGAAAGCGTTTAAGAAAACAAGACTTTTTGGCTTTTGCAGATAAGTGTGGTATAAACGAAAGGGCGGCAGAGAAGATGATTAGAAAAATATGTTCCTTACAAGAAGAATTCTTTGGCGCATGTGATGAGTCATACTTGCCGGACAAGTATAAAGAAGAAACAAAACACTTAATTGAAGAAAGAATAAAAGTGCTGAGAAAGTAAGTTATGAATGTATTTATAGGTATTATGCTTGCATTCGCAGGCATTGGATTTACAGACAAGGTGCTGGGCGGTAAGCTGGGGCTGGAGCCGAAGTTTGACGCCGGGCTGCATACAATGGGCGCAATGGTCATTCCGATTGTGAGTATCTGTACGGTGGGAACGGAGTTCATTCGACGTCACACGGATCAGATTATGGCCATGTCGGACAACCTGTTCTTTGATCCATCCATGATAATCGGCGCCATACTGGCACCGGACATGGGCGGGTATTTCATTTCCGGAGAGATTGCTGCGTCTCCGCAGCTTCTGGTTTTAAGCGGAGTGGTGCTGGGGACTTTGCTGGGACAGGCAATTACCTTCCAGTTGCCGGTCTTCATGTCATCCATCGAGAAAGAAGATTACCCGTATATGTTCCGCGGATTCATTGTCGGAATCATTATGATACCGGTAGGTCTTCTGGTGGCAGAGCTTTTGCTCCGTATGGAGATCGGATTGTTCATGCGTCAGTTTCTGCCGATTCTTCTGGTCTGCCTCCTGCTCGCACTGTGCCTGTGGAAGATTCCGGAAGCAACAACCCGGTTTTTCGCCGGATTCGCGAAGCTCATTAACTGGATGTTTTATCTGATGTTCGCGGTGGCGGTTATCGGAGTGTTCATCCCGGGGCTCGCTTATGCCGGCCTTGACTCGGTGGAGGAGGCTGTGCTGATTGTATTTAAATCCGCAGTCATCATCGCAGGATCCCTGGTAATGTCTGAGCTGATTCTGAAATTTTTAAGAAAGCAGATAAACGCTTTCGCAGCGAGAATCGGTATCAATGAGACGGCCGCAGTATCCCTGCTCATGACTTGTGCCACATCCCTGGCGGTGATGCCTCTGTATAAGCATATGGATGAGAAGGGCAAGGAAATCGTGGCCGCATTCAGCCTGAGCGGCTCATTCGTGATTGGCGGGTCTCTGGCGTTCGTTTCGAACGTTACGGACGGATTCACTGTTTGTATTTTTGTTCTGACCAAGCTGGTCTGCGGCGTGTTGAGCGCTTTCGTGATTCACCTTATGTGGCGGAGAAAATAACTGTTGATTTAGCCTTGCATATAGTCTATAATAGCAGGAAAACAAGGAGGTGATATATTCTATGGAAGCCGGTGACAGTTGTCCTGACTCTGACCGATACAATGCAATTTCATTCAAATATAGATGTTAGACACAACCTGTGCAGAGAGTGATTTGTTCGGGCTGTGTTGTTTTGTTTTTTGATAAAAGAAATTGAGAGGTTAGATAATGTTAGGATTGATAATATTACAGGTAGTGTTGATTTCGCTTAACGCCGTATTCGCATGTGCGGAGTTGGCGGTGATTTCCATAAACGATACGAAGCTGGAGAGGATGGCGGAGGAAGGTGATAAACGTGCTAAACGACTGTTCAAGCTGACGAGGGAGCCTGCCCGGTTTCTTGCTACCATTCAGGTGGCGATTACCTTGTCCGGATTTCTTGGATCGGCCTTCGCGGCGGACGGGTTCTCAGAACCTATGGTGGATTGGCTGCTTGGTCTGGGTGTGAATATTCCTAGAGCAACCCTGGATTCAATAGCCGTTGTGGTTATCACACTGGTTCTGTCTTACTTCACGCTGGTGTTCGGTGAACTGGTTCCCAAGAGGATAGCTATGAAGAAAGCGGAGACCCTGGGCCTGAGCATTTCGGGTCTGATCAGCGGCATTTCGGTGGTATTCAAGCCAATAGTATGGCTGCTTTCAGTATCCACCAATGGGATTTTGCGGATGCTGGGAATCAATCCCGATGAGGTTGACGATGAGGTTAATGAGGAGGAGATTCTCATGATGGTGGACGCGGGCAGTGAGAAGGGTGCTATTGACGTGCAGGAGCAGGCATTTATCCGGAACGTGTTCAGATTTGATGATCTTGATGCCGGAGAAATCGCCGTTCACCGTATGGGAGTCACCGTGCTTCGCATGGAAGATTCCATGGAGGAATGGGCGACAACCATTAATGACAGTCGTTACGCCTTATATCCTGTGTGCCGGAACTCGGCTGACTATATCGTCGGGGTTCTCGACGCCAAAGAATATTTTCGTTTGGACGACAGGAGTCGGGAGAATGTCATGAATAATGCTGTGAGGGAGCCTTACTTCGTTCCCGAAACCATGAAGGCGGATGTGCTGTTTCAGAAAATGAAGGAGACCGGAAACACCATGGCTGTCGTCCTGGACGAGTACGGCGGCATGGATGGCATAGTGACATTGAAGGATCTGATCGAGCAACTGGTGGGAGACTTGACGTAGCCGTACGGCTATGTTTGTGATAGGAAATTGTTGATATGAAAATAACATCCTCAAGAGATTTCGTCGGAGAAGCGATTAAAAACAGGAGAACGGTAAGGAAACAGCAGATCTAGGCAAGGCTATCTTCCTTATGAATATGCTCGGAATGGATCTCGAGACCGGAAACAGAGGTGAGGATGAATGAAGAACATGTTAAAATATACCTAGCTACAGAATTTAGAGGTGTGATTATGAATCCGAAATACATCGGTCCTATAATGAAGAAAATCAGCGAAGAGATGGAAAAACAAGCGAACGAGCAGCTTAAGAAATACCGTCTCACACTCACACAGGGTAAGATTATTCTGTTCCTGTCGGACAAACCGGAAAAAAGGGCAACCCAGAAAGAACTGGAGGATTTCCTTCAGGTTTCACATCCTACAACCGTTTCAATAGTCAGGAGCATGGAAGCCAAGAACATGATTGAAACCGTCAGAGCCGGGGAGGACAGACGAATGAAATACGTCAGCCTGGTCTGGGGAAATGAGGAAATCTACAGTGAGATTCGTGATAACGCCTCAGAATTGGATCGCCGGCTGCTTGACGGATTTAGTGACGAAGAGAAGGCTCAGTTTTGTGCCTTTCTTGACAGAGTATACAGAAACTCCGTATGCTAAGGAAGATATAAGAAGGTTTACATATTGCTGTCCTCATGCTAAAATGTAGCTAGCTACATTAAAAAGGGAGTAAGCAATGAATCAATCACTCGAAAAGTATCACAACATGCCGGTCTCGAAGGCTGTAATTCAGAATGCGCTGCCCGCTGTGGCGGCAATGCTCATGGTTCTCATATACAACCTGGCAGACACGTTTTTTATCGGACAGACCCACGATGCCTATCAGGTGGCGGCAGTTTCTCTGGCGACGCCTGTTTTTTTTGATTTTCATGGCGGTTGGGACTATCTTCGGAATCGGCGGAACCTCTGTTATTTCCCGGGCCTTCGGTGAGGGCAGGAAGGACTATGCCGGGAAGGTGTGTGCCTTCTGTATGTGGAGCTGCATCATAATCGGTGTGGCGGTTTCTGCAGGCTTCCTGCTGTTTATGGACCCGATTCTTAAACTGATCGGTGCGAGTGAGGACACCTGGGAGTTTACCGAAACATATCTGACCATCGTAAGCTTCTCGGGAACCTTCGCTCTCATATCCGGCTGCTTCTCCAATATTCTCAGGGCGGAAGGTCAGGCCGCAAAGGCTATGAAGGGGCAGCTCATCGGGAATCTGCTGAATATATGCCTTGATGCTCTGTTTATCATGGTTCTGCACTGGGAGATTACCGGTTGCGCACTTGCCACACTTTTCGGTGAGCTGGCAGGTGCCGCCTATTATCTTTATTACTACCTTACGGGCAAGTCATCTCTCAGCGTTAACATATGTGATTTCACATTCAGAGACAAGGTACCGGGAAGCGTGTTTGCCATAGGCGTTCCCGCTGCACTGGGTTCTCTTCTGATGAGCGTTTCTCAGATTGTCATGAACAGCCGCATGTCTTCGTACGGCGATCTGGCTGTAGCGGGAGTCGGTGTAGCTATGAAGATAGTCATGATAACAGGAATGATTTCTATGGGAATAGGGCAGGGCGTGCAGCCCCTTCTGGGATACTGTACAGGAGCCGGAGTATGGGACAGGTTCAGGCAGTATATGAAATTCACCTTCACCTTCGCTACTGTACTGGGAGTTTCTCTGACAATACTCTGTTATATTTTCACAGATCAGATTGTGAGCATATTTCTTACGGATGAAGGCGCATCGGATTTTGCTGTGGATTTTGCGAGAATACTGTTGTCGACGGGGCCGGTCTTCGGCATATTCTATGTTATAACCAATGCGCTGCAGGCAATGGGAGCGGCCGTGCCGTCGCTGATTATCAACATCAGCAGGCAGGGGCTGGTGTACATACCGATGCTCTTCATACTGGATGCGGCTCTCGGAGTGACCGGTCTGGTGTGGGCGCAGCCCGCCGCGGGTGTTATTTCCCTCCTTATCGGGATAGTGATGTATTCCCGAGTCCTGAATCGGTCTGCGAGAAGCAATTGACAAAACCCCTGCCCGCCCCTTAGAATAGAGTCGTGAGAAGTCAGAATTGAGAAATTTGAGATTGCCACCCGAGAGGGTGGCTTTTTTAGGAGGTATGAAATGAATATCAGTATGGTATGGCCAATCGCTCTGGCAGTGTTCGCGGACATTTTCTATCAGATCTCGACGAAATCAACACCTGCCAACATAAACCCCTTCGCATCTCTGACCATAACCTATCTGGTGGGTGCGGCGGTAGCGGCTGTCATATTCTTCATTACGAGCGATGGGCAAAGCCTGCTGACGGAATGGAAGTCTGTGAACTGGACCGCATTTATTCTGGGACTGGCTATTGTGGGCCTTGAAGCGGGAAGCATATACATGTACAAGGCTGGCTGGAATATTAACACAGGCTATATTGTCAAGTCAATAATACTGGCAATCGCACTGATTGGAGTGGGTTACGTTCTGTATAAGGAACCATTCTCTCTTACTAAGGCAGCAGGAATTGCAGTGTGCCTTGTGGGGCTGTTTATTATCAATTACTGACGCAATTATGTTTGAATATGTATCATAATCATGTTATTATCTGAAAGAAGAGAGGTGATATAATGCCACGAATTGTACCAATAAAAGAATTAAGAAATACGAATGAGATATCAAGAATATGTCATGCGAAGGATGAGCCGGTCTTTGTGACAAAACAGGGATATGGCGATTTAGTCGTTATGAGTGTGGAAGCATATGATAAACTTGTCGGTATCGCGGATACTGATGACGCAATAACAGCTTCAGAGGCAGAATTGGCCGCCGGATGCGAAGTTCGGGAAGCAGGTGCTGCTCTTAGCGAGCTGAGGAGGAAGCAAAGACTGTGATTATTATTACTGTCAGATATTCTCATAGCAGTTTTTGATAATTAAAGGAACAGGGAGAGAATGAAATGCAGGTTTATTATTTCACACGTACGGGAAGAAGCAGGGCGATTGCCGATGAAATCGCAGAGCGCTACAACACTGAAGCAAGAAAGATTGAAGATCACAAAAACTGGGACGGCAAGCTGAACTATATGAAGGCAGGCTTCATGGCCTGCAGAGGCAAGGCGATACCGGCTGACTATGTTGAACCGGACATGTCGGACGATATTGTTGTTGTGTTCCCTCTATGGGCGGGAACCATGCCTCCGGGAGTGAAGACCTTCGTGGAATCCGTAGGCAGAGAGAATATTACTGCTGTCGTGACATCTCTGGGAAGTAAACTGAAGAATAGAGACGGATTCAGGAGGATAATCGATCTGGTAGGCGATGAAATAGCCGCACCGGAGGATATTTAGTGAGGGGATATATGGCACTTGATAACTTGTTAGGAATCAGCGACTCTGCGGAGCTCGCTAAAGCTGAAGAAGAAATCAGCAAGAAAAAGGCTGCCCGATTATTCGAAAGCGGGCGGCTTGATGAACTGGAACCGGGAACTTTCGAATGTCTTGCGGAGATTCATAGAGAACTGTTTGGCGAAATATATGATTTCGCCGGTAAGCTCAGAATTGTGAACATATCTAAGGGAAATTTTCGCTTCGTACCTGTTGTTTATCTGGAAGCGTCAATTAAGAGTATTGAGAAAATGCCGCAGTCTACATTCGATGAGATTGTGGAGAAGTATGTTGAGATGAACATTGCCCATCCCTTCAGGGAGGGCAACGGCAGAAGCGCGCGCATATGGCTGGATTTGATGCTCAAGAAGGAAATATGTCAAGTAGTTGACTGGAGCGAAGTAGATAAAGATGACTACCTGATGGCAATGGAACGCAGCCCGGTTAAAGATATCGAGATTAAGCACGTATTAAAGAGCGCATTGACTGATAGGATAGATGACCGCGAAGTTTATATGAAAGGAATTGATCACAGCTACCATTACGAAGGCTATGATGCCTATAAAACAGAGGAGCTGTAGTAGTGTATGAAGAAGAATAAAACTATTCTCAATTAATGGCAGATAGAATATACCCCGGAGGGGTATATTAACAGGTCGATGTATTCCTTTTACCCCGAAAATAGGACATTAGGAATACATGAACCCCTAAACATGGCTACGATTATATACCCGAAGCTTCGAAATTCAGACTTTAGGTATATCTAGGATCTCTTATGAGCTCTTTCATGTATGCCAAATTGGCTAAAAGCGAGGACTTAGCCGCACATACCCCATAATATTAAGCGTGCATGTATTCCTATCGGGCCGAAAACAGGGTCTAAGGAATACATGAACCTCTGGAATTAAACGTGATAGGAGAAAACAAATGCTGAAGATATATTGTTACAACCGCTGCAGCACATGCAGGAAGGCTATGAAGCGGCTGGACGAAAAGGGAATTGAGTATGAGGTAATAGATATTAAGGAAGAGCACCCGGATGAGGAAACGCTGCGGAAGTATTATGATATGAGCGGACTTCCTCTCAAGAGATTCTGGAACACCAGCGGAATACAGTACAGAGAGTTGGGTCTGGCTCGAAAACTTAAGGAAATGAGTGAGGATGAACAGCTGGCACTGCTGGCAACAGACGGGATGCTGGTGAAGCGGCCGCTGCTTGTCGGCGACGATTTCGTTCTTACCGGATTCAAGGAAGATGAGTGGACGGAGAAACTGCTCTAAGGCATCATGGGTTACTGCGACTGGGCCTCTGTGGACGAGAACAACAGAATATATCACGACAGCGAGTGGGGCATCCCGGTGCACGACGACAGGCACATGTTCGAGCATCTGTTTCTGGAGTGCATGCAGTGCGGCCTTTCCTGGGCACTTATGCTGAAGAAGAGAGAAATCTTCAGGGAGTGCTTCGACAACTTCGATTACGACAGGATTGCGGAGTACGGTGAGGAGGACGTGGAGCGAATACTGAACCGTGAGGGGATGATAAAATCTCCGCGGAAGGTGAATGCCATAATCAACAACGCCCGATGCTACCGGGAGATCCGGGAGGAATACGGAAGCTTTTGCGAGTATATATGGACCTGCACGGGCGGCAGAACGATTCTCTACGAAGGCCATGAAGACGGCGAAATCCCCGTGAGCAACGGTCTGTCGGACAGAATAAGCCGGGACCTGAAGAAACGCGGTTTCAAGTATGTGGGGCCGATTACCGTATACTCAATGATGCAGGCCTGCGGTCTGATTAACGACCACGAGCGGGACTGCCCGCGGCGCGACATGATTAATGACAATTACCCGACGGTGAGACTCGGTCGGGATGAGGAGATTTACTGAATGAAGATTGACTTTAACGAAATGAATGAGATGACTATCCCAGGCATGAACGGCGGCACAGGGATGATGACGTGCCGCATGTACAACGATGAGAAGTACAGAATAATCGAAACAGTGCTTCATCCGGGCGGGGCCATAGGAAATCATCTGCAGGACAGCGGCGACGATATGAACTATGTAATAAGCGGCATCGGCAAGGCAATCTGCGACGGAGCGGAGGAAGAGCTGAAGCCGGGAGTGATGCACATCTGCCCGAAAGGATCGGAGCACAGCATTGTAAACACTGGTGAGGAGGATCTGGTCATGCTGACCCTGGTGGTCGCCGGATAAAACTTACAATATATAAGATATTTTAGACATGTTATTGCATAATCACTCACTATGATGATATAATACCGACAATTTACGTATTTTGTTCATCATAGTTTATAGTTTGGAGGTGGAAATTTTAACATGTCTTTTTTTAAGAAAAACAAAGAAGGCGAACAGCTACAGGATGTTCATGAAGTTAAATCGGTAAACCCGATGGTTATACTGGCCTGTATCATCATCCTGGCGGCAATAGCAACATATGTTGTTCCTGCCGGCACATTTGACAGAGTCCCTATCGAAGGAACCGACTACGAAGGAATAGTGCAGGGTTCATACCACTATGTGGATAACAGCCCTATAGCGCCTTTTGATGTTTTCGTTTCGTTTACCAAGGGACTGCAGAATGCAGCTTACATAATATTCTTCCTGCTGATTCTCGGCGGTGTGTTCAAAATCGTCGAGACTACAGGAGCTCTTCATGCGGGCATCAACAACATGATCAAGGCAACGGCCGGTAAAGAGGTAATCCTCGTTCCCATCTGCCTCATCGTGTTCTCACTTATCTCAGCCACAGCGGCATGCTGTGAGGAGTATCTGGCCTTCCTGCCGCTCATGTACATGGTCTGCATGGGATGCGGCTTCGACTCCATACTGGCCGTAGGACTTCTCTTCTGCTCATCGGCCGTAGGTTATGCGGGCGGTATGACTCAGGCATTCTCCGTAGGTGTTGCACAGACTATCGCCGGACTTCCTATGTTCTCCGGAATCGGATTTAGAACAGTCGGATGGGCGGTTCTCGTAACAGCTACCATTATCTACATGATGATATACGCTCACAAAATCAAGAAAGACCCGAGCAAGGCATATAACTTCGAAATCGACAAGAAGTACAGAGCCGAAATGGATTTCAGCACGGATAACATAGCCAAGCTGACAGGCAGACAGGCTGCGGTTCTGGCAGTATTCTTCGCCGGCTTCGTATTCGCTGCTTTCTCGGTTATCAAGCTGGGATTCTACATCGACGAGATGTCAGCAATATTCCTCATCGTGGGAATTATCTGCGCCATAATCGGCGGTGTGGGACCGGGAAGAACTGCAGATGCTTTCGCGGAAGGTGCCAAGGATCTGGTATGGGCCGGCCTGATCATAGGACTTTGCTATGCGGCAACTACCATACTCCAGGATGCTCAGATTATGGATACGATTGTCAACGCTATGGGAGAGGCTCTGAAGGGGCTCCACTCATCCGTCGCAGCGGTTGGAATGTTCGTTCTTCAGGACGTGCTCAATTTCCTGATTCCGTCGGGATCCGGGCAGGCGGCAATCACCATGCCGTTTATGGCTCCGCTGGCAGACGTTCTCGGAGTTACGAGACAGACTGCGGTTCTGGCCTTCCAGTACGGTGATGCCTTCACTAACGTAATCTCACCTACAAGCGGCGAGATTATGGCGGCTCTGGCAATCTGTCACGTTCCTTACGGCAAGTGGTTCAAGTTCATGTGGAAGCTCTGGGTAATATGGGCCGTTCTGGCATGCATACTCCTGGTTGTAGCTTCAATGATAGGATATAACTAAAATGAAAGACATAATGACAAACAGAGTTCTGAGGATTTTCGAGAAGCTGAACACTTACCCGAGAGAGTCGGGAAATGAGAAGGCGGTCAGCGACTATATCGCCGCATGGGCTGCCGGCAAGGGCTTCGAGGTGACTCAGGACGAGTATATGAATCTGATTATTCGCAAACCTGCAACTGACGGGTACGAAGACCGTGATCCTGTTATTCTCCAGGCACACATGGATATGGTCTGCGAGAAAAACAGCGACAGCAGCCACGATTTCTCTCGTGATCCTATCGCGCTGAAGGTGGAGGGGGACTGGCTCATGTCGGACTGCGGCACTTCACTGGGTGCCGATGACGGAATCGGTGTGGCGGCGGCCATGGCGATTCTTGAGGATGAGGATGCGCAGCATCCGGCTCTGGAAGTTGTCTTCACAGTCGAGGAGGAGACATCCTTCGCCGGCGCGGAGAACGTGGACATAAGCACTCTGAAGGCCACCCGCATGATCAATCTGGATCACGCCTGTGAGAATGAAGTCATCGCGGGCAGCTGTGGGGGAACCGGCGTGGAATTCACAATGCCACTGGAGAGATGTTCGGATTTTGCAGGAGACGCAAAGGCTTACAGAATAACGGTGACGGGCCTTATGGGCGGTCACTCCGGCGAGGATATTCACAGGGGCAGAGGAAATGCCATCACTCTCCTCATCAGACTTCTGGAAAACCCGGCCTTCAAGGTGGTTTCAATCTCAGGCGGAACAAACCGTCTGGCCATTCCTCGTGAGGCATCCGCAGTGGTGCTGGCGGAGAGTCGTGAGGCTGCTGTCGAAGCAGTTAACAGCGCAAAGGCTTCATTCCGCAGGGAATACGGTGCGGTGGCGCCGGATCTGGATATTATCATTGGTGACGCGGACTTTGCACCGCCTCTCACGGATGAATCCTTCGCTAAAATCGCTGCTGCAGTGCGTCTCTATCCTAACGGTATAGTCAGCATGAACGGCAGCTTCGAAAACACAGTTGAAAGCTCGGATAACATTGGGATAATCTCCACTGAAGGAGACGTTCTCAGCCTGACATCGGAAATCCGCGGTGCCTACCGGACAACGGTGGACAGTATCGCCGCCACTATCGATGCACTGGCAGGGCTGCTCGGTGCAGAGGTGAGGTACTTCAACGGATACGTTCCGTGGGAGTACAAGGACGAGTCGGCGATGAAGGAGCTGGCGATAAAGGTATACGGCGAGCTTCGCGGAGAGACGATGAACTGCATCGCCCTCCACGCAGGGCTCGAATGCGGATTCTTCGCGGAAAAGAAACCGGAGCTGGATATCATATCCATAGGACCGGACTGCATATACTTCCATTCTCCGCAGGAGAGAGCCAGCATACCGTCAATACTGCGCTTCTATGACTTCCTGAAGGAGCTGCTCAGGCAGGCGTAGGCATTAGAAATCATGAAAAATAGATACAGCCAGTCAATGGTATGTATCTATTTTTTTATGTAATCATGATATAATTGCTTATATTATTGCAATCACTTGTGAGGAAGAGTATATGCTTAAATCCGGTATTTACGAACAGATAGTCAACAACAGAATCAGCGGGGAGCTGGCACAGCTGGATCCGGAGAAATACGATGTCACTCTGGAAAAGATGGATGCAGAGGATGCACGTAAGATTCTTACAATATACATATCATATGTAATAAACCAGGCGCTCCTGTATCTGAGGGACAGTTACCCGTCATCCAGAGAGGAAGAGTCGCTCATCGCCCAGATTCGCCTGTGTAATGAAATCATTGGAGAGATAGCAGAGGCGACTGATGAACCGGATTTCGAGGATAATGTAATTCTCGAGAAAGGTGAGGTGCTGACTTCGCTCTACGAGAAAATGAACTCAGCCAGAAGCATCAGCTCTCTCAAGGTGATAAGACCGGAAACTTCAATTATTGAGAATTCTCTTTTCACAGGATCAAGGAATGAACCCAGCATGCTGTCCGAACTGAAGAAGGAAATCCTGTCCTCAGATTCCATTGATCTGCTGGTGTCATTTATCAAGTGGAGCGCCATAAGGCCTTTGCTTACGGAATTGAGAGAGTTCACCGGCAGAGAGGGGACTTCGCTCAGGGTTATAGCCACAACCTACACTCAGGCGACGGATTACAAGGCCATCGCAGCGCTGGCTGACCTGCCTAACACAGAAGTGAAGATAAATTATGAGACCGGGCATGCCAGAATGCACGCCAAGTCCTACATGTTCAGGAGAAACACGGGCTTCACCACGGCATATATCGGATCTTCAAACCTGTCCAATCCCGCACTTACAGGCGGGCTGGAATGGAATGTGAAGGTAACGGAGAAGGAATCCTTCGATATAGTGAAAAAGTTCGAAGTTGCCTTCGAGAGCTACTGGAACGACGATTCCTTCGAGCTTTTCGATCCGGCGGATCCTGAATGCCATGAGAAACTGAAGGAGGAGCTGACGAGAAGACCTCAGAGGGATGACAATCACAGACTGGTTATGGAAATACGGCCGTACGCATATCAGCAGGAGATTCTGGACAGGCTTCAGGCGGAGAGGGAGGTTCACGGTCATTACAGAAATCTCTTCGTGGGAGCTACGGGAGTAGGCAAGACCGTGATTGCGGCCTTTGATTATAAACGATTCGCTGCGGAGCATAAGGGCGCCCGGCTGCTTTTCGTTGCCCACAGAAAGGAGATCCTGCAGCAGAGCATTCAGACATTCAGGGAAGTTCTGAACGATTTCAATTTCGGGGAGCTCTATGTTGACGGACGAAAGCCGGGAGACATTGAGCACCTTTTCGTAAGTATCCAGTCCTTCAATTCTGCCGGGCTGGCCGAGTGGACGGCTGAGGATTATTACGATTTTATAATAGTGGATGAGTTTCACCATGCCGCCGCCGACTCATATCAGAGATTGCTGGCTCATTACAAGCCGGAGATTCTCCTGGGACTGACGGCGACACCTGACCGGCTTGACGGCAAGGATATTCTGAAATACTTCGACGGACGTATTGCTTCCAGCCTCATGCTGGGAGAGGCGATAGACAGAAATCTTCTCAGCAGTTTCCAGTATTTCGGTGTGACAGATGATGTGGATTACAGAAAATGCAAGTGGACGCGAGGCAGATACGAGGTTCGCGAGCTTGAAAACATATATACGGCAGACACTAAGCGATGCGCATTGGTTCTTAGCAGCGTAAGGAAGTATGTGGCGGATGTTAACCGAGTGAAGGGGCTGGGATTTTGCGTCAGCGTGGCTCATGCCGAATACATGGCTGATTACTTCAACAGCCACGGTGTGCCGTCGATCGCTCTGTCCTCAAGGAGTGAGGATGATATCCGGGACGATGCAAAGGCCAATCTGATGGAAGGGAAGATCAACTTTATTTTCGTGGTTGATCTGTACAATGAAGGCGTGGATATTCCGGCGGTGGATACGATATTGTTTCTGCGTCCGACGGAGAGTGCGACCGTATTCCTGCAGCAGCTGGGCAGAGGGCTGAGGCTTTATCCCGGCAAGGATTGTCTGACGGTTCTGGATTTTGTCGGGCAGGCGAACAGGAAATACAACTACGCCATGAAGTTCGAGGCCATGGCGGGCAAAGGCCGCAAGTCCCTGAAGAATCAGGTGGAATACGGTTTTTCCGGCCTGCCGCGGGGCTGCTACATCGAGCTGGAAAAATACGCTAAGGAATATATTCTTGAGAATCTGAGTCAGACGGTAAACAGCAAGGCCGTTCTTACGGAGAGGGTGAGGACCTTCACCGAAGATACGGGACTTGAGCTCAATCTGGAGAATTACCTGAATGAATACAATCTCAGTCTCTATGAATTTTACAGGAGCAACGGCAGCAGGACACTGCACCGGCTGAAGAAGTGGTCAGGGCTGACAGAGGATGAGAGGGATGTGGATGATAAGCACAACAGACTGCTGAACGGGCTGTTTCATGTGGATTCCCTTAAGCTGCTCAGCTACTGGATAAAGTATGTAGAAGGCGATACATCGGTGAACTCTGAAGAGGAGAGGCTTATGAGGAACATGCTCTATTACACTTTCTTCAAGAAGAAGCCGGCTAACAACGGATTTGCCACAATCGATGAGGGGATTGAAGTGGTTCTTGCCGAGGATTTCTTCAGGGACGAAGTGCTGCAGATTCTGAAGTACAACAGAGATCATATAGGCTTCGTTTCCAAGGACAACGAGTATTCATTCGAGTGTCCGCTGGAGGTGCATTGCCGTTACAATACCAATCAGGTCATGGCGGCCTTCGGGCTGTTTAACGAAACAGAATCGCCAGAGTTCCGCGAAGGAGTCAAGAGGTTCGAGGATAAGCACACGGATGCCTTCTTCATCAATCTGAATAAATCGGAGAAAGAATTCTTGCCATCGACCATGTATGAGGATTACGCCATAAATGCCAAGCTCTTTCACTGGCAGAGCCAGAGTCAGGACAGGCAGTCGAGCGGCAAGATTCAGAGATACATCAATCACAAGTCCGGCGGAGACAATATATCCCTGTTTGTCAGAGAGTTCAAGAAGAACGGGACATATACGGCAGCCTTCACATTCCTGGGCAATGCGGATTATGTGAGCCATGAAGGCGAGAGGCCGGTAAGCTTCCTCTGGAGCCTCCACGAACCAATGCCGGCAGAACTGCTGCCTAAGGCAAATAAGAGTATAGCGATATAGAAGAGGGGGACATCATGAAAACCATAAGAGTAGTCGCTGCGGTCATATGCGACGGCGACAGAATATTTGCCACCGAGAGGGGATACGGAGAATTCAAGGGGAAGTGGGAATTCCCCGGAGGCAAGATAGAAGCGGGAGAGACTCCTGAAGAAGCTCTCAGACGTGAAATTCGAGAGGAACTGGCAATTGAGATATCAGTGGGAGAGCTGATTGAAACTGTCGAGTACGATTATCCGGACTTTCATCTCAGTATGGACTGCTTTCGGTGTGAGTACGACTCGGGTGAGCTTGTGCTAAGGGAAGCGTCAGCGGCCAAATGGCTTGCTAAGGATGAACTGGACAGCGTTGACTGGCTGCCGGCAGATCGGGATTTCGTTGCCGGGATATTTCACACATGAGGAGTTTTGTCAAAATGGGCAAAAAATTTTTTATATGGCAAAATCCCGGCATGGCATGCGAGCTGCAGCTTCCTCACTTCAACGTAGTAACTATCAGCTTGCTTTCAATAACGGCGGCGATGAGCTCGTGCTTGTTGGCGAAGCCGCCTTTTTCCACAATCTGGTCGAGATTCCAGCGCACGCCGCGCTTGGTAAGCTTCAGATCCGCCGCGATTTCGTCGTAGGTTATTCCGCAGACGAAGCGGCGGAGTATTTCTATCTGGCGCGGGGAAATATCGGTGGAGAGCATTTCGTTGATTTCAACAGCAGGGGATGTATCGGGAAAAATGTTCTTGCCGGCCAGTGTCAGCTCTATAACCTCCATTATGTCCGAGTCGCAGTGGTCTTTGTACCAGAGACTGTCGGCACCGCCGCGTCTGGCTTCGGCCAGTATGTCAGGGTCGATGAGAGAGGTGACGACGATTACCTTGGTGCGCGGGCACTGCTCTCTGATACGCCTGGCGGAGGCCAGCCCCGAATGGTTGTGAAGAGTCTGCACGTCCATGAGAACGAGATCCGCTCTTTCGCGCAGGCAGGCGGTCTCGCCGTCAAGTGCATCCCTGTAGCAGCCGAGAACATTGAAACGTTCATCGGCAGACAGCATGTTGGCGAAATGATTCTGAATGTATGTATTGTCTTCAACTATGATTGTGTTTATCATTTTCTGTTCCTTTGTTTAGGGAGTGTCAGCTCCATCTTGAATACAGGATCCGTGTGAATCAGGAGACCGCCTCCTTCGGATTCAACCTTCCTTCGAAGAGAGGTCAGCCCGCCGCCTTCGACAACAGGTTCCTGAGGCGGGGTGCCGTTGTTGGTGAACTCGGCGTGCATGTAGCTCTCGTCTTCGCTAATCCGCAGGTTGACCCGGTTGCCGCCTGCGTGTCTTATGCAGTTGGTCATACACTCTCCGGCAGCAGAGGCCAGAAGTCTGTCCGCGTTCTCGTCGGCGGGGAACTCACCGATGATAACCAGCTCGCCTCCCATACTGCGGGCTTTAGACTGCATGTCCCTGAGAGTGATGAAGCCCTCACGGAAGTCGTCCACCAGATAATCCACGGCATCCTTGAGGATGTCCAGCTGGCGGGCGATATCCTCAAGGGATTCCTCGGTAACGTCGGACCCTTTATCGTCGATAAGCTCGCCTATTCTGATCAGACTCGTTCCTATATTATTATGTATTCTCATTTTCAGGTCAAGAGTCTCCCGCTCTCTGACTCTGTCCGCCAGCCTGTCGTACATGCGTGAAAGCACCTTGTTTACAATCTTCATCTCCTTGTTCTCGCTGTTCAGAAGCCTGATGCCCTCGCGCAGCTCCGTCACATCGTAGGCGGCAATCTGCGTATACCCTTCAACTTCCGGCGAAGTGAGCGGGTAGAGCTTGAATTTCCAGAGATGGCTGTATATATTGCTGCCGGTCGCCGGGTATATATCGACAATGCCTTCATCATCTGCCGCGGCCAGAATCCGGTCTATCTCGGACTTTGAGCGGGCGGAGTGTCCCAGGCAGGCCGCCGTGAGCTCCGACATTATATGGTTGCAGAGAACGATTCTCCCTTCGGGATCCGTGAAGCAAAGGCCTGTAGGCAGATCGTCCGTGGCTTCGTTGATGGATGACGGAGACAGTGTGCCTGATTTGATAATATAGGTATAGAGAACTCCGCCTGTGGCCCACAGGAGGGTCAGGACAGACAGGCAGGATACGAGAAGCACGGGGCATTCCGAATTCTCGTAATCTGTAGCCTGCCATACGCACAGAAGATCCGCTGCCAGCAGGGCGATGTTGCCGATCATTACGAATCTGCAGCGGTGCAGATTCCACCCGGACATTATGTTCCAGACCTGAATAACCGATGATATGAACAGCATGCTTACGAGAAGCTGGCTGCCCAGAGGGTGCAGTGAATAGAGCTCACTCATCGTGATTCACCTCCTTTCAGAGGGAGAACCACTGAGGTCCCGTCGGAATCGATGTCTGCGAACATATCGGGAAAACGAGAAATGAATTTCTCCAGATTCCCTCTGTGATCTTTGAAGATGCTGACACGAAGAATCCCTTTAACAGGGCTTATTCTCACCGTGAAGTATTTAGCCTCATCCAGAGCGTCCTCGGCTATAGTTTCGAAGAAGTCGTAGGCTTCAAGCATCCGGGAGGCCGGGATATAGTCGTCATCACGGTAAATGAAGAGGCTGACCCTGATTCCCAGGCGCTCCATGGCCTTCAGGGATTCCAGGAGAGCCGACTTCAGCTTGCCTATGTGAAGAGAAGAAGCGGAATCCGCCGAAAGAGTCAGATCCTTTCGCCTCTTGATGTATGCACCGATAAACAGGAGCTCGGAGAGAATCCGGCTCTTGGTGCCCTGATCCTCTGCGGTTTCGTAATCGCTGACGAGGCTGTTTATCATATCCAGCTGCCCGATAACGCTGCCGTGGAGAAGATCGTATAGTCTGTTCTTCTCCTGCAGAGTGATGTATTCCTTATCCTTCTCGTATTCCAGTTTGAGCAGGGCGTTTCTGACCTCAAGCTCATCGTGGGTATCCTGCAGCCTGTTTTTGAGAGTGAAGAGCTCTCTGTGATCCTCAAGCCAGATGACGTGGCCGCCGTTAATCGCCATGTTCTGAACCTGTCTGCCGTCCTCCGTGAATACGGTTGAATCGGCAGCACGCTCCATGAGCTCCCGGGGAACAGGACAGGCATCCATTGAGGAATATCGGATATTGTATTCGTTATCCGTAATCTGCGCGGACATATTGACAGAGGAACGGAAGAGCTCCTCATACATGACGTTGCACGGGATGAGGCCGCACCGGAGGCAGCTCTCGAGAACGGCCATGAAAAGAATACAGTAGACCATGCTGAAATCTCCCATGAGCGGCTTGACGAAGCTGAGCTCCAGCAGTGATACCACTGTATAGAGGGAGGCCAGAGCCAGAGGAATCAGAGGAATCAGGCAGAGCCTGCTGCTGCCGCTGAATCTGGAACGGGCGGTGAGAACAACTATGGAGGCGATACCGCAGATAAGCATCCACAGAACACAGTACAAGTAGAGTATTCCGCGGTCGTAGACATTATTGTCCCAGAGGCCGTAGGCACCTTCGAAACTGAAGGCCAGCCGGTGGAAGTCGTTGGTCAGTACTGAGAGAAAGAGGACTGCCGTAACAACCGGTATCAGAGCGTATTTTCTCGGGAATCTGTAGTCCGAAGGACGTCCTATCATGAACGCTGTCATAAGCGCGAGGGCGGGTATGAAAAGCATCGGTCCGTAGTAGAGATACCAGAGATATCTGGAGACGGTCTGATCCCAGATGACATAGTATTTGAGGGCTTTGAAGAGAATCCACATAACCATGAGAGCGGCTGTGGAAACCATGTACAGCTGAACATTGGGCTGTATAACTCTGCGCTTCACGCTGATTCCCCAGAGTGCGAAGGCACAGACATGAAAAATACTGCGCAGAATACCTGCAAAAGCCGGGAGAATATCCATGTAGCTCAGAATTCTAAGCAGGTATGCAGCGGCAAGGAGAATGCCTATCAGGTATATGGAACCGTTGTAATTTCGAGTCTGTAGTTTCATTAAAATCTCCTGTCGTTTTTCGTATTATACAATATTAATTTCTTTCTGTCACAAGTGACAGTGACATTTAAGGTCAAAAGAAATAGAATAATCAGGGAGGTTTCTATGAAAATGAGAAGCAGATTTGTAATCGGGGAAGTTTTCGTTATAGCGCCGGAACCTCTGGAAGTGGGATTGAGGAAGGCACGGCTTCTGAAGAACAGAGTTGTAGTCAGGGGAACGGTGGAGGCAGGAGAGTTCACCGCCGGGGATTCAGTGCACATGGGGAGTGAGCGGGGAAGAACAGAGGCTGTTCTGCTCGACGTGATTCCTTGTGACACGGCGGAGAACTTCAATGTGGCGCTCAAGGCAAACCTTCACGACAGCGTTGCTGTGGAGGGGAGCAGTGCATGGCTTATCCTGGATGTCGGAGATGAACCACGTCCTGGAGAAGTTATTGTGAAGTGAGGTGATAGATTTGGCAAAGGGACCTGCGAAAGCGGTGGAGCTCTACCGTCTGAAGGCATCAAACTTCAGCGATAAGCTCGCACCAAATCAGAAGGAATATTATGAGAGGGCGGCTGACTGGCTCGAGGAGCAGCAGTTTGAAACCCTGGAGGAAGCCACTGCTGCTATGCGAAACACGGAGTATTACGAAGGTGCGAGCATAGCAATGATAACGGATGATATCCGGCTCAGAATCAGAGCGGCAGAGGAAGTCGGTTATGATGATGTGGCTCAGGTGCACAGAGAGAGACTGAGAAAATACAAGGAGAGAGGCAATTCCTACGCTTTCTCTCAGGAATGGATTGACGATCTCAATCTGGCCGCTGAGAAGTCTGCGGTATATGCGAGGAGAAAGGAACTCTTCGGCAGGATTTTCTCCGGGTATTTCGAAATTGCCGGCAATCCCCAGAGCGATCACAGGAAGAGGGCTGCCGAAGATATGAGAGACGCCCTGAGAGAACTGGACAGCATGGGAGTCTCCTTCGACGAACTTGCGGCACAGAGAGCTTACAGGCAGCTGACCATGATGACAGACAAGGGAATGGACAGGTTTATCGATTTCATTCATGAGTTCTCCCGCGGCGCATATGAATATGATGATATGAGCAATCCGGCGGAGGAGCAGGAACGCCTGGGAAGATGGGCAGCTTCAAACAGAGACATGATAATGGCCGCGGGAAAATGCGAGAAATGGATGCGGGCATCATGTGTGGCGGTGCCGTCGGATGCGCCTGAAGGCTATGATTTCATAGCGCTGAAGGAGGTGAAGCTCTGATGGATATCAATATCAGATACACCATTGACGCCTACATGAACGCTCTCTATGAATGACAGCCTGAAGACAGGCTTCTCGAAAGCGTCAGAGACATCGAGAGGAGACTTGTGGATTTTGCGGAGTCGAACCCGGGTTCTATGGACGTTATGGGTGACAGCGGCCTGCGAGATGAGTACAACCGGCTGTACATGGCGGTCATAAACAGAAATAATGATTACGTCAGTGAGCAAAAGCTTCCTACAGTCCATGAGTTTCTGGATTCATACAGACTTGTTTATGAGAATGCGGTGAAGCCGAACAGGCGGGAGCTCACGGACAAGGCATATATGGAGCTCTTCAATGTGGAGAACCGCACGGATGATATTATGGAGGCTCAGCTCATAATCGAGCGTGAACATCTAATACTCAACACGGTTACGGCGGATTACAAGGCTGTTGCCGAGGACTTCCTGGAGGCGGCGGACCCCAATTATGAGGTTACATCTGCGGCGATCAAGGTTTCGGTGGGGGCATACGCAGGCGCCACCTGCACCGAAGAGATTACCTATATGGGGGAGGTTGCAAAGGCCTCATGCGACGATCTGGCGGTGCAGCTGAAGCTGAAGGTTGAGATGATGACGACTTTCATGTCTCTCATGTTCTCCTGGGCTCATGCCAAGCGGCTTCTCAGAGAGGGGACAGGAGATCCGGCATCCACAGTCAAGGCCATGGCAGTGACCAGGAAGCAGACGAGGCAGTACTACAGATTCCTGAGCGAGGATATGGGAATAACCTTCGATGATATTGAGAACACGCCGTTTTATCGGATTTCTCTTCTCAATCCTCAGGGTCTGGATGAGCTGTGGAGAATCAAGAAGGTAATGCATCCGGATAACATCAGGGCAATAAGGTATATGCTCTTCGAGGAGATACTCTCGGATAGGAGCATGGAGGAGATACTCCTGACGCCGCAGCCTTATCCATACTACGAACCGGTGGATTTCGCGGCACATCCGGAGATAGACGAAGAGTATATGGCCCTGGCCGAGGAGCTCAACAGCGGGATCAGATACTTCATGAGAAACAGGCGACCAGGTGTGAGAAAGGATCCTTCGGAGCTTATCGATAACACAGGTAAACTGAGCAAAACCCTGGCGGCGAGCGCGGGAGCGGCTCCCGGAGCGCCGGGAATGCCGGGCAAATCCGGAGGGGTGAAGCGTGCGGTGTCTGCAGTATCGGGAGCAGCCACGGCCAAAAGCATGGGCAAAAGCATATTAAAAAGTTTGTTCAGAAGATAAATAAGAGGAGAAAACAATGGGACTTATTAAAGCAGCAGCAGGAGCTATAGGCGGAACTCTGGCGGATCAGTGGAAGGACTATTTTTACTGTGACGCCATCGACAGTGATGTACTCGTTGTCAAAGGAAAGAAGAAAGGATCCGGCCGTTCTTCGAACAAAAAAGGGGAAGACAATATTATTTCCAACGGCTCCGGAATAGCCGTGGCAGACGGACAGTGCATGATGATTGTGGAACAGGGCAAGGTTGTGGAGCTTTGCGCTGAACCGGGTGTATTCACCTACGACAGCGAAGCCACACCGTCAATCTTCGCCGGAGACCTGAAAGAGAGCCTGAAGGGCGCAGCAAAGGATGCCTGGGAGAGATTCAAGTTCGGCGGCGGAGTAGGCAGAGATCAGAGAATCTACTACTTCAACACGAAGGAGATCATAGGCAATAAGTACGGAACGGCCAACCCTGTACCGTTCAGAGTTGTGGACAGGAATATCGGTCTTGATATCGACATCGCCATCAGATGTAACGGAGAGTATTCATACAAGATTGTGAATCCGATGCTCTTCTATGTGAATGTGTGCGGTAATGCTGACGAGGATTACAGCAGAGAGCAGATAGACAGTCAGCTCAAGTCGGAGCTTCTCACTGCGCTGCAGCCGGCTTTCGCTAAGATTTCCGAGCTGGGCATAAGATACAGCGCCATACCGGGGCACACCATGGAGCTGGCGGACGCTCTCAATGAGGTTCTCTCGAAGAAGTGGACGGAGCTGAGAGGACTGCAGATCGTGTCCTTCGGTGTAAATTCGCTCACAGCATCTGAAGAGGATGAGAAGATGATCAAGGAGCTCCAGAGAGCGGCGGTTATGAAGGATCCTACTATGGCTGCGGCAACTCTGGTGGGCGCTCAGGCGAGTGCTATGGAAGCTGCAGCTGCCAACGAAGGCGGCGCCATGATGGGATTCATGGGACTGGGCATGGCCAACCAGGCCGGAGGAGCTGTGAATACGCAAAATCTCTACGCTATGGGTCAGCAGAATCAGCAGGCCGCGCCTCAGCAGCCGGCAGCCGGCGGAGCAGCAGCCGTATCACCTGATGCGTGGAAGTGTCAGTGCGGTAATATGGCTACAGGCAAGTTCTGCACCGAGTGCGGAGCGCCGAGACCTGCTGAGAAGGTGGGCTGGACCTGCAGCTGCGGAGCCGTTAACAAGGGAAGATTCTGCAGCGAATGCGGAGCCAAAAAGCCTGAAGGCGCCAGACTCTACAAGTGCGATAAGTGCGGATGGGAGCCGGAGGATCCGGAGCACCCGCCGAAGTTCTGCCCTGAGTGCGGAGATATATTTGATGACAATGATGTTAAATAAAATATAGCTGTTTAATATGAGGAGGAATTTATGAAAAAGGTAATGAAGAAGCTGGCTGTAGTTGTCGCTGCTATGGTAATGGTACTGGCATTCACGGCATGCGGAGGAGAAGACATGTCATCAAGCCCTTACCTGGGCAAGTGGGTTGCCGTAACTGCTGAGTATTCGGGCATCGAGATGTCGGTAGAAGACGTTTTCGGCAGTGAGTTCTCAATCAGTCTTGAAGATGACGGAACATGCACTGTTGTTCTCGACGGAGATGAGGAATCCGGCAAATGGACGGAGACTGACAATGGCTTCAATGTTGAAGAGGAATTCGATTTCGTTGCGGACGGTGATACAGCCACACTCGATTACGACGGAGTGACACTGAATTTTGAGAGACAGTAAGATAACAGGAGGGCTGATATGGGTTTATTCGACAAGAAGTATTGCGATTTCTGCGGTGAGAAGATAGGACTTCTGGGGAACAGGAAGCTTGAGGACGGCAATATGTGCAAGAAGTGTGCGAAGAAGATCAGTCCCTGGCTTACAGGCAGGAAGGGATATACTGTGGAGGAGATGAAGGAGCATCTGGCATACAGGGAAGACAATGAGAAGAAGGTTGCGGACTTTAATCCGACGCGTGTGCTGGGTCTTGAAACCAAGGTGTATCTGGACGAGGACAAGGGTGAGTTTCTCGTGAGCAGGTTCAAAAACTTCCGGGATAACAATCCTGATATTCTGGAATTCTCACAGATTACAGGCTGTGATACGGTAATCGAGGAATCTCAGCATGAAATCTACAGAGAAGGCCCGGACGGAGAGAACATCAGTTACGATCCTCCGAGATACAGGAAAACTTATGATTTCAAGGTTATACTCAATGTAAATTCACCGTGGTTCACTCAGATGACCATCATGGTTGAGAGCGACGATGTTGAGCAGTACTCACCTGAATACAGACAGGCTGAGAGAGTATGCGAGGAGATCAAGGAAGTCCTCGGCTCCATAAGGAGCGACAGGAGAGCGGCTGTTGAAGAGGCGGCCAGACCGAAGACCGCCGTTCGCTGCCCGTACTGCGGTGCCACTACCACACCGGACGCCCAGGGCAAGTGTGAATACTGCGGAGGCGCTATAGGCTGATTACAGACGAAGAGGCTGTCGCATTACGCGGCGGCCTCTGTTATTATTGCGGCCTTTGTGGTAGAATATGTCCACGATTAATCTTGAGAAAGTGTATTATGATATCTAAACTTGACAGACTGAGAAATGAAATGAAGAGAGAGGGTATGGATGCTTACATCATACCCTCATCTGACTATAACGGAAGCGAATATGTGAGCGAGCACTTCAGATGCCGGGAGTACATGTCCGGATTCACAGGATCGGCAGGGACTCTGCTGGTGGAGCTTGAGGAGGCCCGCCTGTGGACCGACGGCAGGTATTTCATCCAGGCGGACCGGCAGCTGGAGGGCAGCGGGATTGAGCTTATGAAATCCGGAATCGAGGGCGTTCCGTCTCTGGAGGAACATATTGAGAGCATGCCGGCCGGAAGCACTGTGGGATTCGACGGACGCACAATGCCCCGCAGGACTGCGGCAAGACTTGAGAAGAGCGTGAACCTCATTACGGACAAGGATTTGGTTGGCCGGATATGGAATGACAGACCGCCTCTTGAGACCTCGCCTGTGTACAGCATAGATATCAGCGTTACCGGAGAGACGAGTGAATCCAAGCTGACCCTGGTGAGAGATGAGATGAGGCAGACGGGAGCCGATTATCTCCTGGTCAACAAGCCTGAGGAAGTGGCCTGGCTCTTTAACATGAGAGGAAGCGACATACCGTGCACACCTGTGTTTTATGCCTTTGCGCTTGTATCCATGGAAGGAGAGGAGCTCTTTCTTCTGAAGGACGGCGCCGATGAGATATACAGGAGGCTGGGGGAGCTCAGAAGCTGCAGGATAATCATGTCCGATGACTCCGTTTCCTGTGCCGCCTACGGGGCACTCCATGAATCCGTCGAGGCGATACTGATGCCGGGTCCTGTGGAGAAGCTGAAGGCGGTTAAGAATCCGGCTGAAATCGAAGCTACGCGCCGGGCACATATCAGGGACGGTGCTGCCATGGCGGAGTTCCTCTGCACGATTAAGACGGGGAAGCTGCCGGCAGATGCCACGGAAATGACCGTCAGCCGCATGGTTGACAATCTGCGGTATAAGCGAGGCGCCCGAGATGTGAGCTTCACCACGATAGCCGCCTTCGAGGAGAACGGCGCAATTATACACTACACGCCTTCGGAAGATAACTGCAGGGCTGTTGACGGAGACGGACTGCTTCTCGTGGATTCGGGAGGACAGTATCCCGACGGGACCACAGATATAACGAGAACCGTTGCCATTGGCGAGGTTTCAGCGGAGCGAAAGCGTGCATACACGGCGGTGCTCAAGGGCCATATCGCCCTGGCTCTGACTGAGTTCACCGATGAGGACGGCAGCGAGCTGGACGAGAAGGCCAGAGGTCCTATCCGTGAGCTGGGATACGATTACCGCCACGGGACGGGGCACGGTGTGGGGCACATGCTCAGCGTCCATGAAGGTCCCAACCTAATAAGCCCCTCGGGCAAAGGCAGCAGGATCCTTCCCGGAATGATAACGACGGACGAGCCGGGAGTTTATATAGAGGGAGATTTCGGCATAAGAATCGAGAACGAACTGCTCTGTGTGGAGAAAGACGGAGTCTTCGCTTTCGAACCGCTGACTCTCTGTCCCTACGAGCGGGATGCCATCGATATGGGCATGCTCACAGATGATGAAATCCGATACATAGATGAATATCACAGCCGGGTCTGCGAGGTTGTGAAACCCCTTCTCGAAGGAGAAACCGCAGACTGGCTTGAGGAAGTTTGCAGGCCTTTGAAATGAAGGATTGCAGCCTATTGACACTTTAACCGGCTGCATGATAGAATTCGTTAACTAGTCTGCTATATTTGGCTGTTTCAGAAAGGAATACGGATATGAAGTACACAACGGGATATGCCAATGACTTTATCAGGGACATCAGAGAGTCCGGAGACAAGTACATTGTGGACAGGAGCATCAGGCCTGTAAACACGGTTAAGGAAATGCTGGAGACATCGGTGCTGGCATATGGAGACAACACGGCTTTCTGGCAGAAATTCAAGGGCGACGAGGAATACAGACAGATCAGCTACAAGCAGGTGCTTGAAGATGTGAATGCTCTGGGGACCGCGCTCATAGCTGCCGGCAAGAAGGGCGAGGCTGTCGCCGTAATAGGAGAGAACAGCTACTTCTGGGCGATTTCATATCTGGCTGTAATATGCGGAGCAGGTGTGGTTGTGCCTATTGACAAGGAGCTGGGCGAGAATGACATTATGGGCTGTATCGAGAATTCGGGAGCTTCGTGTGTATTCTTCTCACCTAAGTTCGAGAAGATGTTCGGCGCCGCAGGCGGGGAGAAGGAGCTTATGCTCGTTGAAATGACCGAAGGCAATCCGGGCGAAGGCATGACTTCAATCACAAGCCTCATTGAGGAAGGACGCAGGCTCATAGAGGACGGCAGCACTGAATACAGTGATATTGAGATAGATGTCGATGAGATGGCTGTGCTTCTCTTCACATCGGGAACCACGGGAGCTTCCAAGGGGGTAATGCTCTCCAACAGGAACATATGCTGCAACCTTATGAGTGCGCCTCATTATCTGGAGGTGAAGGAGACGGATCTCTTCTTCAGCGTGCTTCCTATACACCATACATATGAATGCACATGCGGCTTTCTCATGCCTCTCTACAGGGGAGCATCCATAGGATACTGTCAGGGACTCAAATACCTGCAGAAGAATCTGAAGGAGCTGAAGCCGACGATTTTCCTGGGCGTTCCGCTCATATTCGAGAAGCTCTACGGG
Source organism: Clostridiales bacterium (assembly GCA_022773945.1). Taxonomy (GTDB): domain Bacteria; phylum Bacillota; class Clostridia; order Peptostreptococcales; family Anaerovoracaceae; genus Lentihominibacter. The sequence continues at coordinate 30,622 of JALFNS010000022.1, forward strand.
GCAATCTGGAAGAATATACGCAAGCAGGGCAAGGAGAAGGCTGTCAGAGGACTTCTGGCAGCATCCAAGGTGCTGTCCTTCACAGGCAGGAATCCCCTGGGATTTCTTCTCAAGGACATAACTGCTGTTTTCGGCGGCAGACTGCGCGTTATAATTTCGGGAGGAGCGGCCATAGACCCTCAGATTCTCGAGTTCTTCAACGATCTGGGATTCCTGGCAATACAGGGATACGGACTCACCGAGTGCTCGCCGATGGCGGCGCTGACACCGGGAAAGAAGAAGTATATCAAGAACAGCTCCGTGGGACATGTCCTGCCTATGGATGAAGTGAAGATCGAAGATGCGGGAGAGGACGGCATCGGAGAAATCTGCATCAGAGGTGACAACGTGATGCTGGGATATTACGAGAATCCGGAGGAGACGGCTTCAACTATAGTTGACGGATGGTTCCATACGGGAGATCTGGGTTATGTGGACGATGACGGATATATCTACATAACGGGAAGAAAGAAGAACGTCATAATTACTCCGAACGGCAAGAACGTGTATCCGGAGGAGCTGGAGTACCTGGTGAGCATAAGCGATCTGGTGGAGGAATGCTACGTATGGCCGGTAAATGACGAGAACGGTCAGAACAAGCAGATTGCCGTGACGGTCAAGCCTGACAAGGAGGAACTGGACAGGAGACTGGGCACGGGCCACAGCGTCAGCGACGTCGAGAAGCTCATCGCACATGAGATTGATATTATCAATGAAACGATACCTTCCTTCAAGAAGATAAGCAAGGTGGTTGTCAGATTCAGAGAATTCGACAAGACAACCTCCCACAAGATAAAGAGATACGAGGAGGACAACAGAAACTAGGCACAGGCCTGAGCGGTTGTCCTACAGGAAAACATTAGTCAGCAAAAATGCCCACAGGGACAATGTTCCCAGTGAAAGAAATGTGGTAGCAGCAACGCCTTCCGATGCCAGGAGGGCGTTTTTTCTGTACCTGTGGCAGAGTATGGTCACGACTGCCGGAGACGGCATTGCCATGAGAAATACGTGAGTGGTGAGAACAGCCTTGCTTACAGGCAGGATGAGGTCCACAGCCAGTGTGAGAGCCGGTACGACCACCAGGGAAAGAATGCAGAGCACCAGATTTCTCAGAGTGAATATATCCTTGAGTCTGGCACGGCTCAGGTTAACTCCCACGACGAACATGGCCATAGGCGACAGCGTTGCCGCCATAAGCTCGAGACTGTCGTTGATGAATGCAGGGAAATGATAACCCGTGGCGAATATGATTATTCCTGCGATAGAGGAAATAAAAGGCAGAGTGAGCATCTGTCCTATAATCTTCATGATGACGATTTTCTCGCCACGCTGATGCTCCAGAGTGAATATACCCACGGAGTAGAGGAGTGTCGTGAAGACTATGTTCATTATTATGGCCAGGAAGAGGGCGTACTTGCCCAGTATTACCGTTACGAGAGGGTAGCCCATGAATCCGCAGTTGGTGAAGGCCAGCTGCAGCCTGTAGATTCCCTTGTCCGCCTCTTTGACAGCCTTGACGGGTTTGATTATCAGGCTGGAGAGGAGTAGTACAAGCAGGGTTACTATTGCAAAGGCCGCAAGGGACCAGATTATATCATTGGTCATGTAGCCTTTGATTTCGTCTCTCTGCATGCTCTGAAGCACCATGCACGGCACGGCTATATTGAGAACGAAGCTGTTCAGGGTTCCCAGGCAGTCTCCCGGCACCAGCTTGAATTTTGATGCCGCTATGCCTATGGCCACTATGAGAAATATGCTTAATATTTTCAGTAGAATCGTGATAAACATAGTTTAAGTATGTTCATTTATCCCTCGGGTGTCAATGTGTTTTTTGATTTTAATACGGAATTTTGATATACTGTCCGAGAACGACTGACAAAAAATAGGAGAGGAGAAATACATGGGACGCAGAGACGCCGAGCTGGTCAGGAAACTTGACCCTATGCATATGATAATGCCTTTGCTCTATCCCGGCAGATGCGACAACGAAGCATATATATCGGAACGAATCGATTTGACCGCTATCAACAGATATCTGGAGGAGAAGAACGGAAGCCTGCAGGGTGAGGATGAATTCCGCTACACGATATTTCATGTGGTTGTGACGGCAATCCTCAAGACGGTGAAGCTGAGGCCGAAGCTCAACTGGTTCATAGCCAACAAGCGGATATACAGCCGTAAGGATATAACGGCGGCCTTCATCGTCAAGAAGAAATTCAGCGATTCCGGCGGCGAAGGGCTGGCGGTTGTCAGAGCCGAGGAGGGAGACAACCTGGAGAGCATTCACAACAAGATAAAGGAGCAGGTCTACAGCTGCAGAGGGGATTCCCTGGACGGTTCGTCCAAGAGCATGGACATAGTCTGCAGACTGCCTTTCTTCCTGGTGAGGTTCGTGGCCTGGGTATGCAGGAAGCTGGATGTTCACGGCAAGGTGCCGGCGGCCTTCATTGAATCGGATCCTTACTACTGCACGGCGGTGCTTTCAAATCTGGGATCGATTAAACTGAGGAGCGGATATCACCATCTGACAAACTGGGGAACGAATTCTCTCTTCGTCATTCTGGGAGAGAAGGCGACAAGACCTGTGTTCAGTGAGGACGGAACCTATGAGATGAGGGAGTCCATAGATCTGGGCATCACAATAGACGAGAGAATAGCAGACGGATACTACTATTCCAAATCCGTGAGACTGATCAAGAAGCTTCTGGAAAACCCATGGCTTCTGGACAGACCGCTTGATGAGGAAGTCGAGTACTGAGAGGTGAGAAACTATGAAATCCGTTATGAAATACAATGAGACTGAGAACAGGATAACATTCCCTGTTCCTGAGGGAGTGAAGACGCCCTGGTTTGACCATGTGGGAGAAATACCGCGTCATCTGGAATACTTCGGTGGCACAATGTATGAGAAGGTTGCCGAAATTGCCATCAGGTATCCCAACCATATAGCCTTTGATTTCATGGGCAGGCATGTGACCTACAAGAGGATGAAAGAAAAGATAGACATGTGCGCCAGAGCTCTGAGAACTACGGGCATACGTGAGGGGGACAGGATAACCGTGGCAATGCCGAATTGTCCTCAGGCCATATACATGCTCTACGCGATAAACGCAGTAGGTGCCATAGCCAATATGATACATCCGCTGTCCGCGGAGAAGGAGATTGAGGAGTATCTCAATATGTCGAAGAGCGTGTCCGTGGTGACTCTGGATCAGTTCTATCACAAGTTCGAGGCGATAAGAGAGAACACGGGTGTGGTCAATATCATTCTGGCCAGCATCAAGGATGAGCTGAGCAAGAAGATAAGAACGGGATACATGCTCACCGAGGGAAGAAAGATAGAGAAGATTCCCAAGGATGCTCCCGTTATACAGTGGGACCAGTTCATGAAGCTGGGAACAGCCTGCTCATATAACTTCGCTGTGAAGAGACAGGCTGACGATCCGGCGGTGATTCTCTATTCGGGAGGAACCACGGGAAAAACCAAGGGAATAGTTCTCACCAATCTCAACTTCAATGCTCTCAGTGAGCAGGTTGTGGCGGCGAATCCGATGTTCAGACCGGGAGACAAGATGCTGGCCGCCATGCCGCTGTTTCACGGCTTCGGACTGGGAGTCTGCGTTCACACCATGCTTGCACAGGGCGGCAGATGCATTCTCGTGCCAAGGTTCACACCTAAGAGCTACAGCAAGCTTCTTGTAAAGAACAGGTGTAATTTTATCGCGGGCGTGCCTACTCTGTATGAGGCTCTGCTCAGACTGAAGAACATGGAGAAGGCGGATCTGTCCTGCCTGAAGGGCGTGTTCTCGGGAGGCGACTCCCTGTCGGTGGAGCTGAAGAAAAAGTGTGATTCCTTCCTTTATGACCATAAGTCGGCGGTTCAGATAAGAGAAGGATACGGCACCACTGAGTGTGTAACCGCATCCTGCCTGACGCCTCCGTCGCTCCACAAGGAGGGAAGCATAGGAATTCCTTTCCCGGACACATACTACAAGATTGTGGAGCCGGGAACGGACAGAGAGCTTCCGCCGGGCGAGGAAGGCGAGATTCTCATAGCGGGTCCTACGGTTATGAAGGAATATCTGGACATGCCTGAGGAGACTGCGGCCACACTGAGAAAGCATGAGGACGGCCTAACATGGGTATACACCGGCGATCTGGGAATGATGGACGATGACGGGTTCATCTTCTTCAGAGGACGTATCAAGAGAATGATAATTTCATCCGGATACAATATTTATCCGGCTCAGATGGAAAACATATTCGATGCCCATCCGAAGGTTCAGATGAGCTGCGTCATAGGTGTGCCTGACGACTACAAGATGCAGAAGGTTAAGGTGTTCGTGATGCCTAAGGGCGGAATGCCTGTCACCGGCAAGGAGGAAGAGGCCCTCAGAGAGGAGCTTATGGCTTTTGCGTCAAAACGGGTGGCCAAGTACGCCATGCCTTATGACATAGAATTCAGGGAGAGTCTTCCTAAGACTCTCGTAGGTAAAGTAGCATACAAGCAGCTGGAGGACGAGGAGCTGCAGAAGATCAAGGAGGAAAACGATGACTAATTTTTACGTAACATACACTATGCCCGACAAGGAATCGAGAGACGGATATTACAGAGAGGTGCACGAGAGAAATATAGACGGCAAGTCCAGGAAGGAAGACGGCTGCATAAGATACGACTTTTTCTTCCCGGCTGAATCGGACAATCAGCTCTTCCTTCTGGAGCAGTGGGAGACCAGGGAGCATCAGAGGGTTCACTGCACCAGCGACCACTTCATGGAGATGGGAACTCTTAAGGAAAAATACTCTGTTACAACGGAAATCATAATCGAGGAGAGTGAAAGAATTGACTAAGGCTTCCAGGAAAGGACCCCTGCTGGCAATAATAGGCGTCAACTTTATCTGGGGGTTCGACTTCATAGCCATTGAGTATCTTATGGATTACATGCCTGCGCCTGTTCTCACTATGATGAGGGCGTTCATAGGTGCGGCAGTGCTGCTCATCTGGTGTCTGGTAAAGAAGGGCGGCATGCACATTAAACGGGCCGACTGGCCGCGTGTGTTCATAGCGGGAGGAATAGGTTTCTCAATCTATTTCTCCATTGAGAGCTACGGCACGGGTCTGACATCGGCATCCTTCTCCTCCCTCATAATGGCGACGGTTCCTATCTTCGGCATGATAGGAGACAGGATATTCTTCGGCAACAGAATAACGCCTCTCAAGGTGGTCTGCGTACTGGCATCCATCGGCGGCGTGTATCTTCTCGTGTCGGGAGAATCTATGGGAATCAACATGAAGGGTTTCATAGCCATGATTATAGCGGCTCTTCTCTGGGCCTTCTACATCATATATGTGAAGCCTCTCTACGATAAGTACGATCTGCCTACGCTGCTGTGCGGGCTTTTCGTATCAAGCTCTATAGTATCCGTCCCTGTGGCCATATTCACCACGGAGCCGGGGAGCATCAACATCACTCCGATGTGCATGGTTATAATAGTTGCGACTGCCTTCGTATGCATAATAGGCGGTGAATTCGCCTATATCTACGCCATAGGCAAGCTGTCCGTGACCATGGTATCCATATTCGAGAACGTGCTGCCTCTCACGGCGGTAATATTCTCCTTCTTCATATTCGGCAACATGCTCAGCGGAATCCAGATAGCCGGAGGACTGCTGATCATGGCATCCGTGACGGTCATGGCCATACGCGGCGAAGGAGGAGAGGAGAAGAAGGAGGACACACAGTGACATTTTCAAGGAAACTTCTGAGAATATACGACCGCAAAATCCTCAGCGGAGAGATAACCTTCTCCCAGTCGGGAATAAGCAAGGATGATTTCACACGCCTCTGCACCGACAGCGAGTTTCTCATGTCCCGCGAGAACTTTCTCAAAGTCAGCGAGAAGATGAAGCTGACCGATGAAGAGCGGGAGGAGTTGCTGGAGTATCTGTGAATGATGCCGGGGCGTATGTATCTAAATTTGAAGAAATGAAGAGAAATAGATACAGTCCACCTAACTTCGAAGAGCGGAAAGTATCTATTTTCTTCGAAAACAGGAAATATAGATAAATAAATCCCGATTTCAAGGGTGTTTATCAGCTAAAACTGTATAATTAGATACACATCGACATTGAAATCCGACGGGATTGTATCTATTTTGGTAGGAAATCGAAAATATAGATACATAGCCCATACAGTCCACAGCCTGTATGTATCCAAAAATGAAGAAAACCTCTGAAATAGATACATACAAGCCATCCGTTCACCGGGGGATGGAGGTGCAGAATTCTTCAAAAATCGTGAAATTGAAAATTTCTCGAAAATCTGCTATAATACATACGGACAACTACTGTGAATAGCGCGATAGAAAGAAGGAATAGTAATGAGTGAGCTGCAGTTCAGAGAGGGGCAGCTGGTAGCCTACGGGGCTAATGGGGTATGTGTTGTAGATGAGATAAAGAAGATGAAGCTTATGCCGGACATGGCTCCGGAGATGTATTACATACTCAAGACCATCAGAGATGATGCTTCGAAGGTGTTTGTTCCTGTTAACAACAGCAGACTCGTTTCGAGGATGAGAGATGTTATGAATGAGGATCAGCTCAGGAGTATGATAAGCACTACACAGATTGATGAAATGTCATGGAATGACAACCGCAGGGAGCGTGCTGATGAATTCCACGATATTATCGGAGAAGGCGTCAGCGGCAAGCTTCTCAGCATGGTGTACTGTCTTCATAAACGGAAGGAATCCCTGATGGATGCGGGGAAGAAGCTCCCGGTTACAGACTCAAATGCATTGAAGACAGCGGAGAGACTCCTCGAGGACGAAATATCCTGTGTCATGCACATAGAAGAGAAGGACGTATACGATTTTATAAGAGGAATAATAGGCAGCCGGTAAGGTTGCTTTTTTGTGTTGACATGAGTAGTGAAATATATTATACTACCCAATAGTTAGATAGGCTAACAATTAGAAAACGTAATTAATTAAAGATTTAAGTATTAAAAAAAGGAGAGTAACATGTTATTTGATCAGATTGCAGAAATCGTAGCAGAACACCTGGACTGTGACAAGGACGAAATCAAGCTTGATTCAACTTTCGAATCACTGGGAATCGATTCACTGGATGCTGTTGAGCTGGTTATGAAGCTCGAAGAGAGCCTGAATGTTCAGCTGGATCTTGACAGAGATCTCCAGACTATCGATGAGCTCGTTAAGTTTGTTGAGGAGAAGATGAACTAGTTTCACGAAAACCGGAAACAATCATAATAGAATAAAGGACGGAAAACCATGAAAAAAGGAAGAATTGCTGAGATGCTGGGAATCGAATACCCGGTATTTCAGGGAGGAATGGCCTGGATTGCAGATGCTCAACTTGCGGCAGCCGTATCGAACGCCGGAGGCCTTGGAATCATAGCAGCAGGCAACGCAGATGGTAATTACGTCAGAGAGCAGATCACCAAGGCCAAAGAGTTAACCGACAAACCCTTTGGCCTTAACATTATGCTTCTGAGTCCATTTGCAGATGAGGTGGCACAGGTAGCTGCCGAAGAGAAGATAAAGGTAATAACAACGGGAGCAGGAAACCCGGCCAAATATATGAAGCTCTGGAAGGAAGCGGGAATCAAGGTTATCCCTGTAGTTCCATCCGTAGCCTTCGCCAAGCTGGCAGAGAGAAACGGAGCCGAGGCTGTCATCGCGGAAGGCGGCGAGAGCGGCGGTCACATCGGAGAGCTTACAACTATGGCACTGGTGCCGCAGGTATGTGATGCAGTAGATATTCCTGTAATCGCAGCAGGCGGCATAGCCGACGGCAGAGGAATTGCAGCGGCACTGGCTCTGGGAGCAGAGGCTGTACAGCTGGGAACAAGATTCCTCTCCGCTACAGAGTGCAACATTCACGAAAACTACAAGAAGAAAGTGCTCAAGGCCGGAGACACGGCAACCATGGTAACAGGCCGTAGACTGGGACATCCGGTAAGAAGCATCAGAAACCAGTTCGCCAGAGAGTACAGCAAGATTGAATACACAGATATATCAAACGAGGAACTGGATCGGTTCGCGGCAGGAAGACTTCGCATGGCCGTTGTGGACGGCGACGAGAAGGAAGGCTGCTTCCTGGCGGGACAGATTGCCGCCATGGTAAATAAGGAAGAAAGCTGCAGCGAAATAATCAGAGACCTTATGGAGGACGCGGACAGAGTTCTTTCAGGAATGGACAAGTGGAGGTAATAATGGGAAAGACAGCATTTATTTTCGCCGGACAGGGCGCACAGAAGCCGGGAATGGGCAAGGACCTCTATGACAACATCCCGGCGGCAGCTCAGGTGTTTGACAGAGCTGACAAGGTAAGAGAGAAAACATCATGGCAGTGCTTCGAGGCTGACGAGGCCACACTCAAGGAGACGAAGAACACACAGCCTTGCATATACACTATGGATTACGCGGTGGCGGAAGCTTTGAGAGAAGCAGGCGTCAAGGCGGACATGGTAGCCGGATATTCACTGGGAGAGCTGGCAGCTCTGGCTTTTGCGGGAGCGTTCACCTTCGAGGAGGGCTTGAGACTGGTAAGCGAGAGAGGCGCTCTCATGCAGACGGCTTCCGAGGCCTGCGAGACAGGAATGACAGCGGTTCTGAAGCTGAGTGACGAGAAGGTTGAGGAAATCTGCGGCAGATACAATCAGGTTTATCCTGTCAACTTCAACTGCGACGGACAGGTTTCGGTGGCAGGAGTCAAGGATGAGCTGGGCGAGTTCAACCAGGCTGTCAAGGCTGAAGGAGGACTGCCTAGAGTTCTCCAGGTGAGCGGAGCATTCCACTCCCCGTTTATGGCTGAGGCCGCTGAGGGTTTTGCAGGAGTTCTCGAGTCTGCGGAAATCAGTGAGACGGAGATTCCGGCATATTCAAATTACACCTCGAAGGCTTACGAGGGAGATTACAGAGACATGCTCGTCAAGCAGATTTCGAACCCTGTAAGATGGAAGAACGAGATCCGCAACATGATAGAGGCGGGTGTGGACACCTTCGTTGAAGTAGGTCCGGGAAATGCCCTGGCCAAGATGGTAACCAGAATATCGAAGGACGTTACCGTTATCAGCGTCAACAGCGCTGAATCCTTCAGAGAAGCTGTAGAAAGGATCGGTTAATCTATGTTCAGTAACAAAACTGCGGTTGTCACAGGCGGCAGCCGGGGAATAGGCAAGGCGACGGCCCTCAAGCTGGCCGAGGGCGGAGCGAATGTAGTCATTATCCACACGAAAGCAGATGAGGCTGCAAAGGCCACATGCGCAGAGATAGAGGCTTTCGGCGTTAAAGCAAAGACCATAAAGCTGGATGTTTCCGATTTCAGTGCCGTCAAGGATGCGGTCGCTGAGATTGCGGGAGAGTTCGGCTCAATCGACATCCTGGTAAACAGTGCGGGAATAACCCGTGACGGTCTGATTGCCATGATGAAGGAGGAGGGCTTCGACGATGTTGTCAATGTTAACCTTAAGGGAACATTCAACATGATCAGACACTGCACACCTTACTTCATCAAGCAGAGATCGGGAGCCATCGTCAACGTGTCATCCGTGTCCGGAGTAATGGGCAATGCGGGACAGGCAAACTACAGCGCTTCCAAGGCCGGTGTGATCGGACTCACCAAGTCCACGGCCAAGGAGCTGGTCGGCAGAGGTGTGAGATGCAATGCAGTGGCGCCGGGATTCATCGCTACGGACATGACATCAAATCTGAGCAAGAACAACAAGCTGGCCGAGTCCATTCCTATGAAGAGAATGGGAGAGGCGGAGGAGGTTGCGGACCTTATCTGCTTCCTGGCATCCGACAAGGCTTCATATATAACAGGAGAAGTAATTAAGGTTGACGGCGGAATAGCCATTTAAGCCCCTGAAAGGAGACATAAATAACATGGAGAGAAAAGTAGTTGTAACAGGACTGGGAGTTATAACCCCGGTGGGCAACGACGTTAAAACCTTCTGGAAAAACATAACTGACGGTGTACTGGGAATCGGACCTATCACCAGATTTGACACGACTGACTACGCGGTTAAAATCGGTGCCGAGGTTAAGGATTTCGACCCTAAGCAGTACATGGACAAGAACGATGTGAGAAAGTCCGATCACAATGTGCACATGGCAATGGGCGCAGCGGTTCAGGCCGTAGAGGACAGCGGAATCGAAGGACACTTCGATCCTGAGAGAGCCGGAGTGTATTTCGGATCGGGAATCGGCGGAATCGAGACCTTCGAGGACACATTCACCAAGCTCCTCAACAAGGGACCGAGATTCGTGTCACCTTACTTCATTCCTATGATGATACCTAACATGGCTGCAGGAACAATAGCAATCAGATACGGCATGCAGGGACCTGCACTGCCGGCAGTTTCAGCCTGCGCGTCGGGAACTAACGCCATGGGAGAAGCATACAGAGCCATCAAGCACGGATACTGTGACGTTATGATCACAGGAGGAACAGAGGCGGCTCTCACCAGGAGCAGTGTGGCAGGCTTCATCAAGATGCAGGCTCTCAACATGACTGATGACGTTGAGAGAGCAAGCCTTCCGTTCAACAAGGACCGCGGCGGATTCGTAATAGGCGAGGGTGCAGGTGCACTGGTTCTCGAATCTGAGGAGCATGCGAAGGCACGCGGCGCTAAAATCTACGCTGAGTTCTCCGGCTACGGCTCAACCTGTGACGCATACCACATGACTGCACCGGATCCTGAAGGCAAGGCAGGTGCTGCAGCTATAAGAAACGCATGGATCGAGAGCGGAAGCATTGACGCGTCAAAGATTTATGTGAACGCTCACGGAACGGGAACACCGCTCAATGACGTATGTGAGACCAAGGCTCTCAAGCAGGTGTTCGGAGATGACGCCTACAAGCTCATGATAAGCTCCACCAAGTCCATGACGGGACACATGCTGGGAGGAACGGGAGCTGTAGAAGGAATCGCATCCATTCTGGCTATGAACGAGGGAATAATTCCGCCGACAATCGGACTGGACAATCCTGATCCTGAGTGCGACCTGGATTACACACCGCTCAAGGCCAGAAAGGCCGAGGTTGAATGCGCTCTGTCCACATCACTGGGATTCGGCGGACACAACGCATGCGTAGGCTTCAAAAAGTACAGATAGTATAACGAGAGGTCGAAATGAACAAACAGGAAATAATGCAGATTCTTCCCCACAGAGACAACATGCTTCTCGTAGAAGAGGCAGATGTTGAGGAAGTTACGGATAAAAACGGCGAGACCAAGAAGATTTCTCACGGCAAATATCACGTGAGAGGAGACGAGTTCTTCCTTCAGGGACACTTCCCGGGCAACCCTATAGTGCCGGGAGTGATTCTCTGCGAGATGATGGCTCAGTCAACATGTGTGCTTCTTCAGGATGCCATGGAGGAGGGAATGTCATCTCTCTTCACGGGACTGAAGGAAGTCAAGTTCAAGAATCCGGTCAAGCCGGGGGATACATTCGAATCAAAGTGCGAAATAATTAACAGCAAGCCGCCCTTCTACTTCGCCAAGGGCCAGGGATACGTGGACGGCAAGCTGGCAGTCAAGGCTGAATTCTCCTTCGCACTGATCAAGGCAGAATAATCAGGAGCAGACAATGAAGAAAAAACTTGTTATAACAGGCATGGGAGCCCTGACTCCTATAGGAATCGGTGTTGATGCCTACTGGGAGAACCTCAGAGCCGGCAGGACGGGAATTGACTTTATAACTTCCGTGGATACGGAGGAGCTGCCCGTCAAGTTCGCGGGAGAGGTGAGAGATTTCTCTCCTAAGGATTTCATGCCGAGAAAGCTGTCCGGAGAGATGGACAGATTTATGCAGATGGCCTTTGCGGCAGCGTCAATGGCCATAGAGATGGCGGGAGGCATCGTTCACCCGTACAGAACGGGAATCACCGTGGGTACGGCGCTGAACGGACTGAAGGCCATAACCGAGACGGAGAGATCCTACAGCAAATCCACCTTCAAGAGAGTAGGACCGAGATTTCTTCCTAAATCTCTGGGAAATGTGTGCGCATCGCAGATTGCTATCGCCAATGACATTCACGGGCCGAGCATGACGCTGAACACGGCATGCGCTTCGGGAGGCGACGCCATCTCCCTCGCAGCTATGTTCATCGAGAGCGGCATGGCCGACGTCATGGTGGCAGTAGGTGCGGAGTCGGCAACTGAGCCTATTCTCATTCAGTCACTGGCAGGAGCCCAGGCTCTGTCGGCAAACAACGAGGATCCGACACATGCGTGCAGGCCTTTCGACAGCGACAGAGACGGATTCGTGCTGGGAGAGGGCGCAGGCTGTCTGGTTATCGAAACCGAGGAGCACGCAAAGGCCAGAGGCGCCGTAATCTATGCCGAACTCTGCGGCTTCGGAAACAACACGGATGCATATCATCCGGTAACACCTCGTCCCGACGGCGAAGGTGAGATACTGGCGATGAAGCAGGCACTGGAAAAGGCAGGGCTCGCTCCGGAGGATATAGGATATATAAACGCTCACGGAACGGCTACCATCAAGGGCGATATAGTGGAGAACGCGGCAGTGAAGGAAACCTTCGGAGACCATGCCGGAAATATTCTCATAAATTCCACTAAATCAGCTACTGGACACATGATGGGTGCAGGTGGTATAACTGAAGTAATAACATGTATCAAGACAATCGAGTCCGGCATAGTGACACCTACACTCAATCTCGTGAACAAGGATCCTCAGTGCGATCTGAACTATGTTTCACAGCTGCAGGAAGGTTGCCATATAAGATATGCAATGTCCAATGCTTTTGGCTTCGGCGGTCAGAATTCAAGTATAATAGTCGGAGAGTACAAGTAATAAGGAGAATTGCATGAAAGATTTCTCGCAGAGCTTTAACGGGATACTGGCGGAGACCTATCACAACGCCCTGCTTATGGAGGAGACCAAGAGGAAGTACAGCAACGGAGGATTTTCCTTCAGGGACAGGAATGCGGTGTCATTTCTGACAAGATATCCTGACGGAATCAAGATCAGTGATGTGGCGGATTACCTCAAAATCAGCAGGCCGTCCACGACGACACTGATTAAGAAGCTGGAGAAGTACGGCCTCGTTGAGAAAATCGCGCAGCCGAGAAACGACAGAAACACGCTGGTGCGTCTCACCAGGAAGGGAAGGCTGTTCTCAACCTATCAGAGAAGGTACAGAGAGCGTATGGCATCCAAGATAAGCGACGGACTCTCAGATGATGAGATGAGGGTTCTCTATGAGGGATTCTGCAAGCTTAATCAGCTGTTTATCGACAGCATTAACGAGAGTGAGGAAATCCACGGCAAAGGCAGGAGAAAATAGAATTATCAATTGACTTCGGGCTTTTTATGTAGTATGATGTTCTCTGGCTTCTGATGTTTTCGGAAGCCGGAGAATTTTAATTTTACACACGGCGGCTTTCACGAAGACCGGTGCCTGACGGCTGAGGCTGCAGGTTGTCTTACCGATGCCGCGGTGGAAGGAGAAAACCGAGAGGAGAAAAAAATGTCAGTAATTTCAATGAAACAGCTTTTGGAAGCAGGTGTGCATTTCGGACATCAGACGAGAAGATGGAACCCTAAGATGAAGCCTTACATCTTCACAGAGAGAAACGGAATCTACATTATCGACCTGCAGAAGACAGTTAAGAAGATCGATGAAGCGTACAACTTCATGAAGGAAGTGGCTGCTACAGGCAAGCCTATTCTCTTCGTAGGAACAAAGAAGCAGGCTCAGGCTGCTATCTGCGACGAGGCCAAGAGATGCGGAATGTACTACGTTAACCAGAGATGGCTGGGTGGTATGCTCACAAACTACAAGACGATTTCACAGAGAATCAAGAGACTCTATGATATACAGGCAATGGAAGAGGACGGAACTTTCGACAAGCTGTCCAAGAAGGAAGTCGGCAAGCTGAGACTCGAGTACGAGAAGCTTGAGAAGTTCCTCGGCGGCATCAAGGAAATGAAGGGAATGCCTGGAGCAATCTTCGTAGTAGACCCTAAGAAGGAGAAGATTGCAGTTAAGGAAGCCAGAATCCTGGGAATTCCTGTAATCGGTATTGTTGATACCAACTGTGATCCTGATGACGTTGATTACATCATTCCTGCCAACGATGACGCTATCAGAGCAGTCAAGCTCATAGCAGGATGCATGGCAGATGCGGTAATCGAAGCTAAGCAGGGCGAAAGCTTTGACGAAGGCGAAGCAGAGGACGCTGAGCCGGTTGAGGAGAATGCTGAAGAAGCAAAGGCAGAAGCAGACGCTGAAGCCGATGCCGAATAAGGAGGTACAGATAAATGGCTGTAACAGCTAAGATGGTAAAAGAACTGCGTGAAATGACAGGCGCAGGTATGATGGATTGCAAGAAGGCTCTCGTAGAGACTGACGGCAACATAGATGAGGCAGTTGAGGTTCTGAGAGAGAAGGGACTCTCCAAGGCTGCCAAGAAAGCAGGAAGAATTGCCGCTATGGGTTTGGTAAGAACTGCTCTTTCAGAGGACGGCAAGGCTGCTGCTATCGTTGAGGTAAACTCAGAGACAGACTTCGTAGCCAAGAACGACGAGTTCATCACTTTCGTGGAAGGACTCGCAGACCTGGCTCTCAGCGCAGAAAGTACAGATATGGATGCTTTCAAGGCTATGGCATTCGACGGAGGAACCGTTGCCGAGGCACTCACAGCCAAGATCGCCAAGATCGGTGAGAACATGTCAATCAGAAGAATTGAACAGGTTGCCGGTGACGTTGTTACTTCATACGTTCACGGTGGCGGAAACATCGGCGTTATCATCGCGGCAAGCGGTGCTGACAGTGATGAGAACAAGGCTGCACTGAAGAACATAGCTATGCAGGTTGCCGCTATGAATCCTCAGTACATCAAGAGAGACGAGATCTCCGACGATGAGCTGGCAAACCTGAGAAAGGTAACTCTCGAAAGCGCACTGAACGATCCGTTCACGCTTCCTAAGCCGATTCTGAACGCTCTCCTCGACAAGGCCGTTGACGGAGTATGGGATGCTGAGGATGTTGAGATTCTCGCAGAGAAGAGAGCGGACAAGAGCTTCAACTTCAACTATCTGCCTAACTTCCTTTCAGAGGGAGCCAAGGCTAAGCTGGCAGAGCTGGCTGTAGCTGACAAGGCTGAGATTTCCGAGAACAAGATCTTCAAGGGTCTGGTGGAAGGACGTATCTCCAAGCAGCTTAAGGAAATCTGCCTGCTCGATCAGACTTATGTAAGAGCAGAGGACGGCAAGCAGACTGTAGCTCAGTACATGGCAAGCGTTGACAAGAACCTGTCACTGGTTAAGGTTGTAAGATACGAAGTAGGCGAAGGAATCGAGAAGAAGGAAGAAGACTTTGCTGCTGAGGTAGCCGCTCAGATGGCTAACAAATAGGCAAAAGCTTAGATTTACGCAGGGCATCTCTTATGAGGTGCCTTTTTTATAAGGACATCATGTATAAACTCACAAGAATCAGAGGTAACACTTATACGGTAACTGTTAACGGAACTGACACAGGAATCTATCGATTCGGCAGAAGAACGGCCGTACTAATCGACTCGGGATACTATGAAAATGAAGATTTCATTGATTTCCTCAAGAAGGAGGGGATCGAGCCGGCGGCGGTCATTCAAACTCATCTGCATATCGATCACATCGGGTACAATGATCTGCTCCGCGGTGAATTTGACTGTGATATATACGCACCGGAAGTCGAGATAGAGCATGAACTGGACAGGGAATACGATTTCCCATACGACATAAGAGTTAATCCGAATGAGGGTTTTATAGACATTAGTGGCCAGAAATTCGAAATCGTCTCCATACCGGGACATTCCGAAGGACATCAGGCTGTAGTGACTCCCGACGGAGTCTGCTTCCTGGGTGATGCTCTTATGTCCGAAGACATTCTGAACCAGACTAAGATGCCATATCATTTCGAAATGGGACGGACCCTCAAGAGCATGGCTAAAATCAGGGAGATGGATTACGAGGTATATGTGTTGTCCCACAGAGGATGCCTGACCGGGGAAGAGCTGGTTAAGGCGGTGGACGCCAACCTGGCCAAGGAAAAGGATTTCAGCCGCCGGATTAGGAAGTTGAACAATAAGAAAATCAGCGACGACAAACTGGCGATGATTTTCATGAAAGAAATCAGAATATCAAAAGAGAAGATGGATCTGGATTGGGTATATGAAACCGCGATGGCGAGAGTGAAGGAGTACAGAAGGTAATGCTGAAAAACATCTTGCAAAAGCCTTAGTGTGATGTTAAAATTGTTAAGCGTGATTATACCTGTTGCTATGCGGGCCGACACTCCGACGGCAGCTTGGCTGCAGGCGGATAAAAATTAGGAGGAAATGAAATGATTACTACAGAAAAGAAAGCAGAAATTATCAAAGAGTACCAGTTAAAGGAAGGCGACACAGGTTCCCCTGAGGTTCAGATCGCGATTCTCACATACAGAATCAACGACCTCAACGAGCACCTCAAGGTTCACAAAAAGGACCACCACTCAAGAAGAGGCCTCCTCAAGATGGTAGGTCAGAGAAGAAACCTTCTCTCATACCTGAAGGAAAAGGATCTCGAAAGATACAGAACATTAATCGCTAGACTGGGTCTCAGAAAGTAACTAAATAGTTGATACTTGGCGGGTGAATTTCTACCCGCCTTTTATCGTAATATGGAAGGGAATTTACAGGAGGTAGTTGTAAATTATGAAGTACACAGATTATAAGACATTCAGAACCGCCATAGGGGGCAAGCTTCTCGAGGTGGAAATAGGCAAGGTATGCGAGCTGGCCAACGGACAGGCATGGGTTAAGTACGGAGACACAGTTGTTAACGTAACCGCCTGTGCATCCAAGGAGCCGAGACCGGATATCGACTTTTTCCCGCTGTCATGCGACTATGAGGAGAAGATGTATGCCGCCGGCAAGATTCCGGGCGGATTCATAAAGAGAGAGGGAAGACCGAGCGAGAGAGCCGTGCTCTGTTCGAGACTTATGGACAGACCGCTGAGGCCTTTGTTCCCTAAGGGCTTCTATAACGACGTGCAGGTTGTGGCAACGGTTCTCTGTGCCGATAACGATGCACCAAGCGAAATCGCGGCTATGATCGGTTCATCCATAGCACTCTCCATTTCAGATATTCCGTGGGACGGCCCTACGGGCTCTGTTATCGTGGGTATGGTAGACGGCCAGTTCGTCATCAACCCTTCGGAGGAACAGAGAGCAAAATCCACACTTCACATGACGGTTGCCGGCACCAAGGATGCCATTATGATGGTTGAGGCCGGAGCTGAGGAGATTCCTGAGGATATTATCCTGGATGCCATCATGTTCGCTCACGAGGAAATCAAGAAGATTGTCGAGTTTATCGAACAGATCGTGGCTGAGGTGGGCAAGCCTAAGATGGAAGTGGAGCTCTACACGGTTCCCGAGGACATCGACAGAGCTGTCAGAGACTATTCCGAGTCGAAGATGAGAGAAGCCATACAGACCTTCGACAAGATGGAGAGACTGGACAACATGGATGCAGTCGAGGCTGAAGCCAAGGAGCATTTCGCTGAGATATATCCTGACAACAGCAAGGATATCGACAGCGTTCTCTATAACATCACCAAGGAGCAGGTAAGAAGGATGATTCTGGACGAGGGTATCAGACCTGACAACCGTAAGCTTGATGAAATCAGACCTCTGTGGATCGATCACGGCGTGCTGCCTAGGGCGCACGGTACAGGACTCTTCAAGAGAGGCCAGACTCAGGTGCTTTCAGTTGCCACACTGGGACTTCTCAGCGAGAAGCAGACTATAGACGGAATTACCGAGCAGACAGAGAAGAGATACATGCATCACTACAACTTCCCGCCTTATTCAGTAGGCGAGGCCGGCAGAATGAGAAGTCCGGGAAGAAGAGAGATTGGACACGGAGCACTGGCTGAGAGAGCTCTCATTCCTGTGCTTCCTGATGAGACGGAATTCCCTTATGCTATCAGAGTCGTATCAGAGGTTCTCTCATCAAACGGATCCACATCCATGGGATCGACATGCGGAAGCTGTCTGGCTCTTATGGACGCAGGTGTTCCTATCAAGGCTCCTGTAGCCGGAATCGCCATGGGACTTATCGAGAGAGTTGAAGAGGACGGAAGCTCCAAGATGGCAATTCTCTCGGATATTCAGGGCATGGAGGACTTCCTGGGAGACATGGACTTCAAGGTTGCCGGAACAGCCAAGGGTGTAACCGCTATCCAGATGGATATCAAGGTTCACGGACTTTCCAGAGAAATTCTCGAGAAGGCGCTCTCACAGGCAAGAGCAGGCAGAATGCACATTATGGCAGCTATGCTTGAGGATATTCCTGAACCTAAGAGCGAGCTTTCACCTTATGCTCCTAGAATTCTCGTTATGCATGTTGAACCCGATCAGATCAGAACGATTATCGGTAAGGGCGGTGAGACTATCAACGGAATCATCGACAGAACCGGTGTTAAGATCGATATCGAGGATGACGGTACGGTATTCATCGCTTCGCCGGACGGAGAAAGTCTGGATGCGGCCAAGCATGAGATTGAAATGCTGGTCAAAGAGCCTGAACCGGGTGAAATCTACGACGGCAAGGTTACGAGAATCATGAATTTCGGCGCCTTCGTCGAGATACTTCCGGGCAAGGAAGGACTCGTTCACATAAGCAAAATCGCCAAGGAGAGAATCGACAAGGTCGAAGATGTTCTCAACGTAGGCGATGAGGTGAGAGTCAAGGTTATAGAGATCGACAGCCAGGGAAGAATCAACCTTTCGAGAAAGGACCTGCTGTAGGCCTGATGCCCGTCACACGACGAACTTGTAGCCTACGCCTCTGACCGTCTGTATGTACACCGGATTCGAAGGATCGTCCTCGATTTTCTGGCGCAGGCGGTTGACGTAGACCATGATTGCATTTTCGTCTATGAGGGTATCGCCCCATATCATTGAATAGATCATATCTTTGGAGAAGATGTTCCCCACATTGTCAAGGAAAAGCTTCATCATAGCGTTTTCCTTGGAGGAGAGTGGAATTTCTTCTCCATTTTTGTAGAATCTCAGCGTGCGCATGTCGTATCTGAACGGTCCGGCCACTATCAGCTCACTGCCGCCGTTACCGCTGTCACTGCGGGATCTTCTTATGAGCGCTTTCACTTTAGCTCCCAGAGTTACCGGGTTAAAAGGCTTGGTTATATAGTCATCGGCACCGATGTCAAGACCGTAAAGAGTGTCGTAATCCGCCTTGCGGCCGCTGACAACGATAATCGGGGTGTTTATGCCTTTGCGGCGAACCTTCTTTATGACCTCGAAACCGTCGATTCCGTGCATGTTGATGTCAAGAAGCACTACGGAATAAATATCTGAATTCATTTTCTCGAGAGCTTCCTCGCCGTCTGACGCCAGGTCAACGTCTATGTCGTTGCTCTGGAGTATCTTGTAAAGCATGGTGCGGATGGAAGCGTCATCATCAACTACTAAAGCAATGTCCTTCATGAAAATCTCCTCTTTACAGTTAAAGTATATGGTTATTCAAACCAAAAACAGTTCGAACCGTTGTCAAACCTGTATTTTTCAACGTTTAGAGCTGTTTTTGGTTTTCTGCAAAATGCTTAAAAATCGTCCTAAAATCACATAAAAAAGTAACACGTAAGTAACAAAACTATATTGTATATTTGTCGATTTCTGCAATCAAATCTTCAATCAACGCATGAGTGTAAGTGTCCTGAGTAAGGTCCTGCGCTGAGTGCCCGATAATCTTCTTGAGGTATACCGGATTAAGCTTTGAAGCGGCTGCATATGTCGCAAAGCTGTGACGGCATTCATGCGGCGTGTGCTTCATGCCCAGCTCCTCGCACATAGGGTCGAAGAATGATGTCAGATAGCTGTGGTATTCAATCTGTTTCCCTTTATTGCTCTTGAATATATGCCCTGTGCTATTTAATACAATACGTCGCTCCAGTATCGGCATGAGCTTTTTATGGATAGGAACCACACGACGAGCGGCGGCTGTCTTTGTGCCTCTCAGATCTATCCATCGTTCTTCAAGATGTACGTCCTCCGCCTTAAGGTCCAGGAGCTCCCCGATACGCATCCCGGTGTACAGCATGACGAGTACGGAATCCATAAGCGGCACACCTGTAAGAGCATGTTTGCGCTCGCTCTTTTGTATCCATTCGATATTGTCCCATACAAGCCGGACTTCCTCCCTAGAGAACGGTGTCTTCACCTTCGATTCTTTCTCGGACGTAATCTCAACAAATTTGGAGTAGTCCTTGTCGACGAAGTTGTTCTTGTCTGCAATCTTGTAAACCGCATGGAACAGCTTGAGCAGGTTGTTCTGCGTAGACTTCGACTTGTCGGCATACTCGTTGACAACGTTCTGCATATGAGTAGTGACAATCTCGTTCATTCTCATGTTGTAGAGGTTGCCGCACTTCTTGTATGCGGATATATATGCTGACTTCGCAGCCGGCTTCATCTTCTCAAGCTTCTCTTCCTTGAGAATCTCATAGACCTGCTGGAAGGTAATAGTGCGCTTGTCCAGGTCGTATGGACTTTTATTGTAGTCTGCAAGGGCAACGAGCGCATCCGCTCTCTTCTCATAGTAGCCTATGCACTTCTGAACCTGTTTAGCACTCCGGTTCTTCTCGTAGTAGGCATTGCACTCCGCCTCGACCTGTGCATACAGCTCAGGACTTATCATGTCCTTCAGGAAGGCAATATTTTTGCGTTTAGCGCCCATTTCATAGCCGGTGGTAATATAAGCCGCATAAGGTCGTCTGCGCTTGCCAGAGAGCTTCTTGACGGTTCCGTATCCGTTGGGGTGTTTCATGCTGTCCACCTCCCTTGTCGAATTTCTTCCTGCATTTTCCGTTGTGTCGGAATATTCCTGACTTGTATAATATTTTCAGAAAATGTTTCAGCAGTGAAAGGATGTATGAAAATGAGTAAACCCGAGTACTTAGAATTAATCAACAAACTGCTTTCAAAGTGCGAGAAGGAAAGCACCCTTGAGTTCATTTACGTTCTGCTGACGAAAATAATTTAAGGCTGTCAAGCATAGCCTTGACAGCAAGTAATCTGTCGGTATCCATTTTGTACAGGAGCATAACCAGCTCACAGTACAATTTATCAGTTTCCATTCTTAT
>JALFNS010000025.1 GCA_022773945.1 Clostridiales bacterium
GCAGTGCATCCGTCACCGAGTAGGACCTGCGAACTTGTTAACACATGCTATTGCGCACTATTGCGCGCGATAGCGCGCAACAGCACACCATTATATGCGAATACCAGTGAGTGGTCAATGTGCCACGGTTTGACGCTTACCTCCCTCATGAATAAAAAAACCGACATTAGTCGGTTAAATAGTTTTTTACTTGTTATTTTTGTATAATACAGCACTCTGCAATATGTTGCTAAGTGCTTTATTAAATATTAAATTTGCTTTCTATTAATGCTTTTACAGTTGTATCATCTCCCATATACCTTTTATTCGTAAGGAAATGTTCTGATGCAATTGCTATACTTGCCAACGAGAACCCAAGCAAAACAGACTTGCTATTCTGGGCTTTTAATACACCGTCTATAAATCTTTTATCCTTAATGCCATACTTTGTTCCAGCCAATACAGAATTGATTAAAATATAATCATTTTTAGACGAAATACCCGAAACAATAGCTTCGGTATCTCCATCATACATCTTATCAATCAATGTCTGCATTTTGTTCATATTTTGCCATCTCCTCTATTTTTAGAGCTTTCAATCTTTCTACAATATCAGGTCTTCTAGCTTCTTTGGCAAGTTCAATTTCTACATCATATGCATGCATTTCCCTTTGTTTACATTTTTCCGAATCTGCAAATGCCCTTAATCCAATATATCCATCCTCTCTATCATCGGTAAAATGTATATATTCATGCTTCCATGCGCTATAACTTGCTTCCTCGTCAATTACAAGTTTTCCTGCCTTACCCCTCGTTGGACTAGGCATATATCCCATGGCGTTTGGCCTGTATTCAATTTCGACACCTGAATTTTCCAAATCTTCAATAATCACTTTAATTTCATTAGGGTGTGAAATTAATCCAGCCCCTGTGACTTCACGCATAGGGTCATCAATTGTTCTAAATATTCTTAGCTCAATTGTATCACTTTTCCCAGTATCTTCAAGGGGTTTAGCGGTATTTGCAGGCGGCTCCTTAAGTTTTTTCAATATACTGTTGGGGTCTTTTTTTAACGATTTTTCAAGTCCAATACTTTTCCTTCTCTTTAGCTCTTCTGGAGTAACAAATTTCTTTGTATGTATATTCTCAGGGCGTTTGCCCCCAGATTCATAAGTCACCAGGCACTTACAATACTTATGTCGCTGGTATACTTCCTTTGGCACGTCGGGGTATGTATATTCTCCTCTTCGCCTTTCACACCACTTGCAAGGCTTGGCGGTTGTTCTTACAACCTTTGCCTTTAAACCCGCCTCTCCATGAAATGCTGCGTTAACCCTGACTGTATCATCAACTATTGCTTGCCCGTAATTTATGATATGTTCGCCTGTCATGTACTTGATATCGTCAAACTTGTCTTTCCCCGAAACAATGTCGATTATGCCGTCGATTCTGTCCTGGTTGATCTTCGGCACTATAGCCCTGATTCCTATGCCAGCATTCTTGTTTATTGCCTCCTGCACCAGTTTGGCATACTTGGATATGTGTCCGTAGGTGCCGTCCTTTCCTAACGTGCGGTTAAAGATTCTGCTTGCTATGTTGTAGTACAGCTTCCCGTCCGGAAGCACATCAGAAGCCAGATTTACATTAAAAGCCTCCGACATTATCTCACTCACCCTTATGGCGTAGCTTTGAGCGTCTTTGTAGGAGGCTTTGCCTGATTTTATTTTCGCAGTTAAGGTTTTTATTTCTGAATCGCTGTCCATTTTTTGCTTGAAGTATTTTTCAATCTTCTCCAGAAGCGCAGGAGCAATGTCCTTACTCATCGTCATCACCCTTTATGCCTGTCAGGGTTCTGAGGTTGTCGTGGCCGAAGTAGCCGGGAACTGCCTGATTGATTTTAATAGCTCCATCTCCGATACCGGACAGCATTGCGGCATCCGGCTCGAATATCGGTTCCCACAGAGGAGTAGTCAGGTAGAGCTGCCGCCTCTGGTAAGGGAACTCGTCTCTTACACATGCGGCAAGGTATCCGACGTTAAGGAACCCGCTGCCGAAGTTCCTCTGTGCTTTTCTAGCGGCGAGTCTCAGATTCTCGTGCGATGACTTGATTGCTTCTGCGCTTGACGGATTGTCCGTTACAAAGCCCAGATCATCCAGAGTGAGCCCTGTTTCTCCTACGAATAATGCCGCAAACATTTTAAGCTGTTCCGTGTGCGGTGCCATTGACTGCTGTGAGAACTGTCCAAGCTGTGGCGAGTCTCCTTCATCGTCCTTGGTGAATGTAATCATCGAGGACATTGCAGAGCGCCAAGTGTCCATAGCTTCAGCATCGTTTGACAGGCCCGTTGCATATTTCTGCGGAAAAGAATAAAACTCTGCAGCTATCTCCGAGCGTTTGGCTGTTCTGATTGCCGAGGACACGATATCCATACATGCACGACTGATTCTGCTGTGACCGAACTCTCTCTTGGCATCGGGCCTGTGGATTATCGGCACCAACAGGGGATAAGGTGCATCATTTGGTATCACTTCGGGATATCTTTCGCCCTTGTAGTAGATTTGTGTCTCTCCTGCTATGAGATAAGCTTCTACAAGCGGATTACCGTTATCGTCAACCTGTAGCTCGGCATATCCTTCGCTCAGAAGACCTGTTATCGGGTCAAGCACTCCTGTCGCTCTGCTTCCGTCGAGGACCTGCAGTCTCGGATAGCCTGTATCGTCTTGAGTTATGTAGACAAAACTACACGACGAGACCAGAGCCGATAAACTAGCACTGTCGAAAAACGTGTCGGGGTTGTTCATGCGGAAAATCTCGTTTATCTCGAAATTGTCATCTCCGAATTCTCTGAACACCAGTCTGTCCGCTAGTGAGTCGACTGCCTTTGCACACCACCCCAGTGACGAGAACCAGTTTCTCAGGGAAGGTGGTGACGAGATTCCGAGGTCCCTTGTCACGTTCTTCATCTCGTAGAACGCATATCTTTTTCTTACTTTTGTCTTCTTCTTGGCCAGTTTCCTTCTCAAATATTCAATTCCTTTGTAGGCCATTTGTTCCTCCTGTTATGTATGTGCATTATCATGTGTTTTTATTCACAGTGACGGCGTTAAGTGCGGGCACCGGGCAGGGGGGTCCCATGACCCCTATAAATATTAAGGTATCAGAATACTTCTATTTTAAGATTGTCCACTTACGGGCGAAACATACGGAATGGACAATTTATTGTCCATCTACGAGATTGAAGCCTCAAATGGAGAAGATATCCCCGGATTATCACAGATATCACGCACTTTAAACCCGTATTATGGTAATTAAAGCAAATATTGTTAATATATAGCTCCAAATCCGCCTAAGATTGTCCATTCACTTGAAGAATTAAATAAATAGACAGTAATTTGTCCAACAGGGCTGATTTCATTAAAATTGGACAAAAGTCGAGCGCTCTCCGCGGCGTCAAATAAAGACTGCCGCATACACGGCAGTCTTATATTACAAATTACCCCTATATCACTCAGCTTCTGAGTATTTTCATAAACTCATCCCCTGTAATCGTTTCCTTCTCGTACAGATACTGCGACAGCAAATCCAGCTTGTCCCGGTTTTCGAGCAGTATCTGCCCGGCTTTCTCATGCTGTTTTCTGACAAGCTCGATAACCTGCTGGTCTATCTTCGACTGAAGCTCAGGTGAGCAGACCAGGGACGCGTCTCCGCCCAGATACTGATTGTTAACAGTTTCCAGTGCAACCATATCGAAATCATCACTCATGCCGTACTGAGTCACCATAGCACGGGCCAGCTTCGTAGCCTGTTCGATATCGTTGGCAGCGCCTGTGCTGGATGTGCCGAATACAATTTCCTCCGCGGCACGACCGCCTGTGTAGGTTGCTATCTTGGCTTCAAGTTCATCCTTAGTCATCAGATAATGATTGCCCTCTTCAACCTGCATAGTGTATCCCAGCGCGCCGGACGTACACGGTACAATGGTTATCTTCTGCACAGGCGCCGAGTTTGTCTGCATGGCGGCAACGAGAGCATGACCGATTTCATGGTAAGCTACAATCCGTTTTTCCTGATCGGTGAGTATTGCGTTTTTCTTCTGATATCCGGCGATTACAACCTCGATGGATTCTTCAAAATCCTCGTTGGTGACCTCACCGCGCCCGTCACGGACCTTGGATGCTCCCATGCCTACAAACATCTCCACGAATTCAGAACCGGACATTGAGAAAAACGGAACTTCGGATTCTCCGGTGACAGCCTTGGCCAGCATCGTCTTCCCTGTTCCCGGAGGTCCCACCAGAAGTATGCCCTTCGGCATGGATGCGCCGATCTGCTTATACTTGTCGGGATTATGGAGCATGTTGAACATCATGGAATTTGACATCATCTGCCCAAGTCCTATGAAAATTAAAATAGGCAGAATCCATGTGAGAAGAAACATGAGAACCGGTGAGGTTTCTTTAACAATTTCGCTGCCGCCAACTGGCAATTTTGAGAACACGCCCTTGACAGATACCCCCGGGGGGTATATTCTGTAAATACCCCCTGGGGGTATTTTAATGAAAGGAACAAAATACCATGACAGATACAACCACCTGCTGCTGCACGAAAACGACAGCCCGCTCCGAAGAAGAGCGAAAGAAACTGATAAACCGCCTCAGCCGCATTGAGGGTCAGATACGGGGCATCCGCGGCATGATTGAGAATGACGCCTACTGTACGGACATACTCAACCAGTCGGCCGCAGTCAATGCAGCCGTAAACGCCTTTAACAAGGAGCTCCTGGCCAGCCACATTCGCGGCTGCGTCGCCAGAGATATCCGCGAGGGCAAGGACGAAGTCATAGACGAGCTGGTCGTGACTTTGCAGAAGCTCATGAAGTAGCGAGGCTGCTATGAAACAGTACACAGTTAAGGGAATGAGCTGCGCTGCCTGCAGCGCTCGCGTGGAGAAGGCCGTCTCAAAAGTCGACGGCGTAACATCCTGCTCTGTCAGCCTGCTTACCAATTCCATGGGAGTCGAAGGCACGGCGAATTCCGAAGATATAATTGCAGCCGTTCACAAGGCGGGCTATGAAGCTTCGTTGAAATCACCGGCACCGCAAAATCCTCAGCCCTCCTCCGGAGATAATCCTCCGGAAGACAGGGAGACGCCGCTGCTGAAGAAGCGTCTTATTACTTCTCTGGTATTCCTGGCCGCGCTCATGTGTGTGTGCATGGGATACAGAGAAAACAACTTCATGGCTCAGGGACTTGCAGAGCTGCTGCTGACAGGCACAATAATGGTAATCAATCAGAAGTTTTTCATAAGCGGATTCACAAGTCTGTGGCACCGGGCTCCGAACATGGACACCCTGGTTGCCCTGGGAGCATCAGCTGCCTTCGTCTACAGCACCTACATGCTCTTCGCCATGACTTCCGGAGGTACATACGATTTGTATTTCGAGTCCGCAGGCATGATACTGACACTCATAACACTCGGCAAACTGCTGGAAGCCCGCTCCAGAGGCAAAACCACCGATGCCCTGAAGGGACTGATGAAACTGGTGCCATCTGAAGCTTCAGTAATACGCAACGGGAAGGAAGTCACAGTTCCCGTTTTTCAGCTGGTTAAGGGAGATGTTTTCATCGTGCGCCCCGGCGAGAGCATTCCCGTTGACGGAACAGTCCTCGAGGGCATCAGCTCTGTGGACGAATCGGCACTTACGGGAGAGAGTATTCCCTCAGATAAGGAGCCCGGCAGCATGGTATCCGCCGGCACGATAAACCGTTCCGGATATCTTAAATGTGAAGCTTCGAGGGTCGGTGAAGATACCACCCTCTCACAGATTATACAGATGGTGAGCGATACCGCCGCCACTAAGGCGCCTGTCGCCAGAATAGCGGATAAGGTCTCCGGCATATTCGTTCCGGCTGTTATATTAATAGCACTGATAACGGCAGCAGTATGGCTTCTCATGGGACAGACTGCGGGATTCGCCCTCGCCAGAGGAATATCAGTGCTGGTTATCAGCTGCCCGTGTGCTCAGGGGCTTGCCACGCCTGTCGCCATCATGGTCGGCAGCGGCAGAGGCGCACGAAACGGCATACTTTTCAAGACGGCCGCATCTCTTGAGAATACAGGCAAAGCAGGAACCGTCGTTCTCGATAAGACAGGTACGATAACCGCAGGCGAACCGAAGGTTACAGACCTTATTCCTGCTGACGGCATCACTGAGAAGCAGCTTCTGGAAATTGCACTGGCCCTTGAATCAAAAAGCGAGCACCCGCTTGCCGGCGCAATAGTCGACAGGGCCGGGAAAGAATGTCTGACAGCAGATGATGTGAGCGACTTTCGCGCTCTTCCCGGTAACGGTCTGACCGGAAAGCTGAAGGGCGAGGTCCTGCTGGGAGGCAATCTCAATTTTATCAGTGAGCATATCACCGTGCCCGAAGCCTTCACAGAGCAGGCAGAAGCCCTCTCAGAAAAAGGACGTACTCCTCTTTTCTTCGCATCAGGCGGCAGATTTTGCGGCATTATAGCCGTAGCGGACACTATGAGAGAGGACAGCGCCGATGCAATAGAAGAAATGCGGGGAATGGGGCTTCATGTGGTGATGCTCACCGGGGATAACGAACGTACTGCAAAGGCCATAGGAGACGAAGCCGGCGTGGACGAGGTCATCGCCGGCGTTCTGCCCGATGAAAAGCAGAGGGTCATCGATAACCTGAAAAAAGAAAGCAACGTAATCATGGTAGGTGACGGAATAAACGACGCCCCTGCCCTCACCGCCGCTGACACAGGCATTGCCATCGGTGCCGGAACGGATGTTGCCATAGATGCGGCAGACGTCGTCCTCATGAGAAACTCGCTTTCTCAGGTTGTATCGGCAATACGTCTCAGCCGGGCCACCCTGCGGAATATTCACCAGAATCTGTTCTGGGCTTTCATCTACAATGTACTGGGCATTCCCCTGGCGTCCGGTTTGTTTATCGGCATTCTGGGATGGCAGCTCAGTCCCATGTTCGCTGCGGCGGCCATGAGTCTGTCCAGCTTCTGCGTTGTTACCAACGCGCTGCGGCTTAATCTTGTTAATCTGAATAATGATAATGATATCAGGGAGGATAAAAAAATGAACAAGACAATAGTTATCGAAAGTATGATGTGCGGTCACTGTGAAATGCATGTAAAAAAAGCCCTCGAAGCACTTGACGGTGTCGAGAGCGCTTCAGCCAGTCACGAGGACGGCAGGGCTGTTGTAACATTAA
Organism: Clostridiales bacterium; assembly: GCA_022773945.1. Lineage (GTDB taxonomy): Bacteria > Bacillota > Clostridia > Peptostreptococcales > Anaerovoracaceae > Lentihominibacter. Next base: position 7,225 of record JALFNS010000025.1, read on the forward strand.
ACAAAGACGTTGATGATGATCTTCTTAAGAAGACCGTGGAGGAAGAAGGCTATCAGGTTGTCTCCTTCCTGTGATCTCTGACATACTGCCTCGTCAGCTCATATATTGTCGAGAAAAGAGGCACGCCTATTATTATTCCCGGAATACCGAAAGTGCTTCCGCCTACAGTCACTGCAGCCAGCACCCATATTCCGGGAAGTCCGATGGACTTGCCCACAACCTTCGGATATATAACATTTCCTTCAAACTGCTGGAGCACGATTATAAACACTATAAACCAGAAGGCTTTAATCGGCGACACGAAGAGAATCAGGAATGCACCTATTGCCGTTCCGATGAAGGCACCAAACATAGGAATCATCGCCGTGAATCCCACGAGCACGGATACCGCTGACGCATAAGGAATCCTAAATATGCTCATTCCTATGAAGCAGAGCACACCTATGATTACCGCCTCAGTAAGCTGTCCCGTGATGTAATTGGAGAAGGATTTGTTTGCCACCTTGAGAACGTGCATAACGCGTTCGAAGGTCTTCTCCTTCATGACAACCTGCATGAGGGAGGTGAACTGCCTTGCCAGCCTCTCTTTGCCCGCCAGAAGGAAGATGGAGAACACAAGGGCCAGAGCGATGTTTACTATCACTCCTATAAAGGATGAAGTGGCTGCCACGGTGGCATCCAGGAACGCACCGCCGCCCGAAACGACTATATTGGCGGCCTTATCCTTGAGTGCGTCGAAATCGATAGTACTGCTCTCAGGAAGGTTTATTCCCTTGCTCGCCAGATAATCCATAAGCTCGTCACTCCAGATTTTTATCTGATCTATGTACACCGGCATGGCCTTGGTGAAGATTCCCACAGTGTTTTTAAGCTCCGGTATTATAATCAGAATTACGGCCGCTATGGCAGCCATAACCAATATGAAGCTCAGGAGCAGACACAGAGGCCTTCTGCCTTTGCTCACTCTCCTGCCGATACTCAGATCCCATCCCTTCTCCGTAAGTTTGAGCATTTCATTCATCACGAAAGCTATACATCCCCCGATTATGAACGGCATTATAACCGAAAGCACGCTCTCAATCACACTCGCGAAACTGGATGTCCTGAAGAGAATCCAGATTATGAGCAATGTGATTATTATGACTTTAAGAAGGTTTTTAGCCGATGACTTCGAAAATTCCATATAGTTAAGCTCCTTTCCCATGTACCATTATACACAATTTTCACGATAAAACCTTCATATAATCTTCACAAATACTGCAAATTAATAACAAACTTCACTGTTATTATATAACCATCGAAGGGGAACACACTTCTTCTTCTCCAACCCCTTCGATAGTTACCAAACACCTCCTCACATGATAAATAATGATGATTACGACAAAATGATGAGATGAAAAGACCGGACATAATTGGGATCCGGTCTTTTCATTTTTTGTTATTCGGTTTCAGCATGCTTATCAGTCCGGGCAGCCGTTCATATCCGGTATGTCGCCCACACCGTCGAGCACCAGTCTCGGCCTGTACGGGAATTTGTTTATGCCGTCTCTGTCAGTCACCCCCGACAGTACGAGAACCGTATCGATGCCCGACTCTATCCCGGCAATCATGTCAGTATCCATTCTGTCGCCTATCATAACCGCATCTTCAGAGTGAACGCCCAGTATCTTCAGTCCTGTTCGCATCATGAGCGGATTGGGCTTGCCCACGAAATAGGCCTCCTTGCCCGTAGCCATTTCTATAGGCGATATCATGGCCCTGCAGGCAGGTATGATACCGTCCTCGGAAGGTCCTGTCAGGTCGCTGTTGGTTCCTATGAGCCGCGCGCCCTTGTTGACCAGCTTAACCGCCTTGAGTATGCTCTCGTAATTGTATGAATTGCCCTCTCCAACTATTACGAAGTCGGGATTCACATCGTTGATTGCTATTCCCGCATCATAGAGCGCCGTTATCAGCCCCGGCCCTCCTATCACGTAGGCGCTTGAGCCCGGAGCCTGTGAGCTCACGAACTTGGCAGTTGCCAGCGCACTGGTGTAAAAGTGTTTCTCATCTATATCAAGCCCCATCCTCATGAGCTTCAGCCGGAGTTCCTTAGGTGAACGCTCCGATGAATTCGTCAGGAAGAGGAAGCTCTTATCCTCTCTGTGAAGCCATTCCACAAATTCTCTCACACCCGGCAGCAGACGGTTCCCGTGATAAATGACACCGTCCATGTCGCATATTATCCCCTTTTTCTTTCTTAATTCTTCCATCTTATCTCCTTTCATATTCCAATACTATAATATTATCCGCACCGGTTTACGGCTATCAAAAAAAAGAAAAGGAATTGTAAAATCATCCTTTTCTTTTTAACATTCTATCGTTTTCTCGTGCGGCGGCTTATTATACATGCCTTCTCCGTGGTTGCTCCTCGCACCACGTCCTCCGCAAAGGCTCTGCAGGTAGGTGCTCCGCACACGCCGCAGTCGATTCCCGGCAGCTCGCTGAGTACGCGACCCATCTCCTCCATCTTCTTGAGAGCCACATTCAGGTCCTCATCAAGCTGAAGAACCGGCCTGTATTTCAGTTCTCTCCCTCTCAGGAGCACTGCAGGGTCGTCTGCAGTATTTATGAATCGTCCGCCGTACTTTCGCTTGGCCTCATCTACGATTCTCTTCATATTGGCTCTGGCCGAGTAGCAGTTCTCCACGGTCAGAGATCCGCCCAGACATCCGCCTACACATGCCTCCGCCTCGATGAAGTCAACATTCTGCAGCTTGTCGTTCTCAATCTGCTCGAATATCTCCATTACTTCATATATGCCGTCCACAGCAATAAACTTATCTGTGCCCAGAGCCAGACTCTCTCCTCCCGGGTTCGTCCAACGCAGACCTGTAACTCCCGTCCGCTCCAGATCCTCAACATCCGAATCCTTCATGGCCTTGAGATTTGACAGAACCTGTCTGTAAACATCGGATATGGCCACCATCTCATCTATATTGCTCTCCTCATCCTCCTCAGATGTCTTGATAAAAGAAATCTTGGAAGTGCAGGGAGCTATGAAGAATATACCCGTCTTCTTGTCCGGGTATTTCTCCTCGGCCTTCTTCCTGGCAATCTCCGCCACGATTTCCGCCGGCGGCTTGAACTCCAGCACGTATTCCAGGAGATTAGGGAACTTGAGCTGTATGAGCTTCAGAATTGACGGACACCCTGAAGAGATTATAGGAAGCTTGGAATTGCCCGAAAGATACTTCCTCCGTGTGGCATCACTTATTATCTCGGCACCCATCGCCTCCTCGTACACCTCATCGAAGCCGACCTGTTTCAGTGCCGTCAGCAGATGATTCCTGGAAGGCACATTCTCAAACTGACCAAAAAACGCACTTGAAGGAATGGCAATCCTGTAATCGTATTTATCCATCGCGTCGAGGGCATCAACTACAGGTCGCATGGCATGACGAGGACAGACCTTGATGCACATACCGCACTCGATACATCTCTCCGGATCGACCACAGCCTTCCCGTTCTTGATTCTTATGGCCTCTGTCGGACACTCGCGCACGCAGTGGATACATCCGATACAACGCTCTCCGTTGAGAACTATTGATGTTATATTGCTGTCATCGTCCGTGATCGGTCCTTCGGTTATTCCCAGATTGTGAAGCTTGCCGCAGACAGTGAAGGTGGGAAGCTCCGTCGTGGCCAGTGCTATGTTCCTGTTCTGAGCCAGCTCTATCATGGTATCCTGAACAGGCTTGTCCCCGGTAATGATTATAGATGATATGTTCATCATCTCCGAAGCCCTTATGACCTGAGGGTTCACTAGGCTGGTGATGAGGATGCTGTCATCCACATTCCCCAGCATCACATTGCTCATGAGGTCTGTGGCAACGGCATAGGAATATTCTCTTTCCTCCGCTTCCTCGTTGTCATAAAGCAGTCTGCCGTCAATCTGTCTGAGAATCTCCTTGAGTTTCATGACTTACACCCCGTCGTAACTTCTAATCCAGTCTATTACTCCCTGCGCGGTTACTGCTCCGTTCTCGTCTCTGATTACATCAGCGAATTCTTCCAGATCCGCGCTGTTTTCTTTCGTGTTGATGTCCTCAAGTCTGTGTGCATCCGATGAGTAGATGAAAAGCTTTTTATAGCGGTTTCCCTGCTTCTCAGCAAAGGCTCTTCCCTTCTCATTGTTGGTGAATTCCAGAGCCTTGGCCTGCGGTCTGGCAGGAAGAGCACCCAGAACTGACAGCACGCTGTAGCCTTTGCTCTCCACGTGTGCGTAGAAGGCCACTCCGTGCATCTGTTTTGCCACATAGAATATCTCTTCTATAGTCATCTTCGTAGGGAATCGGAGCATCTTCTCCTCTGTATCAACCACCTTGTCATTCTCGTCAACTATATTCTGGTTGCCGAATTTCTTGGCATTGTTGTAGCGGGTATGCATGTTCTCCCTGACGCATCTGGCCATTCTTTCGGCGGAAATCATGTCTGGGAAGAGGCATACAACATGAACCTCCTCTGCCGATTCCACCTCAATACCCGGCACGAAAGCTATCTTGCCCTCTGCATACTCGGCTGCCACAGCCAGGTTGTCAATCGTATTGTGATCCGTTATGGCCACTACATCCAGTCCGTTCTCAACAGCCTTGTCTATAACCTTGACAGGCGTCATATTATCGTCAGCACACGGCGAAAGGCACGTGTGAACATGTAAGTCGTATGTTATCATTCAATCACCTCATGTATTCTCCATGCGAGCTCATATGCCTCCTTGTCGCTGGACAGGAGGGCAATACCCATTTCATCGGCCTTCTCCACCAGACTTCTCTCTATCTCAGCATCTCCGGCGATTATTATACATGCCGCATCGTTAAGATCTGCCACCGAGAGGATGTTCTGGTGTGTCTGTACGGTTATCCACGCGTTGCCTTCCTCGCACTTGCTCATAACCACGCTGAGGAGGTCTCCGATATAAACGCCGCTTACTTCTCTGTCTGCGCCCGCTTCTGTGATCTTCTTAAGTCCAAGTTCTTTTGCCAGATTATCAACTTTCATCATCCGTTCTCCTTCATATAAATAATCATTCTGACTTCTGTACCTTCACCCGGTGCTGTTATAATATCCAGCTCATCCGTGTTTTTCCTGATATTCGGCAGTCCCATTCCTGCTCCGAAGCCCATCTTCCTGACATTCTCATCCGCAGTGGACCAGCCTTCCTGCATGGCAAGCTCCAGATCGGGAATGCCCTTGCCATGGTCCCTGATGACGATTTCCACCCTGTCATTGTCAATATCGACGAAGGCTTCACCTCCTCCGCCGTGAATGAAGGCATTAATCTCCGCCTCGTACATGGCTATGGCCACACGCTTGATTACAGGCGGCGGAACGCCTATCTTCGTCAGGGTGCGTTTAACCGTGCTGGACGCCTCCCCCGCCATGTCGAAATCATCATGGCTGATTTTGAAGTACTGTTTCATAGCTGTCTCTCTTTCTCAAAAAAGCTGCCCCTTCTTATATGAAATATTATACTTCAATCGTGGCTTTATTTCCATACAAAAGGGACTTCCGGACACAGAAAAAGGGCTACCTGTTCCGGCAGCCTTTTCTTTCACTTCTGTAACACCTCAGAATTTACCTGATGAGCCTCCGTGAGTTCTTCCCGAGGAGCTGGTATGAGTGGAGCTTCCTCCGTCATCATCGTCGTCAAGCGGAACTCTGACGACATTATCGTAGAGGAACTTATCCCTCTTCTCCCGTATATCCACACTGCCGATATACTCTCTGGCACCGGCCTTCTTCTTCACCATCTTGAGGCTCTTCTTCTTCCTGCTTCTCTTGACGAAGGATATTATGAGCGCCGCTATGAAGCACGGTATTATGAGCATCACGTAGGCGCGTGCAGTCATGGAGTCGGGCATGTGGCCTTTGTCATAAGGCTTGTCCGTTCTTGCCTGCTCTATGAATATGTCGCACTGATTGGCGAATTTGTCGAATCCCGTCACATAATCATCTTCGCCGAGTGAAGGGAGCACTCTGTCCATAATGTACTCCTGCCCCGCATCGGTGAAGGCTGTAATGCCGTAGCCGCAGGTGGTTATAGCCCAGTCTCTGTCCTCCATGCTGAGAACCAGCATTATACCATCGTAGTTTTTGCCCAGTCCGTAACCGTTGTAATCGTAGTAGTCGTCCGCAAATTCCGTAGAGGTTTTGTTTCCCAAGGAATTCACGGTAACTATGCATACATCGCAGTTCTGACGCTCACTTATCTCATCAAGCTTGTCGTTAAGCGCCTCTCCCTGTTCTTCACTAAGCAGATATGCATCGTCCACAAATCTCGCCGGATGTTCAGCTCCTTCCTCTGCGCTGACAACCATCACTGAGCCTGTAAGCAGTATCAGCGAAAGGATAATCGTAAATAGTTTTCTTCTCATTTCACTGCCTCCTTACACGAAGAATTTAAGTAACATAAGCAAGCCGTAGATAGCAATCGTCCATCCCAGCGTGGATATCCCGAAATATTTCCAGAGGCCGCCTTCATCCACCGGCAAATCCCCTGCATATTTTCCTGTCTGACCGTTCATGGCGAAGGTGTAGGCCTGACCCTTATATGTGGCACTCAGAAGCCACACAGGATAAAGCGCATACTTTGCTCTGCCTCTGTTAAGGTCTATGGATGTAAGCTCTCCGTTAAGCTCCGTATAGCCTTTGACCGTCATTTCCAGCGCCTCCCTGGCACTGTGCCTGATTCTCTCGTTGGCCCTGGCCTCGCTCTGTTTCTCATCCACATCGTATTTGTCGGCCAGATAACCTGAGAGATAGGCTGTACTGAAGTCTACAGCATCCTTCGAATAGAATGGTTCGATTGACTCCATAAGCTCGTCATCCAGCTTCTCCGATCCGTCTACGGGAATATCCTTGAAGGACACATGACCCGCTCTTCTCACATCGTAATGCCTTGATTCCGTATAGCTGTAGACGGAATCCTCCCACACGCGAATCTTGATTCCCTCCATCTGCATGGAAGCATCCGCCTCTCCGTCAAAGAGCCATACAGGCACGTAGACGCCCTTAATTTCGTCTATGTGTTTATCCGTCTTGAACTGCTTAGGCACATATTCCCTGCTGCGCACGAACTTCTCGAAATTCTGTCTGGCAGCCTTCTTGTCAAACTTGAAGGGAATAATGCAGTCAGGTCTCAGCGCTCCCGAGAACTGGCCCGTCATGACCACCTGATTGCCGCAGTAAGGGCAGGACGTGGATCCCAGAGTCTCATCTCCTATTATCTCACCACCGCAGGACTGACAGGTGTACACTCTCATTCCGTCGGTCTCGCCTTCCTGCCATTCGCCTCCTGCCGCCTGCCATTCTATGGAGTCACCCTGCTCTGAAGCAGCGGTCTCCTGTTCCCTGATGGCCTCCACGTCAAACTCGGAACCGCAGTAAGGGCATTTCATCTTCTGTGTACCTGCATCGAATTCAACGGAACCTCCGCATGCCGGACACTTGAATTGCTCCAGATTTGTCATAGCAATTTCCTCCTTCTACGTTAACCGTACACTAATAGGTGTATCCCAGATCTTTCAGGTTGTTTCTCTTCTCGAAGGTCTTAGTGGTAACGTGTACGGCGCCGCTCGGCTCAACCATTACCCTCAGTTCTCCGTCGCTGTATTCAGGTGCGATCTTAAAACCTGCATAATTCTTAGTGTGCAGCTGATCCCATTCGTCAACGCTTATAGTTACAAGTCCTGAGAATCCGAATATTATCTCATTGTTTTCAATGAAATAGTAATCATAGTCTATTTCTGTTTCCGAAGCAGTCTCAACCTTGCCGCTTAACAGGTTGCAGCGTTCCAGATACCTTGAATCACTGCCTTCGGATACCGGTGTCATATAATACACGTAATCTCCGCACACGATAGGCTGATGTGAAACCGATTCGTTGATTTTAACGTCCTTGCCGTTATTCAGCTTGTACAGATGCAGAGTTTCACCATCGGCATCATCCTGATAGATTACCACATCGTTAGGCAGAACGTACGGATAGTACACTGCCTTGTCAATTACCTTTTCCACATTTTTGCCTTCAAGATCCATGGTGCATAAATTTGCATCTTCATCAGAGAAGTATATTTTGTCTCCGACAATCTGAAGAGTTCCCGGGTTCTTGTCGTAGATGGTCTCGCACTTAGTCTCTCCGACCTTGATTTTAACCATTCTGGACTTTGTGTCACTCTCACTCAGAATGGCGTACACGTAACCGTCACATTCTGTCAGATAAGTTCCCCACTCCTTGTCGGATATACGCTTAACCTCACCGACTTCAATCTCTTCTCCTGCCTTGACTTCCGCCATGTTCGTCTCAGACGAACCCTTCTGATCCCCTCCGAAACCTCCGTAGAGATATCCGTCCGCATAGACGAAGTGTCCGAATGCCATCGCGTTACTCATATCCCGAACCTGTTCCTCTGACATCTCCAGATCCCAGTCATCGAAGAAACCTGTGGCCGGTCCTGCATATTTGAATGTCAACTCAAACTGCATTGTTCTCGTCTCACCGTCGGCTTCGTAATCGCTGTCAATGGTCATGTTGAGTGTCTCTCCGTCGAGAGCTGCCGTGAGAGTATCCTCTTCTCCCATCGAAATTTCATACCCCTTGTCGCCTTCGGTCCACGTAATCTCCGCTGCATCCTCAAACAGCTTGAGTTCTCCGGTGCCGTCCCCGTAGGCGGTCAGAGCCGCCATATCCTTCACCTTGAGGCCGTAGAGTTTCTCGATCTCTTCTGTGCCGAATTCCGAGTCTCCGTCCTTCATGGTTACGCCGGTGCATTCCCACTTGCCCTCGAGAGTCTGCACTCCGGACGTGTCGCCCTCATCGCCGCCACCGCCGCCGCAGGCAGCCAGTGAAAATGTCATTATCACAGACATTATAGCTATTAGCAATTTCTTCATTTCACTGTCCTCGTCTTTCACATCAAATAACATGATAATTCTATCTTACCGTTTAATTTTACAGACCGGCCGGCTTCAAGTCACTGTCACTAGTGACAGGAACTTCAACAGAGCTTGCAGACAGAGCAAGGTTCGAATCCCGGTTCATATCCTAACCAAAAGAAAAACAGCACTCTTCAGTGCTGTTTTCTCTTGGCTAGGGTAGCAGGATTCGAACCTGCGCATGACGGAATCAGAATCCGTTGCCTTACCGCTTGGCGATACCCCAACATCGGTATTCATAAAAAAATGGGGTGGATAGTGGGATTCGAACCCACGCATAACGGAGCCACAACCCGCTGTCTTAACCACTTGACTATACCCACCACATTATGGAGGCGACACCCAGATTTGAACTGGGGAATAAAGGTTTTGCAGACCTCTGCCTTACCACTTGGCTATGTCGCCGCAAGGGGAGCTGTGCTCCCATAAAAATTGGCGATCCGGAACGGGCTCGAACCGTCGACCTCCAGCGTGACAGGCTGGCATTCTAACCAACTGAACTACCGGACCGCGTTGGTAAACCTTTAACTGTATTTGGTTTATCTGGTGGGCGCTACAGGGCTCGAACCTGTGACCCCCTGCTTGTAAGGCAGGTGCTCTCCCAGCTGAGCTAAGCGCCCACATTTGGTAGCGGCGAGTGGAGTCGAACCACCGACCTTCCGGGTATGAACCGGACGCTCTAGCCAACTAAGCTACACCGCCACACTCGCGACTCTTACGTTTCTTCCGCGCCGCCGCAAGAAATATATTAACAGTTTACGGCCTTTATGTCAACACTTTTTATTCTTTTTTCTTATTGTTTTTTTCTTCGTTTTTTGTGTCGTTTTTTCGGCCGTTCAAACCCTCATTCCGGAGAGATTTAAATGCCTTCAGAAGCCTGTAATAACTGTTTCTGCCCAGATAAATAACGGACCCGTCATCTGTCACAACCTGTCCCTTATCCAGATGGGCAATATGATCCGCATTGATAATGTAGCTCTGATGCTCATAGAGAAATTTGCTGTCCTCGAGCTTGTGATATACATCTCTCAGCGCACAATAACACACAATCTGTTTATCAAGATTCTCTCCGTCTGTAACTATAACAGTCTGCCGCAGATTCTTCTTGATAAGAATGACTCTGCTAAGCGGTATCTGATACAGACCCCCGCAGTTTCTCACGATCAGGTAATCTCCCGATGTGCAGATTGTGCTTTCTTTCATGAGGCTTTACCGCCTTTCCTTACTGACCTTCTCTGTAGGTTATAAGATTTTCAGCAATCTCGTTGGCCGCTATAGAAACAGGTTTTGTCACTTCCTCCTCTGTCAGCTTGGGAACTCCATCGATTATCTCTCTGGCACGCTTAGCCGCCAGAATTACCAGAGTGTACCTGCTGTCAGTCTTGGTTCTGATTTCATTTATTGACGGATATAACATTTCACTCCTCCTCCCTGTTTATTATTTCAAGCACACGGGCAACCGCCGCATCCACGTCATCATTAACGATACGGTAGTCGTACATATCCGCATGGGCTATGTCATTGAGGGCTTCGCCCAGTCTCTTGTCAATATCCTCCTGTGATTCGGAGCCTCTGCCCCTGAGTCTTTCTCTCAGCTCATCAACGGACGGAGGCATTATGAAGATGAGAATACACTCAGGGCAGGAGCTGCGCACCTGAATAGCCCCGTGATAGTCTATCTCCAGGATAACATTATGGCCCTCTTCAAGCCAGCTGAAGACCTGTTCCTTAGGAGTTCCGTAGTAGTTCCCAAGGTACATATTGTGCTCCAGCAGACCGTCCGTCTCTATGAGTCTGCGAAAACTGTCCTTGTCGGTGAAGTGATAATCGACAGCATTGACCTCGCCCTCCCTGGGACTTCTGGTGGTCATAGAAACAGAAAACCGTATGCTTCTGTCAGCCTCCAGAACTTTCTTGCAGATAGTACCCTTACCTGCTCCGGAAGGTCCCGATATAACAAACAGTTTTCCTTTTTTCATGCTGCCTCCATTCACGCGTCACTAAAGAATATTACTAATTATGTTATCACTGTCAGTAATTTTCTTCAAGTGAATTACTCAATATTCTGGACCTGTTCTCTGATTTTTTCTATTTCACTCTTGGCATCCAGCATGTATCCGGTTATCTCCAGATCATTGGCCTTGGACCCGATAGTGTTCGCTTCTCTGTTCATCTCCTGCACGAGGAAGTCCAGTTTCTTGCCGATAGGTCCCGATTCCCCTGCGAGAATCGAATCCAGCTGTTTCATGTGACTGTCGAGACGCACCAGCTCCTCAGTAATGTTCGACTTGTCGGCGAAGATTGCAACCTCCGTGAGAATGCGCTCTTCGGGAAGCTCAACATTGCCCTCGAGAATCTCGTTTATCCTGTCGTCCAGTTTCTTCCTGTATTCTTCGGCAACGAGAGGTGCTCTCTCGTCAATCACCTTCACAAGCTCTCTGATTACGTGTCCTCTCATCCTGAGGTCTTCAGCCAGTTTTTCCCCTTCCACGGCACGCATCTCATCCAGATGCTGCACAGCGGCGCCGACCGCCTCACAGATTGCTCCTGTTACAGCTTCTTCATCTCCCGTTGCAGGTACCGTTCTGAGGACATCAGGCATCGAGGAGACCAGAGCCACATCAACATCTCCTTCAAGTCCGCATGTTTCTTTCAGTTTTCTGAGGTTGCTGACATACTGCTCCGCCAGAGGCATATTCAGACTTACGCATACATCGCTTTCCGTCAGATTCTCCACCATGATGGAAACTTCCGCCTTACCCCTTCTGACTGTATCCTTAACTATGCTCTTAATTCTCTCCTCGGCGAAGGAATATCTTCTCGGCATCTTCACGCTGATATCCGCATATCTGTGATTCACGGTCTTGATTTCCGCAGTTATTCTTCTGCCGCCGCCCGTATATTCACCTCTGCCGAATCCGGTCATGCTCTTTATCATAGATTTCGCTCCTGTTCATTGATACTTTAATCCTCATTTTAGATTAAAATGCAAATAATATCAACTTCATGATTGAACCTTGTCCACTTTTACTTTAAAATATTTAACGATATTATTTTTACTGATGAAACAACGGGAGGTGCCGGTTAAGTGTCCTACGACGGGATTGTTACAAAAGCCATGGCTCTGCAGCTGAAGGACCAGCTCACCATGGGTAAAATAGAAAAGATTTATCAGCCTCAGCCTGAACAGCTGCTCTTCGTAATACATACGACCTCAGGCAAGAAGAGACTCTTCATGTCGGCATCAGGCAGCCATTCAGCAGTCTATCTGGTTGATGAAACCCCGGAGAATCCCATAAACCCGCCATCCTTCTGCATGGTCCTCAGAAAGCATCTGAATGCCGCCAGAATCACCGATATTCTACGTCACGAGGACGACAGAATAATCGAGATACTCTTCGAAACGGTTAACGAAATGGGCTTTAACGTTAACAGGAAGCTCATAGTGGAGATAATGGGCAAACACAGCAACATTCTTCTGCTCGCCATGCCTGAAGGTAAAATAATAGACAGCATCAAGCACGTTGGAATTGATGTGAACAGAGCCCGGCAGATTCTCCCGGGCAAGCTCTATGAGTATCCGCCGGCCCAGAACAAAATACCTTTCTCCCGGGTTACGGAAGAGGATATGGACAGAATCACCCGTGACCAGCTCCAGCCGGAACGAAGCATTCTGGACAGCATACAGGGTATTTCGCCGCCTCTGGCATCCAGTATTGCCGGAGAAGGCGCCTTTGCAGCACTTCAGGAGATAAACCGTTCACTGGAGGAGAGGGACTTCACGCCGGTTGTATATAAGAACGACAAAGGCATTCCCGCCGATTTTCATATAACACGGCTTGCTGTATACGAGAACGACCCGGGATACGAGAGAATTGAATTCACGGATCTTTCCCGCGCCTGCAGCTATTTCTTCTCCAACAGAGAGTCGTCAAACACCATAAAACAGAAGGCGGGGGATCTTCTCCGCCACATCAAGGGACACAGCGACAAGCTGAAACTCAAGGTGCAAAGGCTTCAGGAAGATATTATAAAGGCCGAGAAAGCAGATAAATACAGGCTGTACGGTGAGCTTCTGACCGCCTCTCTCCACAGTATTAAACCGGGCTCCTCCGAAGCTTCTGTAACAAACTACTATACAGGCGAGCCCATCACCATACCGCTGGATCCCCGGTTCTCACCGGCGAAAAACGCGCAGAGATATTTCAAGAAGTACGCCAAAGCCAAGACCGCCCTCAAGGAAAAAGCTCTCCAGCTGGATGAAACAAGAGCCGGTATCGATTATCTTGAATCGGTGGTCACCTTCATTAACAGTGCCCGCTCCATAGAAGAGCTGAACATGATTCGTGAGGAGCTTGAAGAGACAGGGTATCTCAGACACAGAAAAAAGGACAACAGAAAGAAAAAGGAAAAGCCGAAACCTTACGAATATCGGACTTCCTCCGGCAAGCTGGTTCTGGCAGGAAGAAACAACAAGGAAAACGACTGGCTTACCTTCAAAAAGGCGTCCTCCACAGATTACTGGTTCCACACGAAGGATATCCCCGGTTCCCACGTGATACTGTTCACAGAAGGCTCAGACCCTACTGAGGACGAAATATTCGAGACGGCAGCCATAGCCGCCCACCACAGCAAAGCCTCCGCCTCAGAGAACGTCCCTGTTGACTATGTGAAGGTGCGTCTCGTGAAAAAGCCGTCAGGCTCCAACCCCGGTTTCGTGATATTCACCGGCAACAGAACCGTATACGTAACTCCGAAGCTGCCTCACTGAACGGGCAGCTTCAGATCTCTGCAGTATTCCGCTATTCTCTCAATAACTTTATCTCCTCTCTCATCCCTGTTACCGTTATGTATTTCATGGAACAGGCCTTCCCATTCAATATAACCCGTTCTGTGCCCCTTCCCGGCGAAAGCTGCAGCTGCCCTGCGAGCTCCTTCAGGATCGCATATTCTGTCTTCGGAGCCCTGCATTATGAGCAGCGGAATATCCGCAGCTCTTCCGTTATCCTCCATCGTGGCCGTCTCCAGTTTTTTACCGGTTTCAAAGCCCTCGAGAGCGCACAGAAAGGAAATCCTGTTATGAACCATAGGATTTGTACTGTACGGTTTCACCGTCTCCGGGTTGCCCAGAATATCCTCGTTGACATTGCTGCCTATCGTTGCTGAAGGCATGATTCGGCTGAGAAGCTTAACCACAGCGTAGAGAGGTGCAGGAATACTCCTGACCAGTCTTATCCACGGTGCCGTCACCAGATACCCGGCAGGCACATAGTTTCTGCCTCCTCTGCATCTGTAGTCAAGAGTGATATTGCCGCCCATGCTGTGACCGTAGAGAACGATTTCAGTCCCGGGATACTTATCTGCCGCAAAATCTATAAGATCGTCTATATCCTCCAGAACTGCTGTCCTTGGTGCACAATGGCCCTTATTCCCGAGAGAATTGCCGTGTCCTCTCAAGTCCATGGATACAACGGCAAACCCCGCCTTGTTCAGAAAGCCTGCCACTCTGTCAAATCTGCCGCCGTATTCACCTATACCGTGAATAATCACAACCGTCCGTACAGGATTTTCCACGTGCCACAGATATCCTTCAATTTTCCCCTCACCGGTTTCCTTCAATGTGAATGTTGTATACATAAGTACCTCCATTTTACACCAGAGTGCCTTTTTACACCCTCTCGTCTGTTTCTCCTTGCAATAACAACCCCTCTTGTTATATTGTTTCTTTACAGCCCCCAGGGCTACGAAAAGGGAAGAAGTTTTGTTGTTTATCAATCAGAATCTCTGGGAAAGGAGATCGACATGCGCCCTAGATGCAGTATTTGCGGGTGTGAATACGATATATTCGTGTTTAAAAGCGGATTTATATGTGAAGACTGTCTCAGATTCATTCACGACGTATTCGGTCCCGAGACCCGTGTTCGTGCACTGAAATAGGGCATGTGCGGCCCTTCCCTTTTCGTGGCCGGGGGTCACGAACGACTTATTTTGTCCAGAACCTGCATGAAATCTTCAGGTGGATCGGCTCTGAACTCCACATATTCACCTGTTGACGGATGGACAAATCCCAGAACTCCCGCATGGAGCATCTGCCTGCCGGCAAGCCGGGCAGATGCTTTTTTTGACTGTGAAGGACCATAGAGAACATCTCCCAGCAGAGGGTGTCTGATATATGACATATGCACTCTGATCTGATGCGTCCTGCCTGTCTCCAGACGCGCTTCAATCAGAGTGAATCTGCCGAAGCGTTCCAGAACTCTGTAATGAGTTACTGCATGTCTGCCGCCCTCCACCACTGCATTTCTCAATCTGTTGCGAGGATCCCTGCCTATGGGTGCATCCACGGTTCCTTCATCCGTTTTAATGTTATCGTGTACTATGGCGGTATAGACTCTCCTGATGCTGTGCTCCGCCAGCTGCTCCGCCAGACTCCTGTGCGCCCTGTCATTTTTGGCTACCATCAGAAGGCCGCTCGTATCCTTGTCTATACGGTGAACTATTCCGGGTCTGATTACTCCGTTAATAGTGGAAAGCCTGTCTCCGCAGTGATACATAAGCCCGTTTACAAGTGTGCCGCAGCTGTTTCCCGGAGCCGGGTGAACCACCATACCCGCAGGTTTGTTTACCACAATGACATCATCATCCTCAAATACAATGTCCAGGGGGATATCCTCGGGAAGCACCTGATTCATTTCAGGTTCGGGAAAATCGATTTCTATTACGCTCCCGGCTCTTGCCTTTTCCTTTTTGCTTTTGCATATAACCCCGTCGACACGGATGCATCCTCTGGTGAAGAGCTTCTGTATATAGTTCCTGGACATGTCCTCCAGACAGGCAGAAAGAACCAGATCAAGTCTGGTTCCTTCCATTTCGTCTCTTATTTCGATTTCTGTTCTGTCACTGTTTCTTATCATAATTCTTGTTTTCGTAGACAATCATATACACGGCCAGCAGGGCGCATCCTGTAACCACCGCTATATCTGCAACGTTGAACACCGGGAACCATCCGAAGTCGAACATATCTATGACATATCCGTAAGCCATTCTGTCAGTCAGATTTCCCAGACCGCCTCCGCACATCAGAGACACGGACCACAGGAATATCTTCTTGTAGGTTGCGCTCTTGACTATTACGAATATTATTCCGATACATATAACACCGCCCGTTACAACTATCAGAAGTGTTGTATGGCCTTCAAGCATGCTGAAGGCGGCGCCTGTGTTTCTAACATAGGTAATGTGAAAGAAGTCCCCCAGAACAGGTATACTCTCTCCCGGGTTCATTCCCGAATCAATGTACATTTTAACCAGGCGGTCAAGTACCATGACCCCTACGATAATCAGTATATAAATCATAATTTCATATTGCGAATCGTGCCGCCGCTGTTATCCGGCTGCACTTCTGCCTCATCTCTTTCCTCCCTGTCCGGGAGATCGTCAAAATCATCGACTCCCAGCTCAGGCATTTCTCCGCTCAGGGACTCGAATCTCTCCAGTTCGCTCTCAAGCAGCTTCTTGTACTGGGTTCTGAACTTGATATAGCGTTCCTTCATGGCTTTGCTTTCTCTGGATATGGTCTCCGCTTCCTCTCTGGCGCTCTTTTTCATAAGCTCCGCGTCAAGTTCAGCATTCTTGAGCAGAATATCCGCCCGCTTCTCCGAACTGTCGGCAATCTCCGCCATAAGAGATTTAGCGGCTTCCAGAGTGTCCACTATTGTACCTTCGGTACCTCTGAGTCTCTCCAGCTCCTCCACCAGTCTGCTGTTCTCTTCTCTCGTCTCTCTCAGCTGGTTCAGAAGTCTGTCCAGATCGATGGTTATCTCGTCCAGAAATTCGTTTACTTCCTCTTCTCTGTAGCCCCTGACTGCTCTCGAAAACTCCTTTTCCTGAATATCTGCAGGTTTAATCATAATACCCTCCTATTTCCACGGATTCTCCTCGCTTCCCGAGAAGCTGTAAGGTCTGTTCTCCCCGTCCGCATATATGGCCACATTCTCCGGTGCGAATATGAAAATATTGCTGGACACCTTCTGAACGTTGCCGTTAAGCGCATAGGTCGCCCCGCCCAGGAAATCAAAAATCTTCCTGGCCGTATCCGGCTCAAGCTTCTCCAGATTTACTATAACCGGCTTCCTGCTCTTAAGGTTGTCCACCAGCCTTGAGCACTCATCAAAGCCCTGAGGTTCAATTACAACAAGCTTGAACGCGTTTGTTATTGATTTCACCGTCTTGCTCTGCATTGATACAATATTCCCCGTCTCAAACCTCTGTGAAGACATGGGTGCCTTGGGCTCAGCCTTAGCCTTCTCATAGTATGACGGCTGCGAATATGATTCTTCTTCGAATTCTTCGTCGTCTTCGTACTCTTCCAGTCCGATGAGATCCCTGAACTTGTTAAGCATTCCCATTTTTCTTCGCCTCCTGTTCTGCTCTGAATTTAGCGTAATCTCTTTCTCCGAATATAGCACTGCCCACTCTCACCAGATTTGAGCCTGCAGCTATGGCCACAGGGAAATCGTGGGACATTCCCATGGACAGATATCTGAAGTCAAGTCTCGGATGATCTATCTTCGAGAGCTCATCGTACTTGGCCTTGACCCCGTCGAAATACGGCTTGACATCCATCGGATTCTCAGCGATAGGTGCCACGCTCATAAGTCCTCTCACCCTGATGTTCTCACATGAATCGAGTATCTCTCTCACAAGGTCTCCCGCATCCTCTATGCTTACACCGAACTTGCTCTCTTCCTGAGCCGGATTGATCTGCACGAGAATATCCATAACCTTGCCGTGAGCTCCCGCTCTCTTGTCTATTTCATGAGCGAGCTTCATGGAGTCCACGGAATGTATCATATCAACCTTGTCTATTATATACTTGACCTTGTTGGTCTGAAGATGTCCTATCATATGCCATCTTACAGGCTTGACAGCATCATACTTGTCCATGATTTCCTGAACCTTGTTTTCCCCGATGTCCGTAGTGCCCGCATCTATAGCTGTATTTATCTCCTCAGGTGTTCTCGTCTTGCTAACCGCCACGAGGAGAACCTCATCCTCACTGCGTCCGCATGCTTCTGCAGCTTCTCTTATACTGTCGTGAACTTTCTCAAGATTCTTTTTAATGTCCTCCATCTGTGATACATCTCCTTTGTCACTTATCTTCTTTATCTTTATTGTCTTTTTCTTCAGCCAGGTCTTCCTCCAGAGCCGGCTGCGGATTTCTCAGAACCTCATCGTACACGTTAACCGTCACAACCTGCTCATAGTTCTCGTTAACGTAAGTTCCATCGGAAATCGCCGACTGTTTGCTGGTTGAAGCCTTGATGTTAACCGGCTTGAACACGTACACGTCGTCCTTGGTTTTGACATATACCCCCAGCTGACCGTCCTTCTTGATGAGACACTCATTGTCCACAATGAGTCCGGAACTGTTGCTCATGGTAACAGTCATGTCCTCTTTTCTCACTGAAGACAAATCCTTATAGTATGTGTTCATATAGAACACCACACGCTGTGTCTTCCCGTCATCGCTCTTTTCCGGTTTTTTCTCCGTCAGCTTGGCTTTAACATCTCCGGCAGGAAGAGTGAGCGTTACGTAGTCCCCCTCTTCATACTCCCCGGCATCTTCGCTGTCAATCCAGCAGACAGCATACCAGTGATCATCACCTGTAATCTTGTACACAGGCTCATCTTCAACCACCTGCTCCCTGTTCAGATCCATTTCCCTGAAGTCGAAGGCTTCAGCCTTTTCCTTACTGATGTTATCAAGATTATCGATGCTGAAGTATTTCTCACCGCCATCTATGGTAGTGGAGAATATTCCGCTTATAGGAGAATCCTCCTCGCTGTAGAGTCCTTTGTAGTTTTTGAGCTTGCTGAGATACTCCGAGTACTTCGCATCCTTCTCGGGCTTTCCGTCTCCCGTTGTATTCTCAGCCTTTTCTATATCACATATTTCACTGCCCTTCTTGACTACGGTTCCGTCTCTATTCAGATAGACCATATCTCCGGTACGGTCAGCCAGAACAACAGCCTCATCCTTAACTACATACCCTTCCGTTTCACAGGATATTTCGAGCACTCCGGGCTCGAGTGTCTGTGTGGTTTCGAATATATCCGTTATTTTGGGAAGTATATATATTACCAGGTAAAGAACCAGCACCAGTAACAGGTATATTGCTATAAGCTTCTTTCTCTTTTTTGACAATTTTATCTGCATACCTTATTCTACACCAAATAAAACTGTCATGCAATTACCTAGCCGTTCAGCACTTCATCGAGAATCTTCTTTTCTTCCCTGCTCAGATTCTCTGTCTCATTAATAAATTTCTCGAAAAGATCGGGCCGTCTCTCCCTGGTGAGCAGCAGTGACTGTCTGAATCTCCACAGTTTAATTTTCTTATGATTACCGCTGACCAGAACCTCGGGAACCTCCATCCCTTCATACTCCCGCGGCTGGGTGTAATGAGGATATTCAAGAAGTCCGGAGTACACGGATTCATCCTCAACGGAATTACTGTTTCCCAGTACTCCGGGAACGAATCTTGCCACCGAATCTATCAGAACCATTGCCGGCAGTTCTCCTCCCGTCAGGACATAATCACCTATTGAGATTTCCTCTGCGTTCCAGTAGTCCAAAATTCTCTGATCCACGCCTTCATAATGCCCGCAGAGAATTACAAACTCCTCGAGTTCCGACAGTTCTCTCACCTTGGATTCGTCAAGTATGCGTCCTCTCGGTGACATGTAGATAAGCTTCTTGCCTTCGGCTCCTATATGATGCAGAGCCCTGAAAACCGGATCGGCCGTCATAACCATGCCACCTCCACCTCCGAAAGTGTAGTCGTCAGTTCTGTTATGTTTATCCTGTGTGTAGTCACGGATATTCGTAAGCTCTATATTCAGAATTCCCTTCCTGACAGCTCTGCCCAGCATACTGTCTGTTGTCACCGGATTGAACATCTCCGGGAAAATGGTAAGAACATCTATCTTCATAACACCTAAGCCTCTACAGCATCCTCTCCGTTCAGCATTCCTTCAATCAGTCTGACTGTGATAGTTTTCGCTTCTTCATCTATGGCGATAAGAAACTCCGGCACGCCCGGTATGAGCACCTGCTTCCCTTCTCCGGTTTCCACATCGTAAACATCCTGAGCCGTGTTCTGAATCACGTTCTTCAGGATTCCGACTTCGCTTCCGTCCTCCCGGATAACCTTCATACCTATGAGATCTCTCACATAGTGCTCTCCCTCCGGAAGCTCCGGCAGATATTCCTCAGAGACGAACACATCCCGTCCTCTCAGTCGCTCCGCCCCGTCTCTGTCATTCACACCTTCAAGCTTCAGAACGGGCATATTCTTCTGCAGGCGCACCCGCTCCACTCTGAATGAATCCTCATCCAGCATTATGAAATCGGCAGCTTCGTAGATGTCTGTCCCGTCCGAATAATTGTATACTTTTATCTCTCCCTTGATTCCCACCGGGGCAACCGTCTTGCCCACAAGTATTCTCTCCATTGATTTCTCCCTTAGTCTACAAAAGTTGACAAGGTATACCCCTGTCAACTCTGTAATGTCTTTATTGAACTATTTCCACCACTACTTTGCTGTTGGCCTTCGTCGCAGCGGCCTTGACAACAGTTCTTATTGCTTTGGCAATTCTTCCCTGTTTACCGATTACCTTGCCCATGTCATCCGCAGCCACCCTCAGCTGAATAACTGTAGTGCCTTCTGATTCAGATTCGGTAACTTCCACTGCTTCCGGGTGTTCAACAAGCGACTTTGCGATTTTACTAACCAATTCTACCATTGAATCACCGCTTTCTTATTGATTAGAGAATTCCTGCCTGCTTGAAAAGCTTCTTAACCGTGTCTGTAGGCTGTGCTCCGGTTCCGAGCCACTTCTTGGCTGCCTCTTCGTCAATCTTGATTTCTACAGGATCCTTAAGCGGATTGTAGTATCCGATTTCCTCGATAAATCTGCCGTCTCTAGGTGTTCTCGCATCAGCGACAACCACTCTGTAAAAAGGCTTCTTGTGTGCACCCATTCTCTTTAATCTGATTTTTACCATTATTGTTTTTCCTCCTTGTTTTATCAGAACCCGCGGAACATTCTGTTCATTCTGGCGTTGCCGCGAGGATTCATCATTGACTTCATCATCTTTCGGGATTCCTCATATCTCTTGATGAGTGTATTTATCTTCTGCACCGTCTGCCCGCTTCCCGCAGCTATACGCCGCCTTCTGCTGGCATTGAGTATGTTTGGATTTTCCCGCTCTTCTTTTGTCATTGACTGGATTATAGCTTCGAAGCATACGAATTCGCGTTCGCTCTGCTCCAGGTTGACATTCTTGTTATTGCTTATACCCGGCATCATGTCCAGAAGCTTGGCTATTCCGCCCATGTTGCGGATCTGTCCCATCTGCTC
>JALFNS010000033.1 GCA_022773945.1 Clostridiales bacterium
GACTAAGGAGATTCGTGATATTAATCGATAGACCTTGAAAAGCTCACCTGTGTGGAGCCTTATTAAGGTTACCCTTATATACCACATGAACGATTTTGGAATTTCCAGCTAATCTAAGCTTGACTTTTCATAGCTGGTCTCCTTCCGGATAAACTATATGATGACAATTCATTCTGTCAGAATATTCAACGCTTTACTACAATTCAGTTAAAAAATACAAAAGAAAACACATGAAAAAAGAGGCACGTCTGTGCGCACCTCTTTTTTCCTGAACCATGTATAAAAATTATTCGTAATGCTGTCTGAGAACAGGATCCTCGTCTCTCTTTCTGCCTTCCTTCCATACCAGTTCTCCCGGAGTGATACACTCCTGAACAGGGCATACATTGAGGCAGAGATGACATCCTACGCAGTTGTCGTTGAGCTCAGGTCTTCTCTTCTCCTCGTTCCAGTCGATAGCCTGGTGAGCAGCGTCGTAGCAGGAGATGTAGCATCTTCCGCATCCTATACACTTGTCTTCATCGAACTTAGGGAGAATCTTGTAATCTCTGTTAAGCTCTTCTGCAGGGATGATGTTAGGAAGAGCGCATCCGATGAATTCATCCAGATTGTTGTAGCCCTTCTCATCCATGAAGTGCATGAGACCTGATGCCATATCCTCTACGATTCTGTAGCCGTACTGCATAATAGCCGTAGTAACCTGAATATTTCTGCAGCCTACTGCCAGGAATTCAGCAACGTCTCTCCAGGTTTCGATTCCGCCGATACCGGAAAGCTCATGGCCGTGACCGTAGTCGTGACCGTTCTTCTTAACCTGCTCGTGTATCTCCTGACACTGCTGTACCTGTGTGCAGAATCTGAGAGCGATAGGCTTAACTGCAGCTCCGGAATATCCTGATATTGAGGACTTGCCGTCAACTACAGGCATACCTGTGTTGTTCTCGAAGGAGATGTTCGTTATCGACTTGATTGTATTGATTGCGGATACAGCTGCCGCACCGCCTCTTACAGCTGCCAGAGCATGCTCCTCCATGTTCTTGCAGTTAGGTGTCATCTTGGCGATGAACGGAATGTCTGTAGTCTCGGCAACGGCTCTGGCATAGCTCTCAACCAGTTCGTTGTTCGTTCCTACATCGGATCCCATGTCGTGTGATGTCATCTGAGGACATGAGAAGTTTCCTTCTATGAGCTTTACTCCGGCTTCGTCAGCCATCTTGGCCAGCTTCTTCCACTCCTCTACGGTCGAGCCCATGATGGAAGCTACCGTAATGTGGTCCGGATAATCTCTGCAAAGTCTGTAGAGGTATTCAAAGTTCTGTTCAGTCGGTTTGTCGGAAATCTGCTCCATGTTCTTGAATCCCAGCCAAGGAAGTCCTTCCTTGTTTGTCTGGTCGAATCTAGGTGAGCACTCGTCAGCTACGAAGATACCTATGGTCTTGAAGAAGCATCCGCCCCATCCCATCTCATAGCATTTCGCAACCATGTCATAGTTTCCGCCTACAGGTGATGATGAAAGGAAGAACGGATTCTGACAATCAACACCCAGATATTTCAATGATAAATCTTTCTTAACTGCCATTCTACTTCACTCCTTTCTCTTCGAGGTATGCAATCATGGAAGCTGCCGCCTCTTTACCTTCAGCTACAGCTTCAACAACGGTCTTGCCACCGTTAACGATGTCGCCTGCTGCGAAGAACTTGCCGCCTGCCTTACCGTCCTCGGCAACGATGAGGCCCTTTCTGTCATCCAGCTTCACATCAGCGATTGCCGACATGTCTTCAGCCTTCTGACCTGTAGCGAACACTATAGTATCTGCGCTTACCTTCATCTCCGCATCCTTGTCATAGAATCCCTTGAAGAGAACGCCTGTCATAGCGTCATCACCCAGGATAGCTTCCGGAGCCATTCCTGTGGTTACACCGATTCCCAGTGACAGAGCATAGTGGAATTCCTCGATATTTCCCGGAGCTTCCTCGATAGTTCTTCTGTAAACAATCTTAACATCCTCAGCACCGAGAAGCTTGGCTGTAACGGCACAGTCAGTTGTTACGTCTCCGCCGCCGACTACTACCACGCGCTTGCCGGCATCAAATCCTGCCTGTCCGCTTCTGGCAGCCTTCAGATAATCAACTGCCGCATAAACGCCCTTCTTGTCTATGCCTTCGATTTCAGGAAGGTTGTCCTTCCAGAGACCTGTGCCGATAAATACAGCATCGTAGTCCTCCAGATCCGCAGCCTTGACTTCCTTGTTGAATACGAATTCAACACCCAGTCCCTTAACCTGATCTATATCGTGATCAACAACTTCCTGAGGGAGTCTTGACGGAACGATTCCGTATGTCAGAACTCCGCCTGCCTTCGCTTCTCTCTCGAATACGGTTACAACGTATCCGGCCTTGGCCAGTTCAGCAGCACATGCCAGTGATGCAGGACCTGCACCTACGCAGGCAATCTTGCCGGCCTTCTTCTCTGCAGGAGCCTCGAGAGTCTTCATGCCGAAGATCTCCTCCTGCTCGATGGCGTATCTCTGGAGTTTGCCGATCTGAATCGGCTTGTCTATACCGCATCTTGAACATGCTTCCTCGCAAAGTCTGTCATAAGGACATACTCTGGCGCATGATCCGCCGAGAACATTGTTTTCTCTGATAGTTTCAGCAGCACCCTTCACATTCCTGAATCTGATTGATCTTATGAATCTGGCAGGGTCAGTTCCGGCAGGGCAGCCCTGGCTGCATGGTGCATCGTGGCACAGCAGGCATCTGGCTGCTTCTTCCAAAGCTGTTCTGTGAGTGAATCCAGCTACAGCTTCAGCAGTGTAATTAGCTTTTACTACTTTACTCAATGTGGTTTCCTCCTTCTTTCGCCGGCTTTTTCACGGGAAAAAGCCCCTAAGATAGCAAACTGGCGGAAGGGAAGTTCCCTTCCGTCAGATTTCTGATGTTTCCCGTTAAGCAGGAATATTAAAATTCGTCAGATGCGTCGCATTTGAGAACTGCGTTCAGAGTTGCAGTTGCTGCTGCCGTGCAGTCTTCGTCCGATACGTGCTCAGGCTCGCAGTGTGACAGTCCGTCCTTTGTTCTCGAGAAAATCATTGTTGTAGGTATCATGTAAGCACAGAACTGTGCATCGTGACCTGCTCCCGACAGGATCTTCTGCCACTTGGCACCCATCTCGTCCATGGACTCCTCAACGAATCCGATAAGTCTTGAATCGAACGGAACCGGATCTCTCTTCCACTGTTCTTCGACATCGCATGTGCACTGCTGATATGTTTCCTTGGCCATTTCCTGAAGGATAGCCATGCACTTGTCCAGAATCTTCTGGTCAGGGTGTCTTACATCCAGTGAGAATTCTGCTTCGTCAGGAATACAGGTGTGGATGCAAGGGTGAACATAGATTTCACCTGTAGTGAATACGAATTCATATTCGCTTTCGCCGCTCTCCAGAATTTCCTTGTTCAGGGCATCGTATCTCTCATGCAGCTTGCAGAGGAAGTCTGCTGCAGCGTGAAGAGCATCGTGTCTCTTGGCCATAGGGAATGTACCTGCATGAGCTGTGAATCCGTGGAATCTTACTCTGTAGTTGAACATGCCCATTACCAGCTGAACAGCACCGATTTCGTTACCGTTATCCTCGAGGATAGGTCCCTGCTCCAGATGTGTTTCGAACATAGCGCAGTACTTGTCCGGGCTGATTCTGTTGGCCTTGTCGCCTTTGTACTTGGATGCTGCCAGAGCCTCGCCGAAGTTGGCGTAAGGGGAAGCGTCCATAGGCTTGGAAGCCATCATCTTGTCGTACATGAAGTTAGGTTTGAGATAATCAGGGAGATAATCATAGCAGATGATGCCTGATACCATCATTGCAGGCGGATACAGTGATCCTTCTTCGTTCGTCCAGATCATTGCAGTGATAGGGTGTTTGTGAGGAATGTTCTCAGCAACGATTGTCTCGAGAACCTCCATACCTGTCATAACGCCTTCGATACCGTCATAGTTACCGCCGTTCTTAACGGAGTCACAGTGGGAGCCCATAACGATTCTCTTGGCATTAGGGTCTGAACCTTCAATAGTAGCGTAGAGACATGCGCAGTCATCGTACTCAATCTTGGCTCCGATAGCTTCCATTCTTCTTACGAACTCATCTCTCGCCATGTGAGCTTCTGCTGACAGGGAATATCTTGTTATTCCGCCGTGACCTGCATCTCCGAACTTGGAGAAGGTTTTGATTTTGTCTGACATTCTTTCCAAACTACACTTATACATGATTCATCCTCCTTTTTTCGATGAAATTTATAAACATTACTGAAACCAGTTACATTCACTACTGTCATTATATTGTTTTTTCTGACAATTTACAAGAGTAATTTGAAAAATATATTAAATTATAGGCTTAATTTTAACTTTTTTGCTGCGCACATGTCGGTGCAAAGCCCGCATCCTGTGCATTTTTTCTCGTCAACGCGTATCGAACCGCCCTCTCTTGTTATGGCGCCGTACATGCACGCCATCATGCATCTGTTGCAGTTTTCCGTGCAGGGCACACTGTTTACAACGCTTGTAGCCGGTTCAAACTTCATTTCGTCGAAGGATTTGAGATTGGCCAGGGCTTTTCCCCGGATTTCCGATAAGTTTTTGAGATTATGATTTTGCGCCCATTCCTCGAGTTCATGTACAATCTTGCGGATAACTCCCTTGCCCCGAATCATGGCATGCGTTCCCACCTGAACGGTGGTCGCTCCCAGCATCATGTACTCGAGCGCGCTGCGACCGTCGGTTATTCCTCCGACTCCGCTTATGGTTATATCCGCCGTCTGGGCGATGGTTGCCACGGATGCCAGCCCCAGAGGTTTGATATAGCTTCCTGATATTCCTCCGTAGGTTGACAGAGTCGGCACGGCATTCTCCACGTCCACGCCGAGAATCCCCCTTACGGTGTTTATGGCTGTTACCCCGGAGCCGCCTGCCGCCTTGACCGCCTTGGCAACCTTGGATATGTTGGTGGTGTTCTGGGACAGCTTGACTATGACGGGAATTCCGACAGAAGAAACCACAGCCTTCGTCATATCGAAGACCGTGCTTGCGTGAGAAGCCACCACTTCGAGAGATTCAACCGCCGGATTGGACACGCTCAGCTCTATGGCATCCGCTCCGAACTTCTCCATCTTGCTGGCAAGATAAGCAACCTCCGAAGGAGTCTGTCCCGATACGCTGGCAATTACCACTCCTCCTGAGGATTTGGCTATCTTCATCTCACTCTCCCAGCCTTCTATCTGAATATCGCTGTAGAGACGTATGTTCTGAGCACCTCTCTCATCCCCTGCTATCCTCGGGCGCACGTCCATGACGGTGTCGCTGACTATACTCTCGGTAACAACGGCGCCGGCACCCATGTCGATGGATTCCTTGACGGCTCTGCCGTCTCTGTTCCACGGTCCTGCCGCCAGTATGACAGGATTCCTCAGCTTCAATCCCATAAAATTTGTCGTGAGCATTGTAATCTCTCTCCTTTACCTAGAACATCTCGCCTATTCTGTCCGTGTGACCGCAGGACTTTCTTATTCTCAGTTTGCCCTGGAGAATAATGTGCTGCGGCTCCTCCGTCTCCCCCTCAATCATATCGAAGAGGATTCGCGCCCCGTAGATTCCCATCTTCCTGTATGGCTGCTCCACCGTGGAAAGCTTAGGCTCCACCAGGTTTGACATTCGGCTGTTACCGAAGCCTGCCACCGCTATGTCCCCGGGAATAGACATTCCCATATCCTTGACAGCTTCCATTGCCCCGTAGGCAATTTCGTCACTTGTGGCGAAAATCGCATCCGGCCTCACCTCCGAAAGCATCTGTTTCATTCCTATATATCCGCCTTCGATGGAGTTCTCCACAGATGATTTGAGCCGGGGGTCCTCACCTCTTCCGCACTTCTTCATGACATCGCAGTAGCCCTTGAGCATATCTCTGCCCTCCTGCTCCGGATCCCTGCCGCACAGTATTCCGATTCTGCTGTGTCCGCACTCTGCCAGGTGCCTGACCATGTCCGCAGCTCCGCTTCTGCAGTTCGTTGTCACGGAGCTCCAGCCGCACTTCACCTTGTTCTCTCCAATTAGCACCGCGGGAATATTCTTCTCTTCTATGAGCTCCATATAGCTGTCGTCCAGTGCCGAGAACATGAGAATTATTCCGTCCACCCTGCGGTTTATCAGCTGATTGACGTACTCCTTCTCAATCTGGGGGTCCTTCTCCACATTGCACATGAATGTGATGTACCCTTTCTGGCGGGCAACCTCCTCAACTCCGTTGGCTATCTCCATGTACGTCGATCCCAGCGTGTGGGGTATGAGAAGTCCCAGTGTCTTGGTTCTGTTGAAGTTCAGCCCCCGCGCAAACCAGTTCGGCTTGTACTCCTCTTCGTCTATTATCTTCTGTATCTTCTCTCTCGTGGTCTCTGCGACGGTCTCGGGATGATTGAGCACCCTTGACACCGTGGCAACGGATACGCCTGCCTTTTTAGCTATCTGTTTAATGTTCATGGCCACCACCTGAGGGGATTACTTTAGTTCTCCCCTTAAACTGAAAGTATTGGAATCGACTATTTCCACGTCAACCATTTCACCGATGAGATCCGCCGGTCCTCTGAAGTCCACCAGTTTGAAGCTGTCTGTTCTTCCCTTCAGACTTCCGGGCTCCCTGCCCTCACCTTCAATGAGAACCTTCTCCACACGGCCCACATATGCGGCATTCTTCTCACTGCTACATCTGTTCATCACCTCAACCAGTCTGTTGAACCTCTCATGTTTCACCGTTTCCGGTATCTGATTCTCCATCTCCGCTGCGGGAGTTCCCTTTCGCGGCGAGTAGAGGAATGTGAATGCGGAATCAAATCTGACCTCTTCCGCCAGACTCAGTGTATCGGCAAAGTCCTCCTCACTCTCACCCGGGAATCCGACGATGATATCTGTGCTTATTGATATTCCCGGCACGGCATCGCGCAGTTTTCTCACAAGCTCCAGATATTCCTCCCGCGTGTATTTCCTGTTCATCCGCTTCAGAACCCGGCTGCTTCCCGCCTGCACCGGCAGGTGTATGTAGCCGCAAAGGCTGTCGCACTCTGCAAAAGCTTTAATAAGTCTGTCCGACAGGTCCTTCGGGTGGGATGTCATAAACCGTATTCTGTCCACTCCCTCAATGCGGTCCAGTGCATATATGAGCTCGGGAAAATCCCACTGTCTGCCTGTTTCACTGCTTACTCCTCTGTAGGAATTCACGTTCTGTCCCAGCAGTGTTATCTCCCGCACTCCGTCACACGCCAGCTCTCTGACCTCATTCAGGATATCTTCCGGATGTCTGCTCTTTTCCCTGCCTCTCGTGTAGGGAACAATGCAGTATGTGCAGAAATTATTGCACCCGTACATTATATTGACGAAGCTCTTGTGTCTGTATTTCCTGTTTACCGGCAGCCCCTCAACAATCTCCGGGCTGTCCTCATATATTCTCTCCACGCGAGTGTTCCTGGAGCTTCTTATCTCATGCTTGGCCCTGTTGTACTCCGCAGGCGTCATGTTCTCCCCGGCGAGGGGTTCAGTACGACCTTCTTCTTCACGGGCTCTGTAGAGCTCCTCCAGCATCTGAGGAAACTCGTGAATATTATGGGTTCCGAATATTATGTCCACCCAGGGATAGCTCTGCTTAATCTCCCTGACAACATGCTCCTGCTGCATCATGCATCCGCAGACACATGTTACCTGGGCCGGATTCACAGCCTTGATCTTCTTAAGCTGCCCCAGAGTTCCGAAGAAGCGCTTGTCCGCGTTCTCTCTGATGCTGCACGTGTTGATCACGGTGATATCCGCCGCTTCCCTGTCGGGCACTTCTGTATATCCCAGCCGGCTGAGCATGCCCGAAATCGTCTCGGAATCATGCTCGTTCATCTGGCATCCGAAGGTTATTATGTTGTACGTTCTGCTTCCCATATATCCTATTCCGCGTGGTCCAGCTCATGGCGCTTCTCTCTGCCCATGAGAGCGGTCAGAGCGTCCGAAGCCTTGAGCTTTCCCGTAGTAATGTTGTAGATTGCATCTGTTATAGGCATTTCAACCTCTGCGATTTTAGCCAGCTCGTAGGCGGCCTCGGCGGTGAACATTCCTTCAACCACCATACCGACCTTCTTCACGGCTTCCTGAGGATCCATTCCTTCTCCCATCATTATTCCGCATCTCCTGTTGCGGGAATGCATGGAAGTGCAGGTTACTATGAGATCTCCCGTGCCTGCCAGCCCCGCGAAGGTTTCTCTCCGTGCGCCCAGCTTGATTCCCAGTCGTGTGATCTCAGCCAGACCTCTGGTGATAAGAGCCGCTTTGGCATTGTCTCCGAATCCCATGCCGTCGGAGATTCCGGCTCCCAGAGCGATTATGTTCTTCAGCGCTCCGCCCAGTTCAACTCCGATTACATCGTCAGATGTATATACTCTGAATCTGTCCGTCATGAAAAGATCCTGCGCTGCTTCCGCCGAACTGCGGTTCTGTGATGCTGTCGCCACTGTCGTCGGCATTCTCCTTCCCACTTCCTCCGCATGAGACGGTCCGGAGAGAACCACATATCTGTCCATGGCATCATCAGTTCCCGCTTCCGCGAAAACCTCCGCCGCTATTTCGGACATTCTCTTGTGAGTACCCTGTTCTATTCCCTTGGCAACGTTTATTATAAGCACGTCCTTCTTCATATACGGCAGAGTGCTGTCCAGTGCGCTTCTGAAATGCTGCGCAGGCGCCGAGAAGAGCACCGCATCCGCGCCTTCAACGGCTTCTCTGTTTGTGTAGGCGAAGCTTATATTCTCATTGAGAGGAACACCCGGGAGATAATCAACATTTTCCCTGTTCTCCTCCATGGACTTAAGGTGCTTCTCATCCACGTCGAATATTCTGACCTTGTGGCCTTTGCCTGCCAGAACCGTGGCCAGGGCTGTTCCCCAGCTTCCTGCTCCTATGACTCCAACTGTCTTCATGCCTTGCCTCCTTCGCCATCCTCTTTTTTCTTGTCGAATATACTCATTACAGGCTCCTCTCCGTGAACCAGTCTCACGATATTGGTCCTGTGTTTAACTATTACTATCACTGCCAGCAGCAGACTCTCCGGGAAAAATACAGGCTCCATGAAGAAGGCTATGACCGGCAGAGAAATTCCTCCTGCTATGGAGCCCACCGACATTCTCTTGCTGGCAAACACGAATATCGCTACAATCGCCAGGCATATGAGCGCCATCAGAGGGTTGATGGCAAGCAGTCCCCCGAATATGGTGGCCACGCCTTTGCCGCCCCGGAATCTGTATACTATCGGCCATATATGTCCCAGAGCAACCATGAGAGCGCAGCATGCCATGCCTGTCTCTCCCATGCAAAGTCCCCCGAGAAGTGCGGCGACCACGCCTTTGAGTATGTCCACGACCAGAGTTATCGCTCCGGCCTTCTTGCCCATTACTCTGAGAGCGTTGGTGGTTCCCGCGTTGCCGCTGCCTTCCTTTTTGATATCCAGTCCCTGACGTCTGGCCATTATCGTGGAAGGCGATATATTGCCTATGAAGTAGGCAGCCAGACTGACTGCCGCCAGTAAGATTATCTTCTCCATCAGAATTCCTCCTCCTTCTCGCCTTTCTCCCGGAACACGAACTTCAGCGGTGTTCCTTCGAATCCGAATACCTCTCTGATCTTGTTCTCCAGATACCTTGAATAGGAGAAATGCATGAGAGGTCTGGAATTTATCTTGAAGGAGAAGAGTGGCGGTTTGACTCCGACCTGTGTCACATAGTATATCTTCAGTCTCTTGCCCTTGTCCGAAGGCGGCTGTTTCATCATGGTGGCGTCGGTTATTACAGTGTTGAGCTTGCCTGTAGGAACTCTCATGGCTCTGTTCTCAGCCACATATCTGGCCATATCCATAACCTTGCCCACTCTCTGGCCCGTAAGTGCTGATATGAAAATAGCCGGCGCGTATGACAGGAAGCCCAGCTCTCTGGCTATTTCCTTCCTGAATTCATTCATTGTTCCGGTTTCCTTGTCCACCAGATCCCATTTATTCACCGTAACTATTATGCCTTTGCCCGCCTCGTGGGCTATGCCGGCGATCTTCTTGTCCTGCTCGGCGATTCCCTCGGCCGCATCTATAACCAGCATGCACACGTCGCACCGCTCCACCGCGGCAACTGCTCTGAGCACGCTGTACCTCTCAATGTTCTCGCTGACCTTGCTCTTCCTTCTTATGCCGGCGGTGTCTATGAGTGTGTATTTCTGTCCGTCATATACGAAAGGGGTGTCTATGGAATCTCTGGTGGTTCCCGCTATAGGAGACACTATTACCCTGTTTTCTCCCAGAATTTTGTTGATGAGTGATGACTTGCCCACGTTAGGTCTTCCTATCATGGCAATTTTGATTGAATCATCCTCCTCTTCACCTGCTCCCTCAGGGAAGTTCTCGATTATGCGGTCCAGGAGATCTCCCAGATTAAGCATGTTGGCCGCGGAGATGGGAACAGGCTCTCCCAGCCCCAGCTCGTAGAAATCGTAGAAATCGTCGGGAAGCTCCGGCTTGTCAATCTTGTTTACAGCCAGAACAACCTTCTTGCCCGTCCTCATGAGCATATCGCCCACTTCCCTGTCCGCGATGGTCATTCCCTCTTTGCCGTCGGTCATAAACAGGATGACATCGGATGTGTCGATGGCCATCTGAGCCTGTTCCCTCATTCTGGAAGGAATAAGTTCCTTGCTGTCCGGTTCGATTCCGCCCGTGTCGATAAGAGCGAAGTGAACACCTGACCACTCCGCCTCGGCATAGATTCTGTCACGGGTTACACCCGGCGTATCCTCAACGATGGATATCCTGCTTCCCACGACTCTGTTAAAAAATGTGGATTTACCTACATTAGGCCGTCCCACGACGGCTACTAAAGGTTTTGCCATAATTCTATTCCTCTTCAAAAATTCCTCTGGCGAATTCCACAGGATCGAATTCAACCAGATCCTCAATACCTTCTCCCAGGCCCACAAACTTCACCGGCATGTCGAACTCATCGGCTATGGTAAGCACTATGCCGCCCTTGGCTGTGCCGTCCAGCTTGGTCAGCACAATGCCTGTAATGCCTGCAGCCTCTCCGAATTCAGATACCTGGGATACGGCATTCTTGCCTGTTGTGGCATCGAGCACCAGGAGATTCTCTCTGGTCGCTTCAGGCCACTCTCTGTCTATCACCTTGCTCATCTTGTTGAGCTCGTTCATCAGATTCTTCTTGTTCTGCAGTCTGCCTGCCGTATCACATATGAGCACATCCGCATTTCTGGCTTTAGCCGACTGAATGGCATCATATATTACAGCTGACGGATCCGCTCCTTCTCCGTGTCTTATCACGGGTACACCCACGCGATCCGCCCATATGGAAAGCTGCTCGCCCGCGGCGGCCCTGAATGTGTCGGCTGCCGCCAGCATCACATTTTTGCCTTGCTGTTTAAACTTGTAGGCCAGCTTGCCTATAGACGTGGTCTTGCCTCCGCCGTTTATTCCTATCATGAGGATTACCAGAGGGTAATCTTCACTCAGCTTCTGGGCCTCGCCTTTGTTTATGAAATCAGCTATTATCTTGCCCAGTCTGATCTTGATAACCGAGTGCTTGGTCATATTGTTTGACTGCACCTCGCTCCGGAGTGTTTCCACAATCTTCATCGTGGTATCCATTCCTATGTCCGAGGTTATGAGAATCTCCTCGAGATCGTCAAAGAAATCCTCATCTATGGTCGGTCTCATCATCAGTGCATCACTGATACGCTGGGACAGTCTGCCGAAAAAGCCTTTTTTCTCTCCTAACATTTATTTCTCCTTGATCTATCCGTTGTATGCGCTCAAATCATCGCTGAGGTCCAGAGAAAGAACCTTGGATACGCCCTTCTCCGGCATGGTTACACCGTAAAGAGCGTCAGCATGCTCCATGGTTGCCTTCTGGTGCGTAACCAGGGCAAACTGGATTCCGCTGAATTTCCTGAGGCAGTTTATGAATCTCTCTATATTGGCATCATCGAGAGCCGCTTCAACCTCATCGAGTATGCAGAACGGTGTCGGTTTCGCCTTGAGCACTGCAAACATTAGGGCTATGGCCGTCAGCGTCTTCTCTCCTCCCGAGAGAAGATTGATGTTCTGAAGCTTCTTGCCCGGCGGCTGTGCCACTATGTCTATATCGGACTCGAGAGGATTGTTCTCATCCGACAGGCGCAGCTCCGCATGTCCTCCCCCGAAGAGTTCTCTGAACTGTTCCTCGAAGTTGACCACTATTGTATCAAAGCTGCTCCTGAATCTGGTTCTGATCGTCTTGTCCATATCTCCCACTATACTGAGGAGATTGTCCATAGCCGCCTGAATGTCAGCCTCCTGGCCCTTGAGGAATTCGTATCTCTCTCTGACGGATTCGTACTCCTCTATAGCGCCTACATTCACTTCGCCGAGCTCTCTGATTCTGTTCTTTATCTGCCTGCTCTCTCTGACAGCCGAAGACATTACGAAGTCCTCGCTCCTGAACTCCATGGCCTGCACATATGAGACCTCGAATTCCTCCCACAGCTTCTCCTTGTATGACTCGAGCTGCGTTTCATTCCTGGCTTTCCTCACATCGAGCTCGTACTTCCTGTCTCGAGTTCTTCCCAGACTCTCTTCAAGGGAATCCCGTTCTTCTCTCAGGCGTCGTATTTCTTCCGACAGCGCCGCACGTTCGGTGGCGATAGCCTCAAGCTTCTCCTCTGCTTCCTCTCTGGCCGCCGCCTTGGCTTCAAGCTGTGCCGCACCCGTTCCTCCATCCGAGAGAATATTCTTCTTATCCTCATCCAGAGAATGTTTCTCCAGAGTTTTATCTTCGATTTCCTTCCTGATTTCGCCTATTCTTTCATCTATTCTCGTCAGAATATCATCCGCATGAGCTCTTCGTTCCTCGCTGCCGCGCACATCGATTCTGGCAGCGGTTATTTCCTCGCTGATAAGATCGAATCCGGCCTTTATGGACTCGTGGGCCGATACGGCTTCTTCGCCCAGCCTTTCCTTTTCTCTGATATTCTCCGTCTCCTCGGCGATCTTCTCTTCCAGTTCTCTGAGACGGCTGCGTGTTTTTTCCTCTTCTCTGCTTATATCCTCAAGCTCTGCGCGGCCTTTCTCCGCCGCAGTTCTCATACTTGCCAGAGCTTCCTCGGAAGCCCTGATTTCGTTTTCCTTGAAGATGAGACTGCGTTCTCTCTCTCCCATATCCCTGCGAAGCTTATCTGCAGTTTCCGTAAGCTCCCGTATCCTGTCGCCCGTTTCCTCCAGACGTTTCTCGTCTCTTTCCCGGTGGGCTGTTTTCTCCGAAATCTCCTTCTCGAGTCTTGTTATTTCGCTCTTTCTGTCCAGGATGTTGGCAGTCCTGTTTCTGTATCTGCCTCCCGTTATCGCTCCCCCGGCATTGATGATTTCTCCCTCGAGAGTAACCACCCTCATGCCTCCGCTTTTCTTCGAAAGCCTGACGGCATTGTCCATATTATCAACGATTACCACTCTTCCCAGAAGGTATTCGGCTATATTTCTGTATCTCTCATCAAAGCTCACGCATTCCGGTCCGAACCCGACAAAGCCCTTCTCCTTTCTCAGGCTTTCGTCTCTCCGCGAAGAAGCTCTGATGGATTTTACCGGCAGGAAGGTCATCCGGCCTGCACTGTTTGCCTTGAGAGCTCCGACAGCACGCTTGGCATCCCCGTCATCCTCGCACACGACATTCTGAATAGATGCCCCCAGAGCAGTCTCCACGGCTGTCTCATAGCCTTCCGGCACCTTGATCAGATCTGCCACCACGCCGTGTATGCCTGTAAGATCCGATTTCATGATAAATCTGACAGCATTATTATATCCCTCGTAATTGCTCTCCATCTCCTGAATTGTCTTCATTCTGGATGTGAGCCTGCCGAGAGTGATTTTCAGTTCCTCACACACACCTCTGAGTGATTTCTCAACTGTTTTCTCCCGCTGAAGTCCTGCCTCGGCATCCTCCAGATCCTCCTTCATGGAATCCAGATTCCTGCGAAGGTCATCCCTCTCTCTCCTGAGTGCTCCCAGATCGTCCAGAGTTTCCCTGTTGCTGCTCTCTCCTTCAGCTCTGCTTCTCGCCAGATCCTCACGTCTGGCGGCCAGTCTGCCTGTCAGAACCTCCAGACTTCCTATCTCTGCCCTGGCCGTGCTTATGGCCCTGGAGCATTCGAAGATATCGTTTCTGTATCCGTCCGCCGTCGCCGAAGCCTCTGCCAGTTCTCCTGCCAGAGTGTTGTACTTCATCGTCTTCTCGGCAAGCCTTGCCTCCGCCTCACCGACCTCCCGGTCGAGTGCTTCTCTGCCCGCCGCCGTGCTGTTTCTGTTCTCTGTTTCTCTGCAAAGGCTCTCCTCCAGGCTCTCTATCTCCCTGTCAAGTCTTCCCAGATTATCATCGATGGCCGCCAGCTTCTCCCTGTCGACCTCCTCCTTATTGCTGAGAGCGTTGTATTCCTCAATTATTCTCAGCAGTCCTGCCCGTTCTTCCTCGGACATGGTCTCCAGAATACGGTTCCTGCTGTTTTTTTCCTCCAGCTGTCTGTCCAGATTATCCTTCGCGGTTTCTCCTTCAGCCAGTTCGCCGGCCGCCTGTTTCAGCTCGTTTTCGGCGTCCCGGTTCCTGCCCTCCAGATTCTCAACGTTTTTGAGAATTATGTTTATGTCCAGCTTCTTCTGTTTCTCTCTCAGCTCCAGATATTCCGTCGCCCTGATGCTGTCTTCTCTGAGTCCGTCAATTCTTCCTTCTATCTCGCCGACAATGTCACGGACTCTCTCCATATTGTTCTCTGTCGCCGCAAGCTTCCTCTCGGTTTCCGCCTTCTTCGTCCTGTAGGCCACTATGCCCGCTGCCTCTTCGAAGATTTCCCTTCTGGACTCCGTCTTGTTGCTTATGATGTCGGATATCTTGCCCTGACCTATTATGGAGTAGCCGTCCACACCTATACCCGTGTCCATAATGAGCTCACGGATATCTCTAAGCCTGCACTGGTTGCCGTTGATTCTGTACTCGCTCTCTCCGGATCTGTACATCCTTCTGGTGATGGCAACTTCCTTGTAATCTATAGGCAGCTGTCCGTCACTGTTGTCAATAACAAGCGTTACTTCGGCCATTCCGCGAAGCTTCCTGCTGGAGGTTCCGTTAAATATAACCTCCTCCATCTTGCCGCCGCGGAGCATCTTCGGACTCTGTTCACCCAGCACCCACCTTATGGCATCGGAAATATTGCTCTTGCCGCTTCCGTTGGGTCCGACAATGCCTGTGATTCCGTCCTTGAATTCTATTACCACCGGTTCCGCGAAGGACTTGAACCCGTGCATTTCCAGTTTCTTAAATAACATTCTGACTCCTCTTCAGGGCCGCTTCCGCCGCCTGCTGCTCGGCCTGCTTCTTGCTCTTGCCTCTGCCCTCCGACATCTTCCTGCCCTCAACTTCAAGTCTCACTGTGAAAGTCTTGTTGTGATCGGGCCCTTCCTCTCCCTGAGGAATGTACTTAATGTCGGTGATTCCCTGCTGCTGGAGAACCTCCTGCAGAGCCGTCTTATAATCTCTGACTATAAATTTCCCCGATTTGGCGTCTTCTATAAGTCCCCTGAAAATATGCAGCACGACTCTTTTGGCTTCCTCGAAGCCTCCGTCTATGTATACGGCGCCGATAACCGCCTCCATGGCATCGGCTATTATGGATTCTCTCTCCCTGCCGCCGTTTTTCTCCTCGCCTCTTCCCAGGCGGATAATCTCTCCCACTCCCAGACGTCTGCCTTCAAGGGCCAGTGCTTTCTCGCAGACTATTGCCGCTCTCGCCCGTGAGAGGAAGCCCTCCTCCTTGCCGGGAAAATCTCTGTAGAGTTCCTCTCCTATTATGGCATCGAAAAACGCATCCCCGAGAAACTCCAGCCGCTCGTTGTTCTCCGAGGCTCCTCCGTTTTCCTGCGCGTATGAGCTGTGAGTCAGAGCTGTCACAAGCAGCTCTCTGTCATTAAATCTGTATTCTATTTTTCCCTCAAATTGAGTAATCTGCGTCATCATCCTCTTCAATCTTCAGAAGCTCCTGTCTGATAATATCTACCACGTTCTCTCTGGCGTACGGAATTCCCTTGATTATCGCACTTCTCACAGCCTTTGCGCTGGAGGAACCGTGCATCTTGATAACCGGTCCGTTAACGCCCAGAACAGGCGCTCCGCCGTATTCCTCGTAATCGAAGCTCTCCTTCAGCGCGTAGAGATCCTTCTTTATCAGCAGTGCTCCGATCTTGTTCTTCATACCCGTGGTTATAGTGTTCTTAACCTGCTTGAAAACGCTCATTGCCACGCCTTCGGTGAGCTTGAGAATCACGTTGCCCGTGAATCCGTCGCACACGATAACATCACACACCCCGTTAGGAACCTCGCGTCCTTCAACGTTACCTATGAAGTTCAGGTGAGATTTCTTGAGTCTCTGGTAGGCGTCCTTGGTCACGCTTGTGCCCTTGCCTTCCTCTGTGCCCAGATTGACAAGTCCAACCTTGGGATCTCTGATTCCCCACACTTTATCGGCAAATATGCTTCCCATGAGACCGTATTCCACCAGGTTCCCCGCTTTCGATTCGGAGCTCGCCCCCGCATCCACAAGAAGTCCCGGGTG
This sequence comes from Clostridiales bacterium, assembly GCA_022773945.1. Classification (GTDB taxonomy): domain Bacteria; phylum Bacillota; class Clostridia; order Peptostreptococcales; family Anaerovoracaceae; genus Lentihominibacter. The sequence goes on from JALFNS010000033.1 coordinate 16,696, forward strand.
TCCGCCGCTGAGGTCGGGATATATGCTCGCCAGCGCCGGTCTGTCGATTCCTCTGATTCTGCCCAGTATCATTCTGGCTCCCACTACGAGGGCTCCCGTGTTGCCCGCGGATACGAACATGTCTCCTCTGCCCTCTTTGACCATATTGAGTCCTATAACCATGGATGAGCCTGTCTTGCGTCTTATAGCCTTGACCGGGCTGTCCTCCATAGTGATAATATCATAGGCGGGTTCTATGGATATCCTGTCGCCTTCATAGCCGTTCTTCCTCAGCTCATCTTCAATAAGCTCAGGATGACCTACTATGATTATTTCATGTTCAATTTCCTCTATCGCTTCAACAGCACCCTTGACTATTTCTTCAGGCGCATTGTCTCCGCCCATTCCGTCCAGTATTATTCTCATACTTACCTCCTGCTCTGCGCTTCATTCATAAGTCTGACAAATTCTTCTGTTCTGCCGCATATGTCATCGGCTCCGAAAACCGCCGAACCGGCAACCGCTATGTCAACTCCGGCTTCCGTAACGGTTCTCACATTATCAAGCGTCACACCGCCGTCGATTTCTATCGCAAAATCCAGACCCTCCGCTCTGCGTATTTCATCCAGCTCGCGAGCCTTGTCGATAACCTGCGGAATCAGCTTCTGGCCCCCGAAGCCCGGATTTACCGACATGAGAAGAACCATGTCCACCTCTTCAAGCACCCATCTGAGGGTGTCGAGCGATGTGGCCGGATTCAGGGAAACTCCCGCCTTGACTCCTGCAGCCTTTATCTGCTGAATCACTCTGTGGAGATGCACGCAGGCCTCCTGATGAACTGTAATGTATTCCGTATTGTCAGTCAGGAAGCTGTCTATGTACTTCTCGGGATTCTCTATCATGAGATGCACATCGAAGGGAATTTTAGTTCTTCCCAGAAGGCTCTTCATGACAGGTGCCCCGAAGCTTATATTCGGTACGAAATGCCCGTCCATAACATCCACATGTATGAGATGGGCGCCGCCCCTCTCGATTTCACTGACATCCTCGCCCAAACGCGCGAAGTCAGCAGAGAGAATAGATGGTGCTAGTTTTTTCATTTTCTGATTTCCTCCATATGCGACCGGTAGGATTCATACCGGCTTTCGCTGATGTCGCCGCAGCTCAGGGCTTCCTTGACGGCGCAGCCCGGCTCCGCGATATGCCTGCAGTTGTCGTATCTGCATCCCTGCGAATGCTCGAATATCTCCGGATAGTATCTCTGAAGCTCCTCCTCCGGGATATTCTCCCCCGTAAATGAGGTGAACCCGGGCGTGTCGAATATCATCGTCCCCAGACCGTCCTCCAGATCGAAAATCTCCGAGTGACGCGTGGTGTGTCTGCCTCTGCCCGACTTGCTGCTTATCTCTCCCGTCTCCATGGCGGCCCCGGGAACAAGCCTGTTGATTATCGTCGATTTACCCACTCCCGAAGGTCCTGCCAGAGCCGTAACCTTGCCCCTGATAAGCTCCATGAGCCTGTCAATGCCTCTGCCGCTCACACCATCGGTGCACACGACAGGATATATAGGGCTGTATATTTCCGCCAGCTTCTCCGGGTCCGCCAGATCGCACTTGTTTATGCACAGCACAATATCCGTGCCCGCCTGTTCGGCCATTACGAGAAACCGGTCTGTTATTCTGGGTACGGGTGCAGGCTTTCTGACCGCCGTGACCACTACGAAGCAATCCACGTTGGTCACAAATGGTCTGATAAAGCTGTTCTTCCTGGGATGGAGTTCGGTTATGAGGCTGTCGCTTCCCTCTTCCGCCACCTCCACGGTGACCCGATCCCCTGTGGCCAGGCGGACTCCCTGCTCCTTGAAAATCCCCCGGGCTTTGCATCTGTATAGTGCATCGCCGGATTTCACATAATAAAATCCGGCGATTCCTTTAATTATAATACCTGTTTCACTCATCTTCATCAGGGCTTTCTACAGGTACTGTCGGTGCTGCAGTCGGTGCCTCTGTAGGCTTCGGTCCCTTGCTTATTGTCAGGTTCACGGAGGAATTCTTCTTCAGCTGAGTATTTGATGAATACTGCTGATTGATTACTTCTCCCTTGGTGGCGGAGCTGCTGTATTCGGAGCTTACGCTTCCCACCTTAAGACCTGCCGCATTGAGCGCCGCAGTAGCATCATCGAGAGATTTGCCTATGAGGTAAGGCACCGTGGCCTTGTTCAGGGAACCGTCACTTACTACTACATTAACCTTGCTTCCCTTTTCCAGCGAAGACCCTCCTACAGGATCCTGACTGAGAACAGTTCCTTCCGCCTTCTCACTGGCCTTCTCCGTTATGTTGCCAAGCTCGAAGCCTGCCGCCTGAAGGTACTCGTCTACATCATCGACGTCCTTGCCCGTCAGGTCAGGCACACTTCCGTCGCCCAGTCCTTTGCTTATATTTACCGTTACGGTGCTTCCCGTCTTGATTATTTCACCCGGAAGCGGATCCTGGTTGACTATGCAGCCCTTCTCCACGTCCTCACTTACGACTTCGTCACCTTCCTTTATCTTCAGATCGAATTCCTCTGCCTGAAGCTGTGCCTCCTCCAGGGTCATGCCCGTGAAGTCCGGAGCCTCGATCTCCTCACCGCCGAATATGGCCACAGCAGCGATTATTCCGGCAATGAGCGCCACAGCCGCAGCTGCTATTATTATAATCAGACGCTTTTTCTTTCTGGCGGCTGCGCTTCCGCCTTTGCGCTTCTTCTTCGGCTCCTCCGGATCCAGATAATCGTCTCCGTCATCGTAATCCGTCACGGCAATCGGTCCGGACTGCTGGTTCTGACGGCTTCTTCCTCCTGCGAAAACATCGGGATCCACTATGTTGCTTACAAACTCGATGTTGTTGAGTGCCTGTATCAGTTCGTCCGCCGAAGCGTATCTGTTGACCGGATACTTGTCCGTACACTTCATGATGATGTGCTCCAGTGCCGGCGGCACACCCTGCACCAGCTTTGACGGCGGAGTTATCTCTTCATTTATGTGCTTGAGAGCTATGTTCACCGGATTGTCCCCGTCAAAAGGAACCTCGCCCGTGAGCATTTCGTACATTACTATTCCCAGAGAATATATGTCCGACTTCTCATCCACGTATCCGCCGCGTGCCTGCTCAGGCGAAAAGTAGTGAACGGATCCCACGATGCCGTCGGTATTGTCCACAATGGTAGCCGCGTTTACCGCCTTGGCGATGCCGAAGTCGGTTATCTTAGCCGTGCCGTTAGGCGTTATCATAACATTGTGAGGTTTGACATCCCTGTGGATTATGTGGCTCTTGTGCGCGAAGGCCAGAGCCGACGCTATCTGCTTGGATATGGCTATTACCTTAGGGTACGGCATAGGCCCCTGCTCCTTGATGTAATCGCTGAGAGCACGTCCTTCTATAAGCTCCATTACTATATAGTGAATGTTCCCTTCTCTTCCTACATCGTAAATGTTTACTATGTTAGGATGAGACATGCTTGCCGCATTCTGGGATTCTCTTCTGAAGCTGTCTATGAATTTATGATCATTTATGAATTCAGGTTTGAGAATTTTAATGGCAACAAATCTGTTGAGAAGCTTGTCCTTAGCCTTGTATACTACAGACATTCCGCCCTCGCCGATCCTGTCGAACAGTTCATACCTGCCTGCGAGCACCTTACTCATACTTTCCTCCTAAAACTATATTTTCAATCCGACAACAGTAATATTGTCTCTGCCGCCGGCTTTAATCGCCTCATTCACAAGGTCGGCGCACAGATCCGTCATTCCCCTGCCCTTGCCGATGCAGTCGGAAATTACGTCCTCTCCCACTTCACCGTAAAGTCCGTCCGAGCAGAGAATCAGAACGTCATCCTTCTGAAGACCCACTCTGTAGAAATCCGGATCCACTGCAGGTTCAGCGCCCAGCGCCTTGGTTATTACATTCTTCTGAGAATGAGTCTCCGCCTCCTCCTCAGTGAGAAGCCCCTGTTCAATAAGCTCGTTCACATAGGTGTGGTCTCTCGTAATCTTCCTGAACATACCCTTCCTGTAGAGATACGCTCTGCTGTCACCGATATTGGCTATGTATGCGGCTCCGTCATAGATATATGCCATGACTATGGTTGTCGCCATTCCCCTGTTCTCCGGATTCTCTCTTCCCTTGGAGAACACTGCCTCATTGGCGATGTCTATCGCCTCGGTGAACATGCCGAATATCTCATCAGGTGTCTCGCAGCCGCGGAGATTCCTGTCCTTGATATATTCCGCTATCATTTCAACTGCGGTGCTGCTCGCTATCTCTCCGGAGTTGTTGCCTCCGACTCCGTCCGCAACCATGTACACGTCATGACCGGGCATTACGAAACATGCATCTTCGTTATTTTTTCTGACTACACCTCTGTTGCATTTGAAACCAATCTGCTGGACCATATTGTAATATAACCTTTCTCTATTTCTCTCTTCTCATGACACAGATGAAAAATCCGTCCGTATCGTTAACATTTGGCAGAAGGAGTGTCCTCTCAACTCTGCTGAAGCCTTTGTTGCTCTTCAGGAATTCAGTGACAACCTTCTCGTTCTCCTCCGGGTTGATGGTGCATGTGCTGTACACAAGCGTTCCTCCCGGCTTCACGTAAGATGAAGATGCACTCAGTATCGCCAGCTGTTTCTTCGGAAGCAGCTCCATCTCATCGCTTCTTTCCTTGTATTTAATCTCAGGCTTTCTTCTGACTACGCCCAGACCTGAACACGGTGCATCCACCAGAACTCTGTCAGCCTTGCTGACCATTGTGGAGTCAACTCGTGTGGCATCCCAGGATCTGGTTTCGATATTGGTTATTCCCAGCCTGCGCGCCTCCTTATCCACCTGATCCAGTTTTCTTCTGTATATATCCGAGGCTATTATCTTGCCTGTGTTGTTCATTCTCTCGGCTATGGCAGTCGTCTTGCCTCCGGGAGCCGCACAGACATCCATTATTATGTCCCCGTGCTGAGGATTCAGCTTCTCCGCAACCAGCATGGAACTCTGGTCCTGAGGAGTGAAAAGCCCATGTTTATAGAGATCCGACTCCAGCAGGTTCGATCCTCTCACGTTGAGAGCATCCTGACAGAGCTTGCCTCTCGTCACCTCGAAGCCTCTGCTCTCGAGAGCATGAATCAGGTCGTCCTTAACCACCTTCAGCCAGTTCATCCTTATGGTCATAGGCGGTCTCTCGTTTCCCGCCTGCATAAGCGCTTCCGTGAACTCCATGCTGTAGTATTTCAGCCACAGCTCTATTATCCACGGCGCATAGGAATACTTGACGGAGAGATATCTGATCTCGTCCTCCTCACGGGAAGGCAGCTTCATCTGATTCTTCCTGTTCTGATACTCCCTGAGCACCCCGTTGACCAGCCCGGCCTTCGACTTGCAGTATCTCTTGGCCAGATTCACGCTTTCGTTCACCGCCGCGTATTCCGGAACGGATCCCATATAGCCCAGCTGGTACACTCCCATACGGAGAATTGTGAGCTCCTGATTCTTCAGACTCCCCAGACCATCCTTGACCAGCTGTTCAAGGTAATAGTCTATGGTCATCTTCCTCTCCAGTACGCCGTATACGAGCTGCCTTACGAAGGCAGGAGAGTTAGGCTTGTTTACGTATACTTTGTGGTTAAGAGCAATGTTGGAATAGGCCTTTTTTGACTCCACGTCCAGAAGAGTCTGGTAGGCCGTCTTTCTGTTGATATCCATCTTTCACGCCCCCTTGTCAAAAGGTTCTTAAAAATTCATCTCTAAGGGACATTTTATCCTAAAACCGTCCCTATTTCAATTGTATTGCCTTTTAAAAATTCCCTTACAGGCACACGCTTCCTGCCGGGAGCCTGTATCTCGGTTATTCTCAGGATTCCTCCCTCGCAGGCAACATCGATATAATCCCGGCCCAGCTCCGTCACTGTGCCCGGCGCTCTGTCGCAGGCTATGCCCGGCACCTCCGCCTGCCAGATCTTGTACATTTTCTCTCCCGCAAAGGCAAAAGTCCCCGGCCAGGGATCGTAGGCACGTATCTTTCTCTCCAGCACCTCGGGAGCTGTGGAAAAGTCCATATGCCCATCCTCCTTGGTAATCATAGGTGCATAGGTGGAGAGCTCATCATCCTGTTTCTCTCCGGAAATCTCACCGAGAAGAGGCAGCGTCTCCATAAGAAGGTCCGCACCCAGAACCGCCAGCTCATCGTGGAGCATTCCCGCAGTCTTGCCGTCCACGGGAGTTGATGCCTTTGTCAGCATATCTCCCGTATCCAGGCCCTTCTCCATGTACATGATCGTAACGCCTGTCTCCTCATCGCCTGCAGCTATGGCCGCCTGTATCGGCGATGCTCCCCTGTGCCTCGGCAGCAGAGAGCCGTGAATGTTTACACAGCCCAGAGGAGGAAGCTTCAGTATGCTCTCCGGGAGAATCTGTCCGTAGGCCGCCACGACAATGACATCCGGCGCAGCCTCCTGCAGAGCTTCTCTGAACTCACTGTTCTTTCTCACCCGTTCAGGCTGCAGCAGGGGAAGTCCCAGCTCCAGCGCCTTCTCCTTAACCGGAGAGAAGCTGATTTTGCGTCCTCTGTTCCTGACAGCGTCAGGCTGGGTCACAACATAGGGGATTTCATAGCCCGCTTCGTACAGCCTCTCCAGAGCCGGCACGGCGAAGTCCGGAGTTCCCATATATACTACCTTCATAATTCTGTCCTATTCCTCCACATAATGCACGTCATCGGACTTGTCCACATAGAGAACGCCCTCCAGATGGTCAAACTCATGACACACAACCACGGCATCGAAGCCTTCCAGCTCGTAGGTCTGCTCGACCCCATCCCTGTCCTTGGCTTTCATGACAACTTTCTCGGGACGGATTACCGTTCCCACCTTGCCCGGAACGCTGAGACAGCCTTCTTCACCTGTCTGCTCGCCTTCCATGGTCAGAATCTCAGGGTCAACCATGTACAGCACGCGGCCTTCTTCAGGTTCAGCCACAAACATTCTGCGCATTATTCCCACCTGAGGTGCCGCCAGTCCCACACCGCATGCATTTCTCATGGTCTCCACCATGTCATCCAGTATTGTGCGTGTTCTGTCCGTGACCTCTCCCACGGGTCTGCACTGTTTCCTAAGAATCGGGTCTCCCAGCTCAACAATATTTCTTAACGCCATAATTTCCTCCTGTCTAACTGTTATCTATGCGAAACTGTATGGATTTATATCCACAACCGCGTTGTATTTTTCTCTGCTTCCCTTTTCCTCATCCTTGATTCTGCGAATCATGGCCGAATACTCCCTTCGCTTGCCCCGGGGACACTTTATCACCATGGAATACCTGTACGTGTCCCTGATGCGGTTCATGTACGCCTCCTGAGGCCTGAACACATTATCACGTTCCTCAGGCTCCAGCATGTCCATGAGCATATCGTACCATTTAAGGGCGCCGGCCTGTGCCGCTTCCTGCTCCTCCGCCGTGAAAACAATGGAATACATGTCGCTGTAGGGCGGATAGCTCATCATCTCTCTGAATTTTATCTCATAGGAGTAAAAGCTCTCATAATCCTGACATGCCGCCATCTTGACCGCATAGCTGTCCGGGCTGTAGGTCTGGATGATAACCTTGCCGGGTTCATCTCCCCTGCCGGCCCGTCCCGCCGCCTGTGTTATCAGCTGAAACGCCCTCTCCGGAGATCTGAAATCCGGAATGTTCAGAGTGACGTCCGCGGATATTATGCCGGCGAGACCCACATTTCTGAAGTCAAGACCCTTGGCTATTATCTGAGTGCCGATAAGAATCTGCGTATCTCCCTTCTCAAAGCTGCGCAACATCTTCTTCAGCGCTCCTTTTCTCGTGGTCGTATCCATATCGACTCTCTCCACCCTGTAATCCGGGAAGAGTCCGCCGATTTCCTCCTCCAGCTTCTCCGTTCCCGATCCGGAAAACCGTATGAACTCGCTTCCGCATTCGGGACATCCCGAAGGCACCGGACTGGTGTAGCCGCAGTAATGACATTTGAGAGCGTTTCTGTCCTTGTGATAAACCAGCGACAGCCCGCATTCGGGACATCTGGCCACGTAGCCGCACTGCCTGCAGGTTATGAATGTAGAGTATCCTCTCCTGTTGAGAAGGAGCATAACCTGCCGTCCCGACTCAAGGCATCTCTTCATCTCGGCATAAAGCCGCCTGCTTATTGCCGACGGGTTCCCCTGCGGCAGTTCATCTCTCATGTCCACTATTTCAGCCTGAGGCAGTTTCATGTCATTGTATCTTCTCGTCAGCCTGAGCAGTCTGTATATCCCTTCACAGGCCCTGCTGTAGGTCACCACCGACGGGGTGGCGCTTCCCAGAACCAGAACGCCTTTGGTATCTCTGTCGTTGAGCCGCTTCAGAGCCACCTCCGCCGTATCGTATTTTGGCGTGGAGTCTGACTTGTATGTCGTCTCGTGCTCCTCATCAAGTATGATGAGCCCCGGATTCCTGAAAGGGGCGAACACCGCCGATCTGGCGCCGACCGCAATCTTCACTTCTCCATTCCTTATTCTCTGCCACCGTCTGTAGCGCTCATTGCCTGTAAGACGGCTGTGGAGCACCTCCACGGAATCCTCCCCGAAGTGCTCCAGAAATCTTTCGGTTATCTGCCCCGTGAGAGAAATCTCCGGGACGAGGACTATTACGTCCTTTCCCGTTGACAGGGCTTCTTCAGCCGCTCTTATGTATACTTCCGTCTTGCCGCTTCCCGTGACTCCGTGAAGGAGGAACCTGTCATGCTCGCCCCTTCTGATGGAATCGCATATGGCATTCAGCGCCGCTTCCTGCTCGGATGTGAGGTTCTTTTCTTCACCTTCAGTCTGACCATCGCCGGATTCCTCCGGAACAGCTCTGTTCCTCACCGGTTTCTGTCCCGCCGGAGTGAAGCATTTAATGGCATCTATGTATCTGCACAGATACCTGTCCCTCATCCACACGGCTGTCCTGACCATTTCCTCCGTCAGGCATATATCCTCATCCACGGAAGCAATTTCTCTTATCTTCCCCCGCACGGAAGGCTCGATGTCCTCTTCATCCACCCGGGATATGACATATCCTTCTCTGAGGTTCCGGCTCCTGGCGAAAGGCACCAGCACCTTGCTCCCCACGGGAATATCGCCGCTGCATCTGTAGGTGTAGCCCCTGTCCGTATTGTTGCTCTTGTTGTCAATAATTACATTAACATAATTCATTACAGCAGGAATATATCATTCTCGGCACATTCCTTTATCATGTCCTCCGGCCAGATTGAAGCCTGAACTTCCCCGATGTGTGCCTTTCTCAGGAAATACATGCAAAGTCTTGACTGTCCGATTCCGCCTCCTATGGTGTACGGAAGCTCGCCGTTGAGGATTTTGCGGTGGAAATCCATGTCTCTTCTCTCGTCTGCACCTGCAGCTCTCAGCTGTCTGTCCATGGCTTCCTCGTCAACGCGGATTCCCATGGAGGAAATTTCGAAGGCTCTCTGGAGAATATCGTTCCAGAGGAGAATATCTCCGTTGAGCTCCCAGTCATCATAGTCCGGCGCTCTGCCGTCATGAGGCTTGCCCGACTTGAGCGGTCCGCCTATCTTCTCGATGAACACAGCTCTGTGTTCCTTCGTTATGGCATCCTCTCTGCCTTTGCTGTCCAAATCCGGATACATATCCTCCAGTTCCTGGGAGGTTATGAAAAAAATCTCGTTAGGAAGCTCCGTCTTGAGCTCGTTATAGTGTCTGTTGACGAAGTCGTTCAGGTTCTTGAGAGCATTGTAGAGAGTTGTAACCACTTCGTGGAGGTATTCACTGTTTCTGTCCTCCTTGCGGATCACCTTTTCCCAGTCCCACTGGTCAACGTAAATCGAATGAAGATTGTCAAGCTCCTCATCTCTTCTGATGGCATTCATGTCCGTGTAGAGTCCCGTGCCCGGCTTGAAGTTGTATCTGCCCAGAGCCATACGCTTCCACTTGGCCAGAGACTGAACTATCTCAACTTCTTTCTCTCCCATGTCCTTGACTGTGAAGCTTACTGTTCTCTCAACACCGTTAAGGTTGTCGTTAAGTCCTGTTTCCGGTGCCACGAAAAGCGGCGCCGAAACGCGTCTCAGCTTAAGTCCGTACGCCAGCTCCTGCTGAAAGAAATCCTTGATCTTCTTGATCGCTCTCTGGCTTTCCATGTAGTCGATTTCCGGTGTGTAGTTTTCCGGTACAAATAATCTGGCCATATTGCTTCTCCTTTTTATCTCTTACTGAACTGACATCCGCAGTAATTCTGCCTGTACAGTCCGTACTTCTTTGACAATTCCGTCGAACGTCTGAACCCGTCCTTCTTCTTGAAATCCCTGTCCAGGAAGGTCAGTCCGTATTTAAGAGCCAGTTCCCTGCCTATTGCGGATATGACTCTGAAATTCTTGTGAGGGCTTACGGTAAGCGTGGTTCCGAAATAATCGCAGCCTGCCATTCCCGCCGTAACGGCCGTCTCCTCCAGTCTCTGCCTGAAGCAAAGGCTGCAGCGTTCGCCTCCTTCGGGGTCATCCTCGTGCCCCTCCACGGCTTTGAAAAATGTTCCCCTGTTGTAGCTTCCCTCGAGGAACCTTATCTCCGGGAGCCCCATACCCAGAAATTCCTCGTTCATCTTCTCTATAAGCTGTATCTGAGCCTGCCTGCGCCGCCTGTATTCCTCCTCGTCGGTTATACATGGATTAAAAAAGAATACGGTTATGTTGAATTCGCCTGCAAGTCTCTCTATAACCGAACTGCTGCATGGGCCGCAGCAGCTGTGAAGAAGAAGGGACGGTCTTGTTTCCCTTTCTCTCGCAATCTCGCTTTCTATGTACTTTTTTCCGGTCTCACTGCACGGGCAGAGATCCGTCATGCACTTTCTTCTGTTTGAAGTCATCTCTACCTTCCTGTCTATTAATCCTTAACGTCTTATTATACACTAAAACTCCCAACAGTAAAAGAGCACTGTGCATACGATTCAGCTGACCTGATCTTTGCCCCCACACTCGCCTTGACCGGGATTTTCCCGAGGACTTACTTCTAAACTGCGCCATGATCGCCGGGTACTCTCTCTTCCCCGGTTTACGTGGGACCTTTCGCCCGCAGCTGGCATGGCCTTTCAATCACAGACCTGAATCGTATGCACAGTGCTCCTGTCTCTTCTATTTAACATTTCCTCCGCTGGCCAGACTCATGAAATACACCCGGCCGGCTCCAGCCTCCAGAAGGCATCGGCTGCACGCGTCCGCCGTCGCCCCTGTTGTCAGTATATCGTCTATCAGCAATAAGCACTTGCCGCTGATTTTCTCTTCTTTTCCCCGCGGAACTCTGAAAGCCTCCGCCAGAGCCAGTCTCCTCTCTGCCGGATTCATGCTTCTCAGCTTACCCGTATCTCTGGCTCTCTCCAGAATTCCGGTATCCACTCTCAGTTCCACCCCTTCCTTCCTGAGAGCTCTGCTCATGGACCGTGCCATGAGCTCGGACTGGTTGTAACCTCTCTCCTTCATTCGCTCCCTGCTCACGGGAACGGGAACGGCCACATCCGGCAGGACTTCCTCCTTCATTACGGAGCTCATGAACTTGTCGGCCATAACCTCTCCCATTTTTACCGCCATATAGCCTTTGCCGCTGTACTTGATGTCCATCATGATCTCTCGTTCATGAAGGCCGTATGTCATACAGCTGAAGCCTTTGCTGAAGGCGTGGTCGATGCTCATGCAGCTGTAGCACAGTTCGCCCCGGTAGGTGTCAGGGAGGGCTTTGCCGCATCTCCTGCATGTCCTGCCGTCAGTAATCCAGTGGATTTCGGCGGCGCATCTGTCGCAGAGGGAGTAAGGCCGGCTTCTGTCTATAAGACTTCCGCAGACTATACAGTAAATATTGGAAGGAAACAGTGCCTCCCATATCTCATCTCTTATTCTTCCCATTTTAACCCCTGATTTCTATATCTCAATATTCATAAGGCCTGCCAGTCTCTCCGCCAGACCCGAATATCTCATGCTTATCCTGTCATTGTCCACTATGGCGTTCAGTTTGTTCTGCGATCCCACCAGGACCACGGCCTTCTTGCCTCTGGTCACCGCCGTGTACAGAAGGTTCCTCGTGGCAAGCATAGGCGGGAACCAGCTTACAGGCATTACCACAACGGGAAATTCGCTTCCCTGGCTCTTGTGAACAGTGATCGCGTAGGCCGGTTCCAGTTCGTCCAGCTGACTGTAGCTGTAGGTCGTATATCTGCCCCCGTCAAATATCACGTTGACCTCATTGAACTCCGTATCTATGCTGTCGATGAATCCCACATCCCCGTTAAAGACTCCCTCACCGTCGGTGAAGTCCTCCATATTCCGCCATTTGAGTTCGTAGTTGTTTCTTATCTGCATGACTTTATCTCCCTCGCGGAAGATTCTGTCACCGTGTTTCTTCTCATTCTTTTCTTCCGACGGAGGATTCAGCACCTGCTGCAGTTCCGTATTGAGATTTATGCATCCGATTGTGCCTTTGCGCACCGGACTCAGCACCTGAATGTCCTCCAACGGGTTCAGGTCGCTGAAGTATCCGGGCAGACGCCTGAGACAGAGATCCTTGATGGTGTCCAGCATCTCCTTCTCACTGTGTCTGTTCAGAAGGAAGAAGTCCTTGTCTCTGGCATTGCACTGAGGGTATTCGCCCCTGTTGATTCTGTGGGCATTGACCACTATCATGCTTTCCCGTGCCTGACGAAAAATCTCCGTCAGTCTGGTGCAGTACACATACTCGCTGGCTATAATGTCGCGAAGAACGTTTCCCGCTCCTACCGACGGCAGCTGGTCCTCATCGCCTACTATTATAAGCCTGGTCCCGGGGGTCAGCGCCCTCAGAAGGCTGTCCATAAGCATCAGATCGATCATTGAGGCTTCATCCACAATTACCGCATCGTATTCCAGAGGATTCTCCTCATCCCTTCCGAATCTCATGAAACCTTCATCAATGCCTGCTCCTTCACCGGAAGTGAAAAAGGAATATTCCAGAAGCCTGTGTATAGTTGAGGCTTCGTGGCCGCTCGTCTCGGTAATCCTCTTGGCCGCTCTGCCTGTGGGCGCCGCTATGGCAGTGCTCAGCCCGCTCCCTTCCAGAATATTTATTATCGTGTTGATTATGGTGGTCTTGCCTGTTCCCGGACCTCCTGTAATTACACTGACACCCATATCCAGACTGGTTTTCACCGCATGCTTCTGGTTATCGCTCAGCCTGATTCCCGTTTCTTCCTCCGTGGCTTCAATCAGCCTGTCCACCGAACCCATCACCGGCTTGCGAGGGCTGTCCGTAAGCTGCCTGATGCATTGACATACTCTCTGCTCCGCAACGTAGTAGTTCTCCGGATATACCACACGCCTGCCTTCAATCATATCCAGGCGTATCCTCCCGTCAAACACGAGAAACTCCAGGCCTTCAGCCACCTTCTCCCGACTGAGGTCCAGCAGCTGCGCGGCCTTCTCGCAAAGCTCCGTTTCCGGCAGATAGGTGTTTCCTTCTCCCGCAAACCATTTCAGAGTGTATAATATTCCGCTCTCTATCCTGTATCTGTCGTCAGGTCTTATTCCTATTTCTGCGGCTATGGTATCAGCCTTCCTGAATCCGATGCCGTAGACATCGTCAACCAGGGCATAGGGATTTTCCTTCACCGCCTTAATCGTGTCCTTACCGTATACCTGATATATCCTGACCGCCTGATTGCCGCTTATTCCGTAGCGGCTCAGGCTCATGGTTATCTCGGCGAATTCTCTGTGAGCCGTGAAAGCTTCGGATATTTTGAGCGCCGTCTTTGCTCCTATACCGGAGATTTCCTTGAGTCTCTCCGGCTCCTCCTCTATTATGCGAAAGGTATCCTCTCCGAATTTCTCCACTATGGCAGCTGCAGTTTTCCTGCCTATGCCCTTCATGGCCCCCGACGCCAGAAACTCCCGTATTCCTTCAGCCGAGGATGGCATAATCTCGCTGAAGCTGTCCACTCTGAACTGCTCACCGTAGCGTGGATTGTCCACGAATTCTCCCTGTATGCGGAAGCTTCTGCCCGCATCAACACCCGGAATCGTCCCCACGCAGGTAAAGGCTTCCGTCTCAGTTTCAAAAACGGCTACAGTATAGCCGTTTTCTCTGTTATGAAATATTATTTCCGCTATTATTCCTTCGTACTCTTCAATCATTGATTCTTCCTGAATCTATCTGAGCCATGTCACATCCCTGAGGGCTCTTCTGATTTTGCTCTTCTTGAAGGCTTTCGCGTACTTCAGAAGCTGGTCTCTCTCGTTCCTGTACGGATACTTGTGAATAACATCCGGCAGCAGGTTGAGAAGCATATCGGCTTCTTCCGGATCGTCGGTTATGCCGGCTTCGATAATATCATCCGCATCTATTCTGAGATCCTCAACAAATATAGGCTGCTTCTCTCTGAGAATAACCTTGAGTATTTCATCGCGACCTTCTGCTCTCTGATTGTTATATCCCATGGTTATAATCTGGGCCTTGGCAACCTTGTCGATAAAGTTGTACTTATCCCATCCCACGCCGTAAATAAATTTCTTCAGGCTCGTGTCATCCGAAGCGAAGTGAAGTCTCGGCAAGGCCTTCTTCGTCTCCAGATACAGCTCCAGATCCTCCGGCTCATGAGGCAGATAGGATACCGCCTTGTTGTAGTGTCTGTCAAATACAAGATAGAACACCACCAGTCTTCTCTGTGCTATGTGCTTGAGATTGTCTATGTTCTCGCAAAGGAGCTCATACTCCTGCTCCTCGCGTCTTTCACTGCTTCTTCCCTCGTCACCTATTATCGCCGGCAGCAGGTTCATACCCTTTATCATCTTGAGCATTTTGCCCGCGCTGTTTCCGTTTATGGCTTCTGTGAAATCGTAGAGAAGCTCTTCCTTCGGCGCCTTCTTCAGAAGGTCCGCCCTGTCGTTCATGGCCGCATATATCTCCCTGTCGAGGTCGAACCCGTAGAGCGCCACGTACTTAAGCGCCTTCATCATCTTGGCAGGGCTTTTCCTGAAGATCTCTTCGATATCTCCCGTTGGCTTGAGAAGCTTGTTTTTGATGTCCCTTCTTCCTGCGTAAGGATCGCTGGCGGCCTTGAAGGCATGCTCGCCTATAGCCTCACATGTGAAATCATATATAGACAGCTGGTCGTCAATGGAGCCTTCCAGCGTCACTATGTCCGCAACAACTCCGTCATATGTGTCAGGCACATTGATGTCATCGGAAATTACTTCCGTGGTGTTGTCAATTCTGGTTACTCTGGATCCCAGAGCCTCTCCTTCAGGGAACAGTTCTCTGACAGTCTCCTGATCCGCATCTGTATAAATATCCCAGTCCAGGGCATCATGACCCATTTCTCCCGCTGCCACGCACTGCCCGGCACACCAGGCTTCAAAACCGCGGTCAGTGAGTGTCTTGAGAATTTTATTTATTTCCTTGGGTTTTCTCATGGCCATACGTTACTCCTCCACACGATATATTGTTCTGTTGTCCAGGGTCCACACCCTGTCGCTGAACTGTCCCGGCTCCGTTCCCGCAACAGCCTCAGCCATATCATACATTTTAGCATCTATCATGTCCAGATAGTGAAGCATCTCCGCCTCAGGGAACAGCGGTTTCTTCGGGCTTCCGTATTCCGGTTCGTAGTGATGGGATATGAGCATGTGCTCCAGCATCACTCTCTTCTCCGAAGACATTCCCTGTTCAAGTGCCAGTTTCTCCAGCTCTCTAACTCCCAGAACAAGATGTCCCAGCATCTTGCCTTCAAAGGAGTAGCCCGATGAGACTCCCAGCTCATTTGACTCTATCTCCGTAAGCTTCTCGAAGTCGTGTATTATTACACCCGCCATGAGGAGCTCTCTGTTCAGATTGGTATATATCTGACAGACGGCTTCCGCCGTCATAAGCATGCGCTTGATGTGATAGAGGAGTCCTGCCATCTCAGCATGGTGATTCTTCGATGCTGCAGGATAGTACATGAGCCGCTCTCTGTTTCTCTCCAGTATGCCGGTGCAGAGAACTCTCAGCTCCTCATCCTCGAAATCCGCGGCCTTGCCGTGTATGTACTCATACATATCCTCCGGCTTCTCCGGTGCGGCCTTGATGTAGTCAGTCATATCTATGTTGTCTTCGGCACCCGTAAGTCTGATTCTGGTCACACGCAGCTGCTTCATCCCGTTCCACTCTGTGACCAGCGCCTTGATCTTGATTACCGTGCCTTCCTTGACACGCTCCAGACCCGGTATCTCCTCATCTGCGATATCCCATTTCTTGGCCGATATCTCGCCGGTGCAGTCTCCCAGAAGAATATCGAAATATGCCTTCCTGTTGGAGCCCACCTTAACAGCGCTATTTTTGACAATGAAGTACGAAACCACTTCCTGTCCTGTTTTCAAATCCTTTATATATAAATCTTTCATAAAGTGCATTATATCACAATTACCCGGAGACTGCCGCATCATTTTTAGAAAGGAGGTAGACACAGTATGGGATATCCTTATTATGTACACCTAAAGTCCTGTTTTGGCCTCCCAAGTGTACAACGACCAGGCAAAATACCCCTCCGGGGTATATCTCTCCCGAATCCGGGCTGCCGGTTAAACGTACTATATCCTCAATGGGCAGTGTGGCGTGTTCCCTCCCGGTGCGGTGTACAGCTGCGCTTCCGCAGGAGCAGCTGCAACTGTGTGAGGGCGCGAGTCCGGAGCCGTAGTGAGATTGGGGGGTCTTCCCCCAATCGTAACAGGCTGCGGGCGAGAGCCGAACCTGCAGTTGCCTGCGACGAGGACTTAAGCAGATGTACACCGCACCGGGAGGGAAGATACGCCACCCTGCCCATAGAGGGTTTCAAGGCATACTAAAAGAGGCCGCCGCTTTCGCGACAGCCCCTCGCTTATCTCGTCTTTATTATATTACTCGATAATCTCTGTTACAACGCCGGATCCTACTGTTCTGCCGCCTTCTCTGATGGCGAATCTCAGTCCTTCCTCGATTGCGATCGGTGTGATCAGCTCGATTGTCATTGTAATGTTATCTCCAGGCATGCACATCTCTGTTCCTTCAGGCAGGCTCAGATCTCCTGTTACGTCTGTTGTTCTGAAGTAGAACTGCGGTCTGTATCCATTGAAGAATGGTGTGTGTCTTCCGCCTTCTTCCTTCTTCAGTACGTATACCTCGCCCTTGAACTTTGTGTGCGGATGAATTGTTCCAGGATGTGCCAGAACCTGTCCTCTCTCGATTTCATTTCTCTGTACGCCTCTGAGCAGTGCTCCGATGTTGTCGCCTGTCTGTGCCTGATCAAGCAGCTTTCTGAACATCTCCACGCCTGTTACTACGACTTTTCTCTTCTCGTCTGTCAGGCCTACGATCTCTACTTCTTCGCCTACCTTCAGAGTTCCTCTCTCTACTCTTCCTGTTGCTACTGTTCCTCTTCCTGTAATGGAGAATACGTCCTCTACAGGCATCAGGAAAGGCTTCTCTGTATCTCTTTCAGGCTCAGGAATGTAGCTGTCTACTGCTTCCATAAGCTCGATTACCTTGTCTCCCCACTCGCCTTCAGGATTCTCGAGTGCCATGAGGGCTGATCCTCTGATGATCGGTGTGTCGTCGCCAGGGAAATCATACTCGTCGAGCAGCTCTCTTACTTCCATCTCTACCAGGTCCAGAAGCTCTTCGTCGTCTACCATGTCGCACTTGTTAAGGAATACGATGATGTACGGTACGCCTACCTGTCTTGAAAGCAGGATGTGCTCTCTTGTCTGAGGCATTGGTCCGTCTGTTGCTGCTACTACCAGGATTGCTCCGTCCATCTGTGCAGCACCTGTGATCATGTTCTTAACATAGTCTGCGTGTCCCGGGCAGTCAACGTGCGCATAGTGTCTGTTAGGTGTCTCATATTCAACGTGTGCTGTTGAAATTGTGATTCCTCTTTCCTTCTCTTCCGGAGCCTTGTCGATCTCGTCGAATGCTACTTCTTCACCGAGTCCGTATCTCTTCTGAAGAGTGATTGTGATTGCTGCTGTAAGAGTTGTCTTACCGTGGTCTACGTGACCGATTGTACCGATGTTAATATGCGGCTTGGTTCTTTCGAATTTTTCTTTTGCCATTTTATTTCCTCTTTCTTATTTGTTAATAGACTCAACTAAATTGTCAGGTAACTTCTCGAAGTGGTCAAACTGCATTACATATACGCCTCTTCCCTGAGTCTTTGAACGCAGGTCTGTAGCATATCCGAACATCTGCGAAAGCGGAACATATCCTCTGACAGCTACCGCTCCGTTGTTCATGTCCGATCCCTCGATTCTTCCTCTTCTTGAACTTATATCTCCGATTACGTCTCCCATGTATTCATCAGGAACTGTAACCTCAACCTTGAATATAGGCTCGAGAAGTATCGGGTTCGCCTTCTTGACTGCTTCTCTGAAAGCCATAGATGCCGCTATCTTGAATGCCATCTCCGAAGAGTCGACTTCGTGATATGAACCGTCGTAGAGTTCAACACCGACATCAACAACCTGGTAACCGGCAACCGGTCCGGTCTCCATGGCTTCTCTGATACCCTCCTCAATCTTAGGAATGTATTCCTTAGGAATCGCTCCGCCGACGATTGAGTTCTTAAATTCAAAGCCCTCACCCGGTTCGCGAGGATATACCTTGATTTTAACGTGTCCGTACTGACCTTTACCGCCTGACTGCTTGGCATACTTGTGATCCACATCTGCCTCGCTTGTAATGGTCTCTTTGTAGGAAACCTGAGGTTTACCCACGTTAGCCTCAACCTTGAACTCTCTGAGGAGTCTGTCCACTATGATTTCAAGATGAAGCTCGCCCATACCGGCGATAATAGTCTGTCCTGTATCGTTATTTGTATAAGTCTTAAAAGTAGGGTCTTCTTCTGCCAGCTTGGCAAGAGCTATACCCATCTTTTCCTGTCCGGCCTTGGTCTTCGGCTCAATGGCTATTTCGATTACCGGATCAGGGAAATCCATTGACTCTAATACTATAGGATGCTTCTCATCGCAGAGAGTATCCCCTGTAGTAGTGACCTTGAGTCCTACTGCTGCTGCAATATCACCAGAGTATACCATATCGATATCCTCTCGCTTGTTAGCATGCATCTGAAGAATTCTGCCGACTCTCTCCTTCTTGTCCTTAACGGAATTGTACACGTAGGATCCTGAAGCGAGAGTTCCCGAATATACTCTGAAGAATGCTAATTTGCCCACAAACGGATCAGCCATAATCTTGAATGCGAGGGCTGAAAATGGGCCGTTATCATCCGCAGGTCTTTCTTCCTCTTCACCTGTCTTCTCTGAAATACCTGTAATAGGCGGAATATCCAGAGGTGACGGCATGAAGTCCACAACCGCGTCAAGCATCATCTGAACACCCTTGTTCTTGTATGCGGATCCGCAGGTTACTGGAACCATCTTGCCTTCAATAGTAGCCGTTCTGATAACTTTCTTGATTTCCTTCTCCGTGATTTCCTCACCTTCAAGGTATTTCATCATCAGATCTTCATCAAGTTCAGATACCGCTTCAAGAAGCTGCTCTCTCCACAGCTGTGCATCATCGGCGAGCTCCTCCGGAATCTCCGTCTTCTCATATTCACGACCGAGATCGTCCTTGTATATTTCGGCCTTCATCTCAATCAGGTCGATAATACCCTCGAAGGTCTCTTCCTTGCCGATAGGCAGCTGAATAGGCACCGCATTGGCTTTGAGCCTCTCTTTGACCATATCCACGACTCTGTAGAAATCCGCACCCATGATATCCATCTTGTTAACGAAAATCATTCTAGGTACATGGTACTTCTCTGCCTGTCTCCATACAGTCTCCGACTGAGGTTCAACACCTCCCTTGGCACACAGAACCGTAACCGCTCCGTCGAGAACTCTGAGCGATCTCTCAACCTCTACGGTAAAGTCCACGTGTCCCGGTGTATCGATGATGTTTATTCTGGTGTCTTTCCATTGGGCTGTAGTAGCAGCAGAGGTAATCGTAATACCGCGTTCCTGTTCCTGTTCCATCCAGTCCATTACTGCTGCGCCTTCATGGGTTTCACCCAGCTTATGAGTTCTTCCTGTATAGAAAAGGATTCTTTCCGTTGTAGTTGTCTTACCGGCGTCAATGTGTGCCATTATGCCGATATTTCTCGTCTTCTCCAAGGAAAACTGTCTCTTTGGCATTTTGTCCTCCTTTCTGCTTCTTTAGTCCCGCCACTAGAATCTGTAGTGTGCAAAAGCCTTGTTGGCCTCTGCCATCTTGTGTGTATCTTCCTTTTTCTTAACGGATGCTCCTGTATTATCAGCTGCATCCATAAGCTCTTTAGCCAGTCTTTCTGACATTGTCTTCTCGCCTCTGGCTCTTGTGTACTTGGTGAGCCATCTCAGTCCCAGAGTCTGACGTCTTTCCGGTCTTACCTCCATAGGAACCTGATAGTTAGCACCGCCGACACGTCTCGCCTTAACTTCGAGAACTGGCATGATGTTGTTCATAGCCTTGTCGAATACTTCCAGCGGATCTTCACCGGTGATTTCCTTAATCTGCTCGAAAGCATCATAGACGATTTTCTGGGCTGTTCCCTTCTTGCCGTCCAGCATGATGCTGTTAATCAGCTTGGCAACCACAACGCTGCCGTAAACCGGATCAGGAAGTACTTCGCGCTTAGGCACATTTCCTTTTCTTGGCACTTCTCTTTCCTCCTTGATAAAAATTTACAATTCGGTACTCGTTGGCTGCATGCGAACTTTCTTCGGAGCCTTTGCGAAGACTCTTACTCCGCCTGCAACCCCCGTGGCGCCCTTCATATATATCTGCCGGTCTTAAGACCTTAGCAGCAAAGGGCACTTCAATTCTACCGATTACTACTTCTTAGGCCTCTTGGCTCCATACTTGGATCTAGCCTGTTTTCTGTCTGCCACGCCTGCAGTATCGAGAGTTCCTCTAACGATGTGATATCTTACACCCGGGAGGTCCTTAACTCTGCCGCCTCTGATGAGTACAACACTGTGCTCCTGAAGGTTGTGTCCGATTCCAGGAATGTATGCTGTAACCTCAATACCGTTAGTGAGACGAACTCTGGCTACTTTTCTCAGAGCCGAATTAGGCTTCTTAGGAGTAACCGTCTTTACCGAAGTGCATACTCCACGCTTCTGAGGTGAGTTAACGTTTGTGGCAACTCTTTTCAGGGAGTTCATTCCCTTGTTGAGAGCCGGAGCAGTCGACTTCTTTTCACTGCTGGTTCTGCCCTGACGTACTAATTGGTTAATTGTAGGCATCCTTTTTCTCCTTTCTCTGTTATTCTTGGAAATGGGCGCAAAAAGCCCACAGCCAACGTATATTGTACAATATGAAAAGCTGTAGTGTCAAGATATTTCAACACTACAGCTTAATTTCATATACTTACAGTTCCGTTATCTCCTCTCCGTCCGAGGTGCTGGCGAAGCTGTCGTTCGCAGCATATTCCTCGGCTGAAGTGATGTCGTCACCGGTCGCCATCTGAGGCACTACTTCATCCAGACCTTCATCCGAACCGTAGAGTTCCTCTTCCTCAGCTTCCATCTTCATTCTTCTGAATTCCTCGATGTAGGCCTCGTTCACTCCGTAATCAAGCTCGATGTTTCTGTATTTTCTCATGCCTGTTCCCGCAGGAATAAGCTTACCGATTATTACATTCTCCTTGAGTCCCTCGAGGTGATCGGTCTTGCCCTTGATGGCAGCATCCGTGAGAACTCTGGTTGTCTCCTGGAATGAAGCCGCCGACAGGAAGGAGTTCGTGGCCAGTGAAGCCTTTGTGATACCGAGAAGCAGTCTCTCCGTCTCCGCAGGTCTGCCGCCGTTCTCAATAGCCGCTCTGTTGGCATCCTCAACCTCGAATCTGCCGTACTGACCTCCCGGAAGAAGATCTGTGTCTCCCGGATTGTTAACCTTCATCTTGGAGAGCATCTGTCCTACAATAACCTCAATGTGCTTGTCATTGATATCTACACCCTGGTTCTTGTAAACTCGCTGTACTTCCTTGAGCAGGTACTGGTAAACACCTTCAACGCCCTTGAGCCTGAGCAGATCCTTAGGATCGAGAGGTCCCGATGTGATGTTGTCACCGGCCTCTACGTAGTCTCCCTCGGATACGCATATTCTGGCTCCGTAAGGAATGTCATATACGATTTCCTCTTCGCCTCTGACCTTGACCTCTGTCTTGTTGTCCATGGTAGGAACGATGGATACAACCGTACCGTCAGCTTCACATACCTGAGCAAGTCCCTTAGGCTTTCTCGCCTCGAAGAGCTCCTCTACTCTAGGAAGACCCTGTGTGATATCGGATCCGGCAACGCCTCCCGTATGGAAGGTTCTCATTGTCAGCTGTGTACCCGGCTCACCGATTGACTGTGCCGCCTGTATTCCTACTGCCTCACCGATATTGACGCTCTCACCTGTAGCCAGGTTTCTGCCGTAGCACTTGGCGCATACACCGGTTCTGGAGCAGCAGGTCATTACCGATCTGATGGCTACAGCATCGATTCCCGCATCCTCTATAGCCTGTGCATCTGTCTCGGTTATCTCACTGTCGGCCTCGACAATTATTTCTCCCGTCTCCGGATGAATTATATCGTCCAGAGCCGTTCTTCCGATTATTCTGTCCTTAAGTTTCTCGATAACTTCCTTGCCGTCCGTGAAGGCTCTTACTACGATACCCTCTTCGGTACCGCAGTCGTCTTCTCTGACGATAACGTTATGAGATACGTCTACGAGTCTTCTGGTCAGGTATCCCGAGTCGGCAGTTCTCAGTGCCGTGTCCGCCAGTCCCTTACGGGCTCCGTTGGATGAAAGGAAGTATTCCAGTACTGAAAGTCCCTCACGGAAGTTTGCCTTGATAGGAATTTCTATGGTCTTACCTGTGGCGTTCGCCATAAGTCCACGCATACCGCCTATCTGTCTGATCTGGTTTTTGCTTCCTCTGGCTCCCGAGTGCGCCATGATATACAGGTTGTTCAGGGATCCCAGGGAGTTCATCAGGGCATCAGCCACATCCTCTGTGGTCTTGTTCCAGATTTCTATTACCTTCTCGTATCTCTCCTTGTCAGATATGAGACCTCTTCTGTAGAACTTGTCATACTCGTCTACCTTTGCCTCCGATTCAGCTATAATCTCAGCCTTGGCTTCAGGGATTTCCATGTCGGAGATTCCTATGGTTATAGCCGCCTTAGTGGAGTAGTGATATCCCATGTCCTTGATGTAGTCAAGCATGAGTACCGTATCCGTATTGCCGTGAATACGATAGCATCTGTCGATTATATCGCCCAGCGTCTTCTTCGTGCAGAGGAAGTCAACCTCCAGCGAATACGGATCGGCTTCTCTGTCCTGTACATATCCCAGATCCTGCGGAATCTGCTGGTTGAATATGAATCTTCCTACGGTGGATTCCACGAGCTTGCCTCTTGCGTCATCCTCTCCTGCGTACATTCTCACCTTGACTCTGGCGTGTATTCCCACCTGTCCCGTTTCATATGCCATAAGCATTTCGGACATGTCGGTGAAGATTTTGCCGTCGCCCTTCTCCGCATCTGAATCTCTGTGTCCCTCTTCCTGTCCCGGATGAGTCAGGTAGTAGGATCCGAGAATCATGTCCTGTGTAGGCGTGGTTATAGGGGATCCGTCCTTAGGTGCCAGGATGTTGTTTACCGACAGCATGAGGAATCTGGCTTCAGCCTGGGCCTCAACCGAAAGCGGCACGTGAACGGCCATCTGGTCTCCGTCAAAGTCCGCATTGAACGCCGTACATGCCAGAGGGTGAAGCTTGATGGCCTTACCTTCAACAAGCACCGGCTCGAAGGCCTGAATTCCCAGTCTGTGCAGGGTCGGGGCACGGTTGAGCATTACAGGATGCTCCTTGATTACTCCTTCGAGCACATCCCATACCTCAGGACTTACCTTCTCAACCATCTTCTTGGCGCTCCTGATGTTGTGAGCCTTGCCGTTTGATACCAGCTTCTTCATGATAAACGGCTTGAACAGCTCAAGCGCCATCTTCTTAGGAAGTCCGCACTGGTAGAACTTGAGCTCCGGTCCTACAACGATTACGGAACGTCCCGAATAGTCAACACGCTTGCCCAGCAAGTTCTGTCTGAATCTTCCCTGCTTGCCCTTAAGCATGTCAGAAAGGGACTTGAGAGGTCTTGATCCCGGTCCTGTTACCGGTCTTCCTCTTCTGCCGTTATCTATAAGGGCATCAACGGCTTCCTGAAGCATTCTCTTCTCGTTTCTGACGATAATATCAGGAGCGTTCAGCTCAAGAAGTCTGTTGAGTCTGTTGTTTCTGTTTATTACTCTTCTGTAGAGATCGTTAAGATCCGACGTGGCGAATCTGCCGCCGTCGAGCTGAACCATAGGTCTCAGATCGGGCGGTATAACAGGAATAACATCGAGCACCATCCACTCAGGTCTGTTACCGGACACTCTCAGTGCCTCGATAACCTCCAGCCTTCTGACAACTCTGATCTTTTTCTGTCCCGTGGCCTTCTCCAGAGCTTCCTTCAGTTTTGCCGACTCCTCCTCCAGATCCACATCCGAAAGAAGCTGCTTGATAGCCTCTGCACCCATTCCTGCCTTGAAGCTTATGCTCGGATCATCCTTGGCTTCTCTGTACTGATTCTCCGTGAGAATCTCCTTGTATGCGAAATTACTCGTTCCCGGATCCGTAACGATGAAGTTGGCGAAGTAGAGCACCTTCTCCAGTGTTCTCGGTGATATGTCCAGCACGAGACCCATTCTTGAAGGTATTCCCTTGAAGTACCATATATGAGATACTGGGGAAGCCAGCTTGATATGGCCCATACGCTCTCTTCTTACCTTGGCCTTGGTAACCTCTACGCCGCACTTGTCGCAGACGATTCCCTTGTATCTGATTTTCTTGTATTTACCGCAGTGACACTCCCAGTCCTTGGTAGGTCCGAATATTCTCTCGCAGTAGAGACCGTCTCTCTCAGGCTTGAGCGTTCTGTAGTTAATCGTTTCAGGTTTGGTAACCTCTCCGTGAGACCAGCTGAGAATCTTCTCCGGCGATGCCAGACCAATCTGCAGGGCTTCAAAATTGTTCATTTCATAATTTGCATTATCACTCATTACATAACCCCCTGTTCTTCTGACTCTTCTGTGTCTTCTGCGTACTCTTCGTCTTCTTCAACAAAGACCACTTCATCTTCGGCTACCGCCTCGGATTCCATTTCACGGTCGACCATTCTCTCGATTGCTGCGATTCCATCGGTTTCAGTATCTTCCTTCAGCTCGATTTCTTCGCCGCCCTCTCCCAGGACCTTGACATCCAGACAAAGGCTCTGCATTTCCTTGATGAGAACCTTGAAGGATTCAGGAACACCCGGTTCAGGAATGTTCTCGCCCTTGACGATTGCCTCATAGGTTTTAACACGTCCCACAATATCGTCGGACTTGACAGTGAGGATTTCCTGAAGAGTATAAGCTGCTCCGTATGCTTCCAGAGCCCATACCTCCATCTCTCCGAAACGCTGTCCGCCGAACTGAGCCTTACCTCCGAGAGGCTGCTGTGTTACCAGCGAGTACGGACCTGTGGATCTGGCGTGAATCTTGTCATCAACCAGATGGTGCAGCTTGAGCATGTACATGTATCCCACGGTAACAGGATTATCGAAGAATTCTCCCGTTCTGCCGTCTCTCAGTCTAAGCTTACCCGTCTCGTCATAACCCGACTCCTTGAGAAGCTCTATTATATCCTTCTCCGTAGCTCCGTCAAATACAGGCGTTGCTATATACCAGTCCTTGCTCTTGGCAGCCAGTCCGAGATGAACTTCGAGAACCTGCCCTACATTCATTCGTGACGGTACGCCCAGAGGGTTGAGCATCACCTGCAAAGGCTGTCCGTTCTCCATGAACGGCATATCCTCCTCAGGCAGAATTCTGGATATTACACCCTTGTTTCCGTGACGTCCTGCCATCTTGTCGCCCACCTGAATCTTTCTCTTGGTGGCGATATATACTCTTACCAGCTTGTTTACACCCGGCGGGAGCTCATCTCCGTTGTCTCTGGAGAATATCTTGACGTCAACTATTATTCCCGTCTCTCCGTGAGGAACCTTGAGAGATGTATCTCTTACCTCTCTGGCCTTCTCACCGAAGATGGCGCGGAGCAGTCTCTCCTCGGCAGTAAGCTCGGTTTCTCCCTTAGGAGTTACCTTGCCGACAAGTATGTCTCCGGAATTAACCTCTGCACCTACTCTTATTATTCCCTCTTCATCAAGGTCCTTAAGAGCATCCTCACCCACGTTAGGAATATCTCTGGTTATCTCTTCAGGTCCCAGCTTGGTGTCTCTGGCTTCTGATTCGTACTTTTCTATATGTATTGATGTGAGCACATCCTCCATGATGAGTCTCTCATTAAGGATGATGGCGTCCTCGTAGTTATATCCTTCCCATGTCATGAAGCCTATGAGAAGATTTTTGCCCAGTGCCACTTCACCGTTGGACGTGGACGGACCGTCGGCGATAACTTCGCCTTCCTCAACATGTTCGCCCTTGAATACTATAGGTCTCTGGTTGATGCATGTGCCCTGGTTTGATCTCTTGAACTTGAGAAGCTTGTGAACCTCTTCACCTTCTCCGTCGTCACGGGTAATGACGATTCTGTCGGCATCCACGAAGGATACGGTTCCCGCATGACCGGCCAGCTGTACTACACCCGAGTCTCTGGCAGCCTTGTATTCCATTCCCGTTCCTACCATAGGCGCTTCCGTCACGAGGAGAGGTACAGCCTGACGCTGCATGTTCGATCCCATGAGCGCACGGTTGGCGTCGTCGTTCTCGAGGAACGGAATCATAGCTGTTGCCACTGATACAACCTGCTTAGGGGATACGTCCATATAGTCCACTACCTCTCTAGGTACCAGATCTATATCTCCGCCCTTGCCTCTGGCGGCAACCTTAAGATTGGCGAAATGTCCCTCAGAATCCAGAGGTTCGTTCGCCTGTGCCACTATCTTATCCTCTTCATCATCGGCCGTGAGATAATGAATCTCATCGGTTACCACTCCCGTTGCCTTGTCAACAACTCTGTACGGTGTCTCGATGAATCCGTACTGATTTATTACACCATAAGTCGTCAGAGAACCTATCAGTCCGATATTAGGACCTTCAGGCGTCTCTATAGGACACATTCTGCCGTAATGGGAGTGATGAACGTCTCGAACCTCGAATCCCGCTCTTTCTCTTGAAAGTCCTCCCGGACCCAGGGCACTGAGTCTTCTCTTGTGTGTCAGTTCTGCCAGAGGATTTGTCTGGTCCATAAACTGTGACAGCTGGGAACTTCCGAAGAACTCCTTGACAGCTGCGGTAACCGGTCTTATATTCATAAGACCCTGAGGTGTAACCTCCGAGAGATCCTGAGTCGTCATTCTCTCCTTGATGGTTCTCTCCATTCTGGAGAGTCCTATTCTTATCTGGTTCTGGAGCAGCTCGCCCACAGTTCTGAGACGTCTGTTGCCCAGATGGTCGATATCATCAGTATCACCTATGCCGTAGTTCAGATTGAGAAGATAGCTTACTGATGCTATAACATCGTCGACGAGAATATGCTTAGGTGAAAGCTCGGACTTTCTCATGCGGAGAATATCCTTGAGCTCGTCTCTGTCAGCATCCGCATACTCTTCGAGTATTTCCATGAGCACAGGATAATAGACCTTCTCAGGAATCTTCAGGTCTGAAATATCGAATTCTATGTAATTATCTATATCTACGAAATGGTTTCCTATTACCTTGGTGGATTTGCTCTCGTCATAGTTGCTCTGCACCATAACATAGCTCACTCCGGCATTCTCAATCTGCAGTGCAAGCTCCTTGCTGACATGTGTCCCTGCTTCAGCCAGTATCTCACCTGTATTAGGATCCGTAACATCCTCTGTAACCACGTTGCCCGCTAAACGATTGTAGAGTCCAAGCTTCTTGTTGTACTTGTATCTGCCCACTTTGGCAAGATCGTACCTCTTAGGATCAAAGA
Organism: Clostridiales bacterium; assembly: GCA_022773945.1. Taxonomy (GTDB): domain Bacteria; phylum Bacillota; class Clostridia; order Peptostreptococcales; family Anaerovoracaceae; genus Lentihominibacter. Next base: position 44,731 of record JALFNS010000033.1, read on the forward strand.
ACATGGAGTTGAACAGGGAGCTGGCACTTTCCAGTGTCGGAGGCTCGCCCGGTCTGAGCTTCTTGTATATTTCCTTGATGCCTTCCTCGTAATTTGTCGTGGTATCCTTCTCAAGTGTCTTGAGAAGTCTCGGCTCCTCACCGAATATATCTATAATCTCCTGATTCGTACTTATTCCCAGTGCTCTGAGAAGTGTAGTCACAGGCTGCTTTCTTGTTCTGTCGACTCTGGCCGAAATGACTTCATTGGAATCGGTCTCATATTCAAGCCATGCGCCCCTGTTAGGAATAACCGTTGTCGAGAACAGGTTCTTTCCGGATTTGTCAATTTCCTTGCTGTAGTAAGGTCCCGGTGAACGCACGAGCTGTGTTACCACTACTCTCTCGGCACCGTTATATATGAAGGTGCCCTTCTCGGTCATGAGAGGGAAATCTCCCATGAAAACTTCCTGTTCCTTTACCTCGCCGGTCTCCTTGTTGACGAGTCTTACTTTAACCTTTAACGGAGCTGCGTATGTAACGTCCCTCTCCTTACACTCCTCCTGCTCGTACTTAGGAGGATCCGTAAGTGAATAGTCAATGAATTCCAGAATGAGATTTTCTGCATAATCTTTGATTGGGGAAACGTCCTCAAAAACCTCACGAAGACCTTCTTCAACAAACCATTTGTACGAATCTGTCTGAATTTGAATCAGATTAGGCATCTCTGCCACTTCGTTGATCTTTGAAAAGGTCATTCGTTCTTTTCTACCTAATTTGATAGGATTTGGCATAGTCATCACTCCTTATATAATTAACAAACTACATTCGCAGGGCAATTTAATACTATATCATCAAATCGTCAAGATATCAATAGGTTTTAACAAATTTATTACAAAAAAGAGGCCGTCACATTACGCGACAGCCTCATGCAGTTCGAAGTTACTATTTAAGTTCAACAGTTGCTCCAACTTCCTCGAGCTGAGTCTTGATTGCTTCTGCCTCAGCCTTGTCAACGCCTTCCTTAACGTTTGAAGGTGCTCCGTCAACAACTTCCTTGGCTTCCTTAAGTCCCAGACCTGTAATCTCTCTTACAGCCTTGATAACCTTAATCTTCTCAGCTCCAACTTCCTTAAGAACTACAGTGAATTCACTCTGTTCTTCCTCAGCTCCGCCTGCTGCACCGTCAGCTGCAACTACAGCAACGCCTGCTGCTGCGCTTACGCCGAATTCTTCTTCACAAGCCTTAACCAGCTCGTTCAGCTCTAAAACTGACATTTCTTTTATTGCTTCTATAATCTGATCTTTGTTCATTTTCTTTCTCCTTTTTAATTAATAAGGTTTATCCTTTCGAATTTACGCCTCTGCGCCTTCCTTAGCCTCAGCAATCTGCTTGATAACTCTGGCGAAGCTTGAAATAGGTGACTGGATGCTTCCCATGAACTTGGAAATGAGTACATCTCTCGAAGGAATTGAAGCAATCTGAACGATTGCATCCTTGTCATAATATTCACCTTCAACGATTCCGCCCTTGAATTCCATCTTCTTGAATTCCTTGATTGAATCGTTAAGCACTCTCGCAGGAGCAGTAGCATCATCGAAACTGAAAGCAAATGCACTCGGTCCTTCCAGAACTTCTGCCAGCGGTGCGTAGTCAGTTCCTTCGATTGCTCTCTTGACAAGAGTATTCTTATATACAGTGTAATCAACGTCAGCCTCACGAAGCTTTTTTCTCATGGCATCCGCCTGTTCAACAGTGATTCCCATGTAGTCGATAACAACTGCAGACTCGGCTCTTTCGAACTTGTCTTTAATCTCGTCGATTATCGCCTGCTTCTCAATGTAAGCCTGTTTCATTTCTGCCATTATCGCGTATTCTCCTTTCATAGATTTTCGTACGCCGTAAAAATAGCCTCGCTTATTCTCAGAATCCGCGAGGCATGTATGTTTACATTGTACCTCGGCAGGGCAATTTAAGGATTGCTCCCCCTGCTGTCTACGGTTTTGTTATATTCAATTCCGTGTTTACCGGTTTAACCGATCTTCGTTGGGTTGATCTTCACTCCGGGTCCCATAGTAGCGGCAACAGTGACACTCTTCATGTACTGTCCTTTGGCTGCTGCAGGCTTGGCCTTGATGATAGCTGCTGCCAGAGCATTGAAGTTCTCGGCCAGCTTCTCAGGTCCGAATGACGCCTTGCCTATAGGTGTGTGAATGATGTTTGTCTTGTCGAGACGATACTCAACCTTACCGGCCTTGGTCTCCTGGATTGCCTTGGCAACATCCATTGTAACCGTACCTGACTTAGGGTTAGGCATGAGTCCCTTAGGTCCCAGTATCTTACCCAGTCTTCCTACAACACCCATCATGTCAGGTGTTGCTATAACAGCATCAAACTCGAACCAGCCTTCCTTCTGGATCTTCTGAGCCATTTCTTCAGCTCCTACGAAATCCGCACCGGCCTCTTCAGCTTCCGCTGCTTTAGGTCCCTTGGCAAATACAAGCACTTTCTTGGTATTACCTGTTCCGTGAGGAAGAACGATAGCGCCTCTGATCTGCTGATCCGCATGTCTTCCGTCAACGCCCATTCTGAAATGAGCTTCGATTGTCTCGTCGAACTTAGCCTTTGCTGTCTTGACAACAACGTCCATAGCCTGATCGACTTCAAGGAGTTCTGCTCTGTCGTATACTTCCAGAGCAGCCTTGTAATTCTTACCTCTCTTAGGCATTTCCGATTCCTTTCTGCGGTATTAACGACTCCCCGGCCTGCGCCGGTTCTCAGTCTCCCGTCCTGAATTAGTCTTCTATAACGATTCCCATACTTCTGGCAGTTCCCTTAATCATCTCTGTAGCTGCCTCCAGGCTTGCTGCGTTGAGATCAGGCATCTTGGTCTTGGCGATTTCCTCTGCCTGTGCATATGTCAGTGTAGCAACCTTAGTCTTGTTAGGTTCTCCTGACGCTGCATCCAGACCTGCTGCCTTCTTGAGGAGTACTGCTGCAGGCGGAGTCTTGGTAACGAATGAAAAACTGTGATCCGCATATACGGTGATTACAACCGGAATAATCATTCCAGGCTGATCCTGAGTTCTGGCATTGAACTGTTTACAGAAATCCATGATATTAACTCCGTGCTGTCCGAGTGCAGGACCTACCGGTGGTGCCGGATTAGCGTTTCCTGCAGGAATCTGAAGCTTAATGTATCCTTCTATTTTCTTAGCCATGTTTGTCCTCCTTTCTTCAGATATTTCTGCGGCATCTGCCGCTATTAAAAGTCATCTTGTGACGGCTTTCACATCAGTCAAGTTTATCAACCTGTGCAAAATCCAGTTCTACAGGCGTATCTCTGCCGAACATGGAAACCTTGGCACGCAGTGTCTGTTTCTCCATGTTGACTTCTTCAACGACTCCGATGAAATTCTCAAAAGGACCGTTAATAACCTTTATGGAGTCTCCCACATCTATATCCAGGTCGATGTATATCTTCTCGATACCCATCCTTCTGACTTCCTCTACCGTGAGAGGCACCGGATCTGACCCGTGGCCTACAAATCCCGTAACTCCCTGGGTGTTTCTCACAAGATACCATGACTCGTTCGTAACGATCATCTTGACGAGAACATATCCCGGGAACATTTTTTTGGTCTTTATCTTTCTCTGTCCGTTTTTAAGCTCAACCCTGTCTTCTGTAGGCACAACAACATCGAGAATCAGATTCTGCATTCCTCTGCTCTCCACCAGTTTCTCGATATTAACTTTCACCTTGTTCTCATGACCGGAGTAAGTATGTATAACATACCACTTGGCTTCGCCGTCTCCTCTCAGTCCTTCCAGCTCATCAAGGTTGAGTCCGTTCACTTCTTTTTCTTCACACATTGTACCTTCAGCTCCATTAAACTTTATTGAGTAATCTTAGAAACAGATAGCCTTAATCGCTGCCAGTGTTCCTGAATCAAGTCCCCAGAACAGAAGAGCGAATGCAGCACATGTGCACAGCACTACGACTGTGAAAGAACCCAGTTCCTTCTTCGTTGGCCATACGACCTTCTTCATCTCGAGCTTAACGCCCTTGAAGTAGGCCTTAACCTTGCCTTTTTCCTTCGGCTTGTTAGGCTGATTCTTTTTCTTCTTGCGATCGTTGGCGATTTTCTGGGCCCTGTCCATAGTTGACGTTGTCTTCTTGCCCTTCTTGTCGTCCGTCTTCGCAGCGGAATACTGAGATGCAGCCTTGTAATCCGAGTTTTTACCCTTAGATTTTGCCATGGTTACGTCTCCTTATTTTGTTTCCTTATGCACAGTGTGCTTCCTGCAGAACGGGCAGTACTTGTTCATTTCGATTCTGTCAGGATTGTTCTTCTTGTTCTTCATAGTGTTGTAGTTTCTCTGCTTACACTCTGTACATGCAAGTGTCACTTTTACTCTCATTATTATTGTCCTCCATCAACTTAAACTAAGAGCAGTCCCTGCCCTTGTTTTAATTATTTTCATAAAGTCGCTAGATAATTATATATTATAGGGGTGTCAACGTCAAGAGTTTTATCTGCTTTCTCTGCCTGAAGCAACTCCGGAGGATACTGCCGCCTCCGCAACAGCCTTTGCCACAGCCTTGCCCACTGCCGGATCGAAAGGCTTCGGAATTATATTTTCCGGAGACAGGTCCTCATCCTTTATCAGGCCTGCAAGCGCAAATGCCGCAGCCAGCTTCATCTCGTCATTTATATCCGTAGCTCCGCTGTCGAATGCTCCTCTGAATATACCGGGAAAAGCCAGCACGTTGTTTATCTGATTCGGATAATCCGATCTTCCCGACGCCACAACAGCTGCTCCGGCAGCTCTGGCCTCCTCAGGGAAGATCTCAGGTGTGGGGTTGGCGCATGCGAATACTATAGGATCTGCATTCATGGTCTTTACCATATCTCCTGTAAGTATACCCGGTGCAGATACACCTATGAATATATCGGCACCTCTTACCGCATCCTCCAGCTTGCCGGCGATTTTATCTCTGTTTGTAAGGGCCGCTATCTCCTGGAGTTTGGGATGCATCCCTTCCTTTCTTCCTTCGTATACGGTTCCGTGAATATCCGAGAGTATAAGCTCTCCGATTCCGGCCTTCAGAAGAGTTTCCGCAATTGATATTCCAGCGGCTCCCGCTCCGGAAACCACGGCTTTCACCTTGTCGATTTTCTTGCCCGTAACCTTGAGAGCATTGATTACTCCTGCCAGCACTATCACTGCTGTTCCGTGCTGGTCATCATGGAACACAGGAATGTCGCACTTCTCCTTCAGTCTTCTCTCTATCTCGAAGCATCTCGGCGCCGATATATCCTCCAGATTTATCCCTCCGAAGGATCCTGAAATCTGATACACTGTCTCTACTATCGTATCCACATCCTGAGACTTTATGCATACAGGGAAGGCGTCGATATCCGCAAAGGCCTTGAACAGGGCGCATTTTCCCTCCATAACCGGCATTCCCGCCTCAGGGCCGATGTTTCCCAGGCCAAGAACTGCAGATCCGTCTGTGACAACGGCACAGAGATTCCCTCTTCTTGTCAGACTGTAGCTTTTCTCAGGATTCTCGGCAATTTCCAGACATGGCGCAGCAACACCCGGCGTGTAGGCCAGCGACAGTTCCTCCTCATTGGAAACGGGAACTGTGGATTTAATCTCTATTTTCCCTTTAAGCCTTTCATGAAGTTTTAACGATTCCTTTAGATAATCCATTTTCTCCTCATTCTGTCATTTAACTTATCTGTCTGTTATCCGAAAACAGCATCCGGTTTTCCGGATGCTGTTTCAGTATAATCATTATTATAGGTGGATTAGTCAACTGTCTTCATTTCGAGGGCAATTGCAGGGCATACTCCTATGCATGCTTCACAACCTACACACTTCTCCTCATCCAGAGTCCAGTTCTCCAGTTCAGCCGAGATAGCTCCCTCAGGACACTCATTCTCGCATGCGCAGCAGTATACGCACTTTTCAGCGTCCAGTACAGGAATGCTCTTCTTAGGAGGCTCTGCAGGAGCTGCAGCACCACCGAATCCGAGGCACTTCTTAGGGCACTTGTCAATACATACGCCGCACTTCACGCAGGCATCCTCGTCAACCTTCCAGGTCTTTGACTTTCTGTCAACTTCAAGAGCGTCGGCAGGACAGTTCTTGGCACAAAGTCCGCAGTAAACGCATGCGTCAAGGTTGCATGAGAGAGGGCCGTCGTCTTCTCCGGCATCTCCTTCGCCGCCGCCAAATGACAAGCTCTTCTTAGGGCACTTGTCGATACAAGCTCCGCATTTAACGCAGGCGTCCTTGTCAACCTCCCAGCTCTTGGCCTTTCTGTCAACCTTAATTGCATCTGCAGGACATGCCTTGGCACAAAGTCCGCAGAATACACAAGTGTCAGAACATACAAGGTCGCCGTCCGATGATGCAGACGCACCACCTGAAGCCTTTGCAGGAATAGCTACAGTATCAACTGTCTTCGTAACGTCAGGAGTTGTATACTGGTTTTCCATTGTCAGGCACTTCTTAGGACAGTTGTCAACACAGCCGCTGCACTGCACGCACTGCATTCTCTGAATTGTCCATGTTCCTTCAGCCTTGTTAACTTCAATAGCGTCTGTAGGGCAGACTTTAGCGCATATACCGCATCCGATACAGCTGTCTCCGTCGATGCCTACAGCGCCTCTTGTTCTTTCTTCCCACTCTCTCTGTACTACAGGATACATGAGAGTAGCCGGCTTCTTGAATATACTTCCGATTATGGTTTTTGCAAACTTAAAGAATCCCATTTACTCTCACCTACCTTTCTGTACAACTGATGCAAGGGTCGATTGTGAGCACCAGAATAGGCACGTCAGCCAGATCGCAGCCCTTAAGCATCTGAACCAATGCAGGAATGTTCATGTTGGTCGGAGTTCTGACTCTCATTCTCTTCAGGAACTTGGTGCCTGCACCCTTAGCATAGTAGAATGCCTCACCTCTTGGCTGTTCCAGACGAACCATGTGCTCTCCGTTAACATTTCCGCTTACCTTAACCTCTACAGGACCTGCAGGAATCTTGGCTACAGCCTTCTCTATCAGCTCGATAGACTGGAAGAGCTCTCTGATTCTGACAACTGTTCTCGCCATGCAGTCTCCGCCTTCCTCAACGCAAGGTTCGAAATCCAGTTCTCCGTATACGCCGTGGTCATCAGTCATTCTGATATCCTGATATACTCCGGAACCTCTTGTTACAGGACCTACTGCGCAGAGTTCCTCTGCCTCTTCCTTAGTGAGAACGCCTACTCCCACCATTCTGTTCTGTACGGAAGCGTCGTTGATGAATACATCAGTCAGCTTCTTGATTTCAGCCTTGATTCCGTTGAGAACATCAACCATTTCCTTAAGGTTCTCATCGCTGATGTCCTTTCTCATTCCGCCTACTTTGCAGATTGAGAATATAACTCTGCCGCCTGTGTTCTTCTCGAAGAGGTCCAGTACGGTCTCTCTGACTCTCCAGCAGTGATTGAAGAGACTCTCGAATCCGAAAGCATCTGCCAGCAGTCCGAGCCAGAGAAGGTGGCTGTGAATTCTTGAAAGCTCATGTAATATGGTTCTCAGGTATTCAGCTCTGGCAGGAACCTTGACGTCCATGGCACCTTCGATTGATGCGCATGCGCCCCATCCGTGACCGAAACTGCAGATACCGCAGATACGCTCGATTACATAAACCATCTTGTTGTAATCCTTTGTCTCACACAGCTTTTCCAGTCCTCTGTGGATGTATCCGATAGAAGGAATTACATCTACAACTGTTTCGTCCTCAACAACCAGGTCGAGGTGAATAGGTTCAGGAAGCACCGGGTGCTGTGGTCCGAAAGGAATTATTGTTCTTTTACCCATATTCTAACCTTCCTTTCCTATTTCTTCGGCTTCCAAGGTGTTTCTTCAGCAACCTTGAAGAATGTTCCCTGGTAGTCTAACGCACTGTGATTGAATTTAACTCCGAAGAGGTCGTGAATTTCATTCTCATAGATGAAAGCAGGCCAGTAGATGCCTGTAACGCTCTCTACCTCTTCGCCGATTTTTATCTTAAGTCTCAGGTTCTGCAGAACGTGTCCCTTGTCAAAGGAATAGATGATTTCATATGTGTCGTCATCGAGTACCACGCCGCAGATCTGGCCTAATCTGTAACCGTCTTCCTTCATATCTCCAACTCTGGAAATAAGCTGGGAAAGTTCAACGGTTTCAAAGTTCTGTCCGGCCATAACTCTTTCGCTCATTATTCTTTCCCTCCTTTACTTGCTTACCTTGTAGTTGGTTTTAACTTCTGACATGGTGAAAATCGGCGGATATTTAACATCTGCCGCAGGTGCTTCAACAGCAGGTGCTGCCGAGCCGCCCTCTACCATGGCATCTCTCTTGGCCTGGAGTACATCCAGTCCCTTTACAACGGCGTCTATAATAGCCTCAGGTCTTGCCGCACATCCCGGAACGTATGCATCTACAGGTATAACCTGATCAACACCGCCAAGTACATTGTAGCAGTCCTTGAATACACCGCCGGAGCAAGCACAGATACCTACGGCAACAACAACCTTAGGTTCCGGCATCTGCTCATAAATCTGCTTAATTACGTCCTTGTTCTGTTCATTTACCGAGCCTGTAACCAGGAACACGTCTGCGTGCTTAGGGTTACCGCAGTTAATGATACCGAATCTCTCAACGTCATACATAGGAGTAAGACATGCCAGAACTTCGATATCGCATCCGTTACAGCTTGATCCGTCATAATGAACGACCCAAGGTGATTTTGTTACATATGCTGACATTTCTTCACCTCCTTAGAAACATAAGTATAATACGAATATATTGATCATGCCTACAACGATTCCAACAATCCAGGAAGCCTTGAAGGCAAACTGCCACTTCATTCTGGCGAAGCAGTTATCGATAAGCACTTCGAAGAAGTATGCAGCTACAGCTACAACTATACCAACAATCCAGCCTGATGCGGATCCGTTCGCGAAGAACAGGAACACGAAGCCGAGAAGGTATATGTTCTCATACCAGTGTGCGACTTCTATGAGACCCATTGTGCTTCCGACGAACTCTGTGGTCATACCTCTAACCAGCTCCTGATGAGCATGGTGTGACATACTCAGGTCGAAAGGTGACTTTCTGAACTTGAGTGTGAGGATGAACATCCAGCCAACGAAGATTCCTATCATAGGCAGGATAGCCATCTCTCCTCCTGCGAGAATGTCCTTGACGCAGAAGCTTCCGTGGAACATGTAGAATCCGATGATAGTAATCAGAACCATCGGCTCATATGCCATCATAGCCAGCAGCTCTCTCTGTGCACCTGCCTGAGCATAAGGTGAGTTTGATGAGTATGCTGCGATGATAAGGAATGCTGTTGCCAGTGTAAGCGTGAATATAACGAGAAGCAGGTCCCCGCCGGCGAAGAAGATAGCTCCCGAAACGATGATGAAAATCAGGAATATCATTACATAGAAATCCTGGAATCTCGTCGGTGTCATCTTCTCCTTCTGGAAAAGCTTAAACACATCGTAGAACGGCTGCAGTACAGGAGGTCCTACTCTTCTCTGCATCTTAGCCGAAAGTTTTCTATCCAGTCCTGCAAGCAGTCCACCTACCAGTGGTGCGAGCACGAGGTATGCGATTACTGATATTACAATTTTAACTACCATTATGCAACACCTCCTAACAGACTAACAAGCGTAGCAACCATGAAGCCGATTCCCATAACGAGCATTGCCGTGCAGAGCACGCCGCCGATAAGATTCATCTTATGCTCGCCGAAGTACTTCTCCATGTGCCAGTTTCTGAGTGTGAACTCAACATCCTTCTGCATTGATCCGTGGTACAGTCTGTTGTCTCCTGCGTTTACACCTGACAGATAAATCGGAACGATGTTCTTCTTGGATCTTCCGAAGAAGAGAACTGCCATGAGTACGAGGAATGCCACCATGATTACCATTATTATCATGTTGCTCTGTGACATGATAGCTCCGGAAATTCCTCCGAATGCCATCTCCAGATAAGGTACCAGCATGAAGTTGGACAGTACAGGGAAGAGGAGACATACAAGTATTACCAGAACAACCAGTGTTATGTGAACGAAGGTTTCTGTCTTGTGAACTCCTGTCTCGATGCTTTCTTCTCCCGCAACTACAGCGGAGAGCTTACCCATCCACTTGAGCCAGTAGAAAGCTGTTACCGCACTTCCGAAGCAGATAAATCCAACGAGAAGCACGTTGCCGGAATCCACGAAGGATACCATGCATGCCCACTTGGAAATCAGCATTCCGAAAGGTGCGAGGAACATTCCTGCAATACCGATAATCATGCACATTGCCAGTCTAGGCATTCTGCAGAAGAGACCGTCCATATCCTCGATCATTCTGCTTCCGATGTGATGCTCTGCAGTACCTACGCAGAGGAACAGCAGTGACTTGGTGATTGCGTGGAATATGATGAGCATGATTCCTGCCCATACGGCTTCTGCAGTACCTACACCGCCGCAGGCAACAATCAGTCCCAGGTTGGCTATTGTTGAATATGCCAGAACTCTCTTGGCATTGTTCTGTGAAATTGCCGCACATGATGCGAAGAGGAATGTGATACCTCCAACCATCATAACCATTATTCCGGCGAAGTTTGTCATTCCGAGTACCGGTGCCAGCTTGATGATCATGAATACGCCGGCCTTAACCATTGTTGATGAATGGAGCAGTGCCGATGTAGGTGTAGGAGCTACCATGGCTCCCAGCAGCCAGCTGTTGAACGGCATCTGTGCTGCCTTGGTGATTCCTGCGAATGCGAAGAATGCTGCAGGGATGGCAACCAGATCTCCGTAAACTGTTCCGATAGTGAGCATTGTGCTCATTTCAACTGTCTGGAACACCTTGCCGAGGATAATGATACCGATAGCGAATCCGAGTCCGCCCAGCAGGTTCATTATCAGCGCTCTGAAAGCGTTGTTTGTAGCTTCCTTCGTCTTGGTGAAACCGATGAGCCAGAATGATGAAAGGCTTGTAATCTCCCAGAAGAAGTACATCCAGATCATGTTGTTTGAAGTTACCAGGCCTACCATTGCTCCGAGGAAGAGGAACATTACGAAGAAGAACCAAGGTCTTCTGTCCTTACCCTCGGCATGATGCTGATAATCCTTCATGTAACCCAGTGCGTACACTGTGATCAGTGATCCGATAATGCCGATAATCAGGATCATGATAACCGACAGCTTGTCGATGTACATATTGCTCTCGATGGCAATATGATGACCCTCTCTAAGCTCAAACACCACCATGAGCGGAGTCTGAACAGCAGCAAATATAACTGCCAGCCATTTCTTGTGTTTGATACCCGTGATGATAATATAGACGCAAAGTCCGATCTCAATTATCATCATGATGTAACTAACCACTTCGCCGTTGAAGGAGAATGATTCCATTCCGCCTGCGCCGAAGAGAATGGCGACAACAATCGACATGGCCGCGATGATAGCCGCAGATCCAATGACGATTACGTCTCTGGCTTTGTCAGATTTTGCTACTAAAAGAATAAAGGCAATTACCATTGGGAACAAAATTAGAAAAAGTATAGTGCCCATTTAATCCTCCTAATAATAAAATATAACTTAGTCCTTGAAAAATAACTTTTCACATCATTATACCTAGATAGCAACCTAAGAATCAAGTTTCTATGGAAATACATGATGCATTTGCGCCTTAAAAGACAAATTAATTCGCAAAAATGTTACACTTTCTCAATCTTCGTATCTCTCGTCGATAACTCTGTTGGTTTTTTTCTCGTTTCTTGGAAGGAGTCCGACCTCAACAGGCTTGACCAGAGGAGTGAAACCTATGGCGCTCTTTATCTTCGCAGCGACTCTCCTGCTCAGGTCCGCGAAGTCCACATCGCCTGTGGTTTCCACATATATTCTCATCGTATCCTTGCCTTCAAGATGAGACATGCGTATCTGATACTCGCTGCTGATCTCATCGAAGGATTTGAGTACCTCTTCAATCTGAGCCGGGAACACGTTAACGCCGTGTATTTTCATCATGTCGTCGGTTCTGCCCTTGATTCTGTCAATTCTAGGGTACGGGCTTCCGCAGGAGCATCTGCCCGGTATTATTCTGGACAGATCGTGAGTTCTGTATCTGATGAGAGGAGCACCCTCCTTGACCAGCGTGGTTATTACAATCTCGCCTTCCTCTCCGTCAGGAAGCACCTGTCCCGTTGCCGGGTCTATAATCTCGATGTACACATAGTCGTCCCAGTAGTGCATTCCGCTGTTTTCATCGCAGTTTATACCTATTCCCGGACCGTATATCTCAGTGAGTCCGTAGATATCGTACAGCTCGATGCCGAGCTTCTCGCTGATGGTGTTTCTCATCTTGTCCCCCCAGCGCTCGGAGCCTATGACTCCCTTTCTGAGGTGGATTTTGTCTCTGATTCCCCTTTTCTCTATCTCTTCGGCCAGGAGAAGCGCATAGGAGGAAGTGGCGCATATAACCGTGCTCTTCATGTCCTCCATCATCTTCAGCTGTTTTTCCGTGTTTCCCGGGCCCATAGGAACCGCCATGGCTCCGAGCCTCTCGGCTCCCGCCTGGAATCCTATGCCTGCAGTCCACAGACCGTATCCGGGAGTTATCTGTATCCTGTCTTTTGCCGTTATACCCGCCATCTCATAGCAGCGGGCGAACTGTATCGCCCAGTCCTCAACATCCTTGCGTGTATAAGGAATTATGACAGGAAGCCCCGTTGTTCCCGAGGATGAGTGAATCCTCACAATCTCCTCTTCGGGAACGGTCATGAGTCCCAGCGGATATGCGTTTCTCAGATCGTCCTTTTCGGAGAAAGGCAGCTTCTCAAAGTCCTCAGGGGTTTCAATTCCCTTTATGCCCCTCTCTGCCAGCCTGCGGCCGTAGAAGTTGTCAGCCTTGAGCAGTGCCTGAATCCTGCCGTTGACCTGTTCAATCTGTTTCTCGTTAATTCTCATATATTTTCCTCGCTTTCAAGTGCTCTGAGATTCAGCTGAAGAAACTCCGGCTTCACTCTTTCTTTCACAGCATCTCTCACCTCATCCATGGTGAATCCCAGACCGCCGCTTCTTACCGCTTCCCCCAGCATGACCAGATTCAGCACCTTGGCCGAACCAAGATCCGCACACCTGTCACGACCTTTAACGGATATCACTTCGCCTGTTACGGATTTTATCCTCTCCACCATCCCGGCTCCCGTATATTCCTCTCCGAGAAGAGATGCGGATGCCGGCATTACCGGATCTTCACAGACCACCACCTTGCCGCCTTCTCTGAGGTAAGGAAGCATACGCACTGTCTCAGCCGGCTCGAAGCCCAGTATCAGATCCGCTTCTCCCAGTGAAATCATAGGTGACATGGCATCCTCACCTATTCTCACATGGCTGAACACGCTTCCCCCCTTCTGGGCCATTCCTATTGTCTCAGCACTCAGAACTCTCTCTCCGCGATTCATGGCAGCCGCGGCTATAACTCTGGAAGCCAGTACTATTCCCTGACCTCCCACTCCGCACAGGAGTATATTCATGCTCATAAGCTACCCTCCTTCTCCGACGCGAATGCTCCGAAAGGACATACCTGACTGCAAAGTCCGCAGCCATTGCAGGAGCTGCCGTCTATATATGCCTTGCCTTCTGTGAATCCCAGTGCAGGACATCCGAGTTCGTCCACACATCTTCTGCAGCCTTTGCACCGGTCTTCTGTAACATGGAGCCGGTCCTCGTTCCTGCTGCGGGCTATACAAGGAGACTTGAATATTATCGCCTTAGTTCCTCTTATGTCGCTCACTCTTCTGACAGTTTCCACGGCTTCGGTCAGATTAAGCGGATCCGCAGTCTCCACCGCATCAAGTCCGATGCCTTCAAGCACCTTGACGAGGTCAATCCGGTGACCCGTTTCGCCCATCATCGTTCTGCCTGTTCCCGGATGAGGCTGATGACCCGTCATTGCCGTTGTGGAATTGTCCAGAACGACCAGAGTCATATTCCCTCCGTTATATACGCTGTTCATGACACCTGTGACAGCAGATGCGAAGAATGTTGAATCACCCACAAAGGCGAAACACTTCCTGTCAGGCTCCATGTGATATATTCCCTGAGCCTGGTTGACTCCGGCACCCATGCAGAGACATGTGTCCACCATGTCAAGAGGCTGAGCATTGCCCAGAGTGTAACACCCGATGTCTCCGCAGAAAACCGTTTTCTGACCTTTCATGGCAACCTTCACGCTGTAGAAGGCCGCTCTGTGGGGACATCCGGCGCACAGAACGGGAGGTCTGGAAGGCACACCTTCAGTCGTAAGGGAAATTTCCCGGCGGCTTACCTCCTCTGCTCCCAGGAACCTCCTGATGTCATTCCTGACAGAGTCTCTGGTATTCTCTCCCGCATGTCTCACCATGTGTGTGAGCTTGCCCTCAATCACTGTTCCAAGCCCGTATTTGCCGCATATCTGCAGCAGCTGTCTCTCAATGAAAGGATCAAGCTCCTCTACGCAGAGCACCCTGTCCACTCTCTTCAGAAAATCGACAGCCGCTTTCTCAGGAAAAGGGAAAGGTGTCGATATCTTCATGAGAGCCGGTGATGCCGCTTTAATGGTTTCGTCACACTCTACCGCTTCTCTCACATATGTCCAGCTGATTCCTCCGCTCACGATTCCTGTCTCAGCCCTGTCGCCATCGGGCAGTACCACGCAGTTGCGGTTTCCCGAGGAGAATTCATCTCCGATTTTTTCATTTCGCGGTTCTATCATATCGTGGGCCCTGTATGCCAGCGGCGGGAATATCACCCAGCCCGGATCTCTGACGAATCCATCCGGGCGATGCACAGCATATTCTTCCCGGTCCGCAATGTCCACAGTGCTGTATCCGTGGCACACCCTTGTTGTCGGCCTCATGATAACAGGAGTCGAATACTTCTCCGACAGGCTGAAAGCTTCAATCATCATCTCGTATGCCTCCTGCACCGTCGAAGGGTCGAAGCATGGAAGCTTGGAGTACATGGCGAAGGTTCTGGTGTCCTGTTCAGTCTGAGATGATATCGGACCCGGATCATCTGCTACCAGAACCACCATGCCGCCTTTGATTCCCACATAGGCCAGGCTCATGAGAGGATCCGAAGCTACATTGAGCCCCACCTGTTTCATGGTGACAAGCGCTCTGCCTCCGGACATGGCGGCACCGGCGGCAACCTCAAGACCCGCTTTCTCATTTACCGACCATTCAACGTGAATGTCGCCCGGGTTTCCTGCGGCAACCGTCTCCAGCACCTCCGAGGAAGGCGTGCCGGGATATCCCGATACGCAGTTCACCCCCGCCGCCAGAGCGCCCATACCCATGGCTTCATTACCCATAAGAAATTTTCTGCTCATCCGTTACTTTCCTTTACTTTTATCTAAATACACAGAGGACTGCCGCATTTCTGCGGCAGTCCCGAAAAATCATCTGTAATGCAGTCTACTCTGTAGCCGTCTCAGCAAGGTTTGCTTCCTCTATTTCCTTAAGCTCCTTGTTATGTCTGGCGTTAATAGCCTCGCAGCTCTTAGTGAAAGCTTCCTTTATCTCAGCCTTGGAAGGCTCCAGCTTCCTGGATGCTATGTAGATAACGATACAAGCAACAGCGCATACTATAGTCAGTACCCAGAGAACTATCTGTATTACTCCTACTATAGTGTCAACATTGACTGCCTCAAGGATTCCGTCGAAGTAGTCTCCGGATCCCCATGAATCTTCCGTTCCCCATCCTTCGTACCAAGGTTCGAAGACGAGAGCGATGATGTTCATTATCGTCATGATGAGAAGCAGGAAGGATATCCTTCTCGTATCTCCCACTGCCAGTCCTGTCTTAGGATTGTTGACAAATGCCACAGGGTCCTTCTTTGACAGTCCGCCATACATTCTTCTCCATATGAAGTAGAGTATCGGACCTGTAAGCAGTCCTATCATACCGCCCAGATAGTAGTCTGAACCGTTTACGAAGAATGCGAATATTGCTACACACATAGGCACTATGCATATAACGCCGAGAAGTCCTCTGCCTCCCGGAATCTTGAAATTGTATTCTTCCTCCGGAATTCTTCTTCTCAGTATCATAGCCGAAATGTAAACCATGATGTACGATGCGAGAAGAAGTGCAACGTCCAGTACGATTATGAATCCGAACGGGAACATGCAGAATATCAGGTTGAATATACCTACGGACAGTACCGATATGTAAGGCACTCCGAACTTCTTATCGCACTTAACCATAACCTTAGGTGTCAGATTGTCATCCGCCAGTGCGAAGAATCCTCTGGAACCGGAAGCTATGTATGTGTTATAGATCGAGCACTGTGCCAGGATTGCCACAACAACGAAGATTATTCCCCATGCAGGTCCCCAGAAGTGTGATACAACATCAGCATATCCTACGCAGCCTCCGTCTGTTCCCCAGTTCTCATAGTTGCCCAGCGAGCCGAGGCCTGCTGTAGTCGGGAGAATGTATACAGCCATAATAAGCGGAATTGTGATAAGCGTTCCCTTAGGAATAACCTGAGGATTTGAAACCTCTCCCGCGATTGTCGACATGCTCTCGTATCCGGAGTACATCCACATTCCTATGGATATGCCTCCTGCAATGTAGAAGAACCAGTCACTGATACCTTCAGCCGGTTCAGGTGTAATTCTGAAGGATATTGTATCTGCCGTTGCAGCATCTCCGCCCCAGTTCATGAATCCGCATATTGCCACCAGGCCGAATGCGACCATTACCAGAATGGAGAGGATAGTACTTACGACACCTACGTCCTTGACTCCGCGTATGTTTACGATGGTGAACACGGCAATCATGATGAATTTGAGGGCGAACTCCGCACCTATATTCATATCCCATACTGTTGCCGCGTAACCGCCTGCCAGGATAACATACGATGTGTTATCGATGTAGATGGAGATTGTTCTCCACCAGCCTGCCTGGAATCCCCAGAACTCGCCCAGAGCTTCCTGAACCCATTTGTAGTATCCGCCTTCCTGCGGTCTCACGGAACCCAGTTCCGATGCTACCAGACCGAACGGAAGACCCCATACGAACGGGAGCACGCACAGCATGATGATGGTCAGTCCCGGACCACATTCCGGAATCATCTCTTCGATACCATAGCATCCTGCTGCTACCAGGCAGAAAATCATGAATACAACCGTTGAAACCTTAATCTCATGTTTCTTGAGACCATGTTCCCCGGTCGCAGCTACTGCTGTCTGCTGACTCATTTTTTCCCTCCTACTCAATAAATATTAGAAATAATTACCCCTTGATTATAACATCAAATTACATCGCTACAACAACATTATGACCACTTCCATGTTAAAAAATTCCGACTAATTTGCTCTAAATTATTCAGAGTCGGGAACCGTGCCGAAATCACTGAAGGGCCACACTTTCAAAAGCACATCGCCTTTGATGTCGCGCATGCTCACAGTGCCCAGCTTGCTGTTTCTGCTGTCTTTCATAACTTTCCTGTTATCACACATGATAAACACATCGTCCTCCGGAACAGTCACCTCCAGACTGCCTCCCGAGCCTCTGATGCCGTTGGGTGTGACGTACTCCTTGCCGTTTACCAGAACTTTGCCGTCACTTATAACAACCTTGTCCCCGGGCAGACCGACAACACGCGCTATCAGATTGTCTTCGGACACTTTCTTGCAGGCTGTCTTCTCCATTATCACAACCTGCCCCCTGTCGGGAATACCTCTGTTCTGAGAGTATCCCGTCTTTGACACAACGAGAAACTGTCCGTCCTTTATTGTAGGATCCATGGCCTTGCCCTCGTTCACCTCAGGCGCGACCAGTATGAACATAATCAGAGCCAGCGCAAAGGCTATGGCATAAGGTGAACGTCTTCTCCGCTGCGGAAATTCCTGCATGTTAATCCCTTCCTTCTGTCTATAACTCGCGTCTTCCCTCAACCGCCTTGAGGAGTGTGACTTCATCTGCGTATTCAAGATCTCCTCCCACAGGTATGCCGTGGGCTATTCTGGAAACCTTGATTCCGCTCGGCTTGATAAGTCTGGCTATGTACATTGCCGTCGCCTCGCCTTCAATCGTAGGGTTTGTGGCAATTATCAGCTCTTTAACGTTCTCATTGCCAAGCCTTGATATAAGACTTTTGAGATTGATGTCATCAGGTCCTATGCCGTCCATGGGCGAAATCGTACCGTGAAGGACATGATAGTAACCGTGATATTCTTTTATCTTCTCCATGGCCACCAGGTCACGGGGGCTCTCCACCACGCATATGGTGCTTTCATCCCTGCTCTTGTCCGAGCAGATGGCACACGGGTCCCTGTCGGTCAGATTACCGCAGACGGAACAGTATACCATCTCCTTCTTAGCCTGTTTTATGACATCCGCCAGAGTGTTCACATCCTTCTCATCCATAGACAGGATGTGAAAAGCCAGACGCTGAGCCGTCTTGCCGCCTATGCCCGGAAGCCTTGACAGCTCGCCTATAAGTCTGTTGAGGGGTTTAGCATAGTAATTCATCGTATCTTAAAATCCCGGTATTCCAAGTCCTGCAGTGAATTTGCCCATCTCGCTCTGGGATATCTCCTCCATCTGTCTCAGAGCCTCGTTGGCTGCAGTCAGGATAAGATCCTGGAGCATCTCCACGTCATCCGGATCCACAACCTCAGGCTGTATCCGGATATCAACGATTTCCTTTTTACCCGATACCGTCACGCTTACGGCACCGCCTCCCGAAGTGGCGGAAGCTTCCATCTCATCGATCTGAGCCTGAACCTCCTCCATCTTTCTCTGCATTGCCTGCATCTGAGCCATCTGCTGCGCATTGCCCATCTTAGGCTGTTTAGGCTTCTTGCCAGCCTTCATTCCTTTTCCCATATTTTCCTCCTGTTTCTTATTCAACTTCTACTTCTATTCCCAGCACTTCCGACGCATTTCTGGCGATCTCCTCGGCAGAAAGCTTTTCTCTGTCTTTGCCGACAGCCAGCTTCATGGTTCTGCGTACTCCCGTATGCTTCTCCATGAGATCTTCGATAAGTGCTCTGTGTTTCTCAGCGAAATCCTTCTTGAAATCGGATATGACCGTCACAGTGAAATCCTTCTCATCCAGCTGCGTCAGCGCACCGTCCTTGCGGAGCATATAGAATCCGCCGCTGGCCTGTTCACCGTCCCGGAACACTGCGTCCCACAGTTTTTCCAGGTCTGCGGGCTCGGCCTTCTCCTTCTCCTCCTGTTCCTCCACTTCCGGAAGTACCTCGACAGGTTCCGGTGCCGCCGCTACCTTCGGGGGTTCGGGAATGCTTCTTATCTCCCCGGCTCCGTGACATAGTCTGACCACGGCCAGCTCCAGAAGGATTCTCGGCTGAGTGGCATATTTGGCGTCTCCCGCGGTTTTCGAAAGCTCCATGATTCCTTCATCTATATCAGCCATCTCCATCGTCCTGCTCTGGCGGCTGATTCTCTCGATATTCTCCGCGGACATGTCCAGAACATCTGACGGGTCTCTGACAAACTTGGTCATGAGAAGATTCCTGTAGTGGTTGATCCAGTCTCTGATAAACTGTCTCACGTCCTTACCGTCTGCGAGAATCTCTCCCAGATACTCTATGGCGCCTCCCGTATTTCTTCTTCTTACAAAATCCGTAAGCTTCAGAAAATCCTCTTCACCGGAAGCTCCCAGGAAGCTGAGAACATCCTTCTCCTCAATACAGCTGTCCCCGCCGGATATACACTGATCGAGAATGCTCAAGCCGTCTCTGACGGACCCGTCGGAATTGGCCGCTATGATTCTGAGCGCATCCTGTGATATGCTGATACCTCTGTCACGGCATATTCCCGCCATTCCTTCGGCAATAACCTTCTCGGGCACTCTCTTGAAATCCAGTCTCATGCATCTGGACAGAATCGTCGCAGGAATTTTCTGCAACTCGGTTGTCGCCAGTATGAAGGTGACGTGTTCAGGCGGCTCCTCCAGAGTTTTCAGAAGAGCGTTGGCTGCCCCCACGGACAGCATATGAACCTCGTCTATTATATATACCTTCTCCCTGCCCATTACAGGCGGGTAGTTGACACTGTCCCTGAGTTCCCTGATATCGTCAACTCCGTTATTCGATGCAGCGTCTATTTCTATAACATCTATGAAGCTGCCGTCCCTTATCGCTCTGCAGTTGGCACACTCGCCGCACGGTCTGTCTCCGTCCGAAAGGCAGTTGAGCCCCTTGGCCAGAAGACGAGCGGTAGTTGTCTTGCCTGTACCTCGAGTTCCGCAGAAAAGGTAAGCGTGACTTGTGCTCCCCGTTCTAAGCTGATTCCTCAGTATTTTAACTATATGCTCCTGACCCATGACCTGATCGAACACTTCAGGTCTGCAGGAGCGATACAATGCCTTGTACATATTTCCCTCCGGGAATCTGTGAATAATTTTTGCCCTTTGACGGTTCCGCCGGCACAGGAGAAGGCTTGACTGCGGCACATAAGAGCTTCCGCTTATTGCTGCTTCCTTCCGGACCTGACAAGGTTCACGGTGTCCTATTGCGCAGGACCCAAACCCGACTTGCGGAACCATCAAAGGGCAAATTCGCTTAAACATTATAACATGAATTCTCCCGCCTTCCAACGGGAATATGTATTTTTTTACTTATTGCGCCATAAATCGCTGAGAGGCATCGTATAATCGTAGAATCCTCCCATGGCATCCTCTCTGGAAAACTTGTTGACGCACTTGATTGCCACTATGTACATAATCACCACAAACACCAGAAGAATCACTGTCGCAGCGGTGCTTCCTATCATGGCGAAGGTGTCATATAATCCGTGAATCATAATAGGAACGAAAATGGCCATAACCTTGCAGCTGAGGGCTTTGCTTCCTCTGCCGCCTACCGAGTACCTCTTGGCCGCTCCGTAGAACACGCCCATAAACACGCCGCAGAATGCGTGAAGAGGCACGGCCAGAACACCTCTCATAAGAGCAACCTGAATGCCCCCGTCCATGACGTAGAGAATGTTCTCCAGAAGGGCGAATCCCACCGCCACGGACACGCCGTACACGATTCCGTCAAAGCGGTAGTCGAAGTTGATATTGTTCCAGGAGCCTATTCTCAGGAGGACATACTTGCAGACCTCCTCACAGAGCGCTGCCACGATAAAAGCATCATATACGGCATATTCCACGACTCCCGACAGCCCCGCGGGCATAATAGCCGTCATGTAGTTCTCCGCGAATATGGCCGGAATACACGAGACCGCGCCGAATACAATAAGCTTGACTATGAGGCTCACCGGTTCGTGCTCCACCTTATCCTTGCGAAAGATGTAGATTATTATCAGTATTCCGGGCAGGAGCGCCAGGAAGAGCAGATAATCAGGCATTTACTTTTCCTCCTTGATAACCTTATAGAGCTCATCCATACGCGGCGGGTCAACGGTCACGGCAATTCTGCCAAGACCCTCGGCCCCGCAGGTGCTCACGCGACGCACCATCTTGATTCCCTGAGATTTATCTCTGATCCTTCCTATTACAGACGCACCGATTCCGGCATCTTCCATGGCCTTCATCATTTCATCCTTCTTATCCTCGGGCACGACTATGAGCATGGATCCGCTGGATATGAGTCTGTACGGGTCTATACGATAAAAATCGCAGATTTTCCTCGTCACATCCTCGAGAGGGATTTCATCCTCCCACACTTCTGCACCCGTTTCCGATATGCAGCACATTTCCCATACAGCGCCCAGCACACCGCCTTCGGTGATATCGTGCATTCCGTGTGTTCCCACCTTTCCTGCCGCAACACCTTCCTTAAGCACACTGACTCTGTTCAGGAAGCTTCCCGCTTCAGCTATCTCATCTTCAGTGAACAGCAGATTGCCTTCGTCGTCCTCAGCCGCCTTCAGCTGTTCGGCATAATCGCAGGCAATTATTCCCGAGCCTTCAAGTCCTGCCGCCTTGGTCATCACTATATAGTCGCCGGGAACCATGTTGTCTCCGCTCTGCGAGCTTCCTGCCGGTCCGCGGCCGATGGCGGTGGACACTATGACAGGCTGGTTAACCGCTCCCGTCACCTCCGTATGGCCGCCGATGATTTCAACTCCCAGAGCCGCGGCTTCCTCAGAAGCCTGAGCCATAATATGCTCCACATCATCATCAGTAGTTCCTTCAGGCAGCATTACCGCCAGCATTATTCCCAGAGGCTGCACCCCGTTCGACGCTATATCGTTGCATGTTATGTGTATGGCAAGCTTACCTATATCGCTTACCGCCGATGATATGGGATCCGTGGACATAACACAGTCAAAGTCCCCGAAATCCATTACAGCACAGTCCTCGCCGATTCCCGGTCTCACCTTGACCAGAGGCGATTTGTATTTTATCTTGTCAAATACGATTTTCTTCAGTATATCACTGTCAAGTTTGCCTGTTTCAAGTATCATTTTATCATCTCCAGAAATTCTTCCTCCGTTATCACCGGAACGCCCAGCTCTGCCGCCTTCCTGTTCTTAGATGATCCGGAGCTGCTGTCATTGTTTATAAGATAGTCTGTCCTGCCGCTTACGGAACCGGAGGTCTTTCCCCCGGCTTTTTCAATCTCTGCCTTGAGAGCGGATCTGTTCTCGAAATGCTTCAGGCTTCCTGTTATCACGAAAGTCTTACCCTCCAGCATTCCTCCCGATCTGTCCTCGAAGCTCTCATCGAGATCTATAACATCCAGAAGCCGGGAGACCATAGCCCTGTTGTTCTCATCATCGAAATAGCTTCTGAAGGCCCGGGCCATTACATCGCCTATTCCGTCAACGGCCGTAAGCTCATCAAATGTGATATTCTCGATTTTTTCCCAGCTGTTCCGGCAGGTTCGGGCTATGAGCTTGCCGTTGGCCGCACCGATTCCCGGTATTCCCAGTCCGTAAAGCAGTCTTGCGGGAGTGGTTCTTGAAGCCTTTGCTGCAGCTGCCAGCAGATTGTCGAAGGACTTCTCACCGAATCCGTAAAACTCCTCGATACGCTCTCTGTGCCTGTCGAGGGTGAAAATATCCGCAAACTCCCGAATGATTCCTCCGTCAATGAGCTTCTCCAGTGTGGCCTTGGACAGACCTTCCACGTTGAGCGCGTCTCTGCTTACGAAGTGGGCGAAGGCCTCGATTCTCCTTGCCGGACACTCCTCATTGGTGCAGTGGAGGGTTTTGACGCCTCTCTCCTGACGTATCTCGGTATCTCCGCCGCACACGGGACACTTCTCAGGCGGCGCGACCGTTCCGCTCCTCGTCAGATTGCTCTCTATCTGGGGAATTATCATGTTGGCCTTGTACACCCGTATGGTGTCGCCCTCGCCAAGGGCCAGCTCCTCAACTATGCTCAGATTATGCACGGAGGCCCGGGTAACCGTTGTTCCCTCAAGCTCCACCGGTTCGAAGACCGCCACAGGATTTATCAGCCCCGTTCTCGAGGCATTCCACACGACCTCTCTGAGCACCGTCTCCTTAATCTCATCCTGCCACTTGAAGGCTATACCGTCTCTCGGGAATTTGGCCGTAGCTCCCAGCGATCTGCCGTAGGCTATATCATCGTATATGAGCACCAGTCCGTCGGAAGGCAGATCGAAATTCTCTATTTTCTTTTCGAAGCCTTCCAGTGCTTCTGTCAGATTACCGCCGGTGACCTGCACGTGCTCCACCACAGCGAAGCCCTGCTCCGCCAGCCATTCCAGCTGCTCGCTTCTCCGGATGAATTCACCGCCGCCGTCGGCCAGTGCAAAAGCGAAGAATCTGACATGGCGCTGCGCCGTTATCTCGCTGTTCAGCTGCCTCACTGATCCGCTGCAAAGATTCCTCGGGTTCTTGTATTCACCCTTCTCGTTTATCCTCTCGAAATCCTCGTAGCCTATTACAGCCTCACCGCGAAGGACCACTCGACCCTTCTCGGGAATCTCCACAGGCAGGTTGTCGAATGCAAAGGCATTAGGTGTTATGACTTCTCCTGTTATGCCATCACCTCTGGTGAGCGCCTTGATAAGTCGTCCTTCCTCATAAGTGAGCACCACCGTCAGACCGTCCAGCTTCCAGGAGAGCACCCCTTCCTTGTCTCCGAGCCAGTCCCTGAGCTCATCTCTGCTCTTGGTCTTATCTAGGGACAGCATCGGGGAAGGATGATTCTCCTTCGGCAGACTGCTTACAACCTGATATCCAACTTTCACCGTCGGACTGGATGCCAGGACTATCCCCGTCTCCTTCTCAAGCTTCTCGAGCTCATCGTAGAGAGCGTCATACTCCACATTCGACATTATTTCCCTGTCGAACTGGTAGTACTCTCTTGAGGCTTCGTTCAGCTTTCTCACAAGTTCTTCAATACGTTCTCTCATATCTTCTTAATAGGCGCGATTCCAAGCGCCAGCTTCTTGATACCGTCGGCAAACTTCACTTCTATGGTTTTGGCGCCGCAGCTGACCACGGTTCCCTCACCGAACTTGGGATGGCTGACTCTGTCTCCGCCGGAGAATTCCAGACTCCCCGACTCCTTCATTCTGGTCGCGTTCTCCCTGGTCAGTGCACTGGCGTATTTGAGCTTGTCAAAAGGTCTGTAAGGTACTTCCTTGACGATTCCGCTGCTGAATTCTCCGCCCGATGTTCTGCTCTTCTTCTCGTAAATGGCATCTCCTTCTATATATCTGGAGTCAATTTCTCTGAGGAACTGGGACTCTCTGGTATAGTCCGTCTTGCCGTACATGGTCCTGGAGGCAGCACTTGTCATCCACAGGCGCTCCTTGGCTCTGGTGATTCCCACGTAACAGAGTCTCCTCTCCTCCTCCAGTCCTTCCTCTCTGTCGAAGGCTCTCCATCCCGGGAAGAGGCCGTCCTCCATGCCGGGCATGAACACATAAGGAAACTCCAGACCCTTGGCGCTGTGAAGGGTCATGAGGGTGACAGCCTCCTCGTTCTCATCGTGATTGTCCACATCCGAGAGAAGGGCTATCTTCTCCATGAACTCGGCAAGAGTTATATTGCTGTCCTCCTGCTCGTAATCGTATATTACCGATTTGAACTCCATCAGGTTCTCTATCCGGCTCTCGCTCTCCACAGTGTTCTGATCCTCCAGTGCCTTGAGATATCCCGTATTGACGAGGAGGGCATCGTAAATATCCGATATCCTCATATTGCTCTTCTCAGCACTGAGAGATTCAATAATACTCACAAGCTCTCCGGCGCTCTTTGAAGCCTTTGCGCTGAGAGAGCCGATGACCTCTCCGTCGCCGAGAGTGTCGAAGAGGCTCTCACCTCTTACTCCGGCCAGAGTCTTCAGCTTCTCAACCGTCTTACCTCCGATGCCTCTCTTCGGCTCGTTGATGATTCTCTCCAGGGACAGGTCGTCGGCGCTGTTCTGCACCAGTCTCATGTAGCAGAGCATGTCCTTGACTTCCTTCCTGTCGTAGTAACGGAGTCCTCCCAGAACGCGGTAAGGTATGCCGCGCCGCGAGAGCGCCTCCTCGAAGGTTCTCGACTGGGCGTTGGTTCTGTAGAGAATGGCGAAATTCCTGAGGCTCCCGCCGACACGATTGATTTCTCCTGCCACATAGTCAGCCTCGTCGCGCTCGTTGTCACCTCTGAAATATACTATCTTATGACCCGCCTCCGACTCCGTCCAGAGCTTCTTGTTCTTCCTTCCTCTGTTGCGGCTTATCACCGAATGGGCCGCATCGAGAATATTGGAAGTGGAGCGATAATTCTGCTCCAGCTTGATTACTTTAGCTCCCGGGAAGTCCTTCTCGAATTCCAGTATGTTTCTTATGTCGGCTCCGCGCCACTGGTATATGCACTGGTCATCATCGCCAACAACGCATATGTTCCCCCTGCTTCCCGTCAGAAGTCTGACGAACTTGTACTGGAGCATGTTCGTATCCTGATACTCGTCCACCATGATGTAGTGGAATCTGCGCCTGTATTTCTCCAGCACATCCTCATTCTTCTCCAGCAGCTCAACGGCGCGCAAAAGCAGATCGTCAAAATCCATGGCGTTGTTCTTTCGCAGCGTTTCCGCGTAGTCTCTGTAGACCTGACCGATCATCTTCTCCTTGTATTCGTCACCGTTTATTCTGACATAGTCCGCCGGTGAAATCTCCGATTCCTTGCATTTGCTTATGATGCCCAGGAAGAATGCCGGTGTGAATTTCTTGCTGTCAATGTTTCTTGCCTTGAGAATGTTCTTCACTATTGTCTTCTGGTCGGAAGGGTCGTATACGGCGAAATCTCTGCCGTAGCCTATATCCTCCGCATGAGCCCTGAGTATTCTCAGGCAGGCGGAGTGGAATGTGAGAATCCACATGCCGGAAGCCATGTCCGTAAGCTTCTCTACTCTCTCCCTCATCTCTCCCGCAGCCTTGTTGGTGAAGGTCACGGCCAGAATGTTGTATGGGTTCACATACTTCTCGCCGATTAGGTAGGCTATTCTGCAGGTCATCGTCTTGGTCTTGCCGCTTCCGGCTCCCGCCAGAATAAGGAGCGGCCCTTCCGTATGCAGCGCCGCTTCTCTCTGTTTGTCGTTAAGTTCTTCTATATAATTAATCATTACCTGAATCCTAAAATATTATGTTCTGCCAGAGGAAATTGAACAGGAAGCTTACACATGGTCCTATTATCCTGTCCGTAATTCCGAAAATTATTATTGCCACGAGTATCCAGTTGCCGTACTGGTATATTCTCCAGTAGGTCTCCGTGTTGCCGAATCCGAATATCTCCGCCAGGATGTTGAATCCGTCGAGAGGCGGACACGGTATCAGGTTGAATATCATAAGCACCAGATTTATCTGGATTATGTACATTATCATGGTCCATATTCCCTCACCCATAGTGGTGTTCGGAATTACTCCCATCAGGAAATGTGCAATAACAGCGAAGACAACTGCCGTCAGCAGATTCATGACAACTCCTGCCAGAGCCACGAGAAACTCGTCGCGTCTTCTGTGTTTGAAGTTGTAAGGGTTAATCTGTACCGGCTTACCCCATCCGAAGCCGCAGAAAAACAGTGCCGCCAGTCCCATCCAGTCAATATGAGCCAAAGGATTCAGAGTTACTCTGCCCTGAGCCTTCGGGGTTCCGTCTCCCAGTCTGTACGCTACTGCCGCATGACCGAATTCGTGAAATGAAAGACCGATAATGACCGCCGGTATGAGGAGAATCTTGTCCAGAAGCCACTCCTTAGGATCTGAGAAAGCTCCGCTTCTCAGAGAACTGGCAGCCAGCACCAGTATGATGATCACCATGGTTATGTCGATGTTGTTTCGTCTCAAATCGTTTACCTCTTTTTCCTTATTTTATAGTCTCCAACATATATAACTGCACCAAAAAAGGGCACGAACACATTATATCACATGTCCATGCCCTGTACACGGATTATTCCACATCCGGAAGGCTGTTGAAGCCTATCTGAAGATCCTCATCCGTCGGTATATAGTCGCTCATTGTTCCCTTGTTGAAGCTTTCATATGCGTACATGTCGAAGTAGCCTGTGCCTGTGAGACCGAATACGATGTTCTTTTCTTCTCCCGTCTCCTTGCACTTGAGTGCCTCGTCGATGGCCACCTTGATGGCGTGGCTGGATTCAGGCGCCGGGAGGATTCCCTCAACTCTGGCGAACTTGACTGCCGCATCGAATACCTCCGTCTGCTCCACTGCTCTGGCCTCGATAAGTCCGTCGTGATGAAGCTGGGATACGATGCTGCTCATTCCGTGATATCTCAGGCCGCCTGCGTGATTAGGTGAAGGAATGAATCCGCTTCCCAGAGTGTACATTTTGGCCAGCGGACAAACCTTGCCTGTGTCGCAGAAGTCGTATGCGTACTTACCTCTTGTCAGGCTCGGGCAGGATGCAGGCTCTACAGCTATGATATCGTAGTCCGCCTCGCCTCTGAGCATCTCACCTACAAACGGTGAAACCAGTCCGCCCAGATTGGATCCGCCGCCTGCGCAGCCGATAATCATATCAGCCTTGACTCCGTACTTCTCCAGAGCCGTCTTCGTTTCCAGTCCGATAACCGTCTGGTGGAGGAGTACCTGATTGAGCACGCTACCCAGAACGTATCTGTAGCCTTCTCTCGATACTGCGCTCTCAACGGCTTCCGAAATGGCGCATCCCAGGCTTCCCGTGGTTCCCGGATTCTCCGCCAGGATTTTGCGGCCGACTTCCGTTGTATCTGAAGGGGACGGTGTAACGCTCGCTCCGTAGGTGTTCATAACCTCTCTTCTGAAAGGCTTCTGCTCATAGGATACCTTGACCATGTACACGTCACATGCCAGATCCAGGTATGAACATGCCATGGAGAGCGCTGTGCCCCACTGTCCGGCTCCCGTCTCTGTGGTAACTCCCTTGAGCCCCTGTTTCTTGGCGTAATATGCCTGGGCTATTGCCGAGTTAAGCTTGTGGCTTCCGCTTGTGTTGCCGCCCTCATACTTGTAGTAGATGTGTGCCGGTGTATCCAGCTTCTCCTCCAGACAGTATGCCCTTACCAGCGGTGAAGGTCTGTACATTCTGTAGAAGTTTCTGATTTCCTCAGGAATCTCAATGTACGGCGTATCGTTATCCAGCTCCTGCTTAACGAGCTCCTTGCAGAACACCTGCTCCAGCTCCTCGGCCTTCATAGGCTCGTGGGTTGCCGGGTTGAGCAGAGGTGCCGGCTTGTTCTTCATGTCGGCGCGGACATTGTACCATTCCTTCGGCATTTCGTTTTCTTCGAGATAAATTTTGTAAGGGATTTTTTCTGTAGTCATTTTTTGCTCCTTTCACTACGCTTCCTCGCAGCTCTGCATGGTGAAGGTCTGAATCAAAAAAGCGCCTGTCCACTCAAGGACAAGCGCTGTGCCTGCGGTACCACCTTGTTTAACATTAGTTTCCGCAAAATCCGAAAACCCGATGTTCACTCTGCAGAGTGCTATCACACTCCTCGCCCTTAACGCCGGCGTCACGTCTCAGCTACTCGGTCACCCTTTCGCCTCGCCCTCAGAGGCCCATTATTCTGAAACTGCATCTGCCCGGATTCCACCATCCCGGACTCTCTGTGAGACCGTACCTCAGTTTTACTTCCTCATCATCGGTTTGGTTTATTTAACTACCACTATGTTACCGCAATTTTTTTGTGGTGTCAACACATATTTAAAAATTATTCCTCTTCAATAGTAACCTTCACCATCTTCTGCGGCTGTTTAGGCTTATCGCTGAAGTCTCTCTTCTGTGAAACGATTCTGTCGGCAGCTTCCATGCCTTCTGTAATCTTGCCGAAGGCAGCATACTGTCCGTCGAGGTGCGGTGCGTCCTGAACCATGATGAAGAACTGGGATCCTGCTGAATTAGGGTCCATAGTTCTAGCCATTGAAAGAACTCCTCTCGTATGCTTCAGATCGTTCTTGAATCCGTTAAGAGCGAATTCGCCTTCGATAGTCCAGCCCGGGCCGCCTGTTCCTGTTCCCTGAGGACATCCGCCCTGTATCATGAATCCCGGTATTACTCTATGAAATATCAGGCCGTCATAAAACCCGTCATTAACAAGCTTCTCGAAGTTTTCAACTGTCTTGGGAGCGATCTCCGGATAAAGCTCCCCTCTCATAACGTCGCCGTTCTCCATTTCGATTCTAACGTATTTCATAATATGTATTCCTCCTTGATTGTTATCAGCTTATGCCGCTAATGCCGTATATGAGCGATCCCGCTCCTGCCATAATAAGCAAAGTCCATATGGGTTTGACCTTGAACTTGCCCATGAGCAGTATTGAAACCGCGAAAATGACTATGGGTATCAGATTGTAGTAATCCGGGTCCGCCATGGATGTCGAGACGAGTGTTCCCTTCGTAAGAACTCCGTCTGCTATGAACACTGCAGCTGTTCCCACAAGGCCTATTGTAACAGGCCTTATCCCGGAGAATGCCCCCTCCACTATTCTGTTGTCCTTGTATTTCTTAAGAAATATGGATACTGCCAGCATTATCAGGAAACATGGAAGGCACACACCTATTGTGGCCACCACGGCTCCGGCAATTCCCGAATTGAGAAGTCCCACATAGGTGGCTGCGTTAACAGCCACAGGCCCCGGTGTCACCTGAGACAGAGCCACCATGTCTGAGAACTCACCGGCACTCATGTACCCCAGACTGCTGACGCTCTGATATATTAAAGGCAGCATGGCTGTCCCGCCTCCGAAGCTGAACAGTCCCACCTTAAAAAACACAATGAAGAGAGTTAAATATGCACTCATCGGTTATACTTCCTCGGTCTACTTGAATATTCTCTTAACTCCCGCTATCTTACCCCATCTGGAGTTTGTGGCCGATGACTTCATTACCCTGTTCGGCCAGCTGTGGATTATCTT
>JALFNS010000039.1 GCA_022773945.1 Clostridiales bacterium
AAGAGATATCTGTTCAAATACATAGAATCAAGCGGAGCCTATGAGAAGCTTCAGGAGATGGGCATTGAAGACGGAGACATAATCAGGCTCTTCGAGATGGAATTTGAATACTATGATGAGGACTACAACTACGAATATGACGACTAGGAAACATCCGGACAGGCAGGAATGCATGGAATTTCTCAGGGACTACGGAACGCCCGGGCACGTTGTGGGTCACTGCAAGTCCGTGGCAGCCGTGGCATACAGGCTGGGACAGTATATAAACGCTGCCGGGGGAACGAAGGCCCTGCCCCTTGACGACATAGAGCTGGAGCAGTGCACCAGAGAAGATGACGGGAGGCGCAGCTATTACAGACAGAAAAGCACAGGCGAAGGAGACAGCCGGCAGCTGGATCTGGAACTGGTGCTGGCGGCGGGACTTCTCCATGACATGGCCAGAGTTGAGGACAGACACTGGGATGTGTGCGCCGACTATCTTCAGGAGAGAGGCTTCGAGGAGGAATCGCGCCTCATCAGGGTACACATGACATACGAATTCACCAACGACGGCAGTCACGTGACTGAAGTTGATTTGCTGTGCCTGGGAGACAGGCTGTCCCTGGAGGACAGATACGCAGGCCTTGACAAACGCATGGATTATATAATAGCCAAGGCCGAGAGGAATGGTAATCCTCAGGCGAGGAGCCGCATTCTGGCCAAAAAGGAGCAGACGAGAACGCTCCTGAACGACATTGAGAAGATTACCGGTCTTTCCGTCGACGAGATGATGAGAGACCTCAATTACGAGAATACAGAGAACTATGAACTTGGATAAACTGCTCAGAAGAGTTGAGAAGCCGGCCAGATACACAGGTGGCGAAGTTAATATGGTGAGGAAGAACCCGTCTGATGTGAAGGTCAGAATCGGATTCGCATTCCCGGACACATACGAGATAGGCATGTCCTACATGGGACTGCAGATTCTCTACAACATACTCAACAAAAACGAGGACATATACTGTGAGAGGATATTCGCCCCGGCTCCCGACATGGAGAAGCTCATGAGAGACGAGAACGTCAGCCTCTTCACGCTGGAGACGGGAACTCCGGTCTGCGAAATGGATATAGTGGGGTTCACACTCCAGTATGAAATGTCCTACACAAACATCCTCAACATGCTCGAGCTTTCGGGAATTCCCCTCGAGCGAGAGGAGCGCACAGAGGAGCACCCCCTCATAATTGCAGGCGGCCCGTGCGCGTACAATCCGGAGCCCCTGGCTGACTTCATAGACATGTTTCTCATTGGTGACGGCGAGGAGCTGCTGGAGGAAATTTGCATTCTCTACAGCAAAGGCCTCAGCAGACAGGATTTCCTCCGGGAAGCTGCGAAGCTTGACGGGGTGTATGTGCCTGAGTTTTATGAGCCTGTATATGACGAGGAGGGCTGTATAAGTGAAGTCAGAAGGACGGAGCCTTCCGCGCCGGAGACGGTGAGAAGAGCTGTCCTCAGAGACATAGAGCAGGCGGACTTTCCCGTTAACAACATTGTCCCTTTCATCGACACGGTTCATGACAGAGCCGTTGTGGAGACCTTCAGAGGATGCACCAGAGGGTGCCGCTTCTGTCAGGCGGGAATCATATACAGACCTGTCAGAGAGCGGAAGGAAGATACAATATGCGATCTGGCCATGAAGCAGCTTTCCAATACGGGACATGACGAGCTGTCACTCCTGTCTCTGTCAACCAGCGACTACTCGAGATTCGAGCATATGGCCGTGAATCTCATGGGCCTTTGCAGGGAACAGAACGTGGCACTGTCACTGCCTTCACTGAGACTTGACTCCTTCTCATTCAAGGTCCTCGACGAGATTCAGGGCTACAGGAAGTCCGGACTCACCTTTGCACCTGAGGCCGGAACACAGAGACTGAGAGACGTCATAAACAAGAATATAACGGAAGATGACATATACAGCGCCGTGGAGCAGGCTGTGGAGCTGGGGTGGGAACACATCAAGCTCTATTTCATGATCGGGCTGCCTACGGAAACCGATGAGGATCTTGACGGAATAGCCGAGATTGCCCGGAACATAATGGATATCAACTACAAAATCCGCGGCAGGAAAGGCGGCAGATTCAGAGTCACCGTAAGCGTGTCGAATTTCGTTCCCAAGCCGCATACGCCTTTCCAGTGGGAGGCCCAGAACAGCAGGGAGGAGTTTATAAGAAAGCACGACTATCTTTCGAACAAACTGCGGATCAAGGGTGTGACATTCAACTATCACGATACTGACACGAGCAATCTGGAGGCCGTGCTGGCCAGAGGCGACAGGCGCGTGGGCAAGGTGATAAAGGAAGCACACAGGCTGGGATGCCGATTCGACGCATGGACGGAGTATTTCGACGCGGAGCTGTGGCAGGAGGCGTTCAGAAACACGGGAGCTGATGAGAGCTTCTACTGCTACAGACAGAGAAATCATGAGGAGATACTCCCCTGGGATATGATAAACACACTGGTGAGCCGCAGGTTCCTGGAGAAGGAGCATGAGAAGGCGATGTCGGGAGTAACAACGGGAGACTGCAGACTGCAGTGCAGAGGCTGCGGTGTCAATGGATACACGGAATGCTTCGTCAACTGCGACACGGAAGCATTCGGACAGGACAGTTAATATGAAGTATATAATAAGATTCAGGAAGAGGGGCGTTATCTGCTACACCTCTCACCTGGATATAATGAAGGTGTTCAAGAGGGCCTTCAAGAGAGCGGGAATAAGCCTGAAGCATTCGGAAGGTTTCAATCCCCACCCGAAGATGGGATTCGCACAGCCGCTTTCTCTGGGATATGAGGCTCTTGAGGAGTATATAGAATTCGAAACGGCGGAGAATTTCCCGGTACCGGATGATATTGAAGAAGGAATTCTCAGGCCCCTGCAGGATATAATGCCCGAAGGTCTGGAGCTCACAGGTATCTGCGAAGCACCCTGGCTCAAGAAAACTCTGGCCGCAGAGACTGTCATGGCGGAGTACAGGGTCGAGATACCGGCAGATACTTCCGGCATAAATGCGGAGGAGCTTGGGGAAGCCTACATGGCGCAGGGAGAAATAATCACTCTGAAGAAGCAGAAAAAAAAGCCGGAGCCCGTGCCTGTCGACATCAGGCCGAAGATACAGAGCCTGAGAGCTCAATCTGCTGAAGGCGGCATAATACTGCGCATGCGCCTCGATCAGGGAAGTCAGTCGAATCTGAGTCCGGAGCTGGTCATAACAACATTCCTGGAATTCTCCGGAATCGGGACGGACAGAAGCGAGATTGACGTCACCCGGGAGAAAATAGGTTTCACGAGAGATATTGACAAATACTTCCAATACTAGTAAAATATAACTGGAATTGGAGGTATTTGCATTATGGAAGAAATAAGGGATAAGATCAGGGAGTACATGGAGAAGTACGAGCCCCAGCTTAAGAAGATCGCTGTGGTGGTGCTGCTTATAATTGTGTGCCTGACGATTTTCGCATTCAGGGAGAAGGGGGAGGAAACGGCCATGGCCGATGAGGCCGAGGCCGAACTGGCCATAGAGGAGACAGAGGCCGCAGGCAGCGGCACCATATTCGTTGACATAGGAGGCGAGGTTAAGAATCCTATGCTGGCAGAGCTTCCCGAGGGGAGCAGGGTTGAGGATGCCATAGAGGCTGCGGGAGGCCTAACGGATAATGCGGACATGACCAGTATAAACCGTGCGGCCTTTGCGGAGGACGGAGCGAAGATATACATACCTGCCGTCACGGAGCCGGGTGAAATCTCAGCGTCCGGAGGTGCGGCAGCAGCGGCATCTGCGGGTGTGAGCACGTCCACGGGCAAAATCAACATAAACACGGCGGATTCGGAGACGCTCCAGGAGCTTAACGGAGTGGGACCGTCCACGGCTCAGAAGATAAT
Source organism: Clostridiales bacterium (assembly GCA_022773945.1). Lineage (GTDB taxonomy): Bacteria > Bacillota > Clostridia > Peptostreptococcales > Anaerovoracaceae > Lentihominibacter. Next base: position 3,918 of record JALFNS010000039.1, read on the forward strand.
CGACTACAGAACGAGCAGGGGCAGCTTCGGCAGTATCGAGGATATTAAGAACGTAAGCGGAATCGGAGATAAAACCTACGAAAAACTTAAGGACTTTATAACGATATGATGTATAATATAAGAGTAAGACAGAACAGATATGAAAGAGAGGTAGATTATGAAGTATTTTATCTGTGAACATTGCGGTAATATAATTGAGATGGTTGAAGACAAGGGCGTTCCTGTAATGTGCTGCGGACAGAAGATGACTGAACTGGTTGCAGGCGAGAAGGACGGTGCTCTGGAGAAGCACGTTCCCGTTTATACAGTTGAAGGCAACGTTGTCAAGGTGAAGGTCGGTGAGGTTGAGCACCCTATGCTGGACGAGCACTACATCCAGTTCATCGCTGTAGAGACAGAGAAGGGATACCAGAGAAAGGCCCTGAAGCCGGCTGAGGCGCCTGAAGCATGCTTCGCACTCTGCGAGGGAGACAAGGTTGTGGCGGTTTATGAGTACTGCAACCTCCACGGACTCTGGAAAGCTTAAAAAACTGTTGAAATTTCACTGAGAGACGTATATAATAACAGTTGCGAATTTTAGCCGCAGAAATCGCTGCGGCAGGCTGAAATTTAAGAAAGTGGGGTAAATTTAATGGCTAATATTAAATCCGCAAAGAAAAGAATCAAGGTTATCGACAAGAAGACTGCCAGAAACAGAAGAATCAAGAATCATCTGAAGGCAGTTCTGAAGTCATTTGACGCTGCTATCGAAGCAGGTGACATGGAGAAGGCCAAGGCCGATCTGGCACTCGCTGAGAAGAAGCTTATGCAGGCTGCAGCTAAGGGAACGATCCACAAGAACGCAGCTTCCAGAAAGGTGTCAAGATTAACCAAGAGATTCAACAAGGCTAACGCCTAATTCTCACCCGTCCCCACCGGCGCATAAGTTAAATGCGCGATGTATTGAACATCATGAGAACGACCACTCCGAATGTCTCAGCGGAGTGGTTTTAATTTTGAGAATTTTATGATATAATTGTTCCGAATTTTTAGCAAGTGAAACGGGAGACAGAAATGAGCACACATATAAATGCCGCTTCAGCGGGCGATATAGCCGAGAGCATTCTCCTGCCGGGAGATCCTCTGAGGGCTAAATTCATAGCCGAGAACTATCTTCAAAACGCCAGATGTTACACGGATGTGAGAAACATGCTGGGATATACGGGAACATACAAGGGAGTGCCCGTGTCCGTTCAGGGAACGGGAATGGGCATGCCTTCAATGGGCATATACTCCTGGGAGCTTATAAACGAATACCATGTGCGTAACCTGATAAGAGTGGGTACGGCGGGTTCCTTTCATGATGATATCAGAATAGGCGACATTGTGGTGGGACTGGCGGCATCTACTGATTCGGCCTACGCTCACACCTATGATCTGCCGGGAACCTACGCGCCATGTGCAAGCTACGAGCTTCTCACCAAGCTTCAGGAGGCATCGAAGGAGACGGGACATGATTTCGTGGCAGGCAATATAGTATCCTGCGATGTTTTTTACGAAGTTGACGAGAACTGGTGGAAGCGGTGGAAGTCGATGGGGGTTCTGGCAGTTGAGATGGAGGCTGCAGCGCTTTACATGAATGCGGCCCACGGCGGTGCCAACGCCCTGGCCATGATGACCATAAGCGATCATTTCGTAACGGGAGAGAAAGCCACCAAGGAGGAGAGACAGGAGAAATTCACGGAGATGATGGAACTGGCTCTGGAGACAGCGATTAAATAGGGAGAATATGAAGGACTACAGACAGTACATAAGAAATTTCAGCATTATAGCGCATATAGACCACGGTAAATCCACCCTGGCCGACAGGATAATCGAGAAGACGGGACTGGTCAGCGACAGGGATATGAGAGAGCAGTATCTTGACAACATGGATCTGGAGAGGGAGAGAGGAATAACCATCAAGCTTCAGACCACACGTCTCGTGCTCAAGTCGAAGGACGGCAACGAATACATACTCAATCTCATAGACACCCCGGGACATGTGGACTTCACCTATGAAGTATCCAGGAGTCTGGCAGCCTGCGAGGGAGCCGTGCTCGTTGTGGACGCCACACAGGGCGTGGAGGCTCAGACACTGGCCAATGTTTATCTGGCAATGGACGAGGATCTGGAAATACTGCCTGTTCTCAACAAGATAGACCTGCCGAGCGCCAGACCCGACGAGGTGAGAGATGAGATAGAGGATGTCATCGGAGTCGACGCATCGGAGGCGCCTCTCGTATCGGCCAAGGAGGGCATAGGAATCGAGGAGCTTCTGGAGCAGATTGTCAAGCACATACCTGCGCCTGAAGGCGATGAGAAGGCAAGTCTTAAAGCCCTCATATTCGACTCCTATTACGACAACTACAAGGGCGTGGTTATATACACGAGAGTCTTCGAGGGTACCGTCAAAGAAGGCGACATGATTGAACTCATGAACACGGGCAAGAAGTACGAGGTTACGGAGGTTGGAACATGCTCTCCGGGACCGGTGCCGTGCCGGAGCCTGCGGGCCGGCGAGGTAGGCTACATCTGCGCCAGCATCAAGCAGGTGAGCGATGCCCGTGTGGGTGATACCATAACTCTCGCGGACAATCCGACGGAGGAGCCGCTGCCCGGCTACAAGAAGGTTCAGTCAATGGTCTACTGCGGAATCTATCCTGCAGAAGGCGAGAAATACGAGAACGTCAAAGATGCTCTGGAGAAGTTGCAGGTGAATGACGCGGCCTTCCGCTTCGAGCCGGAGACGTCCACAGCACTGGGATTCGGGTTCAGATGCGGATTCCTGGGGCTTTTGCATATGGAAATTATAGTCGAACGTCTCGAGAGAGAGTTTGACCTGGGGGTAATCACAACATCCCCGAGTGTAATATACAAGGTCGTGAAGACCGACGGAACCGTGGAGATGGTACAGAATCCTTCCAACCTGCCGTCTCCTATGGAAATCGACCATATCGAGGAGCCCATGGTCAAGGCGGATATTATGGTGCCTAAGGAATACGTGGGCAATATAATGGAGATCTGCCAGGAGCGCCGCGGCCGCATGCTCAATATGGAGTACATCACGGAGTCGAGGGTGAACCTGCATTACGACATGCCTCTCAACGAGGTTATCTACGATTTCTTCGACGCATTGAAATCGAAGACCAGAGGCTACGGATCCCTTGACTACGAATTCAGCAGATACGAGCCGAGCAAGGTGGTGAAGCTCGACATCCTCCTCAACAAGGAGATCGTCGACGCCTTCAGCATGATTGTTCACGAGTCCAAAGCCTACAGCAGAGGACGTTTCGTCTGCTCCAAGCTCAAGGAAATAATACCTATGCACCAGTTCGAGGTGCCTATTCAGGCGTGTATAGGACAGAAGATAATAGCCAGAGAAACAGTACGGGCCTACAGAAAGGATGTAATCGCCAAGTGCTACGGCGGTGATATATCGAGAAAAAAGAAGTTACTGGAGAAACAGAAGGAAGGAAAAAAGAGAATGCGTCAGTTCGGTACTGTTGAGGTTCCTCAGGAGGCATTCACTGCGGTTCTTAAATATGACGAGAACAAATAATCTAGGTCTGTACGTTCATGTGCCTTTTTGCGTGAGAAAGTGTGCCTACTGCGACTTCCTGTCATTCGCCTGCCGCGAGGAGGCGGTTCTGACGGAATACGCAAAGGCTCTTAGCCGTGACATTGCTCTGAAGGGGGAGCTTAAGCCCTATCGCACGACGGATACTGTCTACATAGGAGGCGGCACTCCGTCACTTCTCTCGCCGGCGGATATAAACCTTATCATGGAGTCTGTATATTACAACTTCAATGTGGCTGACGATGCGGAGATAACCATAGAGGCCAATCCGGCGACTCTCAACGAGGAGAAGCTCAGAGCATACAGGGCGGCGGGAATCAACAGGATAAGCATAGGAGTCCAGTCATTTGACAACACCGTGCTGAACCGTCTGGGCAGAATCCACGACAAGAACGACGCCCTCAATGCCATCCGCCTCGCCCAGAAGGCGGGCTTCGACAACATAAGCATAGACCTTATGTTCGCCATACCGGGCCAGACGGAGAAGATGTGGCGCGATACAGTGCGTCAGGCAATATTCACAGGTGTGAGTCATATTTCCCTCTACAGCCTGCAGATAGAGGAGAACACACCTATGTGGGACATGGTGGAAGCAGGAACGATAACACCGACTGAAGCGGAAGCGGACAGGGAAATGTATCACATGGCACTGGATATGATGAGAGGCGCGGGATATTATCAGTATGAGATATCAAATGCGGCCGTTCCGGGACGTGAGAGCCGGCACAATCTGAAGTACTGGTCCTACCAGGAGTACATAGGCGCCGGAACGGGAGCCAGTTCCTTTGTGGACGGACGCCGATACTGCAACTACAGCAAAATGCTGACATATCTGGATGCGGTCAAGAAGGGCAGGCCGACCGGCGACGCGGAACAGGCAGACGAGTTCTCGACACGTGAGGAGATGGGAATCTATGTTTTCACGGGACTGAGGAAGGTTGCAGGAATTGACATGAGAGACTTTGAGGAAGTCTTCGGCATGGATTTCTTCAGCGTGTACGATCCTGAAATCATCAGGAAATACAAAGGCTACATGGAGTATGACGGAAGTGTGCTGAAGCTCACAGAGGCAGGCATGGATATATCCAACAGGATAATGAGTGAATTCGTATGAGAGATAAATACATAATGGCACTGGATCAGGGAACGACCAGCTCCAGATGCATAATCTACGACAGAAAAGGCAGAATGATAAGCCGGGCTCAGAAGGAGTTCCGCCAGATTTTCCCCCGCGAAGGATGGGTGGAGCACGACGGTGAGGAAATCTTCGAGAGCCAGCTTCAGGTGGCCCGTGAGGCTCTGGCTTCAGGAGGCCTGGAGGCAGGCAGCATCGCCGCCATAGGAATAACCAATCAGAGAGAGACAACCCTGGTATGGGACAGGAAGACGGGAAAGCCTGTGTACAACGCCATAGTATGGCAGTGCAGGAGAACCGCGGAGTTCTGCGATGATCTCAAGGCCGAAGGTCTCGATGACATATACAGAGAGAAGACGGGTCTGCTTATAGACCCTTATTTCAGTGCCACGAAAATCCGCTGGATTCTCGACAATGTTCCGGAAGCCCGTGAGAGGGCGGAGGCGGGAGAGCTTCTCTTCGGAACGGTGGAGACATGGCTCATATGGAAGCTGACCGGCGGCAGGTCTCATGTCACCGACTACTCCAACGCCTCGAGAACAATGCTCTTCAATATACACGAGTTGAAATGGGATGAGGACATATTGAGAAGGCTTGACATACCTGCATGTATGCTGCCGGAGGCCGTGCCTTCAAGTGGATTCATGGGAGAGACTTCAGAGGAGTTTTTCGGAGCGCCGATTCCTGTGTGCGGAGCTGCAGGAGACCAGCAGGCGGCACTATTCGGACAGGCATGCTTCCGCGAAGGTGAAATGAAGAACACCTACGGCACAGGCGGTTTCATGCTCATGAATACGGGACTCAAGCCGGTAACATCAGGCAAAGGCCTGCTGACAACCATAGCCTGGGGGCTGGGTGATGAAGTATACTATGCCCTTGAGGGATCGGTATTCGTTTCGGGAGCTGTCATACAGTGGCTGCGGGACGAGCTGGGACTCATCGGGACCGCTGCTGAATCCGAGGAGCTGGCCCGCAGTGTGGACAGTACGGGAGGCGTGTACATAGTGCCGGCCTTCACAGGACTGGGAGCTCCTTACTGGGACCCCTACGCCAGAGGCGTGATAACGGGAATAACACGGGGAACGGGAAAGGAGCACATTGTCAGAGCCGCTCTGGAAGCCATGGCCTATCAGACATACGATCTGGCAAAAGCCATGGAGGAGGATCTGGGCCGCGAAATACAGTCCTTCAGAGTTGACGGCGGCGCCTGTGCCAACAACTTCCTCATGGAGTTTCAGGCTGAGCTGCTGGGCAGGGAGATATACCGGCCCGTATGTATCGAGACAACGTCACTGGGAGCCGCTTATCTGGCGGGGCTGGCCTGCGGCTACTGGGAGTCTGCGGATGACATCAGGAACAACCTGCAGATTGATAGAATTTTCACACCCCGGGGCAGTGCGGAGACGCCTGCGCTCATAGAAGGCTGGCATGAGGCTGTTAAAAAAACCACTTGACAGTACAGTCGGCCGCTAATATCATATCAATGAAACATATAGCTAGGGGAGCTTTTGCTGAGAGTCGCCGGGAGACCGGCGTTACCCTTTACCTGATCGGGACAATGCCTGCGCAGGGAAGCAATATCAGGGCCTGTTTTATGGTGCCCGTATGTTCCCCTCCTGTAATAAAGGAGGTTTTTTTATGAGTTTACAGGATTTCTTTGACTCCACATGGGGTCAGATCGCGACAGTAGCAGTTATAGTTATCCTCTTCGCCACAATACTGTGGACGGGAAGAGGCAAGAAGGCCGATGCCAAGGCTCTGGCAGTATCGGCTCTTCTCGTGGCACTCGCTATCATTCTCAATCAGATAGTGTTCTTCAAGATGCCGCAGGGCGGAAGCGTTACAGCATTCTCAATGGTTCCTATCGTTCTCTGCGCCTACTTCTTCGGCGTGAGAAGAGGACTCATGGCAGGAATGTGCGTGGGACTTCTGAACCTTATCTTCAGCCCGTACGTAATTCACCCTGTACAGCTGCTGCTTGACTATCCTCTCGCATTCGGAGCACTGGCTCTGGGCGGATTTCTGGCTTCGGGCAAGTACGGCCTTGTCAAGTCCTACGTTGTGGGAGTTCTCTGCAGATACATATGCGCAGTGCTCTCCGGAGTAATCTTCTTCGGCGCCTATGCACCTGAGGGCTTCAGCGCTCTGACCTGGTCGCTCTGGTACAACATCACATATCTGGCGGCAGAGGGAATCATATCCGCAATAATACTGGCGACACCGCCTGTGAGAAAGCTGTTCATGAACCTGAAATCACAGCTTGACAACAACTGATGTACTATGTTGCTTTTTTGCATTGTTTGTTTTGACAGGTTGCCATAATCCCTTGAAAAGTATTTTTGTTAATAATATAATTATGTTGCGAGAATAACGAGGTGGTATATGGCTGATTTGATGACAGTTGAAGACAGAATTATAAACGTGCTGGCGAACAAGGTTGATCCTGTTCTGTCCAAGCATTTCGGAGGAGCTACTCTCAGTTCCTTTGAGGACGGCATAGCTTACGTGAAGCTCACGGGAGCATGCGCTCAGTGTCCTTCGGCTCAGGAAACGGTCGAAGGAGTAGTGAGAGATTTCGTAACCGGCGGAGTACCGGAGGTCAAGGATGTGAAGCTTGACGCTTCCGTCAGCGACGACCTTCTGGATTTTGCGAAAAAAATCCTCCGGGGAGAAGAAACGGTTGATTGAGGCCGTGAGCCTTTATCATACATGAGATGTCATTATTAAGCAGGCGCAGGTCAGCGTCTGCATGTCAAAACAATAAAAAGGAGTGATTTTATTATGTTAATGACAGGCGAACAGTATATTGAGAGTTTAAGAAAATTAAACACCAGAGTTTACATGTTTGGTGAGAAGGTTGAGAATTGGGTTGACAATCCTATTATCAGACCTTCAATCAACTGCGTTAAGGTGACTTACGATCTGGCTCAGGATCCTGAGTATGCAGACCTGATGACAGTTAAGTCAAGCCTGACAGGCGAGACTATCAACAGATTCGCACATCTCCACCAGAGCACAGAAGACCTGAAGAACAAGGTTAAGATGCAGAGACTCTGCGGACAGAAGACTGCAGGCTGCTTCCAGAGATGCGTAGGAATGGACGCTTTCAACGCTACATTCTCAACAACATATGAAATCGATAAGGCTTACGGCACTAAGTACCATGAGAACTTCAAGAACTTCCTGAAGATGGTACAGGAGAAGGACCTGGTTGTTGACGGTGCTATGACTGACCCTAAGGGAAACAGAGGCAAGAGACCTTCACAGCAGGTTGACCCGGATCTCTTCGTAAGAATCAAGGAGAGAAGAGAAGACGGTATCGTAGTTAGAGGAGCTAAGGTTCACCAGACAGGTTCCATCAACTCACACTGGCACATCGTAATGCCTACACAGGCAATGACAGAAGAAGACAAGGACTATGCAGTAGCATTCGCATGCCCTTCAGACGCAGAGGGAATGTTCATGGTATACGGCAGACAGTCATGTGATACAAGAAAACTCGAGGAAGGCGCTGACATCGACCTGGGTAACGCTCAGTTCGGCGGACAGGAAGCTCTCGTAGTATTCGACGACGTATTTATTCCTAACGAGTACATCTTCATGGCCGGAGAGTATGATTTCGCTGGAATGCTCGTTGAGAGATTCGCAGGATACCACAGACAGTCATACGGCGGCTGCAAGGTTGGTGTTGGTGACGTTCTTATCGGAGCTGCTGCTCTGGCTGCTGAGTACAATGGTGCTCACAAGGCTTCACACATCAAGGACAAGCTCATCGAGATGACTCACTTGAACGAGACTCTCTACTGCTGCGGACTGGCTTGCTCAACTGAAGGATATCCTACAGAGGCAGGAAACTATCAGATTGACCTGCTCCTGGCTAACGTATGTAAGCAGAACGTCACAAGATTCCCTTATGAGATCGTAAGACTTGCTGAGGATATCGGCGGCGGACTCATGGTTACTATGCCTTCAGAGACAGACTTCAAGTCAGACCTCAAGGTTGGTAAGAACGGCGAGACTATCGGTGACTACTGCCAGAAGTTCTTCGTTGGTAACGAAGCAGCATGCAACACTGAACAGAGACAGAGAATCATGAGACTCCTCGAGAACCTCTGCCTGGGATCAGCTGCAGTTGGATACAGAACAGAGTCAATGCACGGTGCAGGTTCACCTCAGGCTCAGAGAATCATGATCCAGAGACAGGGCAACATCGAAGGCAAGAAGGAACTCGCAAAGGCAATCGCAGGAATCAAATAAGACAGGTTGCTAAAATAAAGATAACTGAATCTAAGGCCGCATAAACCTGGCGGCCTTAGATTTTAGAGTATGGGTTAAATTATTAACATTAGAAAGTGGACATATGAAGTGCGGAATTAAATTTTGCGGCGGGTGCAATCCCAGATACGATCGAGGAGCTGCCGGCAGAGAAATCAGAAGCAGACTTGAGAATGAGGATATCGAATTTGTAAACGCTACAGAAGATGAGAAGCTTGACAATCTGCTTGTCATAGGAGGATGCTCAGCGTGCTGTGCTTCCTGCAGTCAGTATGATGTTAACGATGAGACCTTCAAGATGTGGGAGGAGAACCACATCGACAAAATAGTTGAATTATTACGGAGGAAATGTTTATGAAAAACTGGAAAGAGCTTTACAATCAGAAGCTTATGACTTCCGATGAAGCTGTTAAGCTCATTAAATCAGGCGACAAGGTTGTGTTCCAGCACGACGTCGGTGAACCTGAAGAGCTCGTCAGAGCAATGGTGAGAAATGCTGACAACTACAGAAATGTTGAGATTTCACATATGTATTCACTGGGACCGGGAGAATACTGCAAGCCTGAGTACAAGGACAACTTCCACCCTAATATGTGGTTCCTCAGCGGCCAGACTCGTAAGGCCTGCAACGAATGGGGTGACTACACTTCATTCTTCTTCCATGAGCTTCCTGAGCTTATGAGAGAGGGAAGAGTTGTCGTTGACGTTGCCCTTATCATGGTTTCCAAGCCTGATAAGCACGGATATGTATCAACGGGAGTATCCGGAGACTACACGATCCAGGCTATCAAGTCAGCTAAGACTGTAATCGCGCAGGTTAATGAGAACGTACCGTTCACATACGGTGAGGCTGTATTCCCTCTCATGGAATATGCTGATGCTATCGTTGAATATGATGAAGAGCTTCCTGCACTTCCTGCAGGCAAAATCGGCGACGTTGAAGAGGAGATAGGTAAGTATTGCGCAAGCCTTATCCAGGACGGAGCTACTATCCAGCTGGGAATCGGATCAATTCCTGATGCTGTATGCGAACAGCTGAAGACAAAGAAGCATCTGGGACTCCACTCCGAGATGCTGGGCGACGGAGCTATGAAGCTCTATAACGAAGGTGTTATTGACAACACTATGAAGTCCTTCGACAAGGACGTTATGGTAGCAAACTTCATCATGGGTTCGAAGGAACTCTACGAGTTCTGCGACCACAACCAGGCAGTAAGACTCATGCCGGTTGACTACGTTAACCATCCTGCAGTAATCATGAAGTGCTCCAAGATGGTAGCAATCAACGGAGCTCTGGGATGCGACCTCTACGGACAGGTTGCCGCTGACGCCCTCGGCGGAGACAAGCAGTTCTCCGGAGTAGGCGGACAGGTTGACTTCGTTCGCGGCGCCGCTATGGCTACAGACGGACAGGGTGTTGCCATCATCGCTATGCCTTCGATGACTGTTAAGAGAGACGGAACCAAGATTTCCAAGATTACTGCACATCTTGCTGACGGACAGGTTATCACAGACAGCAGAAACGATACCGAGTACGTTGTTACTGAGTACGGTATCGCTGACCTGTGGGGCAAGACAAATGCTGATAAGGCAAGAGCTCTCATCAACATCGCTCACCCTGACTTCAGAGCTGAGCTTAAGGAAGACTTCGAGAAGATGTTCCACCAGAAATTCTAAAGATTATCTTCGCATTTAATTAAGGAGGATTAAAATGCTTGCATTAAAAGTAGTACCTAACATTCATTATTTCGATACATTCAAAGACTTCAACGACGAGTTCAAGCTGGGAAAGGGCGACATCCTCGTAACTAACGAGTGGATGTACAAGCCATACGTTGAAGGACTTGGAATCGACATGCCTGTAATCTATCAGGAAAAGTACGGCGCAGGCGAGCCTACTGATGAAATGATGGACGCTATGAAGGCAGACATGGACAAGTATGACTATGACAGAATCATCGCATTCGGCGGCGGCACAATCGTTGACTGCTGTAAGGTTCTGGCTTGTGACATTCCTGACAAGGTTGCTGACCTCTACACAGGTAAGGTTGCTCCTAAGAGAGTCAAGAAGCTCATCGTAGTTCCTACAACATGCGGAACAGGTTCCGAAGTTACTAACGTAGCAGTAGCATCAATCCCTTCACTGAACCTGAAGAAGGGTATCGCTGACGAAGAAACTTATGCTGACGAGGCAGTTCTTATTCCGGAATCACTCCAGGGACTTCCTGACAAAGTATTCGCAACTTCATCAGTAGACGCTCTTATCCACGCAGTAGAGAGCTTCCTCTCACCTAAGGCTTCACCGTTCACAGAGATGTACTCACTTGAGGCAATCAAGATCATCATGAACGGATACAAGAAGATCGTTGAGAGAGGCGGAAACACTAAGGAAAACAGAGCAGACCTGCTTAAGGACTTCTGCTTCGCTTCAAACTATGCCGGAATCGCTTTCGGTAATGCAGGATGCGGCGCAGTACACGCTCTCTCATATGCACACGGCGGAGCATTCCACATTCCTCACGGTGAAGCTAACTTCATCTGCTTCACAGAGGTATTCAAGATGTACATGAGAAAGCAGCCTGTAGGCAAGATTCAGGTTGCCAACAAGATTTTCGCAGACGTTCTCGGATGCTCAGAGGATGTTGTATACGAAGAGCTGGATAAGTTCCTCGGCAAGATCATCGAGAAGAAGCCGCTGAGAGAGTACGGAATGACAGAGAATCAGGTTGCAGAATTTGCAAAATCCACAATCGATAACCAGCAGAGACTTCTGGGCAACAACTATGTTGAGCTGTCAGAAGCTGAAATCGCTGAGATTTTCCAGAATCTGTACTAATCCATACAGACCGACGGAGGCGCCGCCAAGGCGCCTCTTTTGTTTTGCATTGCAATGCGCGTTGTGTTATTATATGAGGTATCTATGACTAAAGAAACGAGGTGTATTATGCAGGAGACAATGATCAATCAGAACATAATTATCAAGGAGCCGAGCAGGAACCTGAGAGCGCTGGGACGAAACGCCCTCGTGGGGAAGTGGAAGGTGGCAATAGCGGCAGTTTGCCTGTCCGTAGTGGTAATCAACCTGCCTCAGATAATTTTCGACAGACTCTTCGGAACCAACCTGAGCAGTTTAATGGTGGACGGAGGTGCCGCAGGCGGCATGAGTGCTGAATTCTACAGCGACATATATGATTCCGCCCCGGCAACTTCAATTCTCAGCGTTATATATGCGATTCTTATCACCGGTGCGGTGACACTGGGAATAAGCCTCTTCTTCCTGGCGGCGTTCAGAAGACATGAGGTTGGAGTAACGGATATTTTCCTCGGCTTCGAGAAATTCGGCAAAGCCCTCGGTCTCATGCTCTTCCAGGGTCTCTTCATTTTCCTCTGGTCACTTCTCCTTGTAGTACCGGGGATAATCGCAGCTATCAGATACAGTCAGGCCTTCTTCATTCTGGCGGACAACCCGAACAAGGGAATCAGACAGTGTATGGATGAGAGCAAGGCTATGATGGCGGGCAATATAGGCAAATATTTCTGCATGAACCTTTCCTTCATAGGATGGCTCCTTATCTGCGGAGTGGCAAGCGGTGCCGTGGCATCCATAGGAGCTGTAATAACTACCAACAACTTCGTTATAGCATTGTTCACTCTGGTCGGAACTCTCTTCGTGGCACCGGCTGACGCATATATTTATGCCACACGGGCAGGCTTCTATGAAATACTGGCGGGACACCTTATCAAGGAAACGGAGCCGACACCTGTATTCTCAGAGGAGGCCCGTGAGAACCCAGACGGATTCATGTACAAGGAAATCGAGAATAAGGATGAGGATGACAGAGATGAAGGACAACAGTTATAAATTCATTTGCAACAGGGACTGTGAGTATTTCCCGTGTCATGAGACGGACTGTCCCGAGAAGTTCAACTGTCTCTTCTGCTATTGCCCGCTCTATGCTCTGGGCGAGGAGTGCGGAGGAAACTTCACATACACCGAGAACGGTATCAAGGACTGCAGCAGCTGCATGGTGCCTCACAGCGAGAATGCATACGAGCACATAATGGCCAAGTCCAGAGCCCTAATAGAACTTGTAAGAAAAAAATAGGACAATCGTTATATTAATAGGTGAATTTTATGGTAAAGGTAAGAAAACTTAGCTGCGGAGCAACAATGGTTATGGACAGAACAGACTATCTCCGCTCCGCATCACTGGGGATATGGGTCAACTCAGGCTCATGCTTCGAGAAACCTGAAGAAAGCGGCATATCCCACTATATAGAGCACATGCTCTTCAAGGGAACGTCAAGCAAAAGCGCCAGAGAAATCGCAGAGAGCGTGGACAGAATAGGCGGCAGCTTCAACGCCTTCACAGGCAAGGAGTCGACCTGCTTCTATATCAAGACACTCTCGTCAAATATCAGAGCAGGTGCGGAGATTCTGCTGGAAATGCTCACTGACTCGCTCTTCGATCAGGAGGATATGGACAAGGAGCGATTCGTAATTCTTGAAGAAATCAAGATGTCCAGGGATACACCGGACGATCAGGTTGTGGAGCTCATAACCGAGCTGGTCAACAGCGAGAATCCATATAAGAATTCAATCCTGGGCACACCTGAGAGTCTGAAGGGAATAGACAGGGATTTAATGCTCAGCTATTTCAGAAGACGCTACGCCAGAGATAACATCGTTATTTCGGTAACAGGCAATTTCGATGAGGATGAGCTGGCTGAGCTCTTCGACGAGAAGCTCATGTGTCTTGAGGCCGAGGGTGAGGTCGTTTCTCAGGAAATCGGTCCTTATGTGCAGAAGTTTGCCGTTGAGAAGAGAGACATCGAGCAGACTCATATATGTCTGGCCGCGCCGGGAATATCCATAGAGGATGACGGGTACTACGCCTGGACGCTTATGAACAATATCTTCGGCGGAGGCATGAGCTCCAGACTGTTCCAGAAGATAAGAGAAGAGAAAGGGCTGGCATATTCGGTATGCTCGGTCAACGGATTCTACAGCAAGACGGGATTCTTCAACATTTATGCTGGAGTTGCCCACGACAAGGCTGAGGAGACAATCGATGCCATAAACAGTGAGCTCAAGCTGTACGCGGCAGAAGGCCCGACGGAGGATGAGCTGGCCATGGCCAAGGCGCAGGCGGAGAGCAGCTACATCTTCGGACTGGAGAACTCCAACAGCAGAATGGTCAACATCGGCAAGAACCAGCTTCTTCTGGGCAGAGTCCTCTCGCCTGATGAGGTTATCGACGGCTTCGACTCTGTAACAGTCGACAGTATCAGAGAAATACTGAGCGGACTGGGCGATATGTCAAACTACTGCGGAGCATCTGTAACGGCCAGAGATCTGGATCTGGAAGGACTCATTAAGAATGAAAATTAAAATCAGAAGCCTTTCGGGAGAAATTCCCCGCTATGAAACGGCAGGCTCGGCCGGAATGGATGTGAAAGCCCTGCTCGAGGAACCGGTGGAGCTTCTTCCGGGAGACATAGCCCTCATACCTACAGGGCTGTTTATAGAGATTGAGCCGGGATACGAAGTCCAGCTCAGGGCCAGAAGCGGACTGGCGGTGAAACAGGGAGTAACCCTCATAAACGGTATTGGAACGATTGACAGCGACTACAGAGGTGAAGTGAAGGTCGGCCTTATCAATCTGGGCCGAGAACCCTTCACCATAAGAAGCGGTGACCGGGTGGCGCAGATGGTGGCAGCCGCCTGTGAACAGGCGGAGCTTGAGAAGGTTGAAGTGCTCTCCGACACGGACAGAGGCAGCGGCGGTTTCGGCCATACAGGAATAAACGATGATAACCAGAAAGACCATTGAAGAACGTGAATACAGAGAGCTGAGCCCCTACGGAACCAGAGCGGCGGAGAGCAGAGGCCGCATGGCTGAAGAGGAACCGTGCAGCATAAGAACCGACTTCCAGAGGGACAGGGACAGAATAATACATTCCAAGTCCTTCAGGAGACTGATGCACAAGACACAGGTGTTCCTCGCGCCGGAGGGCGATCACTTCAGGACGAGACTTACCCATACAATAGAGGTGTCACAGATAGCCAGAACCATAGCCCGGGGCTGCGGACTGAATGAGGATCTGACGGAAGCCATAGCCATGGGACACGATCTGGGTCACACACCTTTCGGGCACAGCGGCGAGAGCGTGCTCAACCGCATATATCCAGGCGGATTCAGACACAACGAACAGAGCCTGAGAGTTGTGGATGTTCTGGAATCGGGAACGAGCAGGAGAGGAATGAACCTGACCATGGAGGTCAGAGACGGCATACTCAATCACACGGGACCGGTTAAGCCCTTTACCGTCGAAGGGCAGGTTGTCAAGATAAGTGACAGAATCGCATACATAAATCACGACATAGACGATGCACTCAGAAGCGGTGTCATCAGATACGAAGATCTGCCGGCTCACTGCATCGAAATACTGGGCAGCACTCACAAGGAGAGAATCAACACTCTGGTGACGGACATGATAGAGCACACCTGGAACAGCCCGGAGGCCAGGATGAGCGATGAGAAGCTGGAGGCGATGAACGATTTGAGAAGCTTCATGTTCAGGAATGTCTACAACAGCAGCTTCGTCAGAAGGGTGGAGAACATGGACCGCATCGACGTGGTCATCGAATCACTCTTTGACTACTTCATGGAGAATCAGGACGAGCTCCCGACAGAGCTTCTCGACATGAAGGGGGAATACCCGACGGACGAGCTGGTCAAGGACCACGTGGCGGGAATGACGGACAGATACGCACTGAACCTGTACAACAGAATTTTTGTTCCGGCAGGCTGGAAATAATTTAAAATAAGAAAAAGGAAAAGTGAGACCTTCGGCGTATTGAATATTGTCGGGGGTTTTTTTGTGTTACGGAGACCGTTAAAAGTGAGAAAAAACAGCGGAATTAACATAGCAGAAGAGATTAAGGACAGATGTAATATTGTGGACGTTATCGGACAGGTTGTTCCCCTGAAGAAGGCGGGAAGCAACTATAAGGGTGTGTGTCCCTTTCACAATGAGAAGACACCATCCTTCGTAGTCTCGGAGACGAAGCAGATTTTCACCTGCTTCGGTTGCGGGGCGACAGGCGACGTCATCTCCTTCGTGGAGAAGTACTACAATCTGGATTTCAGGGGAGCCGTGGAGAAGCTGGCCGCGGAGTACGGCATTGAAGTAAGCTTCTCATCGGGAAACGGCGCAGACAAGGACGAATACTACGAGATAAACAGACAGGCCGCCAGATTCTTCTACAGGGCTTTGCGAGAGAAGGCAAATCCGGGTTACGATTACGTGGCTCGCAGAGGGCTGACTCCGGAAACCCTGAACAAGTTCGGCATAGGCTATGCCGACGAGGACTGGCACAGTCTGACCGACCACCTGACAGGCATGGGCTTCGCCGTGGACAAGCTGGTGGAACTGGGGCTGACAAGCAGTTCCAAAGGCAGATACTACGACAAGTTCAGAGGCCGTGTGATATTCCCCATTATGAACACCGGCGGGAAGGTCATCGGCTTCGGCGGCAGAATCATAGGCGAAGGTGAGCCTAAATACCTCAATTCACCGGAATCACCCGTATTCAGGAAGAAGAACAATCTCTACGGGCTCAATCTGGCCCGGGAAGCGGTGAACCGGGAGGACTCGCTCATACTCGTCGAAGGCTACATGGACGTGGTTTCTCTGGCGCAGGCGGGAGTGAGGAACGTGGCGGCGTCTCTGGGGACGGCTCTTACAGACAGCCAGGCACGCCTCATCAAACGATACACAGGGAATGTGTTCCTATCCTACGACGCAGACAGTGCGGGGCAGAATGCGGCTGACAGAGGTCTGGATATCCTCTACAACGAAGGTCTCCGGGCCAGAGTTCTCAAGGTCGACGACGGCAAGGACCCGGATGAATACATCAAGGCCCACGGAAGCAAAGCCTTCAGAGGTCTCATGGACAGGGCACTGCCCCACGGAGATTTCAAGCTTGCCCGTTTGATGGAGGGACGCAATCTGGAAGACGATGGGGACCGCATGAACTTCGTCAGAGACGCTGTGGCGGAGCTGAAGAAGATGAAGCCTGTGGAGGCGGATATATACCTGGGAAGACTTTCGGAGATGACGGGAATTTCCGAGACGGCTATACGAAGGGAATACGAATCGGAAAATCATACAGAGACCGGGAGAAGGCCGAACCCGCCGGAGGGCGAAGGCAATGACGGCGAAGGACCTGAACCCGTGGAGAGAGACCTGATCAGGCTCATGTTCTGTGACGGGAAGTACATCAGCCTTCCGGAGGATGTGAGAGAGCAGGCCTTCAGAACCGCCGCCGGCAAGGCAATATACGGTGCAATAAGAGAGTCGGCTTCAGAGGGAGTGCCCGATCCTGCCGGAGTCTGCGAGCTTCTCGAAGGGGAGACGGCAGACAGACTGAGAGAAATACTTCACGGCGTAATGCCGGGTGACAGAGACGGCAGACTCTACAGGGAATGCCTGGACTTCATAAGAACCAGGAGCCTGAAGGAGGAGAACGAACTCATAACTCTGAAGCTTTCAATGGCTGACGATGATATAGACAGTGAAGAACTGAGGGCTCTAATGAGCAGACAGATGGAGATACAGAAACTTATTAAACAAGGGGGAGCGAAATGACAGATATCAAGGACAAGGAACTGGAAGAATTCAGAAACAGGATTGCTGAAATCAAGGACGGCAGCCCGGATGAAGATGAGAATGCTTTTACCGAAGAGAAGAAGCAGGAAACAATCAGAGACCTTTGCGCCAAAGCAGAGGAGAAGCCGAAGAAGACTCTTTCCAATTCCGAAATCTCTGCATACCTGGGAGACGTGGACATTGACAAGGACCAGATGGATGAGATCTTCGACGCTCTCATAGGCAAAGGCGTCGAACTGGTTGTCGAGAATGACGAGCCGGACGACAGGGAGCTCATGGAAATCGAGGACGATGAAGTCGATGACCCTGAAGTCGAAGCGGTAATAAACGAGAACCCGGATGCCAAGGAAATCGATCTGGAGGCGACAATCTCCAAGAACATTTCCGTGGACGATCCGGTGAGAATGTATCTGAAGGAAATAGGCAAGGTTCCCCTTCTGACCGCAGAGGAGGAGGTCGAACTGGCCAAGCGCATGGAACAGGGAGATGAAGAGGCCAAGAAGAAGCTCTGCGAAGCCAACCTGCGTCTCGTAGTCTCCATAGCCAAGAAATACGTGGGCAGAGGAATGCTCTTCCTGGACCTGATTCAGGAAGGTAACCTGGGACTCATCAAGGCAGTTGACAAGTTCGACTGGACGAAGGGCTACAAGTTCTCCACATACGCCACATGGTGGATCAGACAGGCCATAACAAGATCCATAGCGGATCAGGCCAGAACAATAAGAATACCCGTACACATGGTTGAGACCATAAACAAGCTGATCAGAGTATCCAGGCAGCTCCTCCAGGAGAAGGGCAGAGAGCCGACCCCTGAGGAAATCGGTAAGGAGATGGGCATCACACCTGAGAAGGTCAGAGAGATACTCAAAATCGCCCAGGAGCCTGTATCTCTGGAAACTCCTATAGGAGAAGAAGAGGATAGCCATCTGGGAGACTTCATCCCGGACGACGATGCACCTGCACCGGCAGAGGCGGCGGCCTTCAGCATGCTCAAGGAGCAGCTCGAGGAAGTTCTCAGCACGCTGACCGACCGTGAGCAGAAGGTTCTCAAGCTGAGATTCGGACTGGAGGACGGCAAGGCCAGAACACTTGAGGAAGTGGGCAAGGAATTCGACGTAACCAGAGAGAGAATCAGACAGATAGAGGCCAAGGCTCTGCGTAAGCTCCGCCATCCGTCAAGAAGCAGGAAGCTCAAGGATTATCTCGAATAAAATGGTTAAACTTACAGACAGACTTCAGCTCATGGCGGACTTCGCCACGCCGGGCCGGCGGATTGCGGACATCGGCACCGACCACGGCCTCCTGCCCGTATATCTCTACGAACAGGGAATAGCGCCGCGAGCTGTCATGTGCGATATAAGCGAGCCGTCTCTCGCAAAAGCAAAGGCACTCGCCGCCCCTCTGGGGGACAGTGAGAATCTTATATTCAGAGCAGGGGACGGACTTCACGTCCTGGAAGCCGGTGAGGTTGATGACATATTCATCGCCGGCATGGGCGGCATACTCATAGGCGACATACTGGCAGAAGACCCGGCTAAGACGGGAAGCTTCCGCCGGTTTATACTCCAGCCGAGAAACAGGGAGGCTCACCTGAGATACAGACTCATGGAGATGGGCATGAACATATGCGCCAACTCTCTGGTGAGGGAGGGCAGGAGAATTTGCGAGATCATAGTGGCGGAACCCGGCGGCCTGAGTGAGACTTTGCCGCTTCCGGACAGCCCGCAGCTCGAGATGCCTTATGAGTACGAGAGGACGCCTGACGACCTGATTCGCAGGTACGCCGGGATGAAGATTGAGAAGTACGAGAAGATAATCGCCGGCCTTAAGGCGGGAAACGCCCCGGCCGATGGTGAGATATCCTCGTGCCTGGATAAGATAGAATATTTCCGGAGTTTTTTATGAGCGATTATACAGTTTCCCGCATAGGGGAAATAATAGACAGCAATATACCTGAAGCTCTTCAGGAGGATTGGGATAACACAGGCTTCCAGATAGCCTTCTCACAGAGGCCCGTTGACAGGATTTTAACCTGCCTGGATGTTACCGAGTCTGTGGCGGATGAAGCGGCCGAGCTGGGAGTTCAGCTCATAGTATCCCATCATCCTCTCATATTCGGAGGTATAACCTCCATAACTGATGAGAGCCCCCGGGGCAGAATAATAGAGAAGCTCATAGGAAGTGGGATTTCCCTCTATTCCTCTCACACGTCCTTTGACAAGTACGAGAGGGGAAACAACTTCTTCCTGGGAAATCTTCTGGGACTCAGGGATATACAGGTTCCCGACGGCACTGACATCTGCATCACCGGACTTCGTCCCGATGATGCTCCGGCAGATCTTAAGGGCTTCGCCGCCTATGTGGCCGGTAAGCTCGGGGGAGGGGACATCCTTAGATACACAGGACCGGATGATAAAGCAATAAACAGAATAGGAATATGTGCCGGCAGCGGCAGCGAATTCGCAGGCCTTCTGCAGGCAGCAGGCTGCGATCTCCTCATAACGGGAGATCTGAAGTATCACGATGCCGCGGATGCGGCAGCTGAGGGTTTTGCGATAATAGACGCAGGCCACTACGGCACGGAGAGATTTTTCTCCGGCAATATGGGAGAAATCCTCAGTGAACTTCTGGGAGACGGTGTGACTGTGATCTCCTCCGGGAGAGAGTCAGGCCCATTCAGAAGCATATAAAGTATAACCGTTTCGGGTAAGACAGACAATCGCGTGCATCTTCGGGATGTATGAGGAAAGTCCGGGCTCCGCAGGGCAGGGATGCCGGATAACGTCCGGCGTAGGTAACTATAGGGAAAGTGCAACAGAAACATACCGCCCCTCTCCACGGAGAGGAGTAAGGGTGAAATCGTGAGGTAAGAGCTCACGGGGAGATATGGTAACATACCTCTCGTGTAAACCCCATCCGGAGCAAGACCAAAATGGGCATGCGGCTTCGGCCGGATGGCGGCCCGTCATCGCCCGGTAGGTAGGTCGCTTGAGCCTGTCGGTAACGGCAGGTCGAGACAGATGATTGTCAGATACAGAACCCGGCTTATGTCTTGCCCGAAATGTTATAAATTTAATCAAAAAAGTTCTTGAAATTAAGCCTCCGAAAGGTTATAATAAAAAAGTCGCAGGCAAGCGCCGGACACACAAAAACTGAATATGCGGATATGGCGGAATTGGCAGACGCGCACGGTTCAGGTCCGTGTGGTAGCAATATCGTGGAGGTTCGAATCCTCTTATCCGCACCAGTAACGAGACAGCACTTGGTGCTGTCTTTTTTTTGCCGGCGGTCATGGCCTCCTGCCGATCCAGGCAGTTCCTTCATTGACGTCCTGCCGGGATGAGTTGCGGCTTGAGTCCTCGTCGCAGGTAACCGTAGGTTCGTCTCTCGCCGCTCGCCTGTTCGAATGCGGGAAGACCCCGCAGTTCTCACCACGGCGTGTCGGCTCGCGTCTCACACGGTTACTGGCTGCTCCTGTGGAAACAGCCGGAACTCATCCCGGCACATCGCCAATGACCGCTGTCCGGATTAGCGGGAGGCAATGTAATGGCAAAAGAAAATACCCCCTAGGGGTATTTCGGAAGGCTGATGTATTCCTTCAGGCCCTAAAATCAGGGATAAGGTGTACATGACCGTTTAACTCTGTTAGCAGATTGAGGAAGAACCATGAAAAAGATATTGAAAACCATACTGTTAATTCTGCTGGCACTGGTTCTGGCGGTGGGCATATATGCGGGATATGTGTTCGCTTATCTGCCGGATTATTCCTTCTTCATGGACGGAGGAACCGAGTCCAGGGCTGAGAGCAGGGAGTCTGTGGAGAAAACACTGGACGGAATAACGGAATACATGGCTGAAGAGGACTCGGATATATACACGATTCAGGAGGTGGACAGGCCTTCCACCAGGTCATATCAGGTTGACGAGAAGGATATTATCAGATGCTCCGATGCCATGAGGGAATACTGCAGCACCTTCGCCGTGAACTACGACTCTCCCTATCTGTTCTATCCGGTTACTGAGCCTCATGGCAAGAATTATTCAGGATTGCTGACGCTGTCCGACTATGCGATTGAGAAGGCCGTCAGACGCAGCCTGCCTGTGCAGACGGACATTGCCAAGGTTCTGGATCTTGACAGGTGCTACAGCGTTAACAGAATGGCCACGGAAGTGGAGGGCAGGGAACTTTGCGTGTATAATATCCATCTGTCTGCATATACCACTGACGAGACCATCGCCGACCGGCAGCTTGACATGCTCTATGACGATATGAAGAGTGAGTATGAGAAGGGCAACTATGTGGTTGTAGGCGGTGACTTTAACAAAGACCTGACGGGGAATTCCGGGGAGATATTCGGAGTCAGTGGCGAGGAGTACTCCTGGTCGAAACCTTTTAAGACGGAGGAGCTGCCCGATATGTTCACCCTGGTTGATTCTCTGGATCACGAGAACCCGGTGCCGTCAAACAGAAATGCCAACGAGGCCTGGAATCCGGAGACGACGTTCCGGAATGTCCTGGACGGCTTCATCGTTTCCGACAACATTGAAGTGATATCGAGCGAGATAGTGAACCTGGACTTCATCTATTCGGACCACAATCCTGTGACAATGACATTCCGGCTTAAATAACGATAATCGAAACTAAAACAGGCCGCCGCACAATGCGACAGCCTTTCGTGGCACCCTCAGCCGGAATCGAACCGACAACCCATCCTTCGGAGGGACGTGTTATATCCATTTAACTATGAGGGCATGCCTCTTTATTTTAGTATATAGGGGAAAAAACTTCAAGGTGCGTCGGGTAAAAATTTTATGAGTTAAAGTGTACTAAAATAGGTCAATTTATGGTATACTGTCTATACTTGATAAAGGGGGTACAGTATGGACAAGGAAATGGATAAGGAACTGGATGAGAGAATGAATGAGGCTGTGGTGGAGGCCAGAAGGTCCTATCAGGACAGAGACAGGAAGAGAAGGAGAAAACGCAAAATCAGGAAGGCAGTAGCAGTAATAATTTTATTGGGGGCCGTGTGTCTCACGGTTGGGCTGGTCACTCATCACTTCGCAGGCCGGGCGTTCAGAACTGAGAAGCAGTTTCAGGAATTTGCATCCAGAGCTTACGATGAGGAAGTTCTCTACAGGGAGAATGAGAAGACGGAGGTCAAGTGCACCTTTGACAAGGAGTTCTCCGTGGCCACGAGGATGTCCGATGAGTGCAGTGACGAGATAATGAGCTACAGAGACAAGCGCATGGAGAGCGTCACGCAGTACTACAAGGATGAGTACTGCAGCGAGGATGACGATATGTCATATGCTCTCATATGGGATGTGAGCGTGGACAAGTCGGGAACCGGCGCGGACAGCCTTGTTATAAGCTCCCGCCTCTACGGTGAGAATGACGAAGAGGTTACTCTTATCGCCGACAACGTGGAGACACATCTGTATTCCGAGGAGACGGGACGGGGATTGCAGCCTTTGCAGGTTCTCAACACAAACTACAGGGATAAGGCCGCCGAATACGTGGTCAGCCATCTGGAGAAGAAGTACGGTGACAAGCTGAAACCGGGCTGGGAGACATTCACAGCGCCTGAGGATGCGAACTACAACAAATTCGCTTTCTGCGGAGATAATATAGTCTTCTATTTTGACGAGGATACGGTTCTGGACAGGAGCGAGGGAACGCTGGCCGTGAACGTGCCGTCCAGAATAATGGAGGATTCCCTGAGGGCTCAGGTTCTCGAGAGATACATAGATCCGAACGCGCCTATGGTGGCCATCACCTACGATGACGGACCGGGAGGCGAGAGCGAGGAGAGGATTCTGGACTGCCTGGAGAAAAACGGCAGCGTGGCCACCTTCTTCTATCTGGGCAGCAGGGTTAAGACCAACCCGGATGTCATTAAGAGAGCAGTGGATATGGGATGCGAACCGGGCAACCATTCCTGGAATCATCCTCAGTTCACGAAGCTGACCAAAAAGGAAATGAAGAAGCAGGTTGCCAAAACTCAGGAGGCCGTTGAGAAGGCCTGCGGAAGCGAGCCTGAGGTGTTCAGACCGCCTTACGGAGATCAGAACGACAAGGTGATCGAGACGGTTGATATGCCTGCCTTCCTTTGGACTGTGGACACCCTCGACTGGAAGACGAGAAATCCGAAGAAGATATTCAAATCCGTGAAGAACAAGAAGAAGCTGGACGGCAGCGTGATTCTCATGCATTCCATATACGATGAGACTGCGGACGCCACGGAGCTTATAGTTCCATGGCTCAGGGAGCACGGATACCAGACGGTGACACTTAGTGAGCTTGTGGAGTACAAGACGGGCAGAACGCCTGCCGACGGAACTCTCTACAGAAGCATTAAATAGGAG
Organism: Clostridiales bacterium; assembly: GCA_022773945.1. GTDB lineage: Bacteria > Bacillota > Clostridia > Peptostreptococcales > Anaerovoracaceae > Lentihominibacter. Next base: position 27,971 of record JALFNS010000039.1, read on the forward strand.
CGATTCTTAATGATAATAACGAGAAGAAGTGATTACGCCATGCGCATATGCCGGGCCCTTCAGGACGGCAAAATCCACAATGTGCGTGAAATATGCGAGACTGAGGACATTCCCAAGGCCTTCGCATACAAAATCCTCAGGGAGATGGAGCAGAACGATCTGGTGCGCTCTGAGAGGGGAAATATGGGCGGATACTGCCTGGTCGTGAGTCTGGAGGATATAACCATTCACGATCTCATAAGCATAACTGAGGAGAATCTCTCCATCGTTCACTGCATGAACGAGGAGTGTGTGAGAAATACCAACGAGGAACCCTGCAGCATGCATGCTGAAATGGCCAGGGTCCAGTCGGTTCTCGAGAAGGAGCTAAAGAGCAAATCCATTGCGGAGATAATCAATAGCCTTTAAGATGTCATCGGGAAGAGGAGCCTCCAGATTGAGAGGCTCTTTTTTAATGGGATGGGTGAAGGAGAGGCGTGTGGCGTGAAGAGCCTGTCTGTCAATAAAGAGAGGGTTCTCGCCGCCGTAGAGGTGGTCTCCCAGCACAGGATGTCCTATGTGGGACATGTGCACTCTGATCTGGTGTGTGCGCCCCGTTTCCAGAACAAGCTCCACAAGTGAATACGGGTACTTCTCGAAGCGCTCCAGAACCTTGTAGTGTGTTACAGAAGGCGCGCCGCCCTCCATGACGGCACGGTGAACCATCACAGGGTCAGGACGGCCTATAGGCAGATCGATTGTGCCTTCCTCGCTGTCGGGGTAACCTCTGACTATGGCAGTGTAGGTCTTTCTGACAAGATTCTTCTTCGACTGTTCCGTATATTCGTTCTGGCAGTAGGCGTTCTTGGCCACAACAAGAAGGCCGGACGTATCCATATCCAGCCTGTTGACGAAACGTATCTTCCAGGATTCTCCCCGCTGCTCCATGTAGTACATGAGAGCATTGGCAACCGTGTTCATAGGATGGCCTTTGGTCGGGTGGACTATGAGGCCCGGCTGCTTGTTGAGAATAAGCAGGTCATCGTCTTCGTAGACAGGGGAGAGGGGGATGGCCTGCGGCTCGAAATTGCTCCTCTCCTCGGGCAGCTCGATGGTTAGCTCGTCGCCCTCGCTGACCCTGTGCCAGCCCTCGGCCTGAACGCCGTTGAGATTTACCAGCTTGTTCTTTTTGATTCTGTTACGGAGACGGGAGGAGAAGTCGAAGTTCTTCCTCATGATCTCTCTGACTTCCTCTCCCGCTTCATCTGCTCTTACAATATGCTGAAATTTCGTCATCTAACTAGTTTTTCTCCAGAAATTTATCCTTGACCTTATGCCAGAAATCGTAGTTTTTGAATCGTATGAGATTCACCACCTCGTCTGAGGCGGATACTTCTATGTTCCTCACGTTCTCGTAGCCTGTCTCTATGCCGTCGTTGAGAATGAATATCCGGTTCTCGGATCTCTCCGGGCGGATTCCGATGGACAGGTCCGAAGGCAGCAGTATGCTGGACGTGAAGGAACGGTAGGCTGAGGTGTTCATCGGCGCTATAGGCGTCACCTGCAGAAGCTTCAGCCTCGGGTCCACGATACTGCCTCCCAGGGAGTAATTGTATGCGGTGCTTCCCGCAGAGGTGGCGACCAGTATGCCGTCTCCGCTGAACTTCTCAATAGGTCTGCCGCCTATTGAGATGAACAGGTGCACGGAGTAGGAGTGGCGGCCTTTGATGGCTATCTCGTTGAGTCCCACGTGGGTGAACTCCTCGCCGCTCTCTGTGGTGACGGTGCATTTGACGGTGTTCAGCTCCTGTATGGAGTACTGACCCTTCTCGTAGGCTGCCAGGAAGTCCTGCAGCTTTTGCGGTCTGACCTCCTGAAAGAAGCCCAGATGTCCCGTGTTTATTCCCACCGTAGGGCAGGATGGAAAGTCGCACTTGTGAATGGTCTCCAGGAATGCGCCGTCTCCGCCTATACATATTATCAGATCCGAGTCGCCTTTGTATTCCGTGGTGACAATGTGTCCCGATTCAAGGAGCATTTCCGTCAGCTCGTCCTTGACCTTGTCGGAGACCCTGGTTCCGTTGGTGAACAGTGATATCTTTTTCTCAGGCATTTTTCTCACCTTTATTTAACGAGGGATTCAAATTCGTCCAGAAGCTCCGTGAACACCTTCATGGCGTCTTCCACAGGCTTCTTCGTGCTCATGTCAACTCCGGCTATCTTCAGAAGCTCGATAGGGTAGTCCGATTCGCCTGTAGTCAGGAACTTCAGGTAGTCGTCGGCGGCCGGACAGCCTTCTCTGAGGATTTTGCCCGCGATGGCCGTGGCAGCCGAATAGCCTGTTGCGTATTTGTACACGTAGAATGATCTGTAGAAGTGAGGGATTCTGGCCCATTCGTAGCGGATGGTGTCGTCCTTCTCCACGGCAGGTCCGTAGTACTTGGCGTTGAGCGCCTCATACTCGTCGCACATCATGTCCACTGTGAGAACGCGGCCTTCCTCAACGGCTTTGTGTGTCAGATCCTCGAACTCTGCGAACATGGTCTGTCTGAAGAGGGTGGTTCTGAACTCTTCAAGGTGCATGTTGAGAAGGTACTTTCTCATCTCCATATCGTCGCACTCATCCAGAAGGTGGTGCATGAGCAGGTTCTCGTTAACCGTTGATGCCACCTCGGCTGTGAAGATGGAGTGGCTGCCGTAAACGTAAGGCTGCACCTTCCTGGTGTAGAGAGAGTGCATGGAATGACCCATCTCGTGTATAACCGTGAATACGTCCTTCAGTGTGTCGGTGTAGTTCAGGAGAATATAAGGGTAGCTGTCGTAGCAGCCGAAACTGTAGGCGCCGCTCGTCTTGCCCTTATTCTCGTATACGTCTATCCAGCCCTGAGATATGCCTTCCTTCATGGAGGCTATGTACTCATCTCCGAGAGGGCGGAGAGCCTCGCTTATAATCTCTATGCTCTCGGGGAAGGTGACCGTCTTCTCCGGCACATCGATGAGGGGAACGTACATGTCGTACATAAACATTTTATCGTAACCCAAAAGCTCTTTGCGGATTTCCGTGTATCTGTGGAGCTGCGGCAGGTACTCGTTTACCGTGGCGACAAGGTTGTCGTAGACGCTGCCCGGAATGTTGTCTCCGAAGAGAGCGGCTGCTCTTGATGATTCGTAGCCTCTGATGCGAGATACCACCGCGTCGGTCCTCGTATTGTAGCTGTAGGTTGTTGAGATGGTGTTTATATGCTCTTTGTATGCGTCGTACATGGAGTTGTAGGCTTCCTCGCGCACCTTCCTGTCACGGCTCTCCATGTATTTGATGTAGCTGCCGTGGGTGAGAGGGGATTTTTCCCCCTTCTCGTCTGTGACGTCGGCAAATGTGATGTCAGCGTTATTGAGCATGGTGAAGATGTCGTTGGTGGCACCTGTAACCTCGCTCATCTGAGCCATTATCGCCTCCTCCTTGTGGCTGAGCACATGCTCCTTGCCGCGGAAAGCATCCTTGAGAAGAAACTCGTAGACATCCAGTCCCGGTGTCTCCTCGATGTACTTGTCTATGAGCTTCTCGTCCGCTTCGAGAAGTTCAGGCGTGAAGAAGGCGAAGGACGCCGAGGCGGCCGATATTACAGCGATGCATTTGTCCACCATGCCGCTGTAACGGCTGTTTGAGTTGTCCTCATCACGCTTCATGTGGGCGTACACGTATATCTTCTCGATCTGTCTGAAGATTTCATCCTTCTCCTTCAGAGCTGCGAGGAGCGTTTCGCCGCTCTCCGTCAGGTGTCCGGCGTATTTCTCCCCGTATGCTGCGGCTTCCTTCGTGAGCCTGTCAAGCTCCGGATCTATTATGCTCTCATCAGGCATCATGGCCTCAATATTCCACTTGTATCTGCTGTCAGATTCCTCTCTGCTTCTTATTACTTTTGAACCCATTTTTCCCTCCATTTAATTTACATTGACTTCTCTATATTGTATAATATTAAAGTTAATTATTCAACAAAAGAGAGGCTTATTTCACATGGACAACAGACCCGTGGGATTCTTCGATTCAGGCCTTGGAGGGCTCACCTGCATTCCCTACCTGATGAGAAGTCTCCCTGAGGAAAAAATAATATATTACGGGGATACGGCGAGAACCCCTTACGGTTCCAAGGCGGAGAGCACCATCAGAAGCTTCAGCCTGGAAATAGCTGATTTTCTCGTCAAATCCAACGTTAAGATGATCGTCATAGCCTGCAACACGGTGAGCGCCACATGTCTCGATGACATTCAGGAGAAGTTCCCGTCGGTGCCGGTTATAGGAATCATCGAACCGACGGCGGCTGAGGTTGCTGAGACCTGCAGTAGCGGCAGCAGGGTGGGCATAATAGGAACCAAGGTTACCGTTGCAAGCCACGCCTACAGAAATCTCATCAGAAGCAGGAACGAAGGTATCGAGATATTCGAGAGAGCCTGTCCCGCCTTCGTGCCTCTCATAGAAGAGGGGATAATAGACAATGAGATAATGGATCTCACAATCCGTTACTACATGGATGATTTCGTTCATGACAGCAGTCTGGATAAGATTATACTGGGTTGCACCCACTATCCTCTAATAGAGGAAAACATTCGCAGGATTTATCCGGAGCTGGATATAATCAATCCGTCAAGCATCGTGGCAGGGCGGATAGGACAGGTGCTCCGTGACCGGGACATGCTGGCCGAGGGCTCCGATTTCGAGAACGTGTTCTTCGCCAGTGACCTGAGCGAGAACTTCATCAATATGATAGACCACATATTCGAGAAGGAGAAGGTGAAGGTCAAATTTCTCAACTTCGACTTCGAGAAAGAACGCATGAGGAGGAATGAAGCTCATGAATTATGAGGAACTTCTTGTTTATCTTGATCTTGATACACCCGATGAATTCGAGTACTTCGAGGCCATGGCAGACCTTGTGGAATGCGAGGAATACATCGAGCAGGAGGCTGTGGAGGAGCTCTTCAGAGGGGCTGACGGCAGCATGATTGCCGAGCTTCTCGAGGATTACTTCGAGGATATAATGAACGGACTTCCCGATGATTCCGGAGAGATTTATTCGCTTCTGGACCAGATCAAGCTGTGTCTGGAGGGACTTATCATGAATTCCGAGACGGATCAGGATATAAGACGCTTCACCAGTGAGTTCTGCAGGTTCAGAAGCTGGTATTCCGAGGAATCCGAAGTCGAAATCACTTCCGAAGACGATGACTCTGAGGAGATCATGTGCATTCGTGATGCCATAACATGCGCCAGAATGGAAGGCCTGGGAGGGGAGAAGCACCGCTACGATTTTCGTACCGCTCTGGACTACGAGATAGACGGCTACACTATGTCCTTCGCCGAACTGGCGACTGCCGAAGAAGACGAGAATGACGGAATGATAGTTTTCAATCCGGACGAGGATGAGGAATATGTATGAAGCATGACAGCAGCTACAGACGGGGCATAATCTCCATGCTCGCATGTGACGTTCTCTGGGGAGTGCTACCTGTCTACTGGCAGGCCTTGAGACCCATAGAATCGTCCACCATAATATTCTACAGGATTTTTCTCGTGGGACTGGTATCAGGCATAGCGTCTTTCATAATCTACGGCAAGGGAGCGGTACTGGATCAGCTGCGGGACAGGAAGAACCTGGTGAAATTCCCGGTAGCGGGACTTCTCATAACCTGCAACTGGAGCATATACATATGGGCGGTGAACAGCGATCAGGTGATTCAGACCTGTGTGGGCTACTATATCGAGCCGCTGGTTGTCTGCCTGGTGGGGATAATATTCTTCAGAGAAAAGCTGACGAAATTCAAATCGACGGCTCTTCTCTTCGCTCTGGCGGGTATTGTGGTGATTCTCCTTCACTTCATGGAGATTCCTTTCATCGCACTGGGATTAGCCACTTCATTCGCATTTTACGCGGCTGTGAAGAAGGCCTTCAACCTGCCGCCGATAATGTCCGTGTTCCTGGAGACACTCTTTCTCATGCCACCGGCTCTGGCCGTCATAATATGGCTTGAAACGACGGGGCAGGGCGCACTGGCAGTGGCGACTCCGGGGAAGTACGTCCTCCTGCTATGCTGCGGCATACTCACGGCGGCGCCCCTCAGCTTTTTCGCCGATGCGGCTACGAAGATACCTCTGGTAACCGTGGGAATACTGGAGTACGTTTCGCCGTCGATTTCCCTTGTTATAGGAATATTCCTTCTCGGGGAGCCCTTTGACGCAGTCCAGCTCATCGCTTTCGTGATAGTCTGGATAGGACTGGTATTTTTCACATACGGAGAGTTTAAGGACACACATGACTTACAACGAAGATAGATTCATATTTCCCGACGGAGTTGTACGGGTGACCGCCGGTCACGGGGGAGAAGCCCTTTTCATCACAGGACCGGAGCGTAACGCACTTCTCGACTGCGGCATGGCTTACTGCGGCGATGAAACGACGGGCAAAATCCTCAGCCGGACGGACAGGCTGGACTATATACTTCTCAGCCATTCACACTACGATCATATAGGAGCGCTTCCTTACATACTCGATGCTTTTCCCGATGCTGTGGTATGCGGCGCGGAGAAGTGTGCTCGCATTCTGGCGAAGGATTCGGCGCACAGGCTTATGAAGGAGCTGGGAACCGATGCCCGGAATCTCTACGATCCGGGAAGCAGCCGGGAGATAAGAACGGACGGCCTGAGAGTTGACAGGATTCTCCGTGACGGAGACAGAATAAACCTGGGCGGAGATGTTTTTATAAGCGCCTGGGAGATGAAGGGTCACACGGACTGCTCTCTGGGATACATGCTGGAGCCTGCCGGAATTCTCTTCACTGCGGAGAGCACGGGAATTCTCGAGTGGGATGATTACATCCACACACCGATTCTCAAAAGCTTCGATGATGCGGAGAAATCCCTGAAGAAGTGTCTGGAGCTGAAGCCGGCGCGCGTGTGCCTGCCTCATTACGGCATGCTCCCCGAGGGAAGTGAAGAAAAATACTTCGAAGCCTTCAGGAGGGAATGTGACAGCAAGTTCGCATTCGTCCGCGGTATGCAGGCAGAAGGCCTCTCCCGTGACGAGATGTTCGACAGGTACGTTGAGCAGTACTGGGACCCGAGGAAGCTGAAGGAACAGCCCTTTGAAGCCTTTGCTATAAATTCCGGTCATATACTGGATGCGATAATCAGATACATAGGAGAGTAGATATGTTTAATGCTGAGAAAGTTAAGAACGATATAGTCAGCTGGATAGCCGGCTGGTTTGATGAGAACGGACCGGACTGCATGGCCGTCGTGGGACTGAGCGGCGGTAAGGACAGCTCCGTTGTGGCCGCTCTCTGCGTGGAGGCCCTGGGCAGAGACCGGGTCCTGGGAGTAATGATGCCTAAGGGCGAGCAGTTCGATATAGACGTGTCCCACGCTCTCGTTGAACATCTGGGTATCGAGGGCATCGTCATGAATATTCAGGATGCCTACACGGGAATAGAGAAGGAGATGGAGGCAGTTTTCGGGGAAATGTCCACCCAGACGAGAACCAATCTACCGCCGCGTCTGAGAATGACAATGCTCTACGCCGTGTCACAGACTGTAAACGGACGTGTTGCCAATACATGCAACCTGTCCGAGGACTGGGTTGGATACAACACGCGCTACGGTGACAGTGCGGGAGACTTCAGCCCTCTCAGCCACCTGACGGTGCAGGAGGTCAAGGCGGTGGGAAGAGCACTGGGTCTGCCTTCAATGTTCGTGGACAAGGTGCCGATTGACGGTCTCCAGAGCAAGACAGACGAGGAGAACCTGGGCTTCACCTACGAGGTGCTCGACAGATATATCAGAGAGGGGATATGTGAGGACGAGGAGATAAGGAAGAAGATTGACAGAAAGCACGAGGCGAATCTCTTCAAGCTTATGCCGATGCCGACATTTGAATACGAACCGGAGGATTAACTGATGGCGCAGATTACGAAAGACATGATCGACAGAATCAACCAGCTGGCACACAAGAAGAAGAACGGCGGACTGACGCCGGCTGAACAGAAGGAGCAGAAGGCTCTCTATATAGAGTATCTGGCCGCCATAAGGGGCCAGGTCAGGTCTTCCCTTGACAATGTGCGGTTTGTTGAGGATTTAACTGAGGAAGAATTAAAAGAAGAGCTTGAAAACAGGACTAAATAGGTATAATATATAATTAGACTTAATAAGTAAAGATTAAGAAGGGAGTTAATTACCAATGAGAGAGGTTTATCTGGATTATTCGGCAACGACACCTGTCAAGGAGGATGTTGTTAAAGAAATGATTCCTTACTATACAGAAAAATTCGGGAATCCGTCCAGTCTCTATGCACCGGGACTGGCCGCCAAGGAAGGCCTTGACAAGGCCAGAGTTCAGGTTGCTGAGCTTATAAATGCGGAACCTAACGAGATTTTCTTCACTTCCTGCGGTACGGAAGCTGACAACTGGGTTCTGGAGGGAGTTGCCGATGCTCTTAAGAAGAAGGGCAATCATATAATCACTACAACCATTGAGCATCATGCTATTCTCCACACATGTCAGTACATGGAGAAGCACGGTGTTGAGGTCACATATCTCGATGTGGACAATGAGGGCTTCGTTAATCCGGAGGATCTGAAGGCCGCACTGAGAGACGAGACCGTGCTGGTCAGCATAATGATGGTGAACAACGAAGTGGGTACGGTTCAGCCGATTAAGGAACTGGCCGCCATCGCACACGAGAAGGGCGTGTACTTCCACACGGACGCCGTTCAGGCTATAGGCAACGTTCCTGTGGACGTTAAGGATCTGGATGTTGATTTCATCTCAATGTCGGCCCACAAGATTTACGGACCTAAGGGAGTGGGTGCTCTCTACAAGAGAAAGGGCATCACAATTCCTAACTTCATACACGGAGGCGCTCAGGAGAGAAAGAAGAGAGCAGGTACGGAGAATGCGGCAGGAATCGTGGGATTCGGCAAGGCTGCAGAGCTGGCAAAGGCCGAGCTGGACAGGCACATCGCTCACTCCAGAGAACTGAGAGCTTACCTGTGGGATATCATACAGAAGGAGATTCCTGATGTTCACCTCAACGGTCCTGAGGATTTCACAAAGAGACACCCGGGAAATCTCAGCGTTTCATTTGACTACATCGAGGGAGAGGCTATACTCCTGAGACTGGATGCCTGCGGAATCAGCGTAAGCACAGGCTCCGCGTGCTCCTCAAGCTCACTGGGAGTGTCCCATGTCCTCGAGGCAATCAGGGTTCCTATCACCAGATCGAACGGAACCATAAGATTTACCGTGGGAGATTTCACCACGAAGGAAGATATTGAATATGTGGGAGAGTCCCTCAAGAAGGTTGTTGAACTGCTCAGAGAGCTTTCTCCCGTTAACGGAATGGAAGGATGGTAAAGAAAATGGCTTTATATAACGATAAGGTAATGGACCATTTCATGAACCCGCACAATGTGGGTGAAATAGAAAATGCGGACGGCAAAGGCGTATACGGCAGCCCTGTCTGCGGAGATATGATGCAGGTTACGATATCGGTGGATGACAAGGATGTTATCACTGATGCCAAGTTCAAGACCTTCGGTTGCGGAAGCGCTATCGCATCATCCAGCATGGCTACGGACATGATTAAGGGAATGACTGTTGAGGAAGCTCTCGAAGTGAGCAACCAGAAGATAGTCGACGAGCTGGGCGGACTTCCGGCAATCAAGATTCACTGTTCCGTACTGGCAGAGCACGCCATCAAGAACGCCATATATGACTACGCTCAGAAGAACGGCAAGGAATACGCAGGTCTCGAGGGATACGATCCTAACGAGGAGAGAGATCATCACGACGACTGCGAGTCCTGTGAAGGATAATAAACACAATGGAGAAGGTAAAACTGGGCAATACTGATATTTATGTGACACCTGTGGGTCTGGGCGTTCTCACCGTGGGCAACACCCAGCTGGATTTGCCTGTGGAGGCAGGGGCCGACGTGGTGCGCTACGCCTACGACAGGGGAATCAACCTCTTCGACACGGCTCAGTATTATGAGACATATCCGTATATAGCGGAAGCATTTCGCGACACAGACATGTCGCCGGATAATCCGGACCGTCCTGTTATAGCAAGCAAATGCCTCGACTGTTCATACGAGGCCATGGAACATGCGATACTGGAGTGCCTGGAGGCGCTGAATCTCGAGACAATCGACATATTCAAGCTGCACGAGGTGCGTCAGGATCCGGACTGGGACAACAGACAGGGCGCATGGCAGTGCCTCAAGGACTACAGAGACAGAGGAATCGTCAGAGCCATAGGCGTCTCCACCCACCACGTGGACGTTGTGGAGCGCATGGCTTCGGAACCGGACTGTGACATAGTGTTCCCCCTTATAAACTACCGGGGCCTCGGTATACGCAAAGGCTCCGAAGCCGCTTCAGCGGAGGAGATGGCCGCTGCCATAGACAAGTGTCTGAAAGCGGGCAAGGGCGTCTTCGCCATGAAGGCCTTCGGCGGCGGTAACCTGACCGGCAGCTACATGAAGGCTCTGAATTATGTCAGGGATCTGGGATGCCATTCCATCATGGTGGGAATGGGAAACAGAGCTGAGATAGACAACCTGATTGATTATGCTGAGGGACGGCTTCCGTCGGATTTCCAGCCGGATGTGTCCGAGAAGAGAATACGCATTGATCAGGGTGACTGCGAGGGCTGCGGTGCCTGCGTGAAAAGGTGTCCCAACAAGGCCATCTACATTAACGAGAGGGGACTGGCCCAGGTGGATCATTCAAGCTGTCTCACCTGCGGTTACTGTGCTCCCGTATGCCCGGTAAGAGCAATTATCATGTGGTAGAATTGTCAGATTTTCGTTGTAAGAATTTTCATTTTATGGTATCATCTTTATGGTGTTAAATTAATGAATCGGATGATGAACCTGTGAGAGTCTTACCGTATCCCGGAGGATGCGGCCGAGCACCGAAGGGGCAAAATGCTAAGAGTCATTGAAACTCTCAGGTATCAGGAACAGGTTCGGACGAAACTCTGGAGAAAACACGACAGAGAGGGTTTTTCCCTCTCTGTCTTTGTCTATTCCTGAGGAAAACGGAATTATTGAAAGGATGAACAACAATGAGTAAGACAGGATTTTCAGCAGCGGACATTCTGCTGCCGGCAGAAGGAAACTATGAAACATGGGCCGTTGTGGCATGTGACCAGTTTACTTCACAGCCTGAATACTGGGAGAAGGTGGAGGAAACAGTAGGTGACAAGCCTTCCACGTTCCGTATTATTCTGCCTGAAGCACAGCTCACGGACGGCCATACGGAGGAGCACATCGACAAGATCAACAGCACAATGAGACAGTATCTTGACAATGGTGTGTTTAAGGAATATCCGGATGCCATGATTTATCTGGAGAGAGTTCAGAGCGACGGTAAAATAAGACGCGGTCTCATCGGCAAAATAGATCTGGAGAAATACGATTATTCCGTGGGAAGCACATCACTCGTAAGAGCCACCGAGGGCACGGTTCTCGACAGAATCCCGCCTCGTCAGGCAGTAAGACGTGATGCTGCTGTTGAGCTTCCTCACGTGATGCTCCTTATAGATGACGTTGAAAACAGCGTTATAGGACCTATGTCCGCATGCAGCGATGTTATCTACGATTTTGACCTGATGGCAGGCGGCGGACACGCCAAAGGATGGCTCGTTCCGGAGGAGCTCAAGAAACAGGCTATGGGAGCCCTGGAGGCCCTCGCCGACAAGCAGCCTTTGCTCTTCGCTGTAGGAGACGGCAACCATTCACTGGCATCGGCCAAGGCTCTCTATGAGGAAGAGAAGGCTAAGTTCGGACCGGGAAGCGAGAAGACTCTTCTCTCAAGATACGCCCTCGTTGAGGTTGTGAATCTCTATGACAGCGCGCTGGAATTCGAGCCTATTCACAGAGTTCTCTTCGATATCGACCCGAAGGCACTCATGGATGCTCTTAAGAAGTACTATCCGGATACCGTTGAAGGCAAAGAGGAAGGCCACGTTATCGAATACGCTTACGAAGGAGCCAGAGGCTTCATCACAGTTAAGAATCCTAAGGCTCAGCTGGAGGTTGGAACTCTTCAGGCCTTCCTGGATGAATACATCAAGGAGACGGGCGCCAGAATCGACTACGTTCACGGCGATGACATCACTGTAGAGCTGGGCAGCAAGCCGGGCTGCATAGCATTCCTTCTTCCTGCCATGGACAAGGGAGACCTCTTCAAGTCGGTAATCAACGACGGTGCTCTTCCTAGAAAGACCTTCTCAATGGGTCACGCAGAGGACAAGAGATACTACATCGAAGCAAGAAAGATCAAGTAACCGAAACTATTGTTTTTCAATATAAGGGAACAGGAGGAATTTATGGAACTTAAAACTCCGCTTTATGAAGCACACTTAAAGGCCGGCGGCAAGATGGTGCCTTTCGCAGGTTACATTCTTCCGGTCCAGTACAAGGATTCAGGTGTTATCAAGGAACACATGGCTGTCAGAGAGAAGGTGGGAATGTTCGATGTTTCACACATGGGCGAAATTCTCTGTGAGGGTCCGGATGCACTGGCTAACCTGAACATGCTTCTGACCAACGATTTCACGAACATGGTTATCGAACAGGCCAGGTATTCACCTATGTGCAACGAGAAGGGCGGCACTGTTGACGATCTTATCGTATACAAGCTCGAAGAGGAGAAGTACCTCCTCGTGGTTAACGCCGCCAACAAGGACAAGGACTACAAGTGGATATGCGACCATCAGTCCGGCGACGTGAAGTTCACTGATGTCTCCGATCAGTACGCTCAGATTGCCGTTCAGGGTCCTAATGCAAAGGCTCTTATCGCCAAGATTTCCGAGGAGGGTTCCATCCCTGATAAATACTATCACTGCAGGAAGGATGCCGTTGTTGCGGGAATCCACTGCATATGCTCCACTACAGGCTACACGGGCGAGGACGGCGTTGAACTCTATCTGCCGGCAGCCAAGGCTGAGGATATGTGGAATGCACTGCTGGAAGCAGGAGACGAGTTCGGACTCATTCCTTGCGGACTGGGCGCCAGAGACACTCTCAGAATGGAAGCGGGAATGCCTCTCTACGGACACGAGATGGACGAGGAGATCTCCCCTAGAGAAGCAGGACTCATGTTCGCAATCAAGATGAAGAAGCCTGACTTCATAGGCAAGAAGCCGATGGAGGAGGCTGGCAAGCCTGCAGTAGTCAGAGTAGGTCTTAAGATCACAGGCAGAGGAATCGCACGTGAGCATCAGGACATCTACGTTGGAGACGAGAAGATCGGCTACACCACTTCGGGAACCAAGTGTCCGTTCTTCGACTATCCTATCGCCATGGCCAGAGTTCCGAGAGAGTACAAGGAGATAGGAACTCAGATGGAAGTAGATGTCAGAGGACGCAGAGTACAGGCGGAAGTCGTTGAACTTCCTTTCTATAAGAGATAACTGATAATAAAGAAGAAGGAAAAGGAGAATATCATGGAACTTAAGAAAGATGCACTTTATGCTAAATCACACGAATGGGTAGCTTTTGAAGGAGATATCGCAGTTATAGGTATTTCGGATTTCGCACAGTCCGAACTGGGGGATCTGGTATTCGTTAACCTTCCTGAAGAGGGAGACGAGATAAATGCAGGCGAGGCTTTTGCTGACGTTGAGTCCGTTAAGGCTGTATCCGACATCTATGCTCCTGTATCCGGCACTGTATGTGAAGTCAACGAAGAGCTTCTCGATGCGCCTGAGCTGATCAACGAGGATGCATACGCTGCATGGTTCATCAAGGTTGAGGGAGTGAGCGAGAAGTCAGAGCTCATGTCACCTGAAGATTATGAGGCTTTCTGTGAAAGCGAGGCGGAATAATGGGTACCTACGTTCCTAACACCGAAGCGCAGCAGAAGGAGATGCTGCAGGAGATCGGCTTCGAGAAGCTTGACGATCTCTTCGCGCATATTCCCGATGATGTGAAGTTCCGGGGAGAGCTCAATCTCCCTGAAGGACTTTCTGAAATGGAAGTCGCTTCGGCAATGAAGAAGCTGGCGGGCGAAAACCGTGTATTCGACAGCATCTTCCGCGGTGCCGGAGCTTATAACCACTACATCCCGGCCATAGTGGGAACAGTGGTTTCCAAGGAGACACTCCAGACTGCGTATACGCCTTATCAGGCTGAGATAAGCCAGGGCGTGCTCCAGTCAATCTTCGAGTACCAGACGATGATATGCGATCTGACGGGAATGGATGTTTCCAATGCATCTGTTTATGACGGCGCCACTGCAGCCGGCGAGGCTGTTGCCATGTGCCGTGAGAGAAAGCAGAACAAAGCCCTCGTTTCGGCTGCCATCCAGCCTTCGGTAATGAAGGTTATAGAGACGTATTGTTTCGGCAACGAAATGGAGCTTGAGATTATACCTGAGAAGGACGGATTCACCGATGTGGAGGCTCTGAAGGGCATGATGGCCGATGATGTAGCCTGCGTGTACATCCAGCACCCTAACTACTACGGTAATCTGGAGAAGGCTGCTGAAATAGGTGAAATCGCCCACAGCGCCAAAAAGTGCAAATACATCATGGCAGTAAACCCTATATCTCTGGGAATGCTCAAGACTCCTAGAGAATACGGCGCAGACTTTGCTGTAGGCGAAGGACAGCCTCTCGGACTGCCGATGGCCTTCGGAGGACCTTATCTGGGATTTATGGCCAGCACGGACGCAATGAAGAGAAAGCTTCCGGGCAGAATCGTAGGTCAGACGGTTGACCACAACGGCAAGACCGGCTATGTACTCACTCTTCAGGCGAGAGAGCAGCATATCAGACGTGAGAAGGCGTCCAGCAACATCTGCTCCAACCAGGCGCTCTGCGCTCTGGCTGTGGGAGTTTATCTCGCATCCATGGGCAACGGCGGAATCAGAAACGTCGCCACCCAGTGCTATTCCAAGGCTCACTACATGGCAGGCAGAATGGCCGAGGCGGGCTTCACAGTGAAGAGCGACGATTTCTTCCACGAATTCGTTACCGAGTCTGACAAAAAGTCATCGGACGTTCTCAAAGCCCTCGAGGAGAAGGGAATTCTGGGAGGATATCCTCTCGACGAAAGCAGAATTCTCTGGTGCTGCACTGAAATGAACAGCAAGAAAGATATAGATGAAGTTATAGACATTCTTAAGGAGGTGAAATAATGCTGGTATTTGAAAAATCAAGACCCGGCAGAGGCGTAAGCGCTCTTCCTGAATGTGATGTTGAGGTTCTCGCCGTAGGTGAGAAGGACAGAAGAGAATCCGAGCTTCATCTTCCTGAGATGGCAGAGGTTGATCTGAGCAGACATTATACCGAGCTGGAGAGAAAGTCACACGGAGTAAATGACGGTTTCTATCCTCTCGGATCCTGCACGATGAAGTACAACCCTAAAATCAACGAGCAGGCGGCTTCCCTTGAAGGCTTCACGGGAGTTCACCCGCTCCAGCCTGCAGAGACCGTACAGGGCTGTCTGAAGGTTATGAAGGAGACTGAGGATGCTCTCTGTGAAATCACGGGAATGAGCAGATTCACACTCCAGCCTGCGGCAGGCGCACACGGAGAGTTCACCGGACTTCTCCTCATCAAGGCCTACCATCTGGCTAATGGAGACACTAAGAGAAAGAAGATTATAGTTCCTGACTCGGCTCACGGAACAAACCCTGCATCCGCTGTTATGGCAGGTATGGAGGTAATCAACGTTGATTCAACTCCGGACGGACTTGTTGATGTGGACAAGCTCCGCGAAGTATGTGACGGCAATGACGAGATTGCCGGACTCATGCTCACAAACCCTAACACTGCAGGACTCTTCGACCCTAACATCAAGGAGATAACGGATATAATCCACAGCTGCGGCGGACAGTGCTACTATGACGGCGCCAACCTTAACGCCATCATGGGATGGGCACGTCCGGGAGACATGGGCTTCGACTGCGTTCATCTGAACCTGCACAAGACCTTCTCAACACCGCACGGCGGCGGCGGCCCGGGTTCCGGTCCGGTAGGCTGCAAGGAACACCTGGCTAAGTTCATGCCGGGCGTTAGAGCAGAGGAGAAGGACGGAGCTCTGGATTTTGCGAAGGCTGAAGAGAGCCTCGGCGAGATGAAGAGCTTCTACGGCAACTTCCTCGTTGTTGTTAGAGCCCTCACATATATCAAGATGCTGGGCAGGGAGGGAATCCCTCAGGCCAGCAAGAACGCAGTGCTCAACGCCAACTACATGATGAAAAAGCTGAGCAGCAAGTACGACATTGCCTTCAATCCTGCCGTATGCATGCACGAGTTCGTTATGGACATCGGCAGACAGGCCAAGGAGACAGGTGTTACGGCTATGGATATCGCCAAGGGACTCCTGGACAACCATATCCATCCGCCTACGATGTACTTCCCGCTCACGGTTCATGAAGCTCTCATGGCTGAGCCTACGGAGACTGAATCGAAGGAAACTCTGGATCAGGCTATCGAAGTGTTCCTGAAGCTTAACGAAATAGCTTACAGCGATCCTGAACAGCTTCACAATGCGCCGGTAACCACACCGGTTACTCGTCTCGACGAGGTTGGAGCTGCCAGACATCCGGTTCTCAAGTATGATTTCGAGGTATCAAATGAATAAATTCGATCTTATTGTTATAGGCGCGGGCCCCGGCGGTTACGTTGCCGCTATCAAGGCCGCCAAGAGCGGCATGAATGTGGCGATCGTGGAGAGCATCCGTGCCGGCGGAACCTGTCTTAACAAAGGCTGTATTCCTGCAAAGGCCATGATACATGCATCCTCTCTCTATGAGGAGATGCATAGGGAGGCGGGACGCGTCGGCCTGAGTGCGGACAATGTGTCCTTCGACTACGGCAAAATCGTGGAGTACAAGCAGAACACCACCGATGAGCTGGTCAAGGGCATCGAAGGCCTTCTGGAGGCTAACGGCATCACGAGAATCGACGGCAGGGGCACTCTCGAGAAGGACGGCTCCGTTACCGTGAACGGCGACATGAAGCTTGAGGCCGATAAGGTGCTTCTGGCTACAGGCTCCGTGCCTTCACTGATACCGATTCCGGGAATAAATCTCAAGGGTGTCGTTACAAGCGACGGCGTTTTCGCTCTGTCGAAGATGCCTGAGAGCATGGTTATAATCGGAGGCGGCGTTATCGGCGTTGAATTTGCCACTGTATACGCCAATCTGGGAGCCAGAGTGACAATTATAGAGGCTCTGCCGAGGATTCTTCAGAACATGGACAAGGAGATTTCCCAGAATCTGAAGATGATCTTCAAGAAAAAGGGAATAGAGATTCATACGGGAGCATCCGTCAAGTCCATAGAGGAAGGCGGAGACGGCCTTATAGTCAACTACGAGGAGAAGGACAAGCCTGCTCAGGCTACGGGCGCCCTGGTTGTGTGCGCAGCCGGCAGGAAGCCTAATCTGGAAGGACTCTTCGGCGAAGGCGTTGAAATCGAAATGGACGGTAAATTCGTCGCGGTTAACGACAAGTTTGAGACCAGCATTCCGGGAGTATATGCCATAGGCGATATTATTAAGGGAACACAGCTGGCTCATTCGGCAAGCGCTTACGGAATCTGTGCAGTTGATTACATGAACGGCAGAGAGCCTGAGCTGAATCTCAATTCTATTCCGGGATGCGTATACACCAGTCCTGAAATCGCCCAGGTGGGAATCACCGAGGCCGATGCGAAGGATGCCGGTACAGATGTTATAACGGGCAAGTTTATAATGAGCGCCAACGGCAAGTCTCTCATAACCCATGAAGAACGCGGGTTCATCAAGGTTGTGGCAGAGGAGGGGAGTCACAGGATTCTGGGAGCTCAGATGATGTGCGCCCGTGCCACGGATATGATTGCCGAGTTCACGACGGCTATTGCCAACGATATGACCGTGGAGCAGCTTCTGGCGGGTGTCAGACCTCATCCTACATATAATGAAGGAATTACAGAGGCTCTGGAGGATGCCATAGGAGAAGCGACACACGTGGCTCCTAAGCGCAGGAGAAAATAAAAGAACAAATATTCTAATTCAGTGTTGACCTCGAACACCTATTCTGTTATACTGATTACAGAACAAAGGTTCTCGAGTAGAGCAGAGCAGGGAGGTCAGCACTATGAAATCCGGCAGAAAGTACAGAATCAAATCCAAGTTCAGATTCATTACATTTCTTGTAGTAGTTATATGTCTGATTGCGGGAGCAATCGGATACTGCACAGGTCTGAACAATTCCAATGCTATTGAGGATTCGGACTACATAACCGTTGAAGTCGCTGCCGGAGATACACTCTGGGACATTGCAGAGGAATACAAGGCCGACGATGTGGAGATACGGGATGCCGTATATGCCATATGTGAGCTTAACGGTATCAAGGCTGATCAGCTGAGACCGGGAATGAAGCTCACGGTGCCTGTATCATAAATAGAGAAGCAATAACTTCAAAACTTCAACCTATAGAAACACCGCCTGAAGGATTCCAAGGCCAAGAGCGAATCCTAAGGCGGTGTTTCATTTTATATTCATTTTTAAAGTATCGATACGGGCTAAATCGGCCCGGTGTGCCTTATCCGGCATTAACTATTCCCAAAATTATGATTATAGGAATAGTTATCTATCTACTGCTGTCCAGATAGCTCTGCAGGATTATGACTGCAGCCTGCCTGTCTATTATGCCCTTTCGCTTCTTTCTGGACATGTCAGCCTCAATCAGAACGCGTTCAGCCATGACCGTTGTCAGGCGTTCATCGTAATATTCGATGGCGACCTTGCTGAGACCTGAGGAACGAAGCTTGTTCTCAAGTCTGGTCCTGAATTCTCTGACCTTCTCCGTCTGCGGGCTGTCTGTGCCGTCCAGCTTCAGCGGTAAACCTATAACGACCGTGTCACAGTCATATTCTCTGATATAATCCATAACACGGCTCGTATCCTTCTTAATACCAACACGCTCAATGGTGGTTACACCCTGAGCGGTAATATTTAAGGCGTCGCTCACAGCGACGCCTATGGTTCTGTCTCCTACGTCAAGTCCTATCTTCTTCATTATTTCTTAAGGTATGCTTTAATAAGCTCTTCTACAAGGTCATCTCTCTCTATTCTTCCCATCACATTTCTCGCATTGTTGTGGCTTGTGATGTAGGAAGGATCTCCGGATAAAATATATCCCACCATCTGATCAATGGCATTGTATCCCCTCTCTTCAAGTGCGTCATAAACTATCGTTAGGATTTCTTCAATGGTTCTCTGTTCAACTTTCTCGAAGTTATCATACATTCTCGTCTGTCTGTCCATTTCATTAACCTCCCGGAAATTCTCTTTAAATCAGTATAACACTACAGTCCCTTAAAGCACAAGCAGATTTCTGGCTTTATCGAAGGCATCCTGAATTCTGGACGGATCCTTGGCACCTGCCTGAGCCATGTCGGCCTTGCCGCCACCGCCGCCGCCTGCTGCCGCTGCGATTTCCTTAATCATCTTGCCTGCATGGTATCCCTTCTCAACAAGGTCGTCCGTTACGGATACGAGGAAGGTAACCTTGGAGCCCGATACGGAAGCGAATACCATTATAACGCCCTTCTCTGAAGCCTTGATCTCATCTGAAAGGCCTCTCAGGTCTCCTATATTCATGTCATCGAAGCTCCTGAGAACGAGCTTGACATCGCCGATGGTCTCAGCACCTTCAAGAATGCTTCCCAGACCTTCGGACATGGCAGCCTTCTTGAGTTCCTCAACTTCCTTCCTGAGGGCTTTGTTCTCACTGAGAACACTTGCAGCCTTCTCTGCGAGCACGTCAGGATTTGACTTGAGCGCATCTGAGGTCTTCCTGATAACATCTTCATTTCTGTTACAGAGTGCCAGTACGCCCATTCCTGTAACGGCTTCTATTCTTCTCACGCCGGAGGCGACACCGCTCTCCCCTGTTATCTTGAAGGCTCCTATTTCGCCTGTATTGTTAACGTGGGT
Organism: Clostridiales bacterium; assembly: GCA_022773945.1. GTDB lineage: Bacteria > Bacillota > Clostridia > Peptostreptococcales > Anaerovoracaceae > Lentihominibacter. The sequence goes on from JALFNS010000039.1 coordinate 47,941, forward strand.
TCCTCCGCAGAGCTCCTTACTGAAGTTTCCTGCCGATACTACCCTTACCTCACTGCCGTACTTCTCGCCGAAGAGAGCCGTGGCACCTTCCTTGAAGGCCTCCTCCACCGGCTTGACCTCAGTGGTGACAGGTATGAACTCGCAGATTTTCTCATTTACCAGCTGTTCAACCCGTGCCAGCTCATCGGCAGTAAGAGCCTGATAGTGGTTGAAGTCGAATCTCAGGCCGTCCTCTGTAACGGATGAACCTGCCTGTTTAACATGATCTCCCAGAACCGTTCTGAGGGCTTTGTGAAGGAGATGAGTGGCAGTATGGTTGATGGCCGTTCTGTTTCTTCTCGGTGAATCTATAACAGCCTTGACCTTCATGTTCTCAGCGAAGGCTCCCTCGAGAATCTCCACCTTGTGCACGAAGACTTTGTTCAGCTTGGTGACGCTGATAACTCTGGCAACTGCATTGCCGTCACCGTACAGATATCCCGTATCCCAGGACTGACCGCCGCTCTCGGCATAGAATGGTGTTCTGTCCAGAGATAATCTGCAGAATTCATCGTCCTTTGTCACAGCCAGTACTGTGCATTCGTCCTCATGCTTCTCATAGCCTGTGAATACAGTCTCTCCGCTGAAGACCTCCTCGCCAAGGCTTTCGTTCCAGCCGGCGTCATCCATCTGCTGAGCTGTTCTGGCTCTTTCCTTCTGCTTCTCCATAGCCTCAACGAAGCCGTCATAGTCAACGTCCATACCCGCATCTGCCAGAATCTCCCGGGTGAGATCTATAGGGAATCCGTAAGTATCGTGAAGCTTGAAGGCCTTCTCTCCGTCAAGAACTTTGCCCTGACCGGATGAGAGCTCCTCAATATATTTGTTGATTATGCTGAGACCCTGGTTAAGAGTCGAAGCGAATCTGTCCTCTTCCGTCCTGATTACATTTCTGATGTATTCTTCCTTTTCCCTGAGCTCCGGATATGCTCCTCCGGATGTCTCCACAACTCTGCCGCAGAGTTCGTGAAGGAAAGGCTTCGTAATTCCCAGCTTTCTTCCGTGAATTACGGCTCTTCTTATAATCTTCCTGAGCACATAATCTCTGCCTTCATTGCCCGGCAGAATTCCGTCGCTTATCATGAAGGTCATTGAACGAAGATGGTCGGTGACAATTCTGACGGATACGTCCGTATCGGCTTCTCCGTCACAGTACCTGACTCCCGATTCCTCTTCAACGCCTTCTCTTATATATTTAACCGTGTCCACGTCAAATATGGAGCTGGTGTCCTGCATAACGCAGGCCATTCTCTCCAGACCCAGTCCTGTGTCAATGTTAGGATGAGGCAGATCCGAATAGTTGCCGTCATCGTCTCTGTCGAACTGTGTGAACACCAGATTCCAGAATTCAACATATCTGTCACACTCACAGCCCGGCTTGCAGTCAGGGCTTCCGCAACCGTGAGCCTCGCCCCTGTCAAAATATATTTCGGAACAAGGTCCGCAAGGGCCGGAGCCTATCTCCCAGAAATTGTCCTCCTTGCCCAGTCTGACGATTCTCTCTTCAGGAAGACCTATCATGTTCTTCCACAGATCGTAGGCCTCATCGTCATCCTGATATACGGTCGCCCAGAGTCTCTCCTCAGGCATGTGAAGATGCTCTGTTATGAACTCCCATGCCCAGGATATGGCTTCCTTCTTGAAATAATCACCAAAGGAAAAGTTGCCCATCATTTCGAAGAATGTTCCGTGTCTGTCCGTGTATCCAACGTTCTCTATATCACCGGTTCTGATACATTTCTGACAGGTGGTCATTCTCTTCGACGGAGGCGTTTCCAGGCCTGCGAAATACGGCTTCAGAGGCGCCATTCCCGCGTTAATGAGCAGGAGGCTCTTGTCGTTTTCCGGTACCAGTGAGTAGCTCTGTCTTCTGAAGTGATTCTTTGATTCGAAAAAGCTGAGGAATTCCTCTCTTATTTCGTTCAGACCCATTTTTTCCATGTGATTGTTGTTCCTTTCATATAAAAATCCAGTATATTTTACAACAAAACCCTCGAAATTTCAACCTTTCGAGGGTTTTATGGCATTACTATAATTTCATAAGCTTCTCATAGAAACGATCGAAGAGTTCCATAACCTTCTTCCTGAAAATCAGACCCAGCACACAGAGCACCACAGCCACTATACCTATTACTATGGCACTGGTGTACTGACCGTTCACCAGCTGGTTTCCTATAAGGAGGCTTCCCATCATTCCCGGGCTTCTGCCGATGAGGGATACGATGAGGAATCTGTCCAGACGAATCTCCGACAGTCCTGCCGCATAGTTGCACAGGTCCTTCGGAACTCCCGGAATAAGGTAGATGAGGAATATGATTATTATCCCCTTCTTGCCGCGTATCTGCTCCACAACGCTGTTCATCTTCTCTTCGCCGAATATCATGTGCATAGCGTCGTGTCCCAGCAGCCGGGCCAGATAATAGGTGACAATCGTGCCCAGAGCGGCGCCTATGAGAGAAAAAGCGTAGCCCAGCCAGAAGCCGTACATGTATCCGGCAGCGAACTGAAGCTCCTGTCCAGGTATGATGCATATAATTATCTGGAGCAGCTGCGCTCCTATGTATATGAATATGCTCTCCGTCTTGTACTCCGCCAGACCTCTCTCGATTTCCCTGATATCACTGAACCTGTCTATGAGGTCATGGTGAAAAAAGAAAATGTACAGCGGTATGCCTACAAGTATCACTATGAGTAGCACGAGCTTGGCTATAGCCGATATCTTCTTGAATCTGGCACGCTTTATTTCTTTGTCAGTCATGATCAATCTCCAATCGCCTTTGTGTTCTACGGTCAGAGTATAGCAGAGTAATTTGTCATTTCTGTGATGTACTGGAGGGCTTTTATGACGCCGAACTTGGAATGTTCATATGTCAGGCCACCTTGGAAATACACGTTGTACGGCTCCCTGATAGGAGCGTCCGCAGACAGCTCTATCGACGAGCCCTGCACGAAGGCTCCCGCAGCCATTATCACCGGATCCTCGTATCCCGGCATATCCCACGGTTCCGGCGAAACGTGGGAGTCCACAGGTGCCGAAGCCTGAATGCCTTTGCAAAATGCTATAACGGCCTCCGGAGATCCCAGTCTGACCGCCTGAATTATATCGCTTCTCTCGTCATCAGCCTCAGGACACACAGGGAATCCCAGCGAAGAGAACACCTCGGCACAGAGGACAGCTCCCTTGACAGCTCCGTTAACCGTCTTAGGCGCGATAAACAGTCCCTGAAGCATGGTTCTCGTCTGTCCGAAGGTAAGTCCGCACTCCCCTCCGATTCCCGGGGAGGTCATTCTGTATGAAATTTTCTCCACCAGATCTCGACGTCCGGCCACATATCCTCCCGTCAGGGCGAGTCCGCCGCCCGGATTCTTGATGAGAGATCCGGCCATTATGTCGGCGCCCACATCCGTAGGCTCAAGTGTATGGAGAAACTCTCCGTAGCAGTTGTCCACCATACACACTATGTCAGGATTGATTCCGTGGACGAAATCGGCCCACTCCTTTATCTCCTCAATGGTTATTGCCCTTCTCCAGCCGTAGCCCGTGGCTCTCTGGAGCGTCACCATTCTGGTGTCCGGACCTATAGCCTCGCCTAGTGCATCGAAATCTATTCTGCCGTCATCTCTCAGCTCCACTTGACTGTAGGAAACGCCGTATTCCCTGAGAGAGCCTTTGCCCTCCCCTCTTATACCTATAACCTCCTCCAGAGTGTCATATGGTGCGCCTGTGCAGTATATGAGCTTGTCTCCCGGCCTGAGAATGCCCATGAGAGTAAGTGTCAGGGCATGTGTGCCATTGACTATTATAGGCCTTACCAGAGCAGCCTCAGCATTGAATACGTCCGCATATACCTGCTCCAGCGCGTCTCTGCCCGCATCGTCGTATCCGTAACCTGTGTTCCAGGAGAAATGTCTGTCACAGATTCTGTTTTTCTGGAATGCGTCCAGAACCTTGTACTGGTTGTAGGCCATAATGTCGTCCAGACGGTCGAAACGTCCGGATACTGCCTCTTCACATTTTTTAACGTGGTCGAGAACCTTGGGCGATATGCCGAAGCGATCTCTGAGAAGTCCGTAAGTGTTATCTTTCATTGTATTTCCTCATTACATCCGAAGAGAATTCATTGCGATTAAAGAATATGTATACGCCGTATCCCGGTTTCCTGCTGTTTTCGCCGGATGAGAGATAAGTATCCAGCTTCTTCTGAAGGTCTGACGGAATATGGGAGAGATATGTTCTCTCGCTTTCATCCAGGGCTTCCTGCCAGGTGAGTACAGGATAGCCGTAATTGCCGTATTCGCCGCGGTTGTCGTCAATATATGCAGGTCCCAGAGCAGAGGAGCCGTTGACGAGAGCTCCTGCCGTAATGCTGCCCGTTCCCGACAGGTTCACTGATGCACCGCTGCCGTCGGCGCCGACACCGTATCTGATTCCCTGAGAAAGGAAGTGGTTGTTTCTGATGTAAACGTCTTCCCTTCTGTTCGAGTTGTTGTTATACAGACCTATTATGCCTCCCGAGAAATCAGAATTGTTGATGGTGCCCGCGTTGTAGCAGGATATAATCCTGACGCTGCGGGAAGGAATAATTCCCACTATTCCGCCTGCATATCCCGGAGTATCCGCATTCATGCTCATGGCGTTTCTGACATTGATTTTGCCTGTGTTGTAGCAGGACAGAATTCTGCTGCCGTAGACATTGGCGAATCCCGTGATTCCGCCTGTTCCCTCGGTACGCGACCTTATTTCACCCGTATTGTAGCATTTGGATATAACTGCATTCTCCGAGAGGGATCTTCCGGCCACTCCGCCGGTTCCGTAGGTGGCGAAGCCTCTGGCGGTAGATCTGATATTTCCTCTGTTGCCGCATCTTGTTATGCTGCTCCAGTTTTCACCGCATATTCCCCCTACCTTCAGTGTGCCCTTGACGTTTCCGTAATTCAGCGTGTCCGTAACGGAGCCCTCGTTATAGCCGCATATGCCGCCTGTCTCCGCACCGGCGGAAACATTCACATAGGATTTGCAGTCGGCAATCTCTCCGCCCTCCGCGAGGTATCCCGCTATGGCGCCGCATCTTCCTCCCGTTGTGCTGACTTTGCCCTTGAGAGTCAGATTTTTGACGGTTCCCGAGAGATATCCGAAGAATCCCGCATAATCTCCGGAGGTGTCAATATGAAGTCCGCTGATGGTATGCCCCTTGCCGTCAAATGTGCCTTTGAAGCAGACCGTATCGTCGTTGCCGGCAGGGATCCAGTCCTCCGTCAGCTTCACGTCCGCATCGAGCACAATGGTGACTCCTTCAAAAGTCTCATGCCTGTTAGGCTTCCAGGCCTCAACCTGCTGTTCGTTTACGAGGCTCGCAAAACCCATAAGCTGGGCTTCGTTTCTGATATGATAGGTTTTCTCAGGGTTAAGATAGTCAAACCATGAGGTATCCTTGGTCACCCTCATTTCCGCAGGCTCGGTCTCTATGGTGTTGCCGTATTCATCAGTGTAAACCGTCTCGTCTGTATATGCCGGCTCTTCCGTGTATGCCGGATCTTCCGTATATACCGGATCCTCGGTGTAGTCCGTCACACAGTATGCGTCCCACGGTGAAACAGCCGTGATGCCGAAAGCGAGCACCAGGGCAACAGTTAATCCTTTCTTAAGTTCAGTTTTCATTCTAATCCCTTTCCTTCCTTTCCAGTTCCCATTCCATATCCTTGACCAAATCTCTTTTGACGTTCATTTTGTGTCCGGCATAAAGCTGTGTGGTGGTTACCTGTTCGTGATCCAGAAGCGCCTGCACATCGTATATGGAGTTGCCTCTGCCTATAAGACTGGTGGCTGCCGTGGCCCTCAGCTTATGGGGACTGTAGCCGCCCTTTCTGGAGGTGTCCAGTCCTATTGACGTGTACTTCTTAACCAGATCTCTGATCTGCCTTTCAGTCATCCTCCTGCCCTGAAGCGACAGGAAGAGAGCATCCTCGTGATCCGGCTGAATACGCGTCTCGTCAGGTCTTTCGTTCTCTATATAATCGGATACCACCATTGAAGCGGATTCATTCAGAGGCATAACCGCCTCCTTATCACGCTTCCTGTATATCTTGAATTCTCCTCTGTTGAAGTTGAATGATGAAACATTGAGCTGCTGCAGCTCGAAAAGCCTGAGCCCGTAGGTCAGAAACAGCACGAGAATCGCCTTGTCTCTTTTCTTCGTCTTCTCCCAGTACTGATGCTCCTTAGGTGTCAGGTGAGCTCCCGTGGACACGGCATCCAGCATTATCATTACCTCATCGTCCCGGAGCGCCTTGATTTCACGTTCCTGCGCCTTGGGAACGCGTATGGGATCGAACCCGTCCGTAATGTTCTTCTCAAGAAGGTCGTCCCTGTAAAGCTGCTTGAACATCACCGACAGGGATGACTTCTTCCTGGCCAGAGTCCTGTTGCTGTTCTCATATACCAGTATCTCGTCATCCTTCTCAACCGTGTACTGCCTGCAGTAATCAAGAAAAATATTCACATCAACGGCTCTGATGCCGTTAAAATCCTTAAGGCTTATATCCCGCGGCTCCTCCGCCTGCGTCAGGTCTGTCTCGCTGATCAGATACCTGCAGAAAAAGCTGATATCCCGCAGATAGTTAAGTCTGGTCATAGGCAGAACGTTGCCTTTGAGATATACAAAAAAGCCCCTCAAGAATCTCGGGAGTTTTTCTTCCAAAGATGCACACTGACTGACAATCTCATGTTCTTTAAGGACTATGTTATCCGGCTTATCACTTCTGTTGCGGATCTTTATATTCTTCTCGTCAGGCATTCTCCTATCACCTCGACAGCTTGAGAATCACTCAAGTATTCCGATAAATCGTACCACTTCATTGTATCATATCTTCTGAACCAGGTTAACTGTCTTTTAGCATAATGCCTGGAATTTTTTTTAATATTATCGATGGCTGTCTCAAGGGTGCAACGTCCATCCAGATACTCCAGCATCTCCTTGTATCCGATGCCCTTCATCGAGGTGAAGGACTCGTCGAGACCCATGTCAAGGAGCCCTCTGACCTCTTCCTCAAGGCCTTCGTCAATCATCATGTCAACACGTCTGTTTATACGTGAATAGAGCTCCTCACGAGGTCTTGTGAGGCCTATGAGGACAGCGTCATAGAGAAAGTCCTCCTCCCTGGCCTCTGCGAAGGGTCTCACCTTTTTTTCGCCCTCCTTCAGCCTCTCCAGCGCTCTTATGACCTTCTTGACATTGTTTGGGTGAATTCGAGCCGCCGCCTCCGGATCCGCATCCTCCAGCATGCAGTGAAGATACTCTCTTCCCTTTTCTTCAGCCAGAGCCAGAAGCTCCTCCCTGTACTCACTGTTTTCCGGTGCTTTTGCGAAATCCATAGGCAGGAGAAGACTGTTGAGGTAGAGACCAGTTCCTCCGGCGATTACCGGCAGCCTGCCTCTGCTTATAATGTCCGCTACAGCCTCCCGTGCCAGACGCTGATAATCCGCAACGGTGAAGGGTTCTCTCGGATCCGCAAAATCCACAAGATGATGGGGCACTCTGGACAGCTCCTCGGGGGACGGTTTGGCGCTTCCTATGTTCATGTATCTGTATATCTGCATTGAGTCGCATGATACAATCTCACCGTTGAAGGCTTCAGCCGCTCTGATGGCGTATTCTGTTTTTCCCACGGCCGTCGGCCCTGCTATAACAAGTATTCTGTCTCTCATACTCTCCTGAACATCTTCTCTATTTCATATTTTCTCAGTCTGATGAATGTGGGTCTGCCGTGAGGACACGAGAAAGGATTCTCGCACCTCTTCAGCTGGTTTATTAGGCTGACCGCCTCCTCGGGCTCAAGTCTGTCTCCGCCCTTAACGGAGGCCTTGCAGGCTCTCATTATTATTCTGTCAATTGCCTTACGGTCTGTGACATCTATCCTGTCCTCCAGTGAAGCGACGAAATCTCTGAGGAAGTCTTCTGCCTCCTCGACTTCCGTGAAAGCCGGTATTTCTCTTATAAGATAGGTGCTGTCACCGAAGAATTCCGCACCGTAACCCAGCTTTCTCAGCTGCGGGAGCCATCTTTCCTCGGAAGCTGCCGCATCCGGAGGAAGAACTATGCTCAGAGGCGTCAGAAGCTGCTGTGACAGCTTCTCCGATGCCGCATACTGATTCTTCATCTTCTCGTAGAATATTCTCTCGTGAGCTGCATGCTGGTCTATCATGAAAAAGCTGTCCTCGTTCTGAGCGATAATGTAGGTGTTGAAGACGGTTCCTCTGATTTCCAGACTGTCGAAGTCAAATTCCTTTCTTACCGGCGGAATTTCCACAGGTTCCTCACGCACAACAGGCTGAGGAGTGTTCTCATGACGTACAGTGGACAATATTTGTTTTATGTCAACCTGTTTCTCTTCCTCTCTGATTTCGGGTTTTGCAGTAAGCTTCGGTACCTCTGCAGGCCCGGTCTCAGGAACAGCTCTTGTCACTCCCTCTTCGCCTCTCAGTCCGCGTGCCACAGCCTCGGATATGAAGTCCTCCACTCTGAAAACATCGCCGAACCGGACTTCCTTCTTGGCCGGATGAATGTTGACATCCACAGTATCTCCCGGAACCGACAGGAAGAGGAAAGCCACAGGGAACCTTCCCTGCATGAGCCTCTCTCTGTATCCCTTCTCCAGTCCCCGTCTCATAACATCGCTGGACACGACTCTGCCGTTGACACAGTAAATCTGCCTGTTTCTCGAGGACAGTGTGTATGAAGGGTTCGATACGAAGCCTCTGAGAACCATGCCGTCCTCGTCTCCCGTAACAGGAATGAGATATTTACCTGTCTCGGCTCCGTATATGCTGACTATGTTGTTGAGGAAGTTTCCCTTACCCGAGGTGGTGAATACTCCCTTGCCTCCGCTGATGAAGCTGATTCTTATATCCGGATATGACATTGCCATTCGTGAGAGCATGTCAGTGATTCGCCTCGTCTCCGATGCATCCGAGGACAGGAACTTAAGCCTGGCGGGCAGATTGAAGAACAGGTCTCTGACCGTTATGGTAGTCCCTTCGGGACAGCCGGTACCTCTCATGTCCTTCACTTCGCTTTCCTCGGCCACAACCCTGGTGCCTTTGCGGTCCTCCGCGCGTCTGGTGACCATTTCGACTCGGGATACCGCGCAGATGCTGGCGAGAGCTTCTCCGCGAAATCCCAGTGTTTCTATATTGTCCAGGTCCTCAACCTTCTCTATCTTGCTGGTGGCGTGGCGCATGAAAGCGGCGGGAATCTCCTCTCCTGCGATGCCGCATCCGTTATCGGTTACCCTGATGTAGGATTTGCCTCCGTTTCTTATTTCAACGGTGATGCTGTCGGCGCCTGCATCGATGGAGTTTTCAACAAGCTCCTTGATTATGGAGACGGGGCGGTCTATGACCTCGCCCGCCGCTATTTTATCCGCAACGTTCTTGTCGAGAATTCTTATCATAGGTATTCCTTAAGCTCCTCCAGTATTCTGAGCGCCTCCGACGGCGTGGTGTTCATGAGATCCAGCGCCTTGAGTCTGGCCGTTACAGGATCCGGTATTCCGGCGAAGAAGGAAAGCTGCTCCTCCTCTTCGACATGCCTGCCCTCATCCTGAACAGCCTCCAGATTGCTCTCCATATTGTTTCTCAGCGACTCCAGATGAATCTGAGCCCTGTCAAGGAGTTCAGCCGGTGCTCCGGCAAGTCTGGCCACGTGTATCCCGTAGCTGCGGCTGGCGCTGCCTTCGATTATCTTATGGAGAAATACGATGCTGCCGTTTTCCTCCGATACGTCCACATTCAGATTCCTGACACCGGGCAGTGAGCCTTCGAGAACCGTCATCTCATGGTAATGGGTGGCGAAGAGCGTTCTGATGTGCCTCCCGGCGGCGCACATGAACTCAGCGGCAGCCCATGCTATGGAAAGGCCGTCGTAGGTGCTGGTGCCTCTTCCGATTTCATCGAGAATAACCAGGCTCCGCTCCGTTGCCGTGTTCAGTATATATGAGAGCTCGCTCATCTCAACGAAAAAGGTGCTCTGACCTCTGGCCAGATTGTCGGAAGCGCCTATTCTGGTGAAAATCCTGTCGCATATCCCTATTCTCGCCTTTTCACAAGGCACGAAGCACCCGGCCTGCGCCATGAGCACGATGAGAGCAGTCTGCCTCATATAGGTGGATTTACCGGCCATATTCGGCCCCGTTATTATGAGGAGATTGCTGTCCGTTCTGTTCATGTAGGTGTCATTGCTTACGAAGACACCGTCTCTGATTGTCTGCTCGATTACAGGATGGCGTCCCTTCACTATGGATATGACATCACCGTCATCAACCTCAGGCTTCACATAGTTCATCTTCTCCGAAACATCTGCAAAGGCCGCAAGCACATCCAGAGAGGATATGGCCTCCGATGTCTCCTGTATGGTGCCGGTGTACTCTCTCAGCTTATCTCTGATCTCCGTGAAGAGCTCGTATTCAAGCCTGTTTATCTTGCCCTCGGCGTTGAGGACGATGCTCTCCGTCTCCTTCAGCTGAGGTGTTATGTATCTCTCGCTGTTGGCGAGAGTCTGCTTCCTTATGTAATCCTCGGGAACCATATCGTAATATGATTTCGTAACCTCGAGGTAATAGCCGAACACCTTGTTGTATCCCACCTTGAGGTTTTTGATTCCCGTACGTTCCCTCTCGCTCGTTTCCAGAGAGGCTATCCACTCTCGTGCATCTCTTATGGAATCCTTCAGCTCATCAAGCTCCGAAGAGTATCCTCTTCTTATCAGCCCGCCTTCCTTGAGTGTGAATGGAGGCTCTTCGGTGATTCCTCGCCCTATGAGGTCGCATACATCATCCAGCGTGTCTATACTGCCGTTAATTCTGCCCAGAAGTCCGGTGCAGGCTTCCAGCTCGCTCTTGATGTCAGGCAGTGCCATACATGAGTTTCTGAGCGCGATGAGGTCTTTGCCGTTGGCCTTGCCTGTGGCTATGCGGCCCGTAAGCCTTCTGAAGTCATAGACCTGCCTCAGGGCCTCGCGGATGTTGTTTCTCATGAGAACATCATCCAGAAGAACCTCCACGGCGTCCAGCCTGTCACGGATGGCATCCAGCCTGTTAAGAGGCTCCCTGAGCCACTGCTTCATCTTCCTGGAGCCCATGGCAGTGCGTGTCCTGTCCAGGACGCCCAGCAGAGAACCCTGAAGCTTCTTCTCGAAGAGTGTCTCCGTTATCTCCAGATTCTTGAGCGTCGACTTGTCCAGAGACATATGCTCGTCCATGGAATACACGTTAAGATTTCTGATATGACTCAGTTCGTTCTTCTGCATCTGCTGCAGATAGAGCAGGAGTGAACCCAGGGCCATGCCCGAGGGACTTCCCTCCTCAATACCGAGTCCGTGAAGCGCGGAAACGCCGAATCTGCTTCTTATGGCATCCTCTGCCGCTTCCCTTCTGTAGAACTTATCTTCCGCTATATTAAAATATGCCTCACATACAGGCATAATATCTTCAATGTTAATGACATCTGCCGTTTCACGGTCCGTTATAACCTCCCGGGCTCCGATTTTAACCAGTTCGTTAAGCAGGGATTCTCCCGCCTCCCGTCCGGATACGGATGTCAGATTTATCTCTCCCGTTGAAACATCACAATAAGCCAGACCGAATTCCTTCTCTCCGGCGAATACAGATGCTATGAAATTGTTCTCGTCCTCTCTGAGCATACTGCTGCTCATCACAGTACCCGGGGTTACTATCTGCACAACCTCCCGGGATACAATACCCCTGGCTGCGGCTGGATCCTCCGTCTGCTCGCATATGGCCACCTTGTAGCCTTTGTCTATGAGACGGGAGATGTAGCCTTCCGCGGCATGGAAAGGGACTCCGCACATGGGAGCCCTTTCTTCAAGTCCGCATTGTTTACCTGTCAGTGTGAGTTCCAGCTCTCGAGAAGCCAATTCAGCATCATCGAAAAACATCTCATAGAAGTCTCCGAGCCTGAAAAACAGTATACAGTCCCTATAGTCCTCCTTGATGTCCAGATACTGCTGCATCATAGGTGACAGTTTTTTCATTTTATTTTCCCAGTTTCTTATTATAGGCCTCTATGCCCAGAGCTATGAGCTGTGCGCCTCTTCTCATGGAATCCTTGTCCAGAACGTAGGCGATTCTCATCTCGTCCTTGCCCAGACCCGGTGTTGAATAGAATCCCTCTGCAGGAGCGAACATAACCGTCTCTCCATTGTCGTCGAACTCCTTAAGGAGGAACATGAGGAAGTCCTCCACGCTGTCTACAGGAAGCTTGCATGTGAGATAGAATGCGCCTCCCGGCTTCTGGCACACAACTCCCGGAATCTTGATGAGCTCTTCATAGGCCGCATCTCTTCTGGAGCAGTACTCAGCCTTGACCTCGTCATAATATGACTTGTCCAGTCTGTAGAGTGCGGCTGCACCGATCTGTTCCAGTGTAGGACAGCAGAGTCTGCCCTGTGCCAGCTTCAGAATACCGCTCATGAGTTCCTCGTTCTTGGATATAACGGCTCCCACTCTGGCTCCGCATGCGGAGAATCTCTTTGATACAGAGTCAACGATTACAACTCTGTCGGCAATATCCTCAAGCATTCCGAAGGAAGTTGCCTCCCTGCCGTCATAGGCGAATTCTCTGTACACTTCGTCGGATATGATCCACAGGTCGTGTTCCTTCGCTATTTCACCGATGAGCTTCATCTCATCAAGTGTGAGCACTCTGCCTGTAGGGTTTCCCGGGCTGATGCAGCATATAGCCTTGGTTGCAGGTGTTATCGCCGCTTCAATAAGCTCTCTCTTCGCCCATGCGTATCCGTCCTCGGCCTTAGTTGTAATAGGAACCAGACTGCCGTTAACCTGATTGCAGAATGTATTGTAATTTGTATAGAAAGGTTCGGCAATTACAGCCTCATCTCCCGGATTGAGGAGGGCTGTGAATATCATTGTAAGCGCCTCTGAACCGCCGTTGGTGATGAGAATATCCTTTCTCTCATAGTTCATGTCGTACATCTTCATGTAATCGATCATGGCATCGAGAAGCTCGATAACTCCGCCGGATTCGGCATAAGCGATAACCTTCTTGTCGAAGTTGTCAATCGCTTCCTTGAAGCAGGCAGGAGTTTCAACATCAGGCTGTCCTATATTGAGACGATAGACCTTCTTGCCCCGGGCCTCCGCTTCAAAAGCATAGGTGTTGAATCTTCTGATTGGCGAAAACTGCATCGCCGCAACTCTCTTGGATACTTCCATTACTACACTCTCCTTTTACACTTTTTATAAATCATTGTTTATAAACTATGATGTGATTCTAACACAACATTATCGATATTTACCACATTATCGCACTTTTTTTTCTTCATGAAAAGCAGATATTCTATATTGCCCTTCGTCCCCTTCACAGGTGAATATGTGAGCCCGTGAGGATAGAGTCCGTTCTCCTCTCCGTATGCGATAACATTAGCTATTACCTCTCTGTGAACGCTGCTGTCTCTGACTATTCCCTTCTTGCCCACCTGTTCTCTGCCTGCCTCAAACTGCGGCTTGACAAGACATACCAGTGAACCCTTCTCGTCCAGAAGACGGGCTGCCACGGGAAATACCAGCTTCAGCGATATGAAGGAAACATCTATGCTGATAAAATCAGCATCCGTCCCCACCTCGTCGACGTCAAGGTATCTGATATTGCATTTCTCCATGTTGACCACGCGGCTGTCGTTTCTCAGCTTCCAGTCAAGCTGTCCGTAGCCCACGTCGATGGCATAGACCTGCCTCGCACCATTCTGCAGCATGCAGTCGGTAAATCCTCCCGTGGAGGCACCTATGTCCACTGCCTTTGCATCCCTGAGACATATGTCCCAGAGCTCCATTGCCTTCTCCAGCTTCAGTCCTCCCCTGCTCACATAGGGGCAGAGGGCTTCCTTAATCGTTATCTCAGCCTCCTCCTTGACGGAAGTGCCAGGCTTGTCCACACGCTGTCCGTCAACGTAGACAAGGCCTGCCATTATTGAGCCTCTTGCCTTCTCCCGGGACGGAAACAGCCCCTTCTCAACTGCCAGAACATCAATTCTCTTTTTCAATGAGTATCCTTTCTGCTATACCTGCTCCATGGAGATTGTATCTCTCATAGAGCTCCTTCTGCGTTCCGTGTTCTATGAATCTGTCAGGCCAGCCCAGATTGACAACCCGGCAGTCCTCAGACGACAGTATTGATGACAGTGTCTCACCGAAGCCGCCCGAAATCACTCCGTCCTCGACGGTTACGGTAAGCGGTGTCTTCCTGCCGTATTTCATTACCATCTCTGCGTCAACCGGTTTGATAAATACCGGATCGATGACCGCAGCCTCTATGCCCTTCTCCGACAGTATTTCCGCAGCCTCCAGAGCGTGGGGCACCATATTTCCCACGGCCCATAGGGCTACGTCTGTTCCTTCTCTCAGAACAGCCGCCCTGCCGGATTCGACACTGCTTTCGAAGTCGAGAGACAGTGCACTGCCGCGAGGATATCTGATGGCGCAGGGACCTTCACAGGTGCGTGCGTATTCCAGCATCGCCCTGAGCTGATTCCCGTCCCTCGGTGCCATTATCTCCATTCCCGGCATGGACTTGAGATATGCTATATCGAATATTCCGTGATGTGTTTCTCCGTCGGCTCCCACTACGCCGGCTCTGTCAATACAGAAGGTGACCGGCAGCTTCTGGAGGCATACGTCCTCGAGTATCTCATCGTATCCCCTCTGAAGGAATGTAGAGTATATGGCCGCAAAAGGCTTAAGGCCCGCCTTCGCCAGCCCTGCTGCAAAGGACACCGCATGCTCCTCTGCTATTCCCACGTCGTAGAATCTGTCAGGGCAGAGCTTCGCGAACTCTACAAGTCCCACACCCTCTGTCATTGCCGCGCTTATAGCGACGAGTCTGTCGTCTCTGAGAGCCATATTGAGGAATTCGGAGCCGAATACCTTTGAATATGACAAGCCTGACGGGGATGTCTCTCCGGTGTCAGGATTGAAGGGACCTATGCCGTGGAACACATTAGGCTTCTCCTCCGCCTTGCTGTAGCCTTTGCCCTTCCTGGTGGTGGCGTGAATGAGTACCGGTCCGCCGATCGTCGCAGCTCTCTCGAAGGTTTTGACAAGCTCCTTCACATTGTGCCCGTCTATAGGTCCCAGATACTTGAAACCCAGCTCCTCGAAGAGTATTCCGTCTATAACCGCGTATTTGATGCCTTCCTTGGCCTTGTGTATCCCGGATATAACTCCTTCACCGATGACAGGAACCTTGGACAGTCCTCTCTTCACCGACGTTTTCGCGTGTATGTAATTCTCCGTGCTGGTAATTCTGCCCAGTGATTTGGACAGACCGCCCGTGTTGTCCGATATGGACATTCCGTTGTCGTTCAGAAGGACGATCAGGTCCGTGTTCATGTTACCCGCGTTGTTCAGAGCCTCGAAGGCAAGTCCTCCCGTCATGGCGCCGTCGCCGATGACCGAAACAACCTTGTAATTCTCCTTCTTCAGATCTCTGGCGGCTGCCATTCCCAGCCCGAGGGAAATGGAATTGCTGCTGTGTCCCGTGTCGAAGAGATCGAATACACTCTCTGCCGATTTAGGAAACCCGCTCATGCCGTCCAGCTGCCTGAGACCGGAAAACCCCTCAATTCTCCCCGTAAGTATCTTATGAACGTAGCTCTGATGACCCACGTCGAATATTATCTTGTCGTAAGGCGTGTCAAAGCACTTGTGGAGGGCTACCGTAATCTCAACAATGCCCAGATTGGAGGCGAGATGCCCTCCTGTCTCCGATACGGACTCCACCAGAAAATCCCTGAGCTCGTAGCAGAGAAGCTCCAGCTCGTCGAAATCCATCTTCTTGAGATCGTCGGGAAACGTGTGCTTTCTCAGATAATCACTCATGGCTCAGTTTCCCCTCACTTCGAGGTTCTCAGCCAGCTTGACCAGAACCTCCGCATTGTCGTAATAAGGCTTGAGAACCTCAATCGCTCTGGCCGTTCTGGCATGGAGTCTGGCCTTGGATTCTTCAAGCCCGTAGAGTGACGGGTATGTGGCCTTCTTCTTGATGCTGTCCATACCGGACTTCTTGCCCATTTCCTCCTCTTCGCCTATGATATCGAGTATATCGTCCCGAATCTGGAAGGCCAGACCCAGATTTTCACCGTATACGGTAAGCCTCTCCAGTGTGTCGGAATCCGCATCCCCCAGCATGGCGCCGGCTCTGATAGCCGCAGTTATGAGGGTTGCCGTCTTGGTGAGATGTATATAGTCCAGCATTTCAGGGGAGCAGTTTCTGTCCTCGGCCTCAATGTCGGCCACCTGACCTGCTATGATGCCCCTGACTCCGGAGCCTCTGCATATTTCGTTGTAGGCTCTTATCCTGTTCTTGAGGGCTTTGTCGTCATCAAGATAGAGAAGCATGTCTCTGGACATTGCCTCGAAGGCCGCCGACTGGAGTCCGTCTCCTGCCAGAGTAGCTATTGCCTCGCCGTAAACCTTGTGGTTTGTTGGCTGTCCTCTTCTCATGTCGTCATCGTCCATACACGGCAGATCGTCGTGTATCAGGGAATACGTATGAATATACTCCACTGCGCAGGCGTAAGGCAGTGCCTCCTCAACATTGCCTCCGCAGAAGTCGCATGCCGCCAGCAGAAGCACCGGTCTTACCCGCTTGCCTCCCGCAGCCAGACTGTACTTCATGGCATCATAGAGTGTTATGCTCTTGTGGTCGATATCCGGAATGAAGTCCGTCAGATGCTCCTCAATAAGCTCCTTGTAATTCTCAAATGTGTACTCCTTCATCTCATTCCTCCTCTCTGCTCAGTGTTTCTATCTTCTGTTCCGCCCTGTTCAGGATTTCCCTGCATTCTCTGTAGGCCTCGAGTCCTTTTTCGTAGCTCTCAATGGCCTCATCCAGAGTGGTCTGCTGATCTCTCAGCTTCTCCGATGACTGCTCCAGCTTCCTGAGAGCATCCTCGAAGGTGGTATTCTTATCACTCATTTCTCATCTCTCCATACTTCTCTGACTGTAGCCTCAGCGTATCCTCCCGCCGTCTCCAGCCTTATCCTGTCTTCAGGCTTAAGACCCGATATATCCGTCACAGGCCGGCCCTGCATGTCTCTTATCATGGCATAGCCTCTGCCCAGCGGAAGCGACGGATCGGCAGCTTCAACGGCCGCCTTCAACGCCTCTATTCTGTCACCGGCTCTGCTGATTCTCTGCATAATCGCATCTCTCATGGAATCCCGCAGGCTCCGTGTGTATTCATCCAGCCTTCTCGTGTCGGGAACCGCCATCTCCGCGGCTCCCGTAGGGGTTGCCGCCCTGAAGTCAGCCGCAAAATCCGCAATGGTGAAGTCAGTCTCATGACCGACCGCCGATATTACGGGAATCTCAGAAGCGTAGATACTTCTGGCGACGACCTCTTCATTGAAGACCCACAGCTCCTCCATGGAGCCTCCGCCCCGGCCGGCTATAATTATGTCAACATCCTTCCTGCTGCTGTTGATGTAGTCAATCATGGAGCTTATCTCCGCAGCGGCCGCAGGCCCCTGCACAAGCACGGGGCAGATGAGAATGTCTGTGGAATTGTTCTTCTCGGTTATGGTTCTTATAATATCCCTGACGGCAGCTCCCGTAGGAGATGTCACCACTGCGATTCTCTCTGGGTGTTCCGGCAGCGGCTTCTTGTGTGCCGGGTCAAAGAGTCCCTCGCACTCCAGCGCCTTCTTCAGCTGCTGGAACCTTATGGCCAGCTGGCCTTCACCGTTAACCTGAATGTCTCTGATGTTAAGGGAGTAGTAGCCTCCTCTCAGGTAGACGGATATGCTGCCCGTTGCCACAATCTCCATGCCCTCCTCCAGAGGGGATATAATCTTCTCTGCCGCCGATGAGCTGAGAAAGCAGTTTATCTTCGATTCTGCATCCTTCATGGAGAAATACACGTGACCGCTTCCGTGAAACTTCAGATTTGAGATTTCTCCCCTGACCGAAACGCTGCTCAGGATAGGGTCCGTCTTGAGAACTCTCGATATGTAATTGTTCAGCTGTCCCACGGACACAGGATTCATTCCCATAAAAATCTTCCTCCCAGATAGGCGATACCCACCGCGTTGTCCGAGGAGAGTCCTCTCTCATCGAAATAGACTTCTATATTGTTTTCTGCCAGCTTCTCAGCCGTTTCCCTGCGTATAAACCGGCTCGAGGCCACGCCGCCCGACATGATTACTCTTCTTATTGAGGTCCTGTCACAGGCCTGGACTATCATAGCCGAAACGGCTTCAGCCAGCTTCATGAATATTTCTCCCGTCAGGCTTCGCCCCAGCTCCGGTATGAATTTTTTAATCTGCGTATCTATGCCCGAAAGATTTATCTCACCGTTCCTGACCTTGATCGCTGTCAGGACATGGGTTGTCACGCCCGTCTCCAGAGCGTACCTGTCCATCTCCTCGCCGCAGGGGAAATCGTATCCCATCGCAACGCCGGCTCTGTCAAGAACCTGTCCGAGAGCGATGTCCCTGGTGCCTCCCACTACCTCCGGATCATAGGCCGATGCGGGTTTCACTCTGAGAAGCTCAGTAGTTCCGCCGCTGAAGTGGCATGCGAGAAACTCCTCGCCGTCACTTACGGGTGTTCCTCTGCGCACAGCCTCTATATGACCCTCCTGATGTGAGAATGTCACTACCGGTATCTTCATGGCCGCAGCCAGAGATTTTCCCAGCTCAAGTCCGGCCAGAAAGCAGGGCATGTAGGAACCGTCGACAGGTCTGGGTCTGTCCGAACAGGCGATTCCGTCAATAGGGCCATCGTAGATTTCTCTCATTTCTTTCATGAGAACCGGGAGATTCTTAACATGCTGAAACAGAGCTTCCGACTGTCTAAGGCCCTTCTCTCCCGGTCTTACCGTCAGGAAACTCCTGATGTCACAGATTATTTCATCGCCTCCGGTCAGAGCCAGAGACGTCTTGTAGTTGCTGGTGTCGATTCCCAGAACGACTTTATTCTTCATCTTTCTTCAGCCCGGCAGTCACAGATCCGAGAACTCCGTGTACGAATCTGGCGGAATTCTCCGTGCTGAACTTCTTGGCCAGGTTAATGGCTTCGTTTACGGACACAGCCTCGGGAATATCTTCCGAAAAGAGCATTTCTCCCGTAGCAAGTCTCATTATTGCCAGATCCACCTTGGGCATTCTTCCTGTCTTCCATCTGCTGCTGCAGCTGTTTATGATATCGTCAATTTTCTGCAGATTCTCCACGATGTTACCCAGGAGGTCCGCGCCTCTCTCACCGTGATTGCCGACGAGCTTCTCTCCCGCCAGACGTCGTGCCGTGCCGGCAGGGTCTTCTCCCGTCAGTGCTCCGGAGGCATCAAGCTCGTAGAGTATCTGCATCATTATGGTTCTGGCTTCATTTCGTGTCATCTGTCTTCACTCCCTGCACATGAATATTAACGGCTTTGACATTCTGTCCCGTCATTTCCCTGATTTCCTTCTTCACATTTTCCTGTATGTCCCAGGCTACAGCCGGGATTTTGCATCCGTAACGGACTATAATGTGAACGTCTACGATAATATCGTTCTTTTTGTCTCTGTCAACCTTGACACCCTTTGACACGAGTTCCCTTCCCAGGATGTTCCTGCTGAGGGTGTTTGTAATTCCTCCGTCCATTGATGCGACTCCGTCTGTCTTCAAAGCGGCATTGACGGCACAAACGGCTATTATCTCGTCCGATACGTTAATCTTTTCTTCTGTCATCAGAATTCACTTTCAATGTTATCTTCTCTATACGTCTGTCTTTAATGGATTTAATGGTGAATACCAGGTTTTCGTAGGGTATTTCTCTGTCGATACTGCTCTCGTCGGGAATCTCTCCCAGAAGGTTGAGAATAAAGCCTCCCACAGTTTCCGAATCCCCGGATTCAAGCAGTATTCCCGTCTCCTCGTTAAGATCGTCCAGATCCATACCGCCTTCAACCATATAAAGATTATATCCGATTTTCTTTATCTCTTCATCCTCAATATCATACTCATCATCGATATCGCCCATAACCTCTTCAATTATGTCCTCCAGGGTAACTATGCCGCTGAAACCGCCGTACTCGTCTATAAGGACGGCTATATGCTGCTTCGTCTTCTGAAGCTCGAAGAAGAGTGAGTCTATATTCTTTGTCTCGGGAACGAAATAGGGCTTTCTCAGTATACCTCTGATATCCACATTGTCAAAGCCTTCCTCTCTGGCCTTGATGAGGTAATCCTTGATGTAGAGTATGCCTATTATATTGTCACTGTCATCGTCATATACAGGAATTCTGGAGAACCTGAGCTCCATGAGCCTGTCTATATATTCCTCCGCCGGATCGTTCACATCTATGGCGAAGACTTCGGTACGCGGAGTCATTATCTCGTATGCCAGCAGGTCATCGAAGGCGAAGACTCCCGTTATCATCTTCTTGCCTTCCTCCTTCAGTTCTCCGCTCTCACGGCCGGCCTCCAGCATCTCCACTATGTCATCCTCGGAATACACATTGTCATTGGCATCCGTTGGCTGACGGAAGAGCTTCATCATAAGGAATACTATAACAGCAGTGCACAGCGTCATAGGTCTCATGATTATCACCATGGCCTTTGCGGCAGCTGATGTGTGGAGGGCAACTCCCTCCGCATGAACCACTGCTATTCTCCGCGGGAAAACCTCGCCCAGAGCGAGCATCACGACACCGGCCAGCAGAAGTACCGCCACTGCGGAAATTATCAGGCACACATTCTCTCCAAGTCCGGTTTCTGACAGGAGTACTGCCAGAGGGCCTGCGAACACATATTCCGCCATAATGCCGAAGAACATCCACATTAGAACGTTGAAGGCTCTTATTGACAGCTTGTACTCGTGAGGGCTGTCGATAAGCTCCACAAGACGTGCAGCTTTCCTGTTGCCTTCATCTGCCTGTGCTCTTATTCCCGCCTTGTTCACTTCGGTTATTGCTCGCCTTGAAGCGGCGAAGTAACCGTTAACGGCTGCTGTTATCACAAGAACTGCTATTCCCCATATGGGTAAAGGGTCCGATGACATATTATTTGTTCTCCTTTCTCATCATCCATGATTCGCCGACAGGCTGAACCATTGAAATTCTCACTGTCTGCTGAGGATGAGGTGCGGCAGAAATCGCCTCTCCCTCTTCATCATACATTTCATTTACGGTCTGGGTGAAGAAATCCCCCTCCG
This sequence comes from Clostridiales bacterium, assembly GCA_022773945.1. Taxonomy (GTDB): domain Bacteria; phylum Bacillota; class Clostridia; order Peptostreptococcales; family Anaerovoracaceae; genus Lentihominibacter. Next base: position 69,207 of record JALFNS010000039.1, read on the forward strand.
GTCCGAAGAGCTCCACCCTGTCTCCGATTTCGATTTTGTTTCTCTGCTCCAGGACGGCCATTCCGCTGTCCGGATCGTATTTTCTGACAAGAGCCAGAAAACTGTAGTCTCTGGTGTATGCACTTGACAGGTAGTTCTGTCCTTCATCTCCGGGCCTGCTGTAATAGAAGCCTGTGGTGAACTCCCTGTGACTGGCCTTGCACATTTCCTCCATGATACCCGGATCCGGTTCTCTGCCTTCGTAAAATGCATCTATAGCCTGCCTGTAGGCTTTGATCACGTGTGCCACATAGAATATGCTCTTCATGCGGCCCTCAATCTTGAGAGATGCAACACCGGCTCTGTGCAGGTCTCCGATATGCTCCAGCATGCACAGGTCTTTGCTGTTCATTATGTAGGTTCCTCTGGAATCCTCCTCGATCGGCCAGTACTCGCCCGGCCGTTTCGCCTCCTCCAGACGGTAGCTGTATCTGCAGGGATGAGCGCAGGCTCCCCTGTTGGCATCCCGCCCCGTCATAAAATTGCTCAGCAGGCATCTTCCCGAATAGGATATGCACATGGCACCGTGGCCGAAGCATTCAAGCTCCACATCATCGCTGAGGTTCTTCCTGATTTCTCCGATTTCCTCGAGAGAAAGCTCTCTGGCGAGGACTATGCGGCTTACACCCTGTCTCCTCCAGAATTCTGCCGTCATGCAGTTTGTCATGTTGGCCTGAGTGGACAGGTGGATTTCGTAGCCGGGCACCTCCTCCTTCAGAAGTATGATAACAGAAGGATCGGACACTATGAAAGCGTCAGGTTTAAGAGGTGCAACCTCCCTGATGTACGCTCTCAAAGGCTTCAAATCCTCGTTATGGGGAAATATGTTAAGTGTAAGATGACATCTCACGCCTCTCTCATGGGCGTATTCGATGCCTTCTCTCATTTCTTCGATTGTAAGATTGCCTGCACCGGCCCGGAGTGAGAATGCCTCTCCCCCGAAGTACACCGCGTCTGCACCGTAGTCAACGGCAATCTTCAGTTTTTCAAGATCTCCGGCAGGTGCCAGAAGTTCCATTTTTCTCATCTATATCTTCTCTTTATCTATTATGCTCAGGGATATTCCGTCACCCACCGGGAGTACATATGTCTCCCCGTACGGAATACTCCCTATGTATTCCAGGAATTCTCTCATCCTACGCATACTCGTCTTGTATCTGCCTCTGGTGTCGAATTCGTCCGAAGCGGTCATTCCCTTCATGAGAATGTTGTCGCAGATTATCAGCGCCCCGTCACTGCAGAGGGGCAGAGCCCTGTCCCAGAAGCTTCTGTAGTGACTTTTGGCCGCATCTATGAACACCATATCGTAGAGGCCGTCCTCATCAGGTGAAAGTTCCTCCAGAACCTTGATTCCGTCTCCGTGAATCACCCTGATTCTGTCAGAGAGACCGAGACCGGCTATATTGGCCTTTGCAGTATTGAACATGCCTTCATCTGCTTCCACGGTGGTCACGCTGCAGTCGCAGGCTGATGCGAAGAATGAGGCTGAGTAGCCTATGGCGCATCCTATCTCCAGAACCTTCTCCGGCTTTCTCATCTCCGTTATAGGCCTGAGAAAGGTCTCAGTTTCTCTGAGAATTATTGGTACGTGCTCCTCCTCACCTTGTGCTCTCAGCTTACCGAGCTCATCGTTCAGCGGCCTGTAGAAACCGTCCGTATAACTGCTGATTACAGGATTTACAATATTCATAGTCAGTTAAGGTCCTCTTCTGTCCACGGATGCTCCTGAATGTTCTTATCATGCCCCGCCTGGGTCTCCGCATAATACACGGTACCGTCAGGTCCGGCATAGAAGAAGAGATCATCCGTCTTCTCGTAATTCAGAACCGCATCCATATCAATGACAGGAACGGAGCATATAGGACCCGGTGTGAGTCCTGCAAACTTCCTGGTGTTGTACGGTGAATCAGAAGCAAGCTGTGACTGCTTGAGATCCACACGGTCCTCCTGGTATATATAGCACACTGTTACATCGCTTCCCAGGCTCATGTTCTTATTCAGCCTGTTTATGAACACTCCGGCTATGTGCGGCGCCTCACTCTCGTTGCTTCCGCCTTCCTTGCACACTATGGAGGCCAGTGAGAGGAATTCGTGCACAGTGTATCCGGATGCCTCAATCTGACTTTTTCTCTCGCTGAGAACTCTGTCCGTATTGTCCAGCATCATCTCCGTGACGCTCTCGATGGTAGGATTCTCCTCGGTTATGAAATATGTATCAGGGAAGAGATATCCTTCGAGAGGATACATAACATCCTTGTCCAGAATATCATCCGTCAGGAACCAGTAGCTGTCGATAAGCTCCTTGAGATAGGCCTTGTCGCTCCAGCAGCTCAGTATCTCCTTCCTGCTGAAAGGAATTGCCTCAGCCAGAAGCCCGGCATTCTGCTGCAGCCTGTAGCCCTCCTTCATCTCGAAGCTCTCCTTGGACAGATAGTCGAAATCCCCCGTGTTGATGGCCTTCATCATCTCTCTCAGGCTCATGGACTTGTTAAATACATATGTATTGGCCTGCAGCGTGTCGTATCCGCCGATACGGGCGCTTATTTTCGCGCAAAAGCTGTTCTTCACAAGTCCCGCCTCGTCGAGTATGGCAACTATTGAAGAAGCTCCGCTTCCCTGCGGTATCTCTACTGTTATGTCGTTCTTGTCGGTGGCATCGACGCATCCCGTCCCCGAAAGATAAAAAACGATTCCTCCCGTGAATACCGCCACGACAACTGCAGCGGCAATTACCACCGCCTTGAGCCCGGATGACCCTTTACTCCTCATAGATTTTCCTCCTGAGCAAAAAGAGGGACGTAAACGTCCCCTTTTCTGCGTTCATATTAATTTACTTGGATCTGCCCAGATATTCTCCTGTTCTGGTGTCAATCTGGATTTTCTCACCCTCTTCAATGAAAATAGGAACTCTGATTACCGCACCTGTCTCTACAGTGGCATCCTTTGTAACGTTTGTGGCTGTGTCGCCCTTAACGCCCGGTTCCGTCTCGATAACCGTCAGGTCAACGAAGTTAGGAGCCTCAACGAGGAATGCATTGTCCTTGTAGAATTTGATTGTGGCTTCATCATTTTCTCTGAGATACTTCATAGCATCCTCAACCTGGTCGTAAGTGAGAGGAATCTGATCGAATGTCTCAGGGTCCATGAAATAGTAGAGCTCTCCGTCATTGTAGAGATACTGCATTGTCTTCGTCTCGATGTGAGCCTTCGGGAACTTGGCGTCCGGATTGAAGGACTCTTCCTTAATGGCTCCGGTCAGAATGTTCTTGTGCTTCGTTCTCACGAAAGCGGCACCCTTGCCCGGCTTAACATGCTGGAAATCTATAACAACATGCGGATCTCCATCAATTTCGAATGTAATGCCTTTTCTAAAATCGCCTGCATAAATCATAGTATATTCGCCTTTCTTCAATACATATCATATATCCATTAAATTATACCAAAATCGCCATACATTTCAAGTACCTAGCGAAAGCTTCCCATGTCACCCATAGGTCCGAAGCCGAAGTCCGCCACATCGCCTATTATCTTGTATGCATCGGCCATCATGGTGCTGAATCTCATCTGACACTGGAAAAACTCGTTGGTGAGAGGATCCTGAAGGAGCACTGCCCCCAGCTGCTGAATCTGCTGCATTGCCTCCATATCCATCTCCTTGCCCATCATCTGACTCGCCTGAAGTTCGAACTGCTTCTTCGTAAAGTCCTTGATAGCCTTGTCGAGATCGGGATTGGCCTCAACCTTCTTCTTCACATCGTTGTATCTCTTGAATTCCTCCGATTCCCTGATGGCGTCAGCCAGCTTGTGCGCCTGGTCGTATACGTTCATAATCATACCTCCATAAATATCGGCAATATAACGGGATTTCTCTTGGTCTTGTTGTATATATACTTCCTGAGGCCTTCTCTGACGGCAGTCTTGATGCTGTTCCAGTCCTTGACTCCGTCCTCCAGACCTGCATTTATAATCTCCTCGGCCTTTGCACAGGCGGCATCTATGAGATCCTCGTTTTCTCTCACATACACGAAGCCTCTGGATATGATATCAGGTCCCGAAACTATATATCCTGCCTTCCTGTCTATAGCGGCGACAAGTATTATAAGTCCCGATTCGGAGAGGAGTCTTCTGTCTCTGAGGACTATGTTGCCCACATCTCCGATGCCCAGACCGTCGACCATTATACCCTCGGCGGAGCAGTACTTCTCCGTCTTGACCGCGGATTTCGATGAGAGACTCAGACAGTCTCCGTTATCGAGTATGAAAACGTTCTCCCGCGGCATTCCCAGCTCAGCGGCCAGATCCGCATGCCTCTGCAGATGCCTTGACTCTCCGTGCACAGGCATGAAGTACTTCGGCCTTATGAGAGAATGCATGAGCTTGAGCTCCTCCTGGCAGGCATGTCCGCTCACGTGTGTCTCGGCTATGTCCGAGTAGATAACCTCAGCTCCCTTGGCCACGAGCTGGTTAACAACATTTGAAACCGTCAGCTCGTTGCCCGGAACAGGCGTGGACGAAAGAATTACCATGTCGTTCTTTCTTATGTTTATCGCCTTGTGATCGTTTGATGCCATTCTGGCCAGGGCCGACATAGGTTCTCCCTGGCTTCCCGTGGTGATTACCACAAGCTCCTTGTCCGGTATGTTGTTGGCCTTGTTCAGATCCACAAGACTCCTGTCAGGTATCTTGATGTACCCCATCTCTCTGGCCAGATCCACAACATTTACCATGCTCCTGCCGGATATGGCCACCTTCCTCTTGCAGAGGAGAGCTATATCGATAATCTTCTGTATTCTGTGAACGTTTGATGAGAATGTGGCGATTATTATTCTCTTCTTGGAGCTTCTGAATATTCCCTCCAGAGTCTCGCCCACCACCTTCTCCGACTGGGTGTATCCCTGTCTCATGACATTGGTGCTGTCCGCCATCATGAGGAGAACGCCTTCCGACCCTATCTGGGCGAACCTGGCGAAATCTATGGGATTGCCGTCAACCGGAGTGTAGTCTATCTTGAAATCTCCCGTGTGGAATATCCTTCCCGCAGGCGTCTTGATGCTGTAGCATACGGAGTCGGCTATGGAGTGAGTTATTCTCAGTGGCTCGATGGTGAAAGAGCTTCCCACTCTGAACTCCTTGCCCGGCGATATGGCTCTCAGATCTCCTCGGATGCCGTGCTCCTTGAGCTTGTTCTCAATAAGACCCAGCGGGAATCTGAGACCGTATACCGGCACGTTTATTTTCTGGAGAAGATAAGGCACCGCACCTATATGATCCTCATGTCCGTGAGTGATTATCAGTCCTCTGATTTTCTTGTCCGATTTAAGGAGATAATCAAAGTCCGGAATAACCTTGTCTATGCCGAACATGTCATCGTCCGGAAATGAGAGCCCGCAGTCAACGAGCAGAATCTCATTTTTATATTCGATGGCGGTCATGTTCTTGCCGATTTCTCCAAGACCTCCCAGGGGAATGACCTTCACCTCCGCCGGTTTGCCGGAGGAGCTTCCCCTGGATTTTTTTACGTTCTTTTTAGGCGGAGCCTGCTGCTTCCTGCCTCCTGTGCTTTTCCCCTTCTGATTCTGTACTTTCCTTTCACTCATCTAATCAACCCTTTACTACTATGTTTATAAGTCTTCCCGGAACAGCTATCATCTTGACTACGTTCTTTCCCTCGGTAAGACTTCTGATTGTTTCGTTCTCTTCCGCGATGGCAAGCATCTCGTCTCTGCCCGCATCACCCGGAATATTTATCTTCTCCTTGTTCTTGCCGTTAATCTGTACAACTATCTCCACTGTATCCTTGACCAGCTTGCTCTCGTCGTATTCCGGCCAGCTCTGCTGGTGAACGGAACCGCCGTACTCCAGATTCTCCCAGAGCTCCTCGGAAATATGAGGTACGAAAGGTGCGATGAGCACAATGAGATTCTTCACAGCGAAAGCGTAGAGACCTTCGTTGACTTCGCCCTCCTTGTATCTGTACATCTCGTTAACAAGCTCCATAATGGCACTGATAGCCGTATTGAAGTTGAATCTGTCTCTTACGTCTTCGGTAACCTTCTTGATCGTGTAGTTGAGAGCATATTCCAGAGCCCTGTCGCCGTCACTTGTGATTTCGTACTTCGTGTCTGAAGTGTCATACTTCTCCTTGAACTCGTATACGAGTCTCCATATACGGTTAAGGAATCTGTAGCTTCCTTCAACTCCCTTGTTGGACCAGTCAAGCTCTCTCTCAGGCGGTGCTGCGAAAAGTATGAACAGTCTGGCTGTATCGGCTCCGTACTTCTCAATTATCTCGGCAGGTGAAACGACATTGCCCAGCGATTTGCTCATCTTGGCTCCGTCCTTGATTACCATTCCCTGAGTGAGAAGGTTCTCGAAAGGTTCCTCGTTCTTAACCAGGCCCAGATCATAGAGAGCCATCTGGAAGAAACGTGCATACATGAGGTGGAGTATTGCGTGCTCAACGCCTCCTATGTACTGGTCCACGTTCATCCAGTAGTCAACCTTGTCCTTGGAGAAGATTTCATCTTCATTTCTGGCATCGCAGTATCTGAGGAAGTACCATGACGAATCAAGGAATGTATCCATGGTGTCAACCTCTCTCCTGGCCGGTTTGCCGCATACAGGACATACCGTGTCCACGAAGGTTTTGCTCGTAACTATAGGAGATTCGCCTTTGCCTGTGAACTCAACGTCCGTAGGAAGCATTACAGGCAGATTCTCCTCCTTCTCAGGAACCCATCCGCAGTCCTCGCAGTATATCATAGGTATAGGAGTTCCCCAGTATCTCTGTCTGGATACGAGCCAGTCTCTCAGTCTGTAGTTTATCGTCTTGCGGCCGATTCCTATCTCCTCGGCAACACGTGAAATTTCCTCTATGGCGTCCTTGTTGTTCATTCCGTTGAACTCGCCGGAGTTGATAACGACGCCTTCAGCCGCGCAGGCCTCCTTGAGATTGTTTATATCAACATCAGGATCCTGCGGATCTATAACAGGTATGATATCGATGCCGAACTTGGTGGCGAAGTCGAAGTCACGCTGGTCGTGAGCAGGAACACCCATTACGGCACCTGTTCCGTATCCCATGAGAACGTAGTCGGAGATGTATATAGGCATCTCGGCTCCGGAGAACGGATTAACAGCATACTTGCCGATAAACACACCTGTCTTCTCGTTGGTCGTGGATGTTCTGTCTATCTCGCTCATGTGAGCGCATCTGTCGATGTATTCTCTGACAGGCGCCTCATATTCGGTACCTTCCACCATCTCGATAACTGTAGGATATTCCGGTGCCAGTACCATGAATGTGGTACCGTAAATCGTATCAACTCTCGTTGTGAATACGGTGAGAGTATCCTCGGAATCCTTGATGCCGAAGGTTACCTCCGTACCGTGAGATTTACCGATCCAGTTTCTCTGCATTGTCTTGACCTTCTCCGGCCATCCGTCCAGCTTGTCCAGATTGCTGAGAAGTCTCTCTGCGTAGTCGGTTATCTTGAAATACCACTGGGAGAGACTCTTCTTGCCCACAGGGCTTCCGCATCTCTCGCAGCAGCCGTCAACTACCTGCTCGTTGGCGAGCACGGTCTGGCAGCTCGGACACCAGTTTACCTCGCTCTCCTTCTTGTATGCCAGCCCCTTGTTGTAGAACTGGATAAAAATCCACTGCATCCACTTGTAGTATTCAGGATGTGCCGTGGCAACCTCTCTGTCCCAGTCGTATGAAAGTCCCAGCTCTCTCAGCTGTCTGTTCATCTCCTCAATGTTGCTCCATGTCCATTCGGCCGGTTCGACATTGTGTTTGATAGCCGCGTTCTCAGCCGGCAGTCCGAAGGCATCGTAGCCCATTGGATGCAGAACGTTGAAGCCGTTCATCTTCTTGAATCTGGCTATGACGTCTCCTATGGAATAGTTACGCACATGTCCCATGTGAAGCTTGCCTGACGGGTAAGGGAACATCTCGAGAACGTAGTATTTCTCCTTGCTCTCATCCTCCTCAACCTTGAAGGCCTTCGTATCCTCCCAGATTTTCTGCCATTTGCTTTCAATTTTAGCGAAATCGTATCTTTCCTGCATTTATCTTCCTCCATCAGTTGATTTCTTCTATTTCACAATCGCCCCAGATCTTTTCGATATTGTACTTTTCTCTCATCTCCGGGGTCATAATATTCACTATTACATCGCCGTAGTCCATGAGCATCCAGCCTGAAGTCTTCCTTCCCTCAATGTTCTTGGGAAATACACCCACAGGCTCCATGGTGTCCTCAACAGCATCGACAAGCGCCGCCACCTGTCTTTCGCTTCCTCCCGTGCAGAGTACGAAGTAGTCAGCGAAACCGGACTTCTCGGCCACGTCGATTATGCTCACATCGATGCCCTTCTTCTCGTCCAGGACTTTTGCGATTCTGTCAGCTTTCTCTCTCTGTTCACTCATCTTAAATCTCCTCATTCTTAAGGTATTCAACGGCCCTCAAAGTGTCCGGGTCGATGAACTTGCCCTCTTCCGTTAAATATTCTATGGTTCTCTCCAGAGAACTTATACATCCCTTGTCAAGGCTCTCCTCAAGATCCGCCCTGATTATATCAACCCCCGGATAATACCTTCCGGGCTCGGAGGCATCCGCCAGATAGATAATCTTCTCCAGCTTGCTCATGCCTGCACGACCTGTCGTGTGGTATGATACCGCATTGAGAATCTCCTCGTCGGTAATCCCCCATTCTTCTTTCATTATTTCGCAGGCGATTTTGCTGTGCACCAGATTGTTGTTGTTCATGTAATAATCAGGCAGGCCCAGGCGTTTCACATACCTGTTGGCCTTCTCGTCCGGCACGTACTTCGCTATATCGTGGCACAGAGCCGCGATTTTGGCCTTGTCCTTGTCTCCCCCGTAGAGCATGCAAAGTCCGAGAGCCGCATAGACAACGCCTTTGGTATGCACTATGCGTGAGTCCTTGAGATGGCTCTCCATATAACCGTTTATCAGCTCCACAAGTGTGTTGTAATCGTATTTCGTCCCGTAAACCTTATATATAGAGTTCATTTTCTTTAATATACCTCTCTACCCCTTCGGGAAGCAGACTGCCTGTCTCAAGCCCCGAGCGAATACGCTCACGGACTTCGGTAGAACTTATGTTGAGTTGCACGCCGGGCAGGTTAATTACCTCAGTCCCGTATTTCTTCCTGATACCCTCAATGTATATTTCCAGCTCATCCTGTCTGTATCCCGGTCTCGTACCGACTATGTATGAATATGATGAAAGGAGCTCCTCTCCCTCCATCCATGTGTCTATTTTCAGGAAGGCATCCGTCCCGGTGATGAAGTGGAGGCGAGCCTCCTCTCCTTCTCCGCACGCCTCGTCAGCCAGCTTCTGAATCGCTCTCATCGTCAGGTATGTGTAAGATACACCTTTCTGCCTTATCTCATAGTCTGACACACGAAGACCATTCCTGTTCTCCGTGGCGATTCTGAGCATGTTGAGCCTGTGACTGCCCGACGCCGTCTTCACATCCTGCTTAAAAGGCTGTACTGCGGCAGGAATCAGAAGAACACAATCGAGTCCGGCTTCTCTGAGGGCATCCTCCGCCAGTCTGATATGTCCCCTGTGAACAGGATCGAAGGATCCTCCCAATATGCCTATCTTCCTTACCATCGTCTATTCTTCGCTGCCGGCTCTCAGTGCTATGCCCAGCTCTTCAAGCTGAACATCATCAACCGTTCCCGGAGCTTCGCTTACCATACACTGGGCATTCTGATTCTTAGGGAATGCTATTACCTCTCTGATGGATTTTTCTCCCGTGAGAAGCATTATAAGTCTGTCCAGTCCGTAGGCCAGTCCGCCGTGCGGCGGTGCACCGTATCTGAAAGCCTCAACGAGGAATCCGAATTTCTCCTGAATCTCCTCTTCTCCCATATTGAGCGCCCTGAACATATCCTCCTGCATTTCTCTGTCATGGATTCTGATGCTTCCTCCGCCCAGCTCAACACCGTTAAGCACTATATCGTAGGCATTGGCCTTGCATTTGTGAGGATCCGTCTTGAGAAGCTCGGCATCCTCTTCTCTCGGCGATGTGAACGGATGGTGCATTGCGGACCATCTGTCCTCCTTCTCGTCGTACTCGAAGAGAGGGAAATCAACAACCCAGAGGAATTTGTAATCCTCATCGTCGAGAAGTCCCATTTCACCGGCAATATGTCTTCTCAGGAAGCCGAGGCTGTCATATACAACCTTGTTCTTATCCGAAACAATGAGAATCAGATCTCCCGTGCCTGCTCCCATTGTATCGGCAATATTCCTGAGCTCCTCAGGGCTGAAGAACTTGTTCACGGAGGACGATACACCTTCCTCGGTTACCTTCATCCATACCATACCTCTGGCTCCGTAGCTCTTCACCGCTTCAGTAAGCTTGTCTATCTTCTTCCTGGTGTAGGCCTGAGCTCCGCCCTCAATGCAGATTCCTCTCACGCTTCCGCCTGCCTCGATGGCATCGGTGAACACCCTGAAACCGCAGTCCTTGACGAGTTCTGTAATATCCTGAAGTTCGAAACCGAATCTGATATCCGGCTTGTCGCTTCCGTATCTGTTCATGGCTTCATCCCATGTCATTCTAGGGAAAGGAGTCTCCAGATCTATTCCCTTGAGTTCTCTGAACACGCGTTTCATGAAGCCTTCCTGAATTTCTATTACATCGTCAACATCCACAAAGGACATCTCCAGGTCTATCTGTGTGAATTCAGGCTGTCTGTCCGCTCTCAGGTCCTCGTCTCTGAAGCACTTGGCTATCTGGAAATACCTGTCCGTGCCGCCAACCATGAGAAGCTGCTTGAAGGTCTGAGGTGACTGAGGCAGCGCATAGAAATGTCCCTGATTGACACGTGAAGGAACCAGATAGTCTCTGGCGCCTTCCGGTGTGGATTTGATGAGTACCGGTGTCTCCACTTCCGTGAATCCCTCTCCGGCGAAATAATCTCTGGCTATATTGGTGAGTCTGGCCCTGAAGAGAAGGTTGTCCTGCATCTTCTTCTTTCTCAGATCCAGATATCTGTACTTCAGTCTCAGGTTATCGTCCACATTGTCGTCATCCTTGATGTATATAGGCGGTGTGTCGGCAGTCGAATAAATCACCAGGTCTCCCGCGAGAATCTCCACATCTCCGGTAGGCATGTCAGGATTTTTGGATTCTCTTTCTCTCACCTGCCCTTTAACACCTATAACGTACTCGCTTCTCAGAGTATCTGCTCTGTCGAAGAGTTCACGGGGAACCGTATCGTCGAAGACAACCTGGGTTATTCCCGTCTTGTCACGGATATCGCAGAATATCAGTCCTCCCAGGTTCCTGCTCTTCTGCACCCATCCGTTGAGAACAACCTGTTCTCCCGCGTTCTCTTTTCTCAGTTCTCCGCACATATGTGAACGTTTAAATAGCATTTCTTAATGTCTCCTTTATTTCATCAGTTCATCGATGAGGCTCTCCATAGGAACCTCAGTCTGCTCGTGTGTCGTCATGTCCTTAACCTGGAACTTGTTCTCGGCAAGCTCATTCTCTCCGATAACTACCGTCTTCTTGGCTCCTATACGGTTGGCGAACTTGAACTGATTCTTGATATTTCTGCCCATAACATCCATCTGAACAGCCAGCCCCTTCCTTCTCAGCTCAGCCATGAGCTTAATTCCGGCCGCCTTGGCTTCCTCTCCCATGAAGGCGATGAACACATCTGCGCCATCCGGTTCCGGTATCTCGTGTCCGCAGGCCTCCATGGTCATGAGAATTCTCTCCTTGCCCATGCCCCAGCCTACTCCGGGGGTTGACGGTCCGCCGATTTCCTCAACCAGTCCGTCGTATCTGCCGCCGCCGCACACTGTGCCCTGAGCACCGATCTTCTTGGTTACAAACTCAAAAGCAGTCTTGGTGTAGTAGTCAAGACCTCTTACAATCTTAGGATTTACCACATACTCAATTCCAAAGGCATCCAGATTCTTCTTGAGATCTTCAAAGGCCTCTCTGCAGTCGTCGCAGAGATAATCCAGCATCATCGGTGCATCCTTAACCAGCTCCTGATCTATCGGTGACTTGCAGTCAAGAATTCTCATTGGATTTGTGTGATATCTTTCCTGGCATGTTGGACAGAGCTCATCGTATTTCGGCTCCAGGAACTTCTTGAGAGCCTCCCTGTGTTTGCCTCTGCATTCCGGACATCCTACGCTGTTAATCTGCAGTTCAACATCTGTAATT